>JAUIKF010000009.1 GCA_030430575.1 Bacteroidia bacterium | reverse complement strand
TTCGACTTGCATGTGTTAGGCCTGCCGCTAGCGTTCGTCCTGAGCCAGGATCAAACTCTCCATATTATAACAATCTTTATTCGATTGAGGCAATCTTGGTTTAATTCACATAAATACAATAATGCATTCTGTGCTTTTGGCCTACTTATTCTAGTACTTCAAATAACTCTTTATCTTATTCCAAGTGCCTATTTTTTCAAGGCGACTGCAAATATCCGACGGCTTTTTCTCTTCTCCAAACTTTTTTCACTTTTTTTTACAATTTAGGAAAAAAGCTTACACCAATATCAAATCCTGCCGTCAATCCATGCGCTCCTTTTTGATTACCATAGGTAAATGAAGGTTGAAGTGCATAACTTAAGGTAGGACCTCCTCCTACGCTAAAGCGGTCGCAAATGTAGTATTCATATTCCAATCTTGCTAATAGATTCCACATATTTTTGGGTAAAAGATTCGTTTGCCCCTGAATATTTACTGTATTGAAATCTCCTGTACTTGCACTTACTGTATTGATATAGGTAAATGCCTCTACAACTCGAGTCGGTTCCTGAGAGACTAACCACTCAGAAAGTAGGCCTAAAGACATTTTCAATTTATGCTTATTGGGCCCTAAGCGCATATTTACCAATAAAGGAATCGCCAGGCTATGATAATCCAACCTATTGGAGGCACTTGCATCCAAGCTATTCATGGTTGCTAGGAGCGTTGTTCTGTCAGCACTTGAAAAAGGGATGCGGTTTCCCGCTGTTTTAGCCTTGATCATTCCAATACCCGTTTCTACACTGAAAACAGCGTTAAGCAAATATTCCATCTCTAGCGCCAGCCCTGTGATATTAGTAGGGTAATTCACATCAGTCGCGACTTGGCGAATATCTAAGCCTACGGGAGGAGCAGAGATCGCATTCTCTAAAGAACTCGCTACATAAGTAGATGAGAGCTGTCTCACTTGGAACAAAGACATGGCCGTCAAGCCATAACTCAAACGTGGTCCTCCTTTTCGCTTAGCTTGTGTAGACACTGCTTGAGTTGGGAGGATTTGGCGAGGCACCTCTGTCACAGGCAATGATACGCCTTGGCTTTCAATCGGAGAAGCACTTGTGAGTTGGCTATATGACGAGCTAATCGCTGGTTCAAGATGTCTTATTGGGGCGCTCCCAGCGAGAGGCTGACGTGCCCCAAAAGTTTGTGAACGAACATTGGGGAATCCTTCCCAAGCAAAAGGGGATGATTTCCGTTCAGGCCAAACGCCTCCAGATGTTCTTTCAAAGGTTCTGATCTTTGCGCCCAAAGGTGCCAGGGCTAACGTAGACGTTGAGATGCTTTGGGGGACTACATTTGATTGTTTGGGACTTATCGCAGTTAGGGGTTCCTTGATCGCTGCTAATGGTTCTTTTATAGGCGGGCTGAGCTGCTCCTGAACCTGAGCAGATTCCTGAGAGGTAGCAGGTTCCTTGGCTGTTGGCATTTCTTCTATAGCCATTGGCTGTTGGCCTGGGGTAATATCAACAGATTTAGTCATCAGCCACATCCCCAAACAGGCTGCTGCCGCGACTGTACCCATAGCACCCCATTTAAATAAAGGAAGGATAAATCCTTTGCGGTCGTCTTCTTGCAAACGACCCGATAATTGTGCCCATACCTCGGGGGAGGGAGCGATCTTAGCGTGCTCAAATTTCTCCCTGATTTTGTCTTCAAATTGATTAGATGGCATCCCGGTATAGATTTGGTTCCAGATGATCTTCACGTATCCTCTGCTTTAGTATTGCTCTTGCTCTAGTATATTGTGATCGGGAAGTACTCTCCGTAATTCCCAGTTTTTGACCGATTTCTTTGTGTGAGTATCCTTCAATGGCATACATATTAAATACCACGCGATAGCCAGTAGGCAGTTCCTGAATAATTTCGAATAGGTATTCTACCTCTAAATTGTCCATTGCACTGTCTGACACCTCTTCCCCTACGGCTTCTTCGATGTCCGTTTCTCGTTGTTGGTACTTCTGCTTGCGGATCATATCAATCGCTGTATTGATCACGATCCTCCGCATCCAACCCTCCAAAGCGCCTTTGTAAGTATAGCGGTCCAGCTTACCAAAAATCTTGATAAAGCCTTCCTGCAACATATCCTCCGCTTCGCTTTTATCCCGCGCATAGCGATAGCATACTGCCATCATAGACGGGGCAAATCGCTCATAAAACGCCTGCTGCGCAGCGGCGTCTCGTTGAATGCATCTTTCGATAAGTGCCTTATAAGGCTGGAGCATACTGGTTTTTTTACTTCATGCTAGTGTTCAGACGAACGCTGTTCACATAATGCTGCATGTAATGATTTTTTCTTGAAAAATTTGGATACGTAAGAGATGATATGGTTTAGGGGAATAAACCGACCATTCACCCCTAATATATAACTACCTAATTGCAATAAATGACTACTTAATGTTCGCTGAAAAGGTAACAAGGCTTCTATTCTTGGTTTCGTCCTCTATTTGAACGGGTTATATTTGACTTATCAATAACCAACCTTTTTTACCATGAATACTATCATACTCTTGGACAGCTACAAATGGTGCTACCCTTATAACTTCTATTAACCCTAGTGCATCAAGCACGAAGTTCTTATGGGTTTGGGGCTGGATTACGCTCAAAAGCCAACTCACACGCCAGAAATCCAGCCCAGCGCATATAAATGCGCGTTTTCTTAGTTGCCAAGCAAGCTGGTGCGGATTTCCGGCTTTGGAGGGCTGGATCTTTGGAGTAATCCGCGCCCCTCAGAATAACCGCTAATTATATAATGCTTGATGCACTAGTACAGCGGTTCTCTTTTCAGAATCTGGTGTGTATAACCTTGAACTACGTGTAATCCTGGGAAGATTAGTGAAAATTTGATGAAGAATTTCTCATAGATTGTGTTTCTCTCTACAAGTAGTAACCGCAGCACGGATCCCCTCCGTCGTTGCGGTTTTTGCATAAAAAAAGGCACCCCCATTACAGGCATGCCTCAAATCCAAACACATATATATTAAGTCAATGATTATAGTTGCAAAAAATGGACAATCATTCTATTTATTCATAATTACGTAATTTACAAGACAATATTAATGCCATGTTCTGACTTTTGGCAAATTCATTTCACTCCAAAGGTTTCAGAAGAAAAAAGGGGCTTTTTTTAGTATTGAATGACGAATCCCTATTCCGTATCTTTAGCCCTATGAAATTTGTCAATTTTTCCTGTCTTCTCCTCCTCACTTCTATTTACTTCATAGGTTGTAAGGCTGATCCTTGTAAAGACATCGAGTGCCAAAATGGAGGTACCTGTGTGGAAGGGATATGTGAATGCCCTGAAGACTTTGAAGGGATTTCGTGTGAATATGCTTCTATTACAGCATTTTTGGGCACCTATGATGCTTCTTACACAGGCTGCTTCGCTGTAGGGCCCGACCATCAGGTAGCGATTGCGGAAGGGGCTGGTGCTGTCCCTACGATCCATTTGATTGGGCTAGGAGACTATGAATGTCCAGGGAGCAATGAGGTTCGGGTAGAGGCGGTCGTCGCGCAAGGAGGACTAGAGATTCCCGTCCAGACTATATGTACAGATATTTCTTTCAGTGGATATACCTTCTCAGGGCAGGGAGCCAAACAGGGCGACACCCTAACGGTCACCTTCCAGGTTTCCTACGAAGTAGATGGGGCGACTCGGACCGATAATTGCACTGCTACCCTTATCAAAGCGTAATCAATTTTTTGCCTTATGAAACGCCTAGGCTTTTCCATACTTACCTTAGCGGTACTGCTCAGCACTCAAGCCTGCAAAGAAGACCCTTGCGAAACCAAAGATTGTGGTCCTTTCGGAAACTGCGTAGCCGTAGATGACGAGGCTTCTTGTAATTGTGAAGATGGATTTGAACTGGACGATGACGGTCTTTGTAGCATTTATAGCATTACCCACTTTCAGGGAGACTTTACCACTACCGAAATCTGTACCGATCACCTCCGAAACGACACCACTTACCAGAAAAGCTACGACCTGACTATCAGTCTGGCTTCTTTCACCGAAATCAATCTGGAGAGCCTGGGCGGCTTCTTCTGCCATACGGGGCCACTCACCGCAAAAGCCACGGTGACAGGAAACGATTTCCAACTACAAGCAGGCACCTACTGCGAGGACATTGTAAACCAGACCCAGTATGATATCTCTGGCAATGGCCAGATCTCTCAAGAGGGAATTTCTTTTTCCTATCAACTGTCTTTCAGCCAGTTTGGGACAGTCACTACGGATGAGACTTGTGCCGTGACATTAACCACGAAGTGAGACCGCTCGCCCTTCGGGCTCGCTGCGAGACGCGAGATCGTTCGTCGCAGAGCTCCTCACTGCGAGACCGCTCGGCTCGAAGACTCGCCGAGCTACGAGACAAGAGAAATCCTGCCTTTTGTCACGTAGCGAGCCTGAAAGGCGAGCGGTCTCGCAGTGAGTGCCGAAGGCGCGAACGATCTCGCCTCTCGCAGCGAGGGCGAGTCTTCGAAGCCCGAGCGGTCTCCTCACTCCACCATTCCATGCTTCACAGCGTAGATGATCACACCAGCCATATTGCGAGCGCCTACCTTCACCATGATTTTCTTTCGATGGTTTTCGACAGTACGAGGGCTGATTTTCAATTTTTTGGCAATCTCTGTTGAGGTGCATTCTTGACACACAAGCTTGACCACTTCTGCTTCGCGAGGGGTGAGGGAATTGTCTGTTACCCAATTTGTAGGAGACAGATGTTTTTCTCGGTAAAGCAATGCCTCCGAGACAAGGGGCGTGCAATGAAAGCCATTTCGGGTGACAGCGAAAACCGCATCGCGGATTTCGTGAGTCTGGGCAGTTTTGGGCAAATAAGCCTTGGCCCCCAAGCGGATCATTTTCAGCACCTCAGTGAGTTCCTCACTGATAGCTAGCAAAATGGCCCGGGGTGCATTTCGGCGGGATTTTAAGAATTTCAATACGGTAGCACCATCGATCACGGGGAGTTCCCGCCCCAGAATGACCACATCTGGCTGTTGGTGGTCCAACTTGTTGATAAACTCACGCCCATTCGAAGCTTCGAAAAGGAGGGAAAAAGCGGGTTCCTGGCGGATCATCATGGCTAGACCTTGGCGATAGAGCACATGGTCATCTACAATGGCAAGGGAAATCTTTTTCATAATGTTGATATTAGGGGTTAGTTTATCCTATGAGACGAATGTCCTTCATTCATCTCATCATTTTTTCTCAATTCTTTCTATTTTGCACCCTAATACTTACCCATAATCCTTTTTCAACTTTGAGTTCTAACCATATCAATATCATCGGTGCAGGCCTCGCAGGCGCTCTCATGGCAGCTATTCTCGCCAAAAAAGGCTATCAAGTACGCGTCTACGAAAGGCGTCCCGATATGCGAAAAACAGACATCTCGGCGGGCAGGTCTATCAACCTCGCCCTTTCCGTTCGCGGTCTCCATGCCCTTGAAGAGGCTGGTCTCAAGGAAGATATCCTTGAACTTGCTATCCCTATGCCTGGCCGCATGATTCATGACACGGCAGGCGAACTCGACTTCCAGCCTTATAGCAAAGACCCCAACCACTACATCAATTCCATCTCCAGAGGCGAACTCAACTGCCGCTTGATGGACAAATCAGAATCCTTGAAGCGCGTAGATTACTTCTTTGAGCATAGATGTTTGGAAATGGATTTTGATACTGGAGAAATTGTGATCCAAAATGAGCAGACGGGTGAAGTGTTCTCGGAAAAAGGACTTGCAACCATTGCTGCCGATGGCGCCTTCTCAGCTGTGCGATATGCTATGCAAAAGACGCCTCGCTTCAATTTTTCACAGGACTTCCTGGATCACGGCTATAAGGAATTGACCATTCCTCCAGGTCCCAATGACACCTATCTCATGGAGCCCAATGCCCTCCATATCTGGCCTAGAGGCCAGTATATGGTGATCGCATTGCCCAACCTGGACAAGTCATTTACCGTCACCCTTTTCCTCCCTTATGAAGGCGAATACAGCTTTGAGCGCCTCCAGACCCCGGCAGCCGTTCGGCAATTTTTTGAAACGCAGTTTCCAGATGCCGTGCCATTGATGCCGACCTTGGAAGAAGATTTCTTTGACAATCCGACGGGCTCCCTGGTGACCGTTCGGTGTTTTCCATGGGCGATAGGAGAAAAAGTAGCCTTACTGGGCGATGCAGCCCACGCCATCGTGCCCTTTTTTGGGCAGGGCATGAACGCTGCATTTGAGGATTGCAGCATCCTCAGTGAGTGCATTGACGGCGCCGACGGCGATTGGGAAAAGGCATTTTCCGCGTACCAAATCTCTCGAAAAGTCAATGCCGACGCCATTGCCCAAATGGCTCTCGAAAACTATATCGAGATGCGCGACAAAGTGGCTGACGATAGATTCGTCTTCCACAAGCAGGTCGAGCACATGCTGGAGCGCAGCCATTCCACCTATAAGTCACGCTATGAGATGGTCTCTTTTACCCGCATCCCCTACGCCGAGGCCTATCGTCGTGGCGAACTCAATCAGCAGATTCTCGAACGCATCACCGACGGGGTGACGTCCATCGAGGACATCGATATGGAGATGGCCGATCGCGTGATTGAGGAGGTGTTGGGGGATTTGAATTGATTGGTAAAAACGTTAACTTGAAGAAAAGCCAATTATGATAAAGAAAGAAGCCATTTTAAAAGCACTCTCAGAATTTCCTGATGAAGTTTCAATCGACGATCTAGTTGATCGACTGATTCTCATTCAGAAAATTGAAAGTGGAATTGCCCAATCTGAAAAAGGGGAAGTTTTGTCGGAAAAAGAAGCTCGTAATCGAACAGGAAAATTCTCGATTTGAATTAACACCATGCAAGCCCTATTTACCCTCCTACTTCTAGTCCCTCTTTTACTTCCAGCACAATCAGAGCCTCTACCAGATGACCGTAGTATCATACACGCCAACGAATTCCAGCATGTTGAGGTATTCATTCCTAGAACCAGAGAAGGTTTTACCCTATTTTATGCTTCTCCAGGTGGAAAAGTTATTGATTCCCTAGGAACACCTATCAGGAACTCCTGGATATGTATGACGATTGATTCTCAAGCAGGCAATTGGGCTAAACTTAAAAAAGTGTACGCTGCGCCTGGATTTAGCAAGCTTTATCGGCATTTAACGGATTCATGGGTCCCTATTGAACAGCTTTGGCTAAATCTAAATGAAGGAAAAAGTTCCATTTATTTCCACCCCAATACAGATTCCCTTATCGCAAAAGTCCCATCCCAGACAGTGAACCTTTTGGCTATTCATGAGAACTGGGCCAAGATACAAGTGGAGTTCGAAGGCAAAATGATCGAAGGGTGGGTCTCAAAATATGATCAATGTGGTGCGCCATGGACAGCATGTAACTATAATGCCCCCTTGCTGGACAAGGAGTAATTTCCAAGCCATTTAACCCTAATCCCTCATGAAATCCTTAATCGGTATTGTAATCCTTCTCATCGCTCTCTGTGGGTGTTATTCAAATCAGCCCCCACCTCAAAAAGACTTCACAGATTGTTTTCAACAAGTAGACACGGCCCAAGAAATGTCTACAGATGGCTGTTCGGCAGGATATTTCAAAGTCATCAGTGACCAATATGTGGTTCGAATAGCCCCCACTTTTACGATTCAAAAAGATACATGCCTTGAATTCACATTGAGCGACACAACTCAAAAAATTGAAATTGAACTGTGGATTTTTGAAAGAAATGAAGCGAATTTGACCAATATCTGTTCAGATATTTTCATAGTAGGAATGCCAGAACATCAAAAAGCCTTGCCAGCATCGGCGGGGAATATTATTCTTGGAGGTAGTGATATAGTAGATTATTATGGAAATAAGATGCCTCTGGTGAGCATCCTTGTGAAGGAATTGGTTTTTGTTGACCCTGAAACTGACGAGCGGATTGAGGTTCAAAATGAGTTATTGTGGAAAATAATGAATCGTGGGACTCCAGGATAAAGGTTACTTCCACTAAGAACAATCAAACTGATGGCTTTCATCAAACTGGAAACAGAAATTCATGCCCCCAGAGAAAGATGTTTTGATCTTTCCAGAAGTATCGATCTCCACAAACTCAGCACGGCCAAAACCTACGAGGAAGCGATAGCAGGCAAAATGACAGGCTTAATTGGCCTGAATGAAACCGTGAAATGGCGCGCCAAGCATTTTGGAATATGGCAAACGTTAACCGTTAAAATCACTGATTATCAAGCTCCTAGCTACTTTAAGGATGAAATGACCCAAGGGATCTTTAAGGTTTTTGAACACCAACACTATTTTGAATCACGCGCTGAAAATCACACCTTGATGATCGACGAGCTCTATTTTCGTGCGCCATTGGGGCTCTTGGGAACATTGGTTGAAAAAATGGTCTTAACCGCCTATTTGAGGAAATTTCTGCTTATCAGAAACCAAGTCATCAAAGAATTTGCGGAGACGGATCAATGGCAAAAGGTTCCTGGGTTAATGTAATTTTTTTGTATCTACCTCTACACTTTTGCCCCAAAAAATGCCTTATGGCTACTCTCTATATCCTCATCGGAATCGCCCTGCTAATCTTAATAGTTGTATTTTTCATTTACTACTCTTCTTCAAAAGCAGCTGCCATTTCTGAAGCCGAACGAGTCCAGGACAAAGCGTTAATGGACCAATTACGCGCTCAGTCCGCCTTCCAGCGACACTTCAAAGAAGTGGTGATCCATGGCAAAACATGCCTGTACAATGACCAGGAAGAAGGGGTGGTGAAGTTTTTGAAAATCAAAAAAGGAAAGGTTCGAGTGGGCTATCTGTTCGTATTCGAAGAGATTGATTTTTCTACACAGATTGATTGGGACAAATCCTACCATACGGTTCAAGGCTATATGAAGGGGACAAAAGAAAAGCCCAGAGAGAAGTACCTAGAAAACATCACACTTGAGGAATACCTCCGCATGCTTCAGGCGAAGTCAGACTTAAGCGGGTGGTGACACTGAAATTGAACCCCCAGTCATCTTCGACGGTGTTTATTTCTATCCCCATTTCCCATCGATATCTTTTATGCAAATGAAGATTTCCATGTTGGGACTTTGGTCGAAGCCAGTCTGATTATTGATTGCTTCAAACACCATCATTTAACCGTCTGCACTGATACAGGCTTTCCCCACCCAGGAAAACTGATTTTCCCAACTACTCTAATACCTTCGCAGGTAGTGGCACGGTCTCGCCCGTAGACAAGTCCACTGGCATCTGAGCATCTACCGATTGCAGGTAGGTCGTCAGGTTTGCTGCCAATTCCTTCAGTTTCTCAGGATGATCTGTGGCGAGGTTTTGAGTTTCACTTATGTCATGTGCCAAGTCAAACAATTCAAAGTGCTGGTCTCTATGGTAATAGATCATTTTCCAATCTCCCAGCCGCACACTGCTAGAAGGACCTATGCCTGGTCCCTCAGGCCCCCAGATATTGGGGTAGTGCCAATAGAGGGCCCGGCCTGCGGCCGTAGTACCTGTCTGCCGAAGCATCGGCACGAAGCTCAGTCCATCGATATCCTGGACTATCTGTGGATCGGTCACCCCTGCCATTTCCAACACCGTTGGAAAGAAGTCCTCGATGATGAGGTAGTCATCGCAGGTGCTAGCAGCTTGCACTACCCCCGGCCATTTCACGATCATCGGCTCACGAACCCCTCCTTCTCGTGCAGAACCCTTTCCACTTGACAGGGGGGCATTATGCGAATGAGGTTCTCCGCCCCTCGCCACGGCACTCAGGCCCCCATTATCTGACATAAAGAGGATGATCGTATTTTCCGCTAACTTATTGGTTTCGAGGTAATCCATCAAGTCGCCTAGGCTCTTGTCCATGCCTTCCACCATAGAAGCATATCGCGCCTCCACACTATCTAGCCCTTGAATCAAATAAGGTTGGATAAATCGGGCATCTGCCTGAATGGGAATATGCACGGCGTAGTGGGCCATATAGAGGTAAAAGGGCTTTTCCTTGTTGACCACTGTGTCCAACACCCGCATCGCCTCCCGCGTCAATGCCTCCGACAAGTGGATGTCTTGTCCGTGATAGTGGGAAAGCCCTGGCACGCTCCAGCGATTTTTAGGAGTACCATCAGGATTATTGCCAAAATTCTCCAACCCTTGATAACTACCAGGTGCCCCCGCAGCATGTCCAGCGATATTGACATCAAAACCACAGTTGAGGGGTTCTTCGCAAGGGGTTTCAGTAGCCGCAAAATGGGCTTTGCCCACATGGATGGTGAAATACCCTGCATCCTGTAGCAATTCAGGCAGGGTAGTAGCATAAACCGTCTGGGGGATCGTGTCAATGGGGCTAACCCCATTAATATTCCATGCCGGTGGGCGAATGATCGTGTCTACGCCATCTGAAGACTGGTTCTTGGTCAAGGTCCAATTGGTCACACGGTGGCGCGCCGCGTTCATGCCTGTCATCAGGCTGATGCGTGTGGGGGAACACACACTGGTCGCATACGCCTGTGTGAACTTCATCCCCTCTGCCGCAAGGCGCTCCATATTCGGCGTGCGATAGCGCTGATTGAACGGCGTTTTCTCCTTCCAGAAAGGCACAGAAGTGTCTTGCCATCCCATGTCATCTACCAAGAAGAGGATGATGTTGGGCGGGGTCAAATGGGCGTTCTCCTCATACTGTTGGCATCCTGTGAGGAGGAATAAGGCGAGGAAAAATGATAGAAGTTTCATGGGTAAAAATTATGGTTATTTTGCGAAGCATGAAATTTATATTCTTTACCCTCACCTTGGTAGCCAGTCTAGTTGCTTGTTCGCCCCCTCCCCAACAGGCTTCCCCTCCCAATATCGTCTTTATCATGACGGATGACCATTCCATCCAGACGATGAGCACGTATGACCAACGGTTTATTTCTACCCCTCACCTCGATCGCATAGGCAAGGAGGGCGTCATTTTTCGAAATAGCTTTGTCAGCAATTCGATTTGTGCGCCCAGCAGAGCGGTCCTGCTTACAGGCAAACACAGTCACCTCAATGGGCAAGTGGATAATTTTACACGATTTGACAGCAGCCAAGTGACCTTCCCAAAACTCCTCCAACAGGCTGGATATGCCACAGCCATGATCGGGAAATGGCACCTCAAAAGCCAGCCAACAGGCTTTGACCATTGGGATATCTTGATCAATCAAGGACACTATTACAATCCAGATTTTATCGAAAATGGTGTCCAAAAAACGACAGAAGGCTATGTAACCGACATCATCACCGATAAAAGCATGCAATGGCTGGATAGCCAGTCAGGAGACAAACCTTTTTGTCTCTTGGTTCATCACAAGGCGACGCATCGCATTTGGATGCCCGATACGGCCTTATTGGGGGAATTCGATGACATTGATTTCCCGCTCCCCGACAATTTTTTTGACGCCTATGAAGGCCGCGAGGCTGCTGCGGCCCATGTCATGGGCATCGCCCGAGATATGGACTTGGTCTACGATCTCAAAATGTTGGATGAGGAAGGAGAAATACAGACTCCCTATCGCAAATATTATGAGGGGATATATCCGCGCATGAATCCTCAGCAACAAGCCGCTTGGGATGCCTATTATCAGCCTATCATTGAGGATTTTAAGCAAAAAGGACTTACGGGAGATGAATTGGCCAAATGGAAATACAAGCGTTATATGCAGGATTACCTGTCGTGTGTGCGATCGGTGGACAATAATGTAGGGCGGCTATTGGCGTATTTGGATGAAAAGGGGTTGGCGGAAAATACCGTGGTCGTTTACACCTCGGATCAGGGGTTTTATATGGGCGAACATGGCTGGTTCGACAAGCGATTCATGTACGAAGAGTCGCTTCGTACCCCATTGGTGATGCGCTTCCCAAAGGGCTTTGGGCAGGTGGGAGAAGTCACCCACCTGGTGCAAAATATCGATTATGCCCCGACCTTGCTCGACCTTGCAGGCGTAGCTATTCCTTCCTCGATGCAAGGGCTTTCTTTGCTCCCCCTCCTTACCCATCAAGACACAGCTTGGCGTGAAGCCATTTATTACCACTACCTCGAATTCCCCAACGAACACGGTACCAAAAAGCACTACGGCATCCGCACAGATCGCTATAAGCTCATTCATTTTTATGAGGACATCGACGTCTGGGAATTATTTGACCTACAAACCGATCCTCAAGAAATGCACAACCTCATTGCGGCCCCCGAACACGCAGAGCGGATTGTCCAGTTGAAAACGGAACTGGCCAAGCTGCAAGCAGCGTATGGGGAACCAGCGATACGGTAGAGATGTTGGAATCCAACGTCTCTACCGTATCGCGGATTCTAACCCAAAACATACAACCTAGAACTTCTGAACTTTGATCGCCTTGCGCTGCACGCCAGCGCTCACCTCCAGCAGGTAAGTCCCTGCTGGCAAGTGCTCCAGCGAGATGCGCTGTTTGATTGTGCCGACTGCTGAAGCGCCAGTTTCGTATCCATAAACCCGTTGGCCGAGTACGTTCGAAAGACGTACGTGGTAGGTCTCTCCAGGCAAGGCATTTTCTACTTCGATGAAAAGGTTTTCGCTGAATGGATTGGGATAAGCCCTCAGGCTGAGTTCTGTACCAACCGATTCTACCCCTAGACGAGGAGCGACTCCATTAATAGTGATGTTGTCAAAGGTCGCTTGTCCTGATGGGCCTGCTGTGGTGCTGAACAGCACCAGATAGATCGAACTGCCGAGTACATTGGGATAAGACGCAATCTGCGTCCAGTTGGTGCCATCGGCTGAGATGTGGCCTGTGATTGTGGCTCCCAAGCGATATAAGCGCAACCAATAAGGGCTGCTGACGGCGGTTCCTGGCGTACTTAACGGAAATCCTCCTGATGAAAACCGATAGGTCATCAAAGGGACTTTGGTGCCTGTAAGGATCATGCTGGCTTGAGGAGAATTGGCCGCCAGGCTCTGGCGCATCATGATGCCCGCCTGGTCATAATAGCCTGTTCCGGCAGGCGTCACCCTGGCGCGGAAATCGACGAGGGCCATTGTATTGGGAATGGTAATGCCACAAAAATTATCGCTTGTAGCGCTTACATTTCCGCCTGCCGACTGGATGATGAGGGATTGAGCTGCGGCATCATAATTTGTCTGGCAAGCATTGCCATTGCCTACCGTGTTGTTAGTCCAACCACTAGGCGCAGGGCTTCCTGCCTCTTGTACAGTCACATCAAAATTACAGTGTCCTACATTATTGGCCTTATCAGTAGCAGTCCAGTTGAAGCTCGTCACGCCAACAGCGCAGAAGCTACCACTCAGCGGGAAACCACTGATCGTGATTTTGTTGGCGGAGTTGCAGTTATCCGTCGCACTTAGCACCGGGAAGGAGTAATAGCTGCCTCCGCTATTGAAGGGGACGATGATGGTCGAATCATCGGGGCAATTGTCGAAGACGGGTGCTTCGCGGTCGCGGATTTTGATGTTGTAGCTGCACGTGCTGCTATTTCCATCCTGATCAATTACTAGCCAGCTTACCAGGGTTTTGCCTTTGGGGAAGACTTCCCCATTCAGGGTATTGGACTGGTTGTAGTCGTTGATGAGGGATTGAATATCACAGTTATTTGTAACCGTAGGGTCAAGGTCGAAAGCCGTGTGATCACACATACCAGGATCGGAATTGCGAACTTCCGTGCCCGTAGGGCAGTTGAGGGAAGGCGCAGCTATATCCACGACTGTAATGTTAAATGAACAGGTGGCTGTATTTCCCGCCAGGTCCTGCCCTTCATGTGTGACAGGGGTCACCCCAACTGGATAATAACCAATAACAGAACGAGGAGTTGGAAGATCACAATTATCATTAATGGTGTAACCATAATTGATTAATACTTGACACGCACTGCTAACTTCCCTATTTATCGCTTGAGGACAATCAAGGGTAGGGGGTACATCATCAATCACATCTGGATCAATACAGTCGGTAAATCCATTACAGTTATTATCCTTACCATCCAATATTTCATCTGCGCCTGGATATACAGTTGCATCTAAATCATCACAATCACAATCGTCCCCAAAGTTATCCCCATCCCCGTCTGTACCCGTACAGGCGATAAACACATCTACCCTATTGTCTGCTCCTCCGATGATGTCCGTATCCCCATCTCCATCTATATCCACAGGAAAGGCATCCCTTCCGGGAAAATTTGTGATGATATTGTTTTGGGTAAAGTTTTCATTGCCATCATTCACCCAGATAGTAATGACCTTCAGGTTAGTAGCACTTGTCGTGATCAGATCCTTATGGCCATCATTATTCCAGTCCAGGGTATAAATAGAATGAGGACTTCTGTAATTTGTACTAATAGTTTTACGTGTAAAGCTCCCGCCTCCATCATTTCTATACCAATAGATATCAAAATTAAGTAAGGAACAGAACATGATATCCCGTAAGCCATCCCCGTTGAGGTCATCTATAAACACCTCAATCGCATAATTCAGGAATCGGCTATCAAGTATATGTTGGGTAAAATTTTCATTGCCATCGTTTTCAAACCAATACACTTTATTGCTGGCCAGTATGATGTCAATGTTTCCATCCTGATTGACATCTCCGGGTTCAGATGTATCAGTAGTTCCAAAAGGAAATGCCCTTTTGGGATAATAGGTAGGTTGAGCAAAGAGAAAGGAAGCTGAAGCTATGAGTAATACCCATAGGATAAATTGTTTTCTGTTCATGAGTATAGTTATTGAGGTTTTAGGTGAGAAAGAACGTTAGGTACAAAGTTAGGGAATGGGCTTCATTGGGTCTTTCACATATGTGCCTTTTGGTATCACTATTGTTTCAAGGGGAACGCAAGCGTTAAGAAAAACAAAAAACCGCCCCTTTCGGGACGGTTCCTTTTTGCTATCAAGACATTGAGGACAACGCCTCAACAGCAACCTCAAATAACTATTCTTATAAGGGTTCTAGGTTTTATGTTTCAGGTCCTAGGAGTCATTTAACGTAGAACCTAATACTTCTGAACTTTGATTGTTTTCCGCTGCACGCCCGAATAAACTTCCAGCAGATAGGTGCCTGCTGTTAAACTTTCCAGCGAGATGCGCTGTTCGATCTGGCCAGAAGGCGAAGCGCCTGTCCGATAGCCGTAGACGCGCTGACCTTGTAGGTTGGAAAGGCGAACCTGATAGGTTTCTCCTGGCAAAGCATTTTCTACATCAATGAAAAGGTACTCACTGAAAGGATTGGGATAAGCCTTTAATACCAAGGAGGTTTGTTGGGTTAATAAGCCTTCTTTTGCAGGATTTCCATTGATCGTAATGTTGTCAAAGCTGGCTTGTCCCTGTGCTCCACTAGTCGTAGCAAAAAAGCTGAGGTATAAAGGACTGCTCAGGAGGTTAGGATAGGTGGAGATAAGGCTCCAGTTGATTCCGTCGCCTGAAACATATCCTGAAATCGTGCCTCCTGCACGATATAAACGCAGCCAATAGGGCTTACTAACGGCTGTGCCAGTTGTACTGAGCGGAAAGCTCCCGGCCGAAGCCCTAAGGCTCATTGTAGGAATCGCCGTGCCTGAAAGCGCCATAGCAGCATTAGGGCTTCCTGAGGTTAGGTCTTGACGCATCATGATGCCTGCCTTGTCATAATAGCCATTCCCACCAGGCGTGACACGCGCACGAAAGTCAATGATTGCATCATTGCTTGGCAAGAAGATCCCCGCAAGGTTGTCCCCTGCATTTCCGAGGGTTCCGCCGCTCGATAGGATCGTCAGGGTGCCTGTAGTGGAATCCCAATGGGTTTGGGAGTTCACCCCAGTACCGATGGTCTGACCTGTCCAGCCATTGGGCGTAGGGGCGCCTTCTTCTACCACTGTGATGTCAAAATCACAAGCCATCACATTGTTTGACTTGTCTGTGGCTGTCCACCCCACAGTAGTCACCCCCACAGAGAAGAAGCTTCCACTCAGTGGAAAGCCCATGATAGTCAATTGACTAGGGCTATTACAGTTATCTGTAGCTGTAAGAGCAGCCCATGAATGGTAGCTTCCTCCCGCTGCAAAAGGGATGGTTAAGGTAGTATCAGCGGGACAATGGTCAAATGTGGGGGCTTCGCGGTCGCGAATTCGGATATCATAGGTGCACGTGCTGGTATTGCCAGAGGCGTCGGTAGCGGTCCAGGCGACGGTGGTCCTTCCTTTTGAGAAGACAGCGCCGTCGAGGCTGCTGCTGTTGTTATAGTCATTGATCAATGAACCCATCAGACAGTTGTCTGTGACAAATGGGTCGAGGTCCTGGCCTACGGCCAAGTGATCACACATACCGAGGTCGGTATTTCGAACGACATTGCCCGTAGGGCAGTTGAAGGCAGGCGCGTCAGCGTCTGTGACAGTGATGGAGAAGCTACATGCTCTCGTGTTTCCTGCGGCATCTCTTACTTCATAGGTCTCAACTGTAGTGCCCGTTGGAAAGGTGCCTCCTGACCCTAGGCCTGCGATTTGCACCACATTCACGCCAGTGCAATTGTCAAATCCGGTTGGCGGAACATAATTGAAGATTGCACTGCAACTTCCCACATCATTACTGATGACAAAGTCAGTAGGGCAACTGATGCTGGGTTTGGTGGTATCATTTATCGTGATGGTAAAGGTGCAACTAGCTGTATTGCCCGACGCATCTGTGGCGGTAAAGGTATTGGTGGTAGTTCCGACGGGGAACAGGCTGCCAGAAGGCATGCCTTCGTCCTGCATATAGGTTTCGCCCGAACAATTATCCGAAGTAGATATGCTAAAACTGATATTTGCGCCACATTCTCCAGGATCATTAGCCTGAGTCATATTGTAAGGACAAATAATTTCAGGATTGTAGATATCCGATACCGTAATATCAAAAGTACAACTGCCCGTATTGCCTGCTAAATCAGTAACGATATAGGTGTTGGTAGTTACCCCAACAGGGAAGAAATTCCCTGATTCTATCCCCCTTTCCAGGACAACACTGGCTACCCCACAGTTATCCATACTAGAAATGGAGAAAGAGATAGGCGCCTCACACCGATTGGGATAACTGTTTTGGGTTGCAGCTGGGGGGCAAAAAAGTCTTGGCTTATCCGTATCATTCACGGTAATGGTAAAGGAACAACTCGCCGTATTGCCCACAACATCTGTCACGACAAATGTCTGGGGACTCACGCCCACAGGGCATAGACTGCCACTGGGCAATCCAGCAGTCTGGGTGATGATTTCTCCCCCGCATACATCTGAAGAAGTAACCGAAAAGCTCACTACGGCTCCGCAGGCGCCTGGATCATTATTAACCGTGATGTCGGAAGGGCAGGTAGCTACTGGAGCCTGTACATCATTTACCGTGACGGTAAAAGAGCAACTAGCCGTATTCCCATTTGCGTCAGTTGCTACATAGGAATTGAGGGTAGTTCCTACCGGAAACACACTTCCCGAGGCCATTCCACTTTCCATGCTTAATGTCTCGCCAGTACAATTATCCGAGGTATTGATGGAATACGCCACTTGCGCCCCGCAGACATTCAAATCGTTATTCACGGTTATATTAGCGGGACAAGTAAGTTGTGGATTAATGGCGTCAGACACGGTGACGGTTGCCATACAGGCACTTGTATTATTGGCTAAATCCGTGACCGTCAGGGTGACAGGATTGCTTCCCATATTTTGACAATCAAATTGGGTATTGTTCAGGCTCAAGTTGCTGATTCCATTATTGGGGGTTCCCAAACAGGCATCATAGGAACCATTATTAATCATTGCTTCTGCCAAAATAGCCTCCCCTGCACCGTCAAGATAAACGGTCACATCCTGACAAATAGCGACAGGCCCTTCCTGATCTACGACGGTGATGTTTGCCCCACAAGTCGCGGTCAGGTTGGCCGCATCCGTCACGGTCAAGGTGACGCTATTGGCTCCTAGATTGGCACAGTCAAAATTCGATGTATTCAGGCTAAAGTTTAAGGGCGTATTGGCACCCGAACTTCCATTATCCACCTGACTTCCATTTACAGTAATGGGTGAACCCGTATAGTTGACTGTAATGTCCTGGCATACTGCCGTAGGAGGTGTACATTGGAAGGCATTCACTGAGGTATTAAATTGTACCAACGTAATGATGTCATCTCCTGAACTTGGGCCGCCTTTGCCTACCACCAACAGCTTCGAGCCACCGTGCAGATTCGCTCCTTCAAAGCGGTAGTAAGTGTCTGTCTGCGCTCCGTTAAAGCCGTTTGTTCCATAGGATGTGTCCAGGGTTCCATTGGCATTCAGGCGAATGCTCCCTACCTGATAATTGCCCGTAACCTCTGCCGAGATCAGCACCTTCTGATCGGACTGCGCCTCTACATCTATTTCCCAGGGGGAGCCTGGAAGAAGGGAGGAAGGAACGACGTATATCCCATTGCTCCCAAATCCCGTATCTACCGTCCCATTCGCATTGAGGCGAATGACATAAGGGTAATTGGTGTTATTTTTATAAATCGTACCAGCAACCAGAATTTTCCCATTACTCATGACCTCCATATCGTCAAAATAATTGCTGGTTCCGCCGATTCCTGACATCTGGGAAGGGAGCAAATAAGCAAGTCCATTTGTTCCAAAATTCTGATCTCGCGTAAATGAGTTGTAATCCAATCTCATCACCACGGGGCGAGACCCGTAAGAACCATATCTGATACTGGCGACAGCATAGACATGAGTGCTTGTGCTGTGGGCAGCCACAAAGCTCTCGTAAGGCCCCTGGTATCCTGTACCCTCAGGATGAAAATTGATAAAGATGGTTTTATCCTTGGAACCATTCGTATGTAGCCTCATGAGGTAGGCCTGCTGGTCAGAGTGGTTTCCCCCTCTTCCGATGACATTACCAAATGCCAGAATCTTGCCATTAGGATCTGCGACTGCGCCGGAGATGCGGTCATGAGTGATACCAGCATATTGAGTCCATTGACCTGTCTTTGCGCCATTAGTTGGATTAAATCTGAGCGCCAGTAATCTATCGCGGCCGCCAATACTTGTCTGGCCAATCATGAACAGCGTATTCCCTACATAGACAAGGTCTCTGATGGAGGGCTGGGAGCCAGGGGCTGCCGCATTGTGAGAAGCGCCTTCATAAGCGCCATTCGCCCCAAATTTCAGGTACTGAAATCTATAGGGGTTGTATTGGTAGCGACCTACATAGGTTTTGCCGCCGGCCTGCGTCCAGCCAGAGAGGTTGCGGGTATTGCTTTGTTTGGCGATTCCGGACGTCCCAAAATTACAGTCCAGGTATTGGGCGTGTGTAGGGGAGGAGAAAAAAACGGAGAGGGTGAGGAGGAGCAAATACCATCCTTTGCGCATAGTTGCGGTTGCAATTTTCATAGCTTCTTTGGTTAAATATTAGCAGTTGACGAAAGAGAACGTGGCGAGTGTTTTCGTTCGATGCCACAAGTAACCAATGCGATGCAAAATGACCTTTCACTCTAATACCAGGGGTTTGGACTGGAGTACACCAGTCTGGCTATCAGCTAGTTACAAGAATGCGTTTGTGTAAAAAAAGTAATGATTATCACGAATGGAACCTTATTGGTTTTACCTATTCATCGCCGATATATCAGATTCCCACAGATTTGGTTCTCTGACAATTTTAGTGGAGCATCCACTTTGGGCTTTCACATCTCCTGAACCCCTCAGGCCCTCCCTCGGCAGGCTCGGGACAGGCTCTCTCTTCAAAGAGGACTTCCCACAAGCCCTAGTTGGCGCGAAAACCTCTTTGAAGAGGTTGCGGCCTGTGCGAGCGGAGATGTGTTTGCCAGAAGCGACAAGCTTCCCACCAAATTTGTCAGAGAACCACAGATTTTTAGGATTTTTCTGTGTTAATCTGTGGAAATCTGTGGTTTATTAAAACTAACCTTATTCATTCGTGATAATCTCTAGTGAACTCGTGGAATCCTTGTTTTAAAAAGATTTTGAGGCTGAGTTCAATCTCTTAAAAAGGCCAAATATGCCCTCAACGACCAGGTTTATGGCATAAAGAGGTAAGCCACCTATGAATGGGAAGCGAGATTTCCTTAATTTCCAAAAGCAAACAGCTTACTGGCATTAACAAACAGCTATTGGTTTTAGGGCATAACATATCTCGCATCATTTTTTTTGCCTTATGGGGCATTCCATGCTTCGGCTGGGGTCAAGCCGCCCTAAGCATTTCGGCGGACGAAATGGATGAAGGAATCCACTTGCAGCAGGTTGGCGAATTTGCAGCGGACCATTCTGGTGCGCACTGGCTGGAGGCAGAGTCACTGGCATTTCAGCCCTTAGCCGAGCTGCGTTTTCCTTCCGAAAAGAATCCGTTTTCCATTTTTACGAATACCGCCAATGTGTATTGGGTTCGGTTCAGGCTGGAGAATACCTCAAGCGACAGCGTCTACGGCACATTAAAAGTAGGGGTATTTGACAGCCTGAGTCTATTCAAAGTGGGAGTAGACACCCCCCTGTTCGTGGCAGGCTTGCTAGCCGATGTCTCTCAGGCAGATTTTCCCAATCTGCAATACCTAAAGACCAAATATGGCCTTCCTATTCAATTGGAGGCTGGGGAAACCGCTACTTTTTACCTAAGAATAAAAAACAACTTTCGATTTGAAGAAGAGACCGCAAGCCTTATGCTCTATGCCGCTAATCAGGATTATATCATTCAGGCAAGGCAAATGTTTCCCTTTTTATTGTTTAATGGTCTATTCTTCGGCGTTCTCCTATTTCTCCTGCTCTTTTTTGGTGTTCAGTTTTTTCAAAATAAAGATAAAGCCTATGGATACTACCTGCTCTATCTGATAAGTACCTTCGCTTATTTCTGGTGGAAATTTGAAAAGGCCAACTCCCTCGTAAATGTGCTGGCATCATTTCATCCTGAATGGCACTATTTCTATGAAGTACCTATCTCAATCGGGATTTATTTTTCCTATACTTTTTTTGTGATCCATTTCATGGATGTGAAAAAGCAAAATCGCCGGATTTATCATTTTATTAAAAAGGGAATTTTGGTTATCGCTATTTACCTCCTGGTAAATTACCTGATTAGCTTTCTCATCGGCTTTTATGCCAGCGGCCTGCTGCATTCCATCGTTCGACTAATCGTCTTAGTTCCGATCATTTATGTTGGATACCACCTGTTTCGCCTAAACAAGCGATTATTTGCCTATATTCTTCTAGGCACTTCGACGCTTATACTGGGAAGCATCGTTACCGTGACCCTTTCGGCCAACCTTCTGACCCACTATGTGGGGCCCTGGGATGTGCCACTGATTCCGCTAAAAATAGGCGTTATGGTCGAAATCCTCTTCTTCTCCCTGGGGCTGGGGTATAAAAGCAGGGTGATGCAAAAAGAAAAGAAGGAAGCACACGAAAAAATTATAGAACAAGAACTCCGAGCCTTAAGGTCACAGCTCAATCCCCATTTTATTTTTAACTGCCTGATGGCGATAAAAAACCTTATTGGACGAGGAGAAAATGACCTGGCAGAAAAATACCTCGTCACCTTTAGCAGGGTGATGCGATCTTCTTTGAATTATTCAAAGGTGGAGTCGGTGACCTTGGCAGATGAAATCGCCATTTCCCAAAATTATATCCAGATGGAAGCCTTGCGCTTCCAGGACCAGTTTACCTTCCACTTTGACCTCGATAAAGAGGTGAATCTCACGGAGGTTTTAGTTCCTCCGCTGATCTTGCAGCCTTATTTGGAAAATGCTATCAAACACGGCCTTTTGCCCAAAACCGGCCAGAAACTGCTGCGAGTGAGGGTAAAAAAAGAGGAAAAAGAAATACATTGTACCATAGACGACAATGGCGTCGGAAGAAAGTCGCACACTCCATCTTCAACCAATGGCTTCTCGGGTGATGGCACTAGGATTTCTGCCCAGCGGTTATTGCTATTTAATCAAAAGTTTAATCAATATTTATCCATCCAGATTTTGGACAAAAAAGATGCAGCTACTCAAAAACCCCTTGGAACCCAAATCCTCCTCAAAATCCCAATCCAATAACGATATGGCAATTAAAACGATCCTCATAGACGACGAAAAACATGCTTTAGAGTCCCTGGAGCGAGACTTGCTAAAGCATTGCCCTCATGTAGAAATCCTGACAAGTTGCCAATCGGCAGGTGAAGGCATTCTCGCCATCAAGGAGTTATCCCCTGACCTCATCTTTCTCGACATCAATATGCCCGGCATGACGGGATTCCAGTTGTTGGATGCTTTGGGCGAATACGATTTTGAGGTGATTATCACCACGGCACACAGCTCACATGCCGCTGAGGCCTATAAACAGGAGGCAATAGATTTTCTGGAAAAGCCCTATGACTCCGACAGCCTGAAAAAGGCTGTGCGAAAAGTGTGGGACAAGAAGAACTCGCTTAGCCTCGAATCCTATTTTGAGCAATTGAACCAGGGGCAGAATTTGAAAAAATACCTGCGCATCCGCAGCCTGGGCGGCTTTGACTGGGTGATCATCGATGAGATCATCTATTGCGAGGCCGATGGCGGCAGCACTAAATTTGTCCGAGCCAACGGCTCGGCCCTGTACTCCAGCCGAAATCTCGGCCATTTTGAGGCCATTCTGGCCCCTTATCATTTTTGCCGCATCCATGCGCGCCACCTCATCAACCCCGATCATCTGGTCCAGTTCAACAATAAGGAACGCGAGGTCAAAATGTCCAACGGGACGCGTCTTTCTGTCTCCAATGCCAAGTCGAGCGACTTTATTCAGCATGTGATTGGGTTGTCGATAGATTGATGAGAGGGATACTTATGCCCTAAAACCCCTCAGTTATTCCCTCATCGGTTCACCTACGTGACATAATTATGATTTTTCATTTCCTTGTGAGAAAGTGCCTAAAACGCCATTTCACATACCAAATCTTTGCATTATGAAAAATCATCGATTCTTTTGCACCCTAGGGATTCTGGCCTTTTTACTTCTAACGATTACCACCAAAGCCACAGGACAGGCCAATGATAGCCTGGTGGTTGTAAGCAAGCTGGTAGGCCCTCAGATAAGTGTTAGTGAGTTTAAGCGTTTCACGCTCAGTGGGATACTTCTCCCAACCCCCAAGAACCTCGATTACCTGGAAATATGGCAAAAGGAGGACAAGAATTACTACATGCAGGTCCATTTGACTGATGGTGAAGAAGTGGAGAAATACCTGCCTCAATACAAATTTGTAGAAGCTCAGGAGAAGATCAACCGTCTCGGCGCCACTTTGCTGAAAAGATGGGAGCAAATCCGGAATAGATTAGAAAATAACGAGAACCTCCAGGCCCATTTGGAACTCAGTGATGGAAGCAGGGTAAACGGGAAGGTACTTGCCCTTGAAGGCGTGACCCTATACCTTCAATCGCTGGGCGGTGAAGTGCAGTTTTTGTTAGAAAACCTGCATAAAATCGTCCTTTTGTCCGATGAAGAATATGACAAGTACACGTCGTTTTCATACCCCAATCCCAACGCGACCCGCTACTTGTTCAGCCCGTCAGCGATTCCGCTGGACAAAGGGACGGGATATTACCAAAATATCTTTGTGGGCTTAAACTCCTTTAGCTGTGGCGTCACAGACCACGTGAGCTTATCCGGTGGGCTTGAGTTATTTTCGACACTTGCCTCTATTTTTGTCGATGATTATTTAGGGGCTATCGGCTATGTAAATGTAAAAGCCAGTACGCCCATCGGAAACAAAATATATGTGGGCGGAGGGGCTATTATGGGGGGAATGTTGGCCGAAGAAGGAGGCTCTGTGATCATGGGATATACCTTGTTTACTTATGGAAATAAGGAACATAACGTGACACTGGGGGGAGGTTGGAGCTTTATAAATGGGCAATGGAGTAGAAGACTCAATGAAGAGGGGAGCAAGAAGCCTACGTTGAACCTGGGAGCCATGACCCGAGTTGGCAAAAATGTGAGCCTGGTCACAGAAAATTGGTTTACGTCAGTCCAAACTACGAGAACGATACACGTTTACGACTTCCCATCTCGTACCAGTTTTACCGGTTCTCAGACATCTACGATCGATTATTTAGCCATCAGTGGCGCCATCCGCATCATGAATCCCAAGGTCTCCTTTGATTTGGGGTTGGTGTCGGTAGGCTATATCAGGAATAAAGTAGAAAAGACTTTTCCTGCTGGCCCTATCCCATCGGGCACCTCTTTTGGAGAAACCGACTGGATACCTTTTCCCATTCCCTATATCGATTTTGTCTATACTTTTTAGAGAGCTTTTTGACTGCTTAAATAAAAATCATGAAACACTCATTTTACCTGATACTCATCATTTTGTCCAGCAGCTTTAGGGGTAATGCCCAGGACCTGATATGGGCAAAAGGTGTAGGAGGCCCTGCTTATGAAGCAGGGTATGGCGTCGCCCTGGACGGCAAGGGCAATGTGGTGAGCGTAGGCATATTTGACCTATCGATAGAATTTGATTCGTGCATAAACACGACCACATTAGGATCAAGTGGATTTAACGATATTTTTATTCAAAAACTGGACAGACAAGGGTGCCTGATTTGGGCTAAAAGGGTAGGAGGAGCGCTCTCCTTTGATGCGGCCACATCTGTGGCAGTGGATGATTCTGGCTATGTGTACACTACAGGAAGTTTTGATCGGGAGGCAGATTTTGACCCGAATTCGGGTGTAAAGGCCCTTCAACCCAGGGGATATTCGGATGCTTTTATTCTAAAGCTTGACTCAGCAGGAAATTATATTTGGGCCCAACGTATGGGCGGGTCGAGTTATGATCAGAGTAATTCCCTGGCGATAGATGCCCTGGGAAATGTGCTCATGACAGGAGAATTCTCAGATACAGCCTTTTTTGATTCAGGGAGCAAAAGCCTGATCTCTCAAGGAGGAAAGGATATTTTTGTCCAAAAGGTCGCTCCAGATGGCCACCTGATTTGGGCAAAAAGTTTTGGCGGAAATGGAAATGATATTCCCTATAACATAAAAACGGATATTGCCGACAATATCTATGTCACTGGATTGTTTCGAGATACGGTAGTATTTGATCCAGCGGGAGGAGGACCTCCTCTGATATCTAAAGGAGCCACCAATGTTTTTATTCTAAAACTTGATTCAGATGGCAATTTTCTCTGGTCCAAAAGTTTAGGTGGAACGGGACGGGCAACAGGATTTTTTTTGGATGTGGATCAATGGGAAAATGTGATCTTATCGGGCGGATTTTCGGATACCGTGGATTTTGACCCAGGTCCCGGAATTAAGGAACTCATTTCTGAGACCAAGGAAAAAAGCGATATTTTTTTGATCAAACTGGATGCAAATGGCGACCTGGTTTGGGCCAATAGCGCAGGCGGTGTGGGGGTGGACGTTGGCTACTCCGTAGAAGTTGATCCACTGGGCTATATCTATAATTCGGGATTTTTTAACCAAATCGTAGACTTTGATCCCGGGCCGCTCACTGCCAACCTCACTGCGACTGGTTATCAGGATATTTTTATCCAAAAACTAGACCCTTCTGGAAATTTAGTTTGGGCCAAAAGAATCGGAGGTACTGGATATGATGTACTGACAGAAATGGAAATAGATGACGCTGGAAGGCATATTTATGCTACAGGATTTTTTGAAAATAATGTAGATTTTGATCCTACTCAGGGTACACATATCATAACCTCGAAAGGGTTCAATGATGCTTTTATCCTTAACCTGAAAGTAGGCGACAATGTGGGGCTTTCCCCTTATAAAGCTCAACAGCTTCGTCTCTCTCCCAATCCCACAACCGGATTCACCCGAATAACCCTTCCCACAGGCGCCAGACAGGCCCAGGTTCAGGTCGTAGACCACCTCGGCAAAACCGTCACTCAGGGCTACATAAGCCCTTCCCAAAATATGCTTGAACTATCCCGATTCTCTTCGGGGATATATCACGTCACGATATCGCTTGACAAAGGGGAGAAGTATTACGGGAGGATTTTGCTGCGGAAATAACCCTCATCTTCGAACAAATTTTTCCACCCACACTTTTCCTTCTTTTTTAAGCAAAAGCTGAAAACATCCAGTTCCCGTCTCCAAATTGCACCCCATCAGAGATAGAAAGCAAAATCTCATTAGAGAAGATTTTTTCCAAAATGGGGTGGTCTATTTACTATCCCCTAATTTCATCCTAGCGACCTATACAAATCATAAATAAACCGCCCGAAGGCGGTTTATCGTTTTTGTAGGGACGCGACATGTCACGTCCCTACAAACCAAAAACAATCTTATTGTTTCACCACTTTCAGCGTCTTGCGCTGCACGCCTGCGCTCACCTCCAGCAGGTAAGTCCCTGCTGCCAGATGTTCCAGCGAGATTCGCTGGTCGATGGTGCCTTCAGGCGAGGCTCCTGTCTCGTATCCGTAGACACGCTGTCCCATCATATTGGAAAGGCGCACCTGATAATTCTCCCCTGGCAGGGCATTGTCTACATCAATGAACAGGTCTTCACTGAAAGGATTGGGGTATGCCCGGAGACTCAATTCTGTCTCCCTGGTCATCAAGCCCTCACGAGCAGCGGTGCCATTGATGGAAATCTGGTCGATTGTTGCCGTACCTTGCGTCCCAGAAGTTTTGGAGAAAACCACCAAATACAATGGGCTACTGATCAAGTTAGGGTAGCTTTTCACTAAGCTCCAATTCACCCCATCAGCTGATATGTAGCCTAGTATCACCCCCCCATAGCGGTATAGGCGCACCCAGTAGGGGGTCGTAACGGCTGTGCCTGCCGTACTTAGCGGCATTGTTCCGGCTGAAGCTCTCAAGGCCATAATCGGAACGCCAGTTCCTGTCAAGTACATCGCCGCATTAGCGGAGTTGGCAGTTAAGCTCTGGCGCATCATGATGCCCGCCTGATCATAATACCCTGACCCAGGAGGAGTCACCCGCGCCCGGAAATCGATCACCTGATCACTGGTAGGAAAGGTAATGCTACAAAACTGATCTGAAGTCGTATTGATCATTCCCCCACTGGTGACAATGGTAGCTGTGCCCGTTGCAGCATCATAATTGGTCTGACAATTATTACTGCTTCCTATCCCTCCAACTGTCCATCCACTAGGAGCAGGCGCGCCTTGTTCCACCACCGTGACGTCAAAGTCGCAGGTGCTGGTGTTGTTTTTCTTGTCCGTAGCAGTCCAGTTCACTGTCATCGTCCCCACAGAGAAAAAGCTCCCAGACAAGGGGAAACCAGTGAGGGTCAACTGGCCAGGGCTATTGCAATTGTCGGTCGCCGTCAAGGCTGACCAGGTGTAATAGCTTCCCCCTGTGTTGAAGGGAATGGTGATGGTGGTATCAGCAGGACAGTTGTCAAAGGTGGGCGCTTCTTTATCGCGAATTTTGATTTCATACGCACAGATTGTGCTATTGCCGGAAGGATCGCTAGCGATCCAGTTCACAAGCGTTTTCCCCTTGGGGAAAACCGCGCCATCCAGGCTACTGGATTGGTTGTAGTCATTGATCAAGGATTGGATAGCGCAGTTGTCAGAGACAGCTGGATCGAGGTCCTGGCCTACGGCCAGGTGGTCACACATCCCCAGGTCTGTGTTACGAACGACATTGCTTGTCGGACAGACGAAGACGGGGTTGTCAACGTCATTGACGGTGACGGTGAAGGAGCAATTTGCCGTATTGCCATTTACATCTGTCACTTCAAATGTATTCACCATAGTTCCAATCGGGAATTCGCTGTTGGCAGTAAGTCCATTCAACTGCTGTAAAGTTTCATTCGGACAGTTATCAGATGTACCAATTGAATAATCAAGGACCGCTCCACAAGCTTCCTGGTCATTGCTTAAGGTAAAATCAGGTGGGCAAATGATCGTCGGGATCACCGTGTCGATAACGGTGATGGTAAATGAACAGCTGGTTGAATTTCCGGAACGGTCAGTAACCGTATAGGTCTCCACATTTACGCCTATAGGGAAGGCACTTCCACTTCCCAGTCCACTACTGAGCACCGTAACGGCGCCAAAGACATTGTCTGTGCCCACAGGAACCTGATAAGTGACGACTGCGTCGCACGCATCCAGATCGTTGCTTCGAACGATA
The DNA here is from genome assembly GCA_030430575.1 of Bacteroidia bacterium. Taxonomy (GTDB): domain Bacteria; phylum Bacteroidota; class Bacteroidia; order J057; family J057; genus JAUIGE01. The sequence continues at coordinate 120,763 of JAUIKF010000009.1, read as the reverse complement.
TTGGCTGGGCAAGTGATGACGGGATCATCTTCATCCTGGTTGAACAGGGTAAAAAGGCCCACATTGGTCAGTCCTGACCTGCCCGTCCGATAGGGATCTGACCCTACTATGTTCTCCGGACTCACCACATCCCAAGGTTGGGCATAACGAGAGATATAGGCATCATTTCGAATAAACCCATTTTGCTCGTCTGTCTCATTCCACTGAAGGGTAAGCCCTATGACGGAGCCGCCTTTAGCTTCCTCTCCAATATGCCAGGTGGCATCTATCCCCTGCTGAGTCACCCTGGGACCTGTAGCACCTTGTTCCAACACAGAATCGCTTACCCGAACCAGAAAGAAATCTGATGCCCCTGAGTTATTCATGATGGCGGGACGATAAGCGATACCTCCTATTGGAAAAAATACGGAATCCGTCCCTACTTCCTGGATCATCGTCCCTGTGCCTGAAGTCTTTACATAGCTTTGATTACTACCAGTACTGGTACGCCCTCCTGAAAGCATGCGCAGGTTTTGATCCTCTAGGATCATCAAGCCTTGCGACAGGGCCAGGCTGTCGCTGATTTCGGTGGCCGTATTCACCTGGACGTTTCCGCCAGTTTTGTTCATGATCACACGCCCAAAGGTCGTTTGCGTACTTCCGCCGATGGTATCGGAGAGGGAGCCAGTGAAGACAACGGTTCCTGAATCAGTCACCAATTGACCTCCGTTATTGGCCCAACTGCTGTTTTTTAACACGATCCCAGCATTGCCTTTGATCTTGACCTTACCGCCTGTCATTCGGAGGACAGACTGGGCGGAAACTTGCATAGAGAGCAAGCAAAGCGCTATAAAGATGAAATGATAATTTTTCATGATGTTTTTCTGTTAGAATTTTCTATGAATCATTTCATCAAGGCATTCTATACTCTATCACTACTGCTTTGACTGCCAACTGACCGGCACTGTGCCAGGAGCCACCGACTAATTCTACTTTGATGAAGTAGGTATTACTGGCATTATCGACCTGGTGCAGGCTCACAGCAGTTTCCTTTTTATAATAGCCACTGGAGGTGCTGCTGGTATTGGTAGCTACTGTGGACGTGGACGAACTTGTAAAGCCACTTCGGACAAGGCTCACTTTGATATTAGTATTGTGCAAGTCATATCCATGTGTATCAAAATCAGTGATTTTGGCACCGTGAGGGAGGTTGACAGGGGCAAGAAGTTGATGAGAGCCCGAAGTCAAATAAGCACCGCCAAGACCTCCTGACCCTCCTTGGGTAACGCCTGCACCACTTTGAGTGGTGAAGTCCCCAGGGCCTATTGTCAGGATACCTGTAGTAGGAGGAGCTGAAGTCTGAACAGAACCATCAGGAAATTTGATTCCATCTTCTCCACTGGTTCCGACCAGGTGTAGCAATTCCTTAGGATCATTTGTGCCTATTCCTACATTTCCATCTTTATCGATAAATATTCCTTCATTATTCCCATCATTGGAGATCCAATTGCCATTTGTTTCCAGGTTCTGCTGGGCAGTATGGTCTCCCATATTGTCATTCGTAACGGTCGAAGTCAGATAAGTCCCATCTGAAAAATGAAGGGTATCAACCTGGTTCAAATTGTGGCCAGGATTAGCATCGTTTACCGTGATAGCCTGTAATTCTACAGCCTCACACACGGCCATATATACCTGAAATTTGTGGTCTCGCCCGCCTATCGTACTGCTGCGGCCACCGCTATAGGGTCCCCCTCCTCCAAGATTACTCGCTGCCCAGCCCCACACGCCATTTACATCCTGAATATAGATGGTGTACTTTTGGCCACCTGTAAGCAGCAGGTTATTTGAACTCAGGTCTATGGTTCCAGCTCCGCTTATTGCGCTAATGTTCTTGCTAAGGAGTTGTGCGCCAGTTGTCCCTTCATCCTGATAAATCTTAATGACGCCCCCTTTGAAGTTCTCACTCCCACCTTTTGTCCAAATCTTAACTGACATAAGATAGCCTTCTTCAGGTGCGGTGAAGGACTGCCAAAGGACGCCGTTGTTAAATGACCGAAGGAAATAACCTGACTGTTGCTGGAGCTGACTCACGCTCAGTTTGGGATTATTGAAGGAGTAGGAGAAGCAGGGCAATATTTCCTGCCCATACCCTGGCGTCTGCCAGGTAGCATTACCGCTTCCATCGGAAGTGAGCACTTTGCCAGTTCCCTGGTTATTATCTACATAGCGAAAGCTGTTTCTGACATCCAGACTGGCAGAAGGGTTACTGGTACCAATTCCCACCTCATTGTTGCCGTCAATATAGATACCTGCATTGGCCCCATCATTGGAAATCCAGTTTCCATTGGTTTCGAGTTCATCGTCCATGACGTGATCGCCAAGATCGTCCTGAGCTGACGACAGGTCTACGCCTAGTCCATTTGAAATGGAAAGCTGTGTGCCGTTGAGGCTCAGGTCCTGGTATTCATTGGTGGAATCTTTATCGGCATCATCTATCACGAAGGTCATAATGTCTTGCCACGCATAAAGGTCAGTTTGTCTGACATCTATCTGGATAAAAAAGTCTCCCCCAGCACTGGCTCTACCTCCATGATAGACATTTGTATTTCTTCTTCTCCAGTTAAAAGTATTGACCGTATCTTCCAATTCGACGGTATAGAGACTGTCTTTTTGCAGGAGAACAGCCTTAGAAGGAAAGGGAATCGTATCAAATATGCCTGATGCAGGACGAACCAAATCTTCGACGTATCCTTCATATATCACCGTACCAGCGGTACCTTCCCCTTTGTAAATCCTGACAAATCCTTTGTCGAGTTTTGAGGTATAAATCCCAGCCCTAACTTCGCAGATATGACCTGTGAGCGTTGGAGTAAAAGATTGCCACTGACTGCTTCCAGTGGTAATAAATGCAGAACCATTGTCAATACTTATAATGCTTTCACAATCTGGCAAATCGTAGGCTAAAGTATCTGTAGGTTCATACCCACTTCCTACTTCTTCCCAGGTGAGGCCATCGAAATAGTAGAAGGTACTTTCGTCAGTCACATACACCAGAAGGCCATTGGCGGGAGAAGGAATTCCGTCGCGCTCTTCTGCTGTCATACGCGGGATCAGCATTCCTTTATCCGTACTTTTTATATCGAGGATCGCACTTGCGTCGGGGTCGGAGTTGTCTTCATTAATAGATACCTGCGCCACAGAAATAGCAGGGGATACGCAGAGTAAAATCAAGGCCCATCCAAGGAGCAGAAAAATTGGTTTTACATGGTTGGTAACAAAGTGCGTTTTGATAGCAAATGACTTCATAGCATTTAAGGGTTAAAGATGTTGGATTAAAGCGTTATTGTCGATTACAAAGCTCTTATCATGTGGCCAAAATGGCTTTCACATATGTTCCAAAATCTATAACCATTGTCCCTAAAAGACCCTAGATTAGTCATTAAGGCCCTTTTTATGCAATTGCAATCAAAATCGATGGAAAAATAAAGAGGTTCTTCATAGGTGGAGAAATCGGCTACCAAAGCAGCATAATTTGTACAGGAAAAGAGGCAGCCCCCAAAAGAGACTGCCTCGGCAAGGCGGAGCTATACAATGATCAGCCGCTCAAATGTCAATTCTTCACTACTTTTATTGATTTGCGCTGCACGCCCGCGCTCACCTCAAGCAGGTAAGTCCCTGCTGCAAGATGTTCCAGGGATATCCGCTGTGCGATCTTCCCTTCAGGAGAAGCCCCCGTCTCATAGCCGTACACCCGCTGGCCCAGCATATTGGACAACCGCACGTTGTAGGTCTCTCCAGGGAGGGCATTTTCGACATCGATAAAGAGGTCCTCGCTGAAAGGATTGGGATAGGCTTTGAGCCTCAGTTCAGTCCCCATCGCTTCTTCACCTAAGCGTGCTGCGGCACCGTTGATGGTGATATGGTCAAAGGTCGCTTGGCCCAAAGTACCTGAGGTGGTACTGAAAAGCACCAGATAAAGCGGACTGCTCAGTAGGTTGGGGTAAGACATGATGGATGACCAGTTCACGCCATCGGCGGAGACGTAGCCTGTGATCGTGCCGCCGGCACGGTAGAGGCGGAGCCAGTAAGGCTTGGTGACGGCAGTTCCTGCTGTGGACATAGGGAAGCCACCTGCGCTGGCTCTCAGAGACATGATCGGCACACTTGTGCCAGTCAATAGCATGGTGGCATGTTTCGCGTTATTGGCGAGGCTCTCGCGCATCATGATGCCCACCTGGTCATAATGGCCAGTGGCTGCGGGCGTCACACGGGCGCGGAAGTCGATGACATTGCCGCTGTGCGGAATCGTCACCCCACAGAAATTGTCTGTAGCACCACTGACATTTCCTCCGCTTGATTGAATGGTCAAGACTTTGCTCGTCGAGTTGTAGTTGGTGTGGCATCCGTTGCCGTTGCCAACGCTATTACCAGTCCAGCCATTGGGCGCGGGGTCGCCCGTTTCGACAACTGTGACATCAAACTGACACGGGGTGGTGTTATTGGACTTATCGGTCACTGTCCAGTTGACGGTGGTGGTCCCCACGGGGAAGTAACTGCCACTCAGCGGGAATCCGCTGATGGTGAGTTTGTGGAGCGGGTTGCAGTTGTCGGTGGCCGTCAAGGCTGGCCAAGTGTGGTAAGCGCCAGACGTGTAAGCAGGGACCACTAACGTAGTGCCCGCAGGGCAGTTGTCGAAGACAGGCGCTTCGCGGTCGCGAATCTTGATGTGATAGCTGCACACACTGCTATTGCCGTGGATGTCGGTCGCCGTCCAGGTGACGAGGGTTTTTCCTTTACCAAAAACACTTCCCCCCAAACTAGCTGTATTGGTAAGGTCATTGACTACACTTAGCACCTGACAATTGTCTGTGACTTGTGGATCGAGGTCGGTGCCGATGGCTAGGTGGTCACAAGCAGAAGGGTCTGTATTGCGCACAATATTGGAGGTCGGGCAATTGAAGGCGGGGCCTTCCTGATCACTTACTGTGACAGTAAAGGAGCATGCACTGGTATTGCCACTCGGATCTGCTGCTTCATAGCTCTGAGTCGTCGTTCCCAAAGGAAATTCATCCCCTGAAGTGAAGCCTGTGACATCGGTTTGGACATGCGTAGCCGAGCAATTATCAGCACTTGATACCATATAATCTACCATTGCGCCACATTTACCATGATCATTTTCGACACTAATATTCGTTGGGCAATTGATCGTAGGATTTCCCACATCTACAATGGTAACCGTGAAGGTACAACTACTGGTATTGCCTGACGGATCAGCGGCAGTAAGGGTGACTGGCGTTACCCCAACAGAAAAGCCACCATCCCCTAATTTAGGCTCTCTCCGCATACAATTGTCATTGACAGAATAGCCATAGCTGATGCCGATGGTGCACGTAACCGAAACATTTTCGAACCTATTTGGCGGGCAATTAATAACGGGAGGGATGGTATCATTTACGGTAATATCAAATGAACAAATAGCCCTATTCCCAGCGCCATCTGTCGCTGTATAAGTTTGGGTAGTGGTCCCTACTGGAAATTCATCTCCAGTGGTAAAGCCTGAAACATCGGTCTGCACGTGGCTTACCCCATTGCAATTGTCAGTACTCGTGACGGAATAGCTCACAACTGCACCGCACTGGCCTAGATCATTATCGACCGTAATGGGCGCAGGGCAGATGATGAAAGGATTCTCCGCATCGACTACCGTGATGGTAAATGAACAATTGGCGGTATTGCCTGCTGCATCAATGGCTTCATAGGTTTTAGGCGTTACGCCTACAGTATAGGTTTTCCCTTGTAGCCCACTTCCTAAGGAGCTACAGTTATCTGACCGGCTTATGGTGTATTCGATGAAGGTAGAACAGCTGCCAGGGTCTGCATTTTTGACAATATTATTGGGACAATTGATGGTAGGCGGTGTACTGTCATTGACGGTTAGGGTAAAGCTACAAGTGGCTGCTGCATTTGTGGATCCATCTGTGCCGTTTAGGGTAATTGTGGTAGTTCCCTTGGGGAAAGTGACAAGGTTATTATTCCCATCGCTAATTCCACTGAGAGGAGGTAGATTTCCTGTAAAACTCGCTCCCCAGGTCGCCCCTGTGCAGTTGTCAGAGATGGGATCTTCCATGAGATAATTTGCAACGCATGCATTGTCATCTGCCTTGATGATCTGGTTGCTAGGGCAAGTTAATAAAGGCAGGATGTTGTCCTCCACCGTGACCGTAAAGCTACAGCCTGTAGCGGCATTTCCAGAGCCATCTATGCCATTGAGCATCACGGTCGTCGCTCCCAGTTCAAAGGTCAAAACGCTGCTACTCACCCCATCAGCTATGCCGCTGATAGATGAGGGAAGTCCATTTGCATTCCCACTGAAGGTAGCTCCCCAGGTAGGACCTGAGCAGTTGTCCGAGACTGGATCTGGGATGGAATAGGTGGAAGTACACGCAGTACTTCCCGTATAGATCGTCTGGTTCGCAGGGCAACTTAAGGAAGGATTTATTCCATCTAAGACTGTCACGGAAGCAGTGCAATCATCCGTATTCCCCGCTGGATCTGTCACCGTAAAGGTCGCGGTATGCAGGCTGCCCATGTCTGCACAGTCAAAAGTGCTGAGGCTGACCGCCATGGTTTCGATGCTGCAATTGTCATTAGACCCATTGTTGACGTCACTTGCGTGCACGGTGGCTATGCCTGTGGCATCGAGGTAAACAGTCGCAGACTGGCACCGGGCTTTGGGGGCGTGAGGATCTATCACCGTAATCAAGGAAGTACAGGTGGACGACAAGTTTCCCATAAATTCACTGACGGTGATGGTGACCGTATTTGGGCCTAGGTTATTGCAGCTAGCTGTAAAACCGCCTGAGCTAGGCGCTATTCCAGCGCAATTATCCGAAGAGCCTGCGGAAAGGCCAGCCAAGAAGATGGTGGGATTAAGGCCATTAGCTGATAAGCTTACTGTCGTATGGGTACATTTAGCCGTAGGCGGGATATTGTCTACTGGGGTCACAAGTGCTGTACATGAGCTATAATTATCGCTCTGGTCATAGGCTGTCAGGGTGACGGTGTAGCCGCCATTTAGCGAGTTGCAATCGACCTGTGTGGTATCTAGGACCAAGTCCAGGTTACTGCCATCGCAGAGGTCCATGGAGCCATTGTCTATGTCAGAAGGGGCGAATGTCCCTTCCCCCACTTCATCCAGGTTTACCTGGATGTTTTGACAGCTAGCTGTGGGAGCGTTTGGGTCTTCTACGACTATTCTTGCGATGCAAGTAGAAGAATCACCATTTGCTTCAACTCTTAGTCTCACCTCCTGTTCGCCTACTTTGTTACAACCCCATGTCACGGAAGAAGGGCAACTGGGAAGGGAGGAATAGCAAAATGAAAGGGTTCTGCCCAAGGGATCGGTGCTACCCCCATCGGATTGAGAAGCGTTGAAGGTGGTGCTTCCATTGGGGTTGAGCTGGACAGTTATGTCTTGACAGACTGCTTCAGGGACATCAGGGTCTATATTTCTGAAGGTATACCATACCTTCCCGTTGTCAGGACTTCGAGTAGCATCGCCTGACGTTTTTCTGCTATAGGTAGCAGCAGAATTGGCAAAGCTTCCTCCACCTCCGCCGCCATTCCATGGCCCTCCATCTCCTCCACCTGAGTAGCCCCCCCCTCCACCGCCTACAGGACTGGTAGAGCCTCCACCCGCCGAGCCTCCGCCATACCCAAATCCTCCATCCTGTGAGCCGTTTTGTCCATTTCCCCCATTCAGGCCACCTCCGTCTGCCCCACACTCTTGTAGTCCCACAAGGCCAGCGCCTCCACAATTCCCCCCTCCTCCACCTGGGCTACCATTTGAACCCCCATCTCCGTGGCCAAGGCCTTTTCCATCAGAACCACTGGTTCCACTGTTCCCCCCTTTTCCGGAAGAACCTCCACAGGCCCCTGATGAATAAGCCCCCCCTCCGCCACCAGCTACTGCCAGCAGGACCCAGCAAGAACTCGCATTATTTATATTATTAGCTGGCAAATTAAAGGATTGGCCGCTGATCGTTCTGGAACAGGTAGGGTTCCCCGAAAGGCTTGGGTCAAGGTATAAAACCGCCGTCCCTCCTCCTCCACCGGCAGCTTTCACTTTACTACTGGTATTGCTTTCTCCTTTTTTCCCTACTACAAATCTGATCTTGCCGCCAGGTTTAAGTTCATTTGCACCCGTTCCTATTCTGAATCTGACGACCACATTGGCGCCTTTGCCGCCTTTTACCGTGCACCCCGTCCCTAGCGCGCCTCGTACCTTCCTTCTTCCTCCGTCTGCGCCTCGCAGTTCGAATTTAATTTGATCTTTATTCCCTACTACTGCTGGAATACGGAAGTCCTGATGAGACCCCGTCGCGGAAATCGAATGAGTTCCACTGAGATTGAGGTCTGGTGCCTGAGCGTGTGCATGTGTAAGACAAAAAAGAATCCCTGATAAGATCAGGACAGTGATTGCTGTAATTTTTTTCATAATAGTCTCTTTTATTTAGCCTCACCCCTAAAGGCAACTTGCTTCCCCAAGCACCTTTAAGGGATGAGACTGGTTACCGGTTGGTACAAAGGTGAGAGAAGGGGGCTACCAGGGCATGGACATATGTTCACAATGCATGGACATATGTTCCAAAAGAGGTTTTAAGTGCTTATTTGCGCTTTTTGGAGGGAATGATTCTCTGGGAATTTTAGGGGCAAGCTTATCGCTTCTGGAATAATAGAAATTATTGCTCGCGCGCTTCGCTAGGCGCATGACCGTACTCTTCTGTAAAACTTCTGCTGAAGTAAGAAGGGTCACTAAAGCCTACTTGATAGGCTACTTCAGCAATCCGTAGATGAGATTGTGCCAACAGTTTTTTTGCTTCTCCTAAGCGTACAAATCGCACAAAGCTGGTTGCAGAGCGGCCTGTCAAGGCTTTGACTTTGTTGTGGAGTTGGGTACGGCTCATACTCATCATGTCACAAAGGGAGGTGACATTGAGGGTAGGATCATCGAGGTGACCAATGATGGCCTGCCGGAGTTTTTGGATAAATGCATCTTCTTGCTGGACATTGCCCGCGATAGGAGGCGGATGCACTTCCAAAGATGCGTAACGTGCTTGCAATTTTCGACGCAGTTCCAATAGCTTCTTCAGCACCGCGAGCAGCTCTGGCTGGTCGAAGGGCTTGGCGAGGTAGGCGTCTGCCCCTCGCTCCCATCCGCTGATGCGGCTCGCTACATCCGCCTTTGCCGTCAACAATACGATGGGGATATGGCTGGTTCGCTCGTCACCTTTGAGTGTCTCACACAGCTCAAGCCCGTCTTTTCTCGGCATCATAACGTCACTCAAAATGAGATCTGGCACTGCTTCTATAGCCATTTCTATTCCTTCTTCTCCATTGCGCGAGACCAACAGTTGATACTGGTTTTCCAGGCAGGCAATCAGGTACTGAATGACATCTTTGTTGTCCTCGACGATCAGTAATGACGGGAGGGAGCCGTTTGACGATTTGGCGATTTGAATGTCCTGTTGTGGTTCATCAAAAGCTTGTGATGGTACCGGTACTGAGTTGTTGGCTAGCCTTGAATCCTCTGATTCGACCTGGCCCGAATGCCGAATCGGCAATTGGAGAGAGAAGGTACTTCCTTTATTCACCTCACTTGTCACAGTGATCTGCCCAGCCATGAGCCGAACGAGTTCCTGTGCCAATGCCAGGCCTACCCCTGTCCCCTCCTCTTCGCGTGTCGTACTATCATCTACCTGATAAAACCTATCAAATATATGTGGAAGCTTGTCTGGGGGAATGCCAATCCCAGTGTCAGAAACTTGGATCAGAAGGTTTGACGTTCGGTGTTCAGAGGATAACGTTCGTTGAGGTATGCCTTCAACTCCAAACCCTAAACGCTGAACCTTGAACCTCACTTCCCCGCCTTCGGGTGTGAATTTAATGGCGTTTGAGAGCAAATTGGAGACAACTGAAAGGACTTTTCCCTTGTCATAATCCATCATGAGCGTTTCAAGGTCGCTTTCGAATAGAAGACTAACCTTCTTTTGCTCGGCATAAGAATGAAAAGATTCTGCTATATACCGCAGATAGGGCACAATATCGCCGTGAATGAGGTTCAGCTCTAGGCTTCCCGCCTCCAATTTGCGTAAATCTAGAATCTGATTGACCAATTCGAGCACCTGTTGACTATTTCGTTGGATCATCTCCAACCCTTTGTCACGCCACTTTTCAGGATGAGATTTTATCTGATCTACCATACCTGAGATGACTGTCAGCGGGGTGCGAAATTCATGAGAGATATTGGTAAAAAACCGTGATTTGGTCTGATCAAGCGCTAGGAGCTTTTCATTCTTTTGGGCCAATTCGCGGGTGCGGTCAGTGATGATCGCTTCTAGGGCGCGATTTTTTGCTTTTAAATTTTGCTCCCTCCATTTCACTATTCCCCCAATAAATCCTGCGAATAAGAAAAAATACCCAAGATACGCTCCCCAGGTCCTATACCAGGGTGGCAACACCACAAACACAAAAACGGCTTCCTGACTTTCAACTTCGTAGAGGTTTTTTGCCCGAAGTCTGAAGGTGTAATGGCCTTCAGGGACATTAGTATAGTCCTTTTGGGTCTCCTCCGTCCAGTCAGACCAACCCTCATCGAAGGGCGACAACCAAACCTGATATTGGTTCTTCTCAGGCAAATCAAAACTAGTAGCGGCATATTCAATGCGGAGGTTATTCTTTTTGTAGGAAAGTTGGGGGGGCGTTTGGGCCTCTTCTATAAGAGAGAGATCTCCATCATAAATGAGGGAATCTCCATTAACCAGAACCCTGCGGATGAGTGGGGAATAATTTTGAGGTTGAGTAAGCCCACGCGAGAGATCATACTTCACCAATATCTCCGATCCGCCAAGCCAAACGATATCATCTTGATAGGGATCAGGGTAAATTATGTTAAAGCTTGGTCCTGCGATCCGATTGATTATTGGCACATCCTCCCACTTAAAGCTACCACCGGCCTTCGGCACCAGCTTGCCAAAGGAGTTTTCAGTCAGACTGCTCTTTATCCAGATTTCACCATTATTTCCGGGGATCATCAAGTAAATAAAGGTGGTGGTGTCTGCCAATTCCTTCCCTAGGCTCAGGTCTGGGACAAGGGTTCTGGTTGTTGGGTCAAATCGCTTGAGGCCTTTATTTGTGGCGAGGTAGAGCTTGCCATGGACAGGGAATAAACGTGCTTTCCCTCCAGTAATGGACGTTTCGTCGGTGATATGTTCTACCTTTAAGGAGAGGGAATCTATCGATTCAATTATGTCCACGCCTGATTCTATCAACGCTGGAATCTCTACCCGATAATACCCGTCTGTTCTATGGCCGAGCCAGATGATGCCTGGAGCCTCTTCAGCGATGTAGCGTATGTCGCTCGGAATGTCAAAATCCACCTGAATAGGTTTCCATCCATCTTGGGATTTATACACGATCAATCCTCCGTCGCCATGAGACTCTATCCCCATAAATACCAGGCGTTTGTCAAACCTTGACGGACGGACGAAGATATGGTTTCCTTCTTGAATAGCTGTTTCCTTTCCTCTATCTACTTGCATGAGGCCTTCTCTCGGGATGGCAGCCAATAGTTCATCCCCTGTTGAGGCAAGGGAACTACACTTTATGGGGAAGGCTTCAAATAGTTGGAAAGTTGAGGATCGATTGGCGACCTTTTTACTTGAGGAGAAAATTCCGGCAGCCGTTCCTAGACAGAGAGATTCTTTGTGGTAGGTTATTGCGTAAATATTCCCTTCGATGCCGTGGTTATTGGAAAAAAAAGTGAGCGGGCTAGCCGTTTCTACGCGAGCAATTCCCTTTTCGGTGGCAAGCCAAAGGCCCTCCTCCCTGTCTGAATACGCATAGGTGACAGCGTCAGTAGCTAGCCCAGTCGATTTATTGAGGCACCTTACCAATCGGTAATCCTGGTCTAGGATCAATAATCCTTTTCTGACAGTAGAAATGACGAGATGGCCATTGGGCAAGAAGGTAGAGGAGATGGCGAGGTTATTTTCTAACAAAAAATCCCGAACAAAAGGTGCTAATTCTACTTGCGAAATCACTTGCCCATTCATTTCAAACAATCCATCAAATTTGGTCACAAAAAGCAGATGGGGTTCAGATTCTTTATGATTGGGAAGTGGTAAAATCTTATCAAAAACAATTGATTTTGCGGGGCCACTTTCAACCAATATTTCAAGGGAATCGCCTGTTACTTTTAGCAAACCTTTCCCTAGATCCTGAAAATAAGCCGCTTCATTTACCGCTACCAATCCTGTAAAACCGATGGCTGCTTTTTTTTCGATCCAAATATTCGCTTTGGGGTAAACCGCCTGCTTCGCAGAAGAGATAGCGGCAATGTCGAAACGGAATGTGTAGAATCGAGACTGAAAATAAACCTTATCACTTGTACAGGCGATATCCCATACATCTCCGATATTTTCCACCGTGTCTGGCAGAAAGCCACTCAGCGGGATCAGTTGAAGGGTGCCGATGGAGTCAGCTGAGAGGTACCCAAACTCCCCTTTGGCGCCGTAGTATATTCGCCCAAAGTCATCTTTCTTTAGCGACCTAATTACAGATCGGTTTGGGCACTGGTAGAAACGCCATTTTACTCCATCAAATGTAAGCAGACCAGTCGTATTCCCCACATAGATCATCCCACGATTGTCCTGGATTACGCACCAGTTTTGACGGTGTTTATTATTATAAGAGGCTGGTGGGTAATATTGAATAAAAGTTTGACCGTCGGATAAAGGGGAATAGTCACGCTGAGAAAACAGGTGATATGGTAAAAACAACAACCAACTGATATAAAATACCCTAGCCAACATAAGTCCTACAAACTTCCCCCAAAATACTCATTATCCTTTGGACTAACGAATAATGACGGGACAAATCGTGCAAATTTACCTGCTTTTCGGCAAGGTGCTTTGAGGGAACAAACAGGATTCTTCCTGAATTTTTATTAAAAAATACGCAACAGATTTTCTCCAACCTGTTGCGTATTCAGCCTCAAACAAACCATGATAAAGTTTTGACATTTTGAGATAGGAAGACTGATTATCAGCAAGTTATTGTTTTTGAACCTTCAGCGTCTTGCGCTGCACGCCCGCGCTCACCTCAAGCAGGTAAGTCCCCGCCAGAAGGTGTTCCAGCGAGATGCGCTGCTCGATCTTCCCTTCAGGAGAAGCCCCCGTCTCATAGCCGTATACCCGCTGGCCCAGCATATTGGACAACCGCACGTTGTAGGTCTCTCCGGGGAGGGCATTTTCGACATCGATAAAGAGGTCCTCGCTGAAAGGATTGGGATAGGCTTTGAGCCTCAGTTCAGTCCCCATCGCTTCGTCACCTAAGCGTGCTGCGGCACCATTGATGGTGATATCGTCAAAGGTCGCCTGACCGCTGGCCCCTGAAGTAGTGCTGAAGAGCACGAGGTATAGCGGACTACTCAGCAAATTGGGATAAGTCATGATCTGTGACCAGTTCACGCCATCGGCGGAGACGTAGCCTGTGATCGTGCCGCCGGCACGGTAGAGGCGGAGCCAGTAAGGAGTAGTGACGGCGGTTCCTGAGGTACTGAGCGGGAAGCCCCCTGCACTAGCTCTGAGTGACATCATGGGCACGCTGGTACCCGTCAATAGCAGGGTAGCGTGTTTGGCATTATTAGCGAGGCTCTGCCGCATCATGATGCCAGCTTGATCGTAATAGCCTGCGCCTGCTGGGGTCACGCGAGCGCGGAAGTCTATGATGCCACTGCTATTAGGAATGGTCATCCCACAGAAATTGTCGGTATTCATGCTGACATTGCCGCCAGTTGACTGGATGGTGAGCGTTTTGCTCGTCGAGTTGTAGTTGGTGTGGCAGCTATTGCTATTTCCGACACTGTTGCCAGTCCAGCCATTGGGCGCGGGGTCGCCCGTTTCGACAACTGTGACATCAAACTGGCACGGGGCGTCGTTATTGGACTTATCGGTGACTGTCCAGTTGACGGTGGTGGTGCCCACAGGGAAGTAACTACCACTCAGGGGGAAGCCACTGATAGTGAGTTTGTGGGATGGGTTGCAGTTGTCAGTGGCCGTCAAGGTAGGCCAGGTGTGGTAAGCGCCAGGCGTGTAAGCAGGGACCACAAGCGTCGTGCCTGCTGGGCAGTTGTCGAAGACAGGGGCTTCGCGGTCGCGAATCTTGATGTGATAGCTGCACACACTACTATTGCCGTGGATGTCGGTCGCCGTCCAGGTGACGAGGGTTTTTCCTTTAGGGAATACAGCTCCATCCAAGGAGTTGGCATTGTTGTAGTCATTCACGACTGTCTGCAAACCACAATTATCTGAAACTGTAGGGTCGAGGTCAGCACTGACTGCGAGATGATCACAGACACCCGCATCCGTATTGCGGACGACATTAGCAGTGGGGCATGCGAATACGGGGTCTTCCGTATCTATCACTGTAATGGTAAAGGAACACGTAGGCGTATTGCCAGAAGCATCTCCTCTTGTATAAGAAATGGGCGTGACGCCTACTGGGTAAATGGTTCCCTCAGACACAGAGCCTCCTCTTGTACAATTATCTTCCCAACGGACTGTATAATTAAACCCTTTAGCACAAGTTCCTGCATAGTTCTCAATTACCGTATCAGCAGGACATTCCACAAAAACAGGCGCTTCCACATCATTTACTGTAACAGTAAAAGTACACGCATCTGTATTGCCAGCAGGGTCAGTGGCTTCATAGGTTTGCGTAGTCGTGCCAACAGGAAATTGATCTTCGGAAGAAAAGCCAGAGGCATCTATTTGCAAGTTTGTGGATGAGCAATTGTCACTGCTTGTGATGGAATAGCTCACTACTGCGCCACATTCCCCCGGATCATTGTCAACTGTGATGTCAGTTGGACACGTGATGACTGGAGCTTCCACATCAATGATGGTGATGTCAAAACTACAACTGGCTGTATTGCCGTAGGCATCTGTTACTTGTAGGGTCTGGGTAGTCGTCCCTACAGGATAATTTCCTCCAGAAGATTGTAAGCCATAGGACTGGAACATTGGAGGGGGGCAATTATCGCCTGTCAGGAAGTTGTATAAAACGCCAGCCTCACATTTCCCAGACTCACTATCCTGCGTAATAGGCCCTGGACAAGCAATGTCAGGCTTCTGGGTATCACGAACGGTCACGTCAAAGGTGCAGGAGGTTGTATTTCCCGCTGCATCTGTGGCGGTATAGCTCAAAGTGGTCGTTCCAACGGGAAATTCATTTCCTGAAGTCAGGCCTGTCGCATCAGACTGAGCATGATTCACGCCCGGGCAATTGTCATCACTGGTGATGACATAGTTTACCACTGCGCCGCATTGTTCATTATCATTCTCAACATTGATTTGTTGAGGACAGGTGATCGTAGGATTCTCTGCATCCAAGACTGTAATGGAGAATGAACATGTATTGGTATTGCCCGCTGCATCAATAGCGTCAAAATGCTTAACGGTCACCCCTTTGGAAAACGTTTCGATTTTTCCAATACTAATCAAATTTGAACAATTATCAGACCTATTTACTGTGTAATTGACAGAAGCACTACACTGACCTGGGTCTGTGTTTACTATTTTATTTGATGAGCAGGTAATCTGCGGAGGGGTGTTGTCATTGACCGTGACAGTAAATGAGCAGGTAGCTGCCAAATTATTGGAGGCATCTACGCCATTTAGCGTGACGGTAGTAATTCCCCTGAGTAGGGTAATTTCATTGCTATTACTTCCATCTGCGATTCCACTGATAGGAGGAGCCAGGATGCTGGTAGTAGGATTACTCCCACTAAAAATTGCCCCCCAAGTCGCTCCAGAACAATTATCCGACAAGGGATCGGCGATGATGAATTGCGCTAAGCAATCCTCTTCATTTGTCTGGAGGACCTGGTTGGGCGGACAGATTAAAATAGGAACCGTATTATCTTCTACTGTCACAGTAAAACTGCAGGCAGTTGCTGTATTTCCAGAGGCATCTGTGGCTGAAAGAGTAACCGTTGTGGTGCCAAGTTCATAGCTCACATTTCCAGAAGGGCTTCCTTCTGAGATGCCGCTGAGGTCAGCGGGCAGTCCATTAGTATTTCCACTAAAGCTTACTCCCCAGGAGGCGCCCGGACAATTGTCGCTCACAGCGTCTGGGATGCTATAAGTGGCCGTACAGTTTGGGTTAAGATTTCCGGTATAAAGCGTTCGGTTCGAAGGGCATAGTACAGAGGGACTCACGGTGTCCAGTACGGTCACTGTAGCCGTACAGGAATGTTGATTTCCACTTGCATCTCCAATTCCTAAAGTCACCGTCTGAGGAGCGCCAAGCGCAGAACAAGTCAGGGTTCCTGGCGAAACACTGTGGGAAGCAATCCCACAATTGTCTGAAGACCCATTATCTATCTCTGGTTTTAAGTTTGAGACCCATCCCCCAGCATTGAGGTATACCGTAGCAGATTTGCATTTTGCTACCGGAGGTGTGTTCTCTCTTACGGTAACTGTCGCCGTACACCTGGAGGACAAACTTCCCAGAGATTCCCTTACGGTGATGACAACAGGGTTAGTTCCAATATCATTGCAGCCTACTGTAATGGAACCAAATATGGGCGCAATTCCACTGCAATTATCACTAGCTGTCACAAGAGAAGCGTAAGGGACTAGGTTTACGCCTACATTGCCTGTGGAAATGGTTGTTGTAATGTCTTTACAAGTAGCTACCGGAGGGATATTGTCCGCTACGGTCACTGTAGCGGTACAGGTGCTCAAATTGTCTGAAGGGTCTTCTACCGACAGGAGTACCGTTGTTGGGGGGGCGATTCCGCCACAAGGGCAGTTGTCACGTCAAGCGATAAGCTTAGGTCGGTGCCTGCACATTGATCATTAGAGCCATTATTTATATCTGAAGCTGCAAATGATGCCATGCCAGAAGCATCTGAATAAACCGTAATATCCTGGCAAATGGCGGTAGGCGCATTGTTTTCTTCTACAAAGATAATGGAAGTACAAGTGGCTTCAACAGAACCATTAGAGACAGAAAGTGTCTCGATGTTTTCGCCCAAATTGGTACAGTCCCAGGTCACTGAAGCAGGAGAGCCCGAAATGGAAGCATAAGAATAGGTAAGGCCCAGCCCTTGAGGATCAGTACTGCCGCCGTCTGATTGACTGGCAGGAAAGGTCACGCTGCCTGAAGCGTTGAGCTGCACAGTGATGTCCTGGCAAACAGGTGTGGGGGCAAAAGGATCCTCATCCTTAAAAGTATACGTGATAAATCCACTGTTAGGACTGCCGGTGGTAGAGCCTTTTACTTTTTGAGAATATACCGCCTGAGGGGAAGCAAAACTTCCGCCTCCACCTCCACCTTTAAGATTAGCACCATCTCCTCCCCCTGAATAACCTCCCCCACCGCCACCGACATGGTCTCCGGCAGAACCTGCCCCATACCCAAATCCTCCGTTTTGAGCACCGCTTTGTCCATTTCCTCCTGTCAAGTGCCCTCCATCAGCTCCACAAGTTGTACGGCTTACAAGTCCTCCTCCTCCGCAACTACTGCTTCCCCCTCCAGGCTCTCCATTTTCTCCTCCATTTACACTTTGGCCCACACCAGGAAGGCCATTTACGCCATTATTCCCTCCTTTTCCCCCTTCTACCCTACATTCGTTCTTGACTTTCCTCCTACCTCCATCTCCTCCTTTTAGAAAAAACTCGATGTGGTCATAAGCCCCTAAACTCGAAGGAATGAGGAAATCCTGATAGCCACCCGTTCTGTTATTAGAACCTACTTTATTGATGGTGTGCGTATTTCCGTCAGCCGCCAGATTGGTTTGGGCGAAGGAAATGAGCGGAATGCATAATAATGCTAGGAGAGCTGGAAAGCGAAGGGTTAATATCTGTCTCATTTTAGTAAAAAATTGTGCTTCAGCATGCTGGGAACTTTCCCTTGGAACCCGTGATGCATAAAGCTGGTTACCTGTTGAGACAAAGGTCCAGATAACCCGCAAAAAGGCTTTTACCTATTGTTCACAATGTTGTTCATATTGTTCAACTCACTGATTACAAGCGCGTTGCGGTTCGAATGTTCGAGCGTTCAGCGTTCGAGCGAGAAAATAGACCTAACGCTCGAACCTTCGAACCCTGAACGCTAGAACTTTCTACTTCTTCACCTCACTGGGTCGTTCACCAAACTCCTCGGCAAAGAGGCGGGAGAAATAACTGAGGTTCCCGATTCCTACTTCGTAGGCGACCTCAGAGATATTGAGGTCGGAGGTTTGGAGCAATTCTTTTGCTTTTTGCAATCGGATAGATCGGATCAGGAGGGAAGTAGACTTTACGGTTAATGCCTTTACCTTATTGTGGAGCTGAGTCCGGCTCATGCTTATGACCCGGCAAAGCTCGGGTACTTTGAAGGTCTCGTCGTCCAGACGAGCCTCCACAGCCGCTCTCACCTTTTGGACAAAAACATCTTCCTGCTTGATCGCAATATCCTCCGAAGGAGGAGTAGCTTCCAGACTCTGATAACGCGCCTGAAGCTTTTGCCTAAGCATCAGCAATTTCTTCAGCACAGCCAGCAGCTCCGGCTGGTCAAATGGCTTGGCCAGATAAGCATCTGCCCCTCTCTCCCAGCCGCTAATGCGCGATTCGACATCTGCTTTTGCGGTGAGCAAAACGATGGGGATATGGCTGGTCCGCTCATCATTTTTGAGGGTCTCACAAAGTTCGAAGCCATCCTTCAATGGCATCATCACATCACTGAGGATCAGGTCAGGCACTTCCGCAATCGCTTGATCGATTCCTTCCTGACCATTTCGCGTGATCAAAAGTTGATAATGGTCTTGTAGGCAGGCGACCAAATATTGAATCACATCCTCATTGTCCTCTGCAATTAAAAGGCTTGGTAGCTCCTCATCTGCCGAAATGGGTAAGGGCGCTAAAAGGGTTTCCTTTTCCTGAACATGAGATTGAGGGATTTCAATTTCCACTTGATCTTCGGAGGCTATGGCAGGATCAAAAATAATCGGAAGGGTAAACGTAAATTGGCTTCCTTTGCCCACTTCACTCTTCACCGATATTTCCCCTCCCAATACCTGCACGATCTCCCGCACCAATGTCAGCCCAATGCCTGTCCCCTCTCCTTCACGGGTGGTGCTATCATCGACCTGATAAAAGCGGTCAAAAATGTGAGGGAGTTTCTCTGTGGGGATTCCTCGTCCGGTATCGGAGATAGCAACTGTTAAGGTTTTAAGTTCTAAATTTGACGTTTTAGGTTCTTGACTTAGGACATTTAACCTAGAACCTAGAACTTCTAGTTTTACCGTCCCTCCTTTCGGAGTGAATTTAATCGCATTCGACAGCAGATTAGAGACCAGGACAAGCACCTTTTCTGGGTCATACTTCATCAGGACTTCATCGATTTCACTTTCAAAGGAAAGCCTGATGCCTTTTTGCTCTGCGAGGGATTGGAAGGATTCAAGGAGATAGGATAAAAAGGGAATGATATTTCCCTGTGTGAGGCTTACCTCCAGTTTGCCTGATTCCAGTTTTCGAAGATCGAGGATTTGATTGATGAGGTTGAGCACTTGGCGGCTGTTTCGCCGGATAATGGGCACGCCCTTTTCCAGCCAGACATCTGGCTGCTGCTCTACCTGGTCCAGCATCCCCAGGATGACGGTCATGGGAGTGCGGAACTCGTGAGAGATATTGGTAAAAAAGCGAGACTTTGCATTATCTAGTTCTTGTAGCTGTTCATTGGCGAGGTCTAGCTTGCGTTTTTCGTTTTCAATTATCCTTTTTTGCCTACGAGTGAGTCTGACTCTCCCCCATAAAACCAGCCCAATAATGGCGGTAAATAAGAGCCCTGCTACCAAAAAATAAGACTGTGTTTTCTGACGCTTATTTGTGGCAATTTGATTTTCCAGTTCTATGGCGTTTGCCATACTATCGATCGCAACCTCCTGTTTCAGTTCAAATTCAGCTTTCAGTTCAGCAAGTACTTTTGCATTCCTTTCATTATGTACAGAATCAAATATTTCGTTAAATTCCTCATACATTTCCAGGCTTTCCTTATACCTTCCCATAGCACGATATACTTCTACCAAAGCACTAGCGGCATTCATCCGAAGATTTATATAGGCATTTTTTTGTCCCACATCATAGGCTTCCTGCGCATATGCCAGTGCATCATCCCATTGTTTAAGATCAACTGAGACTTTGGCAAGGGAAGAGAGAATAGAGGACAACATAAAAATATCGTCCCTTTTTCTGACCAAAACTAAAGACTCCGAAAAGCACTTTTTAGCTTGTTGAAAGTCCTTCATACTTGAATAAGCCATCCCCAGGCTTTCCAACGTCATGGCTTCAGACTTCCAATCCTTCTCTTTTCGTGCAGAAGCTAGACTGAGCTGGAAATAAGAAATTGCCTCGGCTGGCTTTCCGTGTTTCAATACGGCCGCGCCAAGATAGCCATAGGTTTCATTTAAACCGATACTATCTCCTATCACTTTTTGTAAGTCCGATGCTTGTCGCCACCAATTCTCCGCCTGCTCATAATCTTTCTCATTGAAATGGCTGATTCCCAGACTAATGAGAGAGCCAACTATCAATGCCGTATCTTTTAGTTGTTGGCGGATTTCTAGCGCTTTATAACTGAGTTCAAGCCCCTTTTGCTTATCATTATTGAGGTTAAAATAATGGGCTTTTACGGATAGAAAATCTCCATAGTATCTGAGGTAGAAGCTTTGCTGGTCAGGAGACAAAATGGATTCCAGGCGTCTTTTGCATACATTTCCACTGAGTTCATTGATGGGATACCATACGCGAAAGTCATTCGATTTTTCTATGAACACGTCCCAAATTACGAGTAGAGAGGAATCATCTGAAACAGGCGTAAGGTCGAGGATCAAAGTGTCTAATAACCTCTTTTCCTTGTCTGAAATATCCTCGGATTCAAGCGACGCAAAGATATGCCGTACACTGTCCGCATAGTTTTGCGCGACAGCTAGATTCACCCATAATGCCCATATCAAGCAAGCGACCTTCTTCATTCCAACCAGGAATTGCAGGTTAACAGATGGACTCATAATTCCCCTAACATTTCTCTTTTGCAAGATACAACAGAAAAATGGAGGGGTAAACTTAGGAATGATGAAATTATTAACTGATTGATTAATTCATCAGCTACTCTTCTCTACCAAAAGCCCTTGCACGGTGATAGACATTTCTGCGTGGGAGCTAGAATTAAACCCTAAAACCTCCTCGTCTTCAAAATCGACTACTCCCTGGAGGGTGAAAGGCAGGCAGTATAGTTTGCCCTGATCAAAGGCGATCATATTATTGATATAACTGTAGCTGGATTTGGAGCGAGAACTTTTGCTAAAAAAGAAGTGGTCACTATGGGAAGGGGCTTCAATGTTGGAAAAACTATGGTGGACAAAGTCGAGGATGGGATTTACGATGGCATCTATCTCGTGATTGACCGTACGACAGACCGTATGGATGGCTTCTCTTGCCATCTCGTAAAAGAAATTTTTCACGGTATAATTTGCTGTATTCCCTTTAAAAATCTGCTGTATCAGGAATAAGAGGAGCATGGGTTCCCAAGCTTGGGGGTTCTGGGCATAGCTGGCATTCGCATATTGTTGGGCATGGTGGAGGTTATAGGCAGCTTGTTGAAAAGCATTGTAGTTCATTTGATACCATTCCCTGTTATTGCGCACTGCTGGTGGCTGATGGGCCATGATTTTTTGGAAGTTGGCCTCTGTAAAATAGTTGAAGTCATAGTGAAAAAGTTCAGGGTCCTGAACCAGCGGATAGTTTTTCACTACCAGCGGAAATACCTGCGTAAGCCCATCAATTTTGTGATTTACCACCTTCACCGCCCTGAGGTCAGGTCGCTGGGCCACCATCTGCTGTGCTTTTTGGAAGTCAAAGACCCCTTTCTCATTCACAGACTGTGAGAAAAACGCAAGCAATCTTGAAGCCTCTTGCGCTACATGGGCATTTGTCAGACTGAATATCTTGACAAAATGGGGACTGGGAGATACGGTATAACTCATGACAGAAAGCATTGAATGGTCTAAGAGAAGAGGTTTGGATCAATAGGTTATTTGAAGATTCAGTGTAACACCCTCCATCACACAAGCCGGTTCCCTCAAGGGAACCTTCGCACAAGGCCAAAATCTGCGCGAAAACCCCATTGAGGGGGTTGAGGCATGTGCGATCGGGGGTGTTTCAAAGGAAAGCTAAAAGCTTATCACAGATTTTCTTATCTGTGTAAATTCGTGTAATCCGTGACCAATTTTCAGGGGAAAAGGATATACTCCATTAAATATCTCAATGAACCTCCCACTCCCAAACAGGCGCCTTGAGGTTTTCATTACCCCAAAGCGCCTAGGGGTAGGCTGTTCAATCTGCTATTGATTAGACATGACCGTTTTTATGACATAGTCGCGGATTACCCACCAGCAAGCGCACAAGCCGAAATCCACGACAGCCCGTTAAAAACGCGCTCAATGCGGCGCATCTTATATGCGCTGGGCTGGATTTCGGGCGGTGGATCGGCCTGTAGCGTAATCCAGCCCGTGTAGAAAAGCGATACGCACATAACATTGAACAGCCTACGCCTAAAGGCTTTTAGTTGGCGTGGATCATCTGAGCCAGTTCCAAGAAGTCTATGATCACTTCATAGTCGTTTTTATCCTCAGTAGTGATTCCTAAGACAGCCTTACGGTCAATGTCGACGGTAATGGTCAGTCCCAAGGACAGCGCCTTCAGGAACAAGCCTGTGCTTTCATTTTGAATCGCAAAAAGCATATTGTACTGGTAGGTAGTCTTATGCACTTCATCCTTTTGCCAAAAGATCCACGAGCCAGACTTTTGAGGAGCCAGATTGGTAAAGGCATTTTTAATGGCGTTCTTATAGGTGTTTTCCAGGTTCTCAGTAATCATAATCCCATTTTCTTTCAGGGCATGAACTACTGCCTGTGTCATATAGCCTACATTAGCCTGGGTCTCCTGAATTGCCAAGTGATTGCTCTCAACAATGTCAATTTCTTTTGAAGGGTTAGTAGATTGATCTGCTTCATGAATAATTTGCAGTGCCTTGCCAACCTCAAACTTTGCGTACGAATGACCGCCTTCTGTCACTTTTACAACAGCCTCAGAAAGTTTGGAACCCAAGTTCATTGCCTGCATAGCTACGGCAGGGTTCGTGATAGAAAAAATAGGCTTAAAAATGCCTGCTGCTTGTACATCTAATGTTTGCATAATAGTTTGAATTTAAGGGGTGAATAGATAATTGGTTAATGTGAGCAGATTCAATTGTTATTGCTGAATCATTGACCCAAAGGTAGGGCAGGGCAAAAAGGATTGCTGAGACAAATTTTGGCAATTGTTTCAGATTATTTTTTCTTAAGAAAGAAAAATTAAGTATAAATATTTGATAATCAATTATTTATAATTTTTTGCTTCAAAAAATCCGTTTCAGTAAATTGACCAAATGAAGCAAAGCAAATTGATCCAATTGCTGCAAGGCATCCAGCACGAGGAGCTGCGCTGGCTCGCCAAGTGGGTAAAGTCCCCTTATTACAACTCCGACCAGTCGGTGATCAGGCTCTTCGAATATATGCGCAAATATGCCCCTACCTATACCTCCCGCAAACTGAGCAAGTCCGTTGTATTTGCCGAAATATTCCCTAATGAATCCTATAATGATCGCCGCCTCCGAGTGGTGATGTTTCGCCTCTGCGACCTGATCGAGGGCTTCATGGTCGCGCAGCGTCTGAAGCGCGAGCCATTCACCTACCAGCAGCATCTGCATGCTGAGCTGGGCGAGCGCAACCTCTACGATTTATTCAAAAAGAAAAACAGGGACCTCTCCCAACAACTGGCCCAAAGCCCCTTTCGGGACGCCCGTCACTATCTGGCGCGCTGGCGGCTGGAACACGATCATTTTTTCCATCCCCAAACCCGTCGATATGGGGTGAGTCCGGCCCAGGTCGATGAGATCATGCAACAGTTGGATGCCTTTTTCCTATTGTCAAAAATGCGATATAGCGCAGAACTGCTCAATCGGCAAAATATCCTTTCTGAAGCCCATGAGATCGTGCTGTTAGCGAAAAGCCGCGAGCTGGCTGCAGCTCATCCGCTCTATGCGGAAGACAAGGTTTTTCAGATCTATGGCGACTTGCTCAGCCTGATGGAGCATCCCGATAACGAAACTACCTTTCATCGCCTCCAAGAAAATGTGACCCAAAACTTGTCCCTATTTCGTCCAGATGATCAGGCCATGCTCCTCCGCTACCTCATCAATACCACCATCCAACTGTACAATCAAGGAAAACACGAATACCTAAGCCACCAATTCGAATTCTACAAACTGGGCCTTTCCTATGACCTATTCCTTTCTGATGGAAAATTGCCAGATGCTACCTTCCTCAACATCATCGTGACGGCAACCACAGTGGGAGAATTGACGTGGGGAAAAGCGTTTGTGAAAGAATACGGCTCCAATTTACCTGAAAAACGCCAAGCAGATGCGGTCCGGCTTGGGAGTGCTTATGTAGATTTTGCCCAAGGCCATTTTTCCACCTCCAAACGCTTGCTGCATCAGATAGAAAGCCATGACTTGCATTACCTACTCCGCATCAAGTCCCTCTCGCTGAGAAATGACTTTGAGTTATTTCTCCAAGATGACAGCTATTTTGAATTGTTTTTGTACGAATCAAAGGCTTTTGAAAAATTTCTCCAGCGCAACGAGCAGCTCTCAGAAGCACGCCTACTAGCCTACCGGCAGTTTGTGATCTTTCTCCGCAAGATCGCCAGCCTCAAAACGAACTTCCAGCTTTCACCACAAAAGCTGGAAGCGCTGAAAGCCCAATTGGCGGAAGAGCCTTCCATCATTGCGAAGCAATGGTTGGGGAAGAAATTAGGCGTATTAGGGGCTTGAGTGCTCTATATCAAAGCTTGCCATCATTTTTTTATTTGATTGCAATGATGTTGAATCGCCTTAAATCGTGTTTTAATGGCATATAATTAATCCCATGCCGTAGAGACGTTGCACGGCAACGTCTCTACGGCATGGGATTAAACAATTTATTGTTTCACCACCTTCAGCACCTCGCGCTGGTCCCCAGCGCTCACCTCCAGCAGGTAAGCACCTGCGGGAAGCTGTCCCAGCGAGATTCGCTGGCTGAGGGTTGCGGAAGAGGCTTCCGTCTCCTGCTTATACACCTCCTGTCCCAGGAGATTCAGCAGACGCAACCTGTAATTTCGACCTTGCAACAATCCATTTATTTCTACTTGTAAGTGTGTAGAAAAAGGATTTGGCGAAGCCAGCACTTTCATCTCTGAAGCAAGATTCAGGCTTTCACTTCCTTCCCTCAGCGGAGTCCCATTGATCGAAATATTGTCAAAGGTTGATACCCCCAGACTCCAGGAAGTAGTACTAAAGAGCACAAGTTCGAGGGGACTTGTCAGCACATTGGGATAGGACATAATCGTGGTCCAATTCACCCCATCGGGGGAGACATAGCCCGTGATGGTTCCACCAAAACGATAGAGGCGCAGCCAATAAGGCCTGCTCACGCTAGCCCCTGAGGTGCTCAGCGGGAAAGCGCCCGCAGAGAAGCGGGCTATCATGAGCGGCACATTGGTTCCGGTCAATGCCATAGTGGCGTGAGCAGAATTGCTTGCCATGCTTTGGCGCATCATGATGCCCACCTGATCGGAATAGCTGTTACCAGCAGGGGTCACGCGTGCGCGGAAATCGATGGCGCTGCTGCTATTGGAAATATTGATCCCACAGAAATTGTCCGTGGTTCCGCTCACATTGCCGCCGTTGGCCTGGATTTGAAGGGTGCCTGTATTGGCGTCCCAATTAGTGGCGCAGCTTGGGGCATTTCCAACGCCTCCGTTGGACCAGCCGCCGGGAGCAGGAGCGCCTTGTTCCACCACCGTGATGTCAAAATCACAATTGCCCACATTATTCGACCTGTCGGTCGCCGTCCAGTTAAAGGTGGTGACACCTGTAGCGCAGAAGCTTCCGCTGAGCGGAAAGCCTGTAATCGTCAAACGATTGGGGGAATTGCAATTGTCTGTCGCCGTTAAGGCAGGGAAGGTAAAATAACTGCCGCCAGCCAGATAAGGAATTGTGATGGTCGAATCGTCTGGGCAATTATCGAAGACAGGGGCTTCACGGTCGCGGATGCGGACGTCGTAAGTGCAGGTATTGGTATTGCCATGGATGTCGGTCGCCGTCCAGGTGACGGTCGTTCGGCCTCGGGAGAAGATTTCTCCCGCCAGGGTATTCGTTTGATTCACATCATTAATCATGCTTTGCACCCCGCAATTGTCATTGGCCCCCACATCCAAATCTGCGCCCTGAGCTGTATGGCTGCACTGCCCGGGATCGGTATTTCTGACTACATTCCCAGAGGGACAGGCAATCACAGGGTCTTCTGTATCATTAATCGTCACCATGAAGGAACAACTGGCGGTATTTCCACTGGCGTCTGTGACGGTATAGGTCTCCGTATGTGAGCCCACTGCAAAGGTTCCCCCATCGCCGAGGCCTGCTGTCAGCAGGGTGGTCTGGCCTGGGCAGTTGTCCGTCCCTACAGGGGCGGTATAGGTCACAACTGCGGAGCAGTTGTCGGCATCGTTGACCTGGGTGATATTCCCAGGACAAGTGATTTTGGGCGCTTCCGTATCGTTGATCGTTACGGTAAAGGAGCAACTAGCCGTATTGCCAGCGGCATCGGTGACCACATAGGTCTCTGTGGTTGGGCCTTTGGGAAAGGTCCCTCCGTCGCCAAGACCAGTGGTCCGTTGGGTGGTCTGGCCGGGACAGTTGTCCGTCCCCACAGGGGGCGTATAGGTCACAACTGCGGAGCAGTTGCCTTGATCATTATCTTGAGTGGTGGCACTAGGACAGGTGATCTGAGGCGCTTCTGTGTCATTTACTTTTACAGTGAAGGAACAGGTCGCCGTATTGCCATTAGGGTCTTGAACCTCGTAAGTATTGGTAGTCATCCCAACCGGGAAGGTAGCTCCACTTATCATACCCGAAAGTAGGGTGCCACTTTGCGGCAATTGGTAGGAGATCGTTCCATTCCAAACTCTTGGTGTTAAAAATATCCCTGAGAATAATCCATTGGTAGAGGACCCCATATTGACCGTTAGGTCACTATTTGAAAAGGTAGTCGCAGTGATAAATGGGCCTGAAGAAAAGACATGTTTGAAGCCTACTTCATGTAAGGCAATGGCATATTGGGTGTTGGCTCGCAGCAAAATAGGCGTATTCAAGGCAATGCTGTTAAAGCCTGTAGAAACCGCAGCAGTTGTTTGGCCATCTCCCGCAATATTTCCCCAAAAAGCAGCATTTTGTTCATTGCCTACAAAACTTCCTTCCTTCACGTAAACGTTAAGGCCAATATTGGTAGCAGCATCCTTCATTTTCAGGCTAAACCCATCCAAAAGGATTTGCTGTGCGCCCACCACAATGTTAAAATACATTACTCCCCCAACAGTAGAAAAATTTGTCAATCCATTTGACAAGGTATTTAGACTTCCCTGAACAGGCGTTACACAATTATCCGAAAGGAGGACAGGAGTGGGAAAATTGACGATAGCATCACAATTCCCTGGATCATTGCTCTGCATGATATTAGGAGGGCAAAAGGCTACTGGAGCAGCAGTATCGTTCACCGTGATGGTGAAGGAGCAACTGGCCGTATTGCCAGATGCATCCGTGACCGTATAGGTCTCGGTCGTCGTTCCTATTGGAAAGGTGCCCCCACTCCCAAGTCCGGCAGTTTTTGCCGTCGATTGGCCGGGACAGTTATCTGTGCCTGAAGGCACGGAATAATTCACAACTGCGGAGCAGTTGCCTGCATCATTGTCTTGCAAGATATTGGAGGGACAGGAAATAGCGGGCAAGGTAACGTCATTAATGGCAATATTGGCTGTACAGGTACTCGATTTACCATAAACATCTGTCACTTTTAAGGTGACCGATTTTCCTGGAACATCGCTACAATCATACACTTCACTAGCAAGATTATTCATCAAAAAACTCAACGGTCCACAGCCTGTGCTTCCATTGTCCAGTTCATTTGCATTAACCGTAACAGTGCTATTTACCCCTAAATCCCGACTGACATTCTGACAATTAGCTGTAGGGCCTGGAAATACACTGCTATATTCATAAGCTCCCATATCGGTGATCGCAGAACCAGCACCTGTAGAATTAAATGGACGCGAATTCCCGTCCAGGTCATCTGTGGGGGCATTGGTATTGGTCCCTGCATCTACGGCGGGGCTACAGGGCTGGAGATGGACATCTCCACTGGTGGTGGGTGCTTGGTTCAAAGCAGGTGGATTCACAAACAGCGGATCTACATTTAGGTTTCCAGTACCAGCATATCCTCCTTGAATAATGGAATAGGTAACATTGGTAGTCCCAATAAATTGTGAGTGTTTCCTTATTCCCCCGCTATTCCCCCAAACTATGCAGTTGTGCATATTAAATATGGCGTCATTCCACAAAAAGATGGCATTTTGGCCATTATTTTTATTACCTGAAAAGGTGCAGTTAAAAAAATGGCCCTCGGACCCATTAGGATCATTATTTGAATTTTGTACCTGAGCTGCTGGTCCAGCCTGGGTAGTTAAATTCCCTAAAAATGTACAATTGTAAAAATTGCCAACCGATTCATTGATACTCACACCTCCTCCCTGTAAGGCTTCATTTCCCTGGAAAACACATTCATTAAATGTAGCATTGGATACAAGAGAAACGGAAACTCCCCCTCCTACGAGTGATGAGAAATTATTGGTAAAAGTACAATTATTAAAGCTCGCAGTTGATGACTTATTTACACCTACTCCTCCTCCCCAGCTAGATCGATTGGCATCGATCACACAATTCTCAACAACAAATCCGGTACATTCCTGTAAGCCTATTCCGCCTGCAGCACCTGATGGATTGCCTCCTCTGATGGTAAATCCATCAAGCCTACAGTTATTACAGTTATTAGCGACCACGAGTGTTCCGGAATTATCGCCATAATTTGAAAAATTAGCTAAATCATTTTGCATCAAATCTCCACTGAGAATGGTCTCATGAGTCACCCAGTTTCTGCTGGCAAAACCCGCTGTGACTCCGTCAAAGCCTCCATATAATTTGACACCATCCCCTATCAAAAACCTTGAAGTTTGGTCATTATCTGTATTTCCTGCCCCTTCATCAGGGTAATAGGTGCCTTTGGCGACCCATATCTCGTCGCCAATTGTAGCCACAGAAAGGGCTTTCTGTACGGTCTTCAAAGCGTTAGGCCAGCTTGAGCCATCTTTGCTGTCATCTCCATTCACCTTGACACGATAGACAGTACCAAATGTGGGAAGTGTCTGAAGAAGAAAAAACAGGACAATGAGGAAGGGTAAAATCGAGGAAGAAGATTTTTTCATGATGGGGAAGAAAAATAGGGTGTTTTAAAGATGGAAAAGCCATTTATTACCAATTGCCGAAAATTCTATCCGATTTACACAGGGATAGCTTCACGCTCAAGGTAGAAAAATGGTGTTTTCAACGATGACAGATCAAAATTAGGGGATTTTTAGCACCCCTTTTCTCACTATTGTTCAAAAAGGGTGGACTATTGTTTGGGGAAATTAAAAACCGCCTTCGGGCGGTTTTTAATTTTCTGTAGGGGCACGATATATCGTGCCCCTACAGGAAACCAATAAAAGAAAATCTTATTGTTTCACCACCTTCACCACCTCTCGCTGGTCCCCAGCGCGAACTTCCAGCAGGTAAGCACCTGCTGGCAACCCTCCCAGCGAGATTGGCTGGGAGATAACTCCTGCGGAGGCTTCCGCCTCCTGCCTGTACACCTCCTGGGACAAGAGGTTCATCAAACGTATTTCGCAGGATTGACCTTGAGTCATTCCATGGATTTCTAGCTGTAATTGGGTAGAAAAAGGATTGGGAGTTGCCATAACTTCCATTTTGGCAGAGCGCAGTATACTTTGGTTCGCTTCCCTCAAGGGAGATCCATTGATCGAAATATTGTCAAAACTAGCTGTCCCAGTAGCACCACTAGTCACGGAGAAGAAAGTCAGATAGAGAGGACTGGTCAATATATTCGGATAGCTCATCACCGTGGTCCAGCTAGTGCCATCAGCTGAGACATAGCCGGTAATGGTTCCACCAAAGCGATATAGCCTAAGCCAATAAGGTGTACTTACTGCTGTTCCAGAAGTGCTCAAGGTGAAAGCACCTGTAGTGCTTCGAAGACTCATGGTTGGAACGCCTGTTCCGCTCAAGCCCATACTTGCCTGGCCGCTATTGCTTGTCAGGCTCTGGCGCATCATAATGCCCGCCTGATCATAATAGCCTCCTCCAGGAGGTGTCACCCGCGCCCTAAAATCGATGATGGCATCATAGGTAGAGAGTACCACGCCTGCGAGGTTGTCGGCATTATTGCCCAGGGTCCCTCCGCTGGACATGATGTCCAGGGTGCCTGTATTCGCATCCCAATTCGTTTGAGAATTGATGCCTGTTCCGATGGTTTGAGGCGTCCAGCCTCCGGGAGGGGCAGGGCCATTGGGTTTCACGACGGTCACGTCGAAGGTGCAGGTGCCTGTATTATTTTTTCGGTCAGTGGCTGTCCATGTCACCGTAGTGGTGCCAAGAGGAAACACAAATCCGCTCGGATGTGAGCCTGTGATTGTCAATTGATTCAACCTGTAGCAATTATCTGAAATGCCCAGATCAGGCCAGGTATATGGGCTGGTCGTGGCATTAAAGAAAATCTCAATCGTGGTGTCATCAGGACAATGGGCAAAAGTTGGTGCAAGCTTATCACGCACTCTCACAGTGGCATTGCAAGCGTCAGTATTTCCCAAAGGGTCCATGATCATGAAAGTCACGGTATTCTTGCCCCTCTCCAAACAGCTAAACGTCTTGACAGGATTTCCATCGACGGTCATCACCAAAGGGCCTCCACTGCCCAGACTTCCGTCATTTACATCACTGGGGAGGACAGTTGCCGTTCCCGTTTCATCCAGAAATACAATGGCATCCTGACAGCGAGCTTCCGGGAAGGTGAATTCATAAGCTCCCATATCTGTCATCGCCATAGGCGTGCCCGTAAAATTGACCGGGCGTGTAGCGCCCACAAAATCAGTCAGGGGCGCTCCTGTATTGGTGGCCATGTCAATGGCAGGGCTGGCGGGGAAGAGACTCACGTCTCCGACGTCAGTTGGAGCCTGGTTGAAGTCGGGAGGCTGCAAAAACAGCGGGGCAGCATTGATATTTCCCACACCGGGATAGCCTCCCTGGATCAGAGAGTACGTGACTGTATTGATCGCTTGAACCCCTATAAATGCGCTTTCATTCCCCCACATGATACTGTTGGTGACATTTGAACTTACCCCTAAATGAGGTTGGATATCAACGGTGAAAAGGCCTTTATTCCCTGCGAAAGTACAATTCATAAAATTGCCAGAAGCACCATTTTGAAGCTGCCTGGCATTTGTTATTCTTACTGCTGCCCCTGAAAAGCTGGCAGTATTTCCTTTAAAAATACAATTGAAGAAATAACCTTCAGATACATCTAAAGTTACCCCTCCCCCAAAACCGCTTTGATTTGCTGTAAAAAGACATTCATTAAAGGTCGCTGTAGCAAAATTGGAGATATTCGCTCCTGCTCCAATGAAGCCAACATTATTGAAACTAAAAACACAAGCGTTAAAGGTAACATTTGAACCATTATTGACGCTGACTCCTGCACCGCCAAAACTCGCTTTATTCCTGGTAAAGAGGCAATTATTGACCGTAAGGTCAGGCGTTTTAAAAGCATCCATTCCTACGCCTATGCCTCCATTCCCTGCCGTTACAGTAAACCCATCAAAGGTGACCGTAAAAGGGCCATTGTTTCCGTTTCCACGGACGATCCTTTGGGTATTATCCGCATTATTGGTAAAGTTTGGACCATCATTCTGCATCAGGTCCCCACTTAAAATGGTTTCATTTGCTTTCCAATCACGCTGTGCAATACTGTTTTCATTTCCCGCAAAGCCTCCATATACATCCACTCCATGGATAAGTTCGAACCAGACAGTTCTATCATTATCGGCGACACCAGGTCCCTCATCTGGATAATAAGTGCCTGTGGCCACCCAAATTTCATCCCCAAAGACAGCCACAGAAAGGGCTTTCTGGAGAGTTTGGAAGGCTTTATTCCAGGTGGTGCCATCCTTGCTATCGTCGCCATTTGTTTTCACATGGTATGTGACAGCAGAACTTTCCATGCATAAACCGGCCAACATAATCACTACTAAGAAACTTTTAATGAGATTCATAGGGTAAAATGGGTTAATGGTAAGGAGATCCGTGGATCTTTTTGTTTCAATATATCGTTTTTTAAGCTAAATCGTAAATTATTCTCTTTGACTTACTTCTCATAAAAGGGAAGCTGAATTGATCCCTTCGTATTTTTCGCCATAAAGTAAAGGCCTTCACCCAATAAGGTTTCTCATTATTGTATCAAAAAAGTGGACTATTGTTCAGGGCTATAAATACAAAAACCGCCCGAAGGCGGTTTTTGAACGGGCTGTAGAGGCGTTGGAATCTAACGCCTCTACAGCATATACAAACAATTTATTGTTTGACCACCTTCAGCGCTTTGCGCTGAACGCCTGCACTCACCTCCAGCAGGTAAGTCCCTGCTGCCAGATGCTCAAGCGAGATGCGCTGGTCGATGGTGCCTGCTGCGGAAGCCCCTGTCTTATAGCCGTAGACGCGCTGGCCCATCATGTTCGAAAGGCGAACATCGTAGGTCTCGCCTGGCAAGGCGTTGGCGACCTTGATAAAGAGGTCTTCACTGAAAGGGTTGGGATAAGCCTCCAGAGACAAGGCCGTTTCTTCGGCCATCAGGCCCATTCTTGCTGCCGTACCATTGATCGAGATACTATCGATCGTGGCGGTGCCTTGGCTTCCAGATGTTTTGGCGAATAAAGTCAGGTAGAGCGGGCTGCTTAGCACATTCGGATAACTTTGTACCAAAGTCCAGTTGACTCCATCACCGGAGATATAGCCCTGAATCGTGGCGCCGTAGCGATACAGGCGCACCCAATACGGCGTCGAAACGGCCGTCCCTGGCATGCCCAGGGGCATACTCCCTGCTGATGGGCGAAGGCCCATGATGGGAATGCTCGTACCGGTCAGGTACATGCTTGCACAAGCGGCGTTGCCGCTCAGGCTCTGGCGCATCATGATGCCCGCCTGATCGTAGTAGCCAGTCCCGGGAGGGATTACCCGGGCGCGGAAATCAATGATTTGATCGCTATTGGGAATTGTGATGCCGCAAAAATCATCACTTGTACCGTGAATATTGCCGCCACTAGTAATGATGCTCAGGGTGCCAGTAGTCGCATCATAATTCGTCGCACAGTTGTTACTTGAGCCTGCCCCCCCATTGGTCCAGCCGCTGGGTGCAGGAGCACCTTGCTCTACTACCGTGACGTTGAAGTCACAATGACGGGTGTTATTCCGCTTGTCCGTCGCCGTCCAGTTGACAGGCGTCATACCGACGGAGAAGAAGCTACCACTGAGGGGAAAGCCCGTGATGGTCAACTGACCAGGGCTATTGCAGTTATCAGTAGCCGTCAGGGCCGCCCAGGTGTGGTAGCCGCCGCCGGCAGCAAAAGGAATCGTGATCGTCGTATCCGAAGGACAATTGTCAAAAATCGGTGCTTCCTTATCATTGATCTTGATGTTATAAGCACAGACTGTGCTGTTTCCAGAAGGATCGGTGGCTGTCCAGGTCACGAGGGTTTTGCCTTTGGCAAAAACGGCTCCGTCCAGACTACTGGACTGGTTGTAGTCATTGGTCAATGACTGAATGGAACAATTGTCTGAGACTATAGGATCGAGGTCCTGCCCTACGGCCAGGTGGTCACACATGCCCAGGTCGGTCGTGCGAACGACGTTGGAGGTGGGGCAGGAAAAAACAGGCTGATCAACGTCGTTGATCGTGATGGTGAAGGAGCAGGCATGGGTATTGCCATGACCGTCCACGACCTGGTAGGTCTCAGTGGTGGTGCCCCTAGGGAAAGCTACTCCCGATCCCAAACCTGCGGTTTGGCTGGTGATGGAACCAGGACAATTGTCTGTGCCTACAGGCACAGCGTAGGTCACGACAGCGTCACAGCTGTTGGCGTCATTACTTACCGTAATATTGGCAGGGCAGGTGATTTGGGGGTTCTGATCGTCTACGACGGTCACGGTGAAAGAACAGCTGGCTGTATTGCCACTGGCATCCGTAACCATAAAACTATTAGTAGTCACCCCTACGGGGAAACTGCTGCCAGCGGTCTGGCCTGCCGTCTGGCTGAGGCTTTCGCCTGGGCAGTTATCCTCCGTAGTGACGGTGTAGTTCACGAGGGCCTCGCAGAGGTCCTGATCGTTAGAGGTGGTGATATTGGCAGGGCAATTCACGACAGGGTTTTGGGTGTCATTTACCGTCACGGTAAAGGAACAAGTGCCAGTATTGCCACTTGCGTCAGTGACGGTAAAGCTATTGGAAGTAATCCCTACAGGGAAACTGCTGCCAGCGGTCTGGCCTTCCGTCTGGCTTAGGCTTTCGCCCGGGCAGTTATCTCCTGTAGTGACGGTGTAGTTTACTATAGCTTCACAGAGGTCGAGATCATTTGAGGTGGTGATATTGGCGGGGCAATTCACGACAGGAGCTTCGGTATCATTCACCGTCACGGTGAATGAGCAGGTCGAAGTATTGCCACTGGCGTCGGTGACGGTAAAGCTATTGGTGGTGACACCTTTGGGGAAGGCAGTGCCTGAGGCCTGGCCCCCATCCCGGTTCAGGCTCTCGCCTGGACAATTGTCAGTGGTAGGGACACTGTAGGTGACGAGCGCATCACATTGCCCCTGATCGGTCGAAACGACCATGTCGGAAGGACAATTAGCCACGGGTGCTTCATCGTCGTTGATCGTTACGGTGAATGAGCAGGTTCCGGTATTGCCACTGGCATCGGTGACAGTAAATTCATTGGTGGTCACGCCTTTGGGGAAGGCAGCGCCAGAAATATGACCTGTATTTTGATTCAAACTCTCGCCAGGACAACTGCCAGAACCTGAGGGAAAGGTATAATGGATGATCGCATCACAATAGCCTCCATCATTGCTTTGAACAATGTTTTGAGGACAGGTAAGTACAGGCGGGGTGGTATCCACTACGGTTACGCTAAACGAGCATACTGAAGTATTCCCAAATCTATCTTCGGCCACATAGGAATTGAAGGTAGTTCCTACGGGAAATTCCGCATACCTATCGAGTCCGGAAGTTTGGGTAAGGGTCGGAGGAGAACAAATATCAGTAGCCGTCACCTGATAACTCACTGTCGCGCCACATGCCCCTGGGAGGGTATACCTTGTGTGACTTGACGGACAGAAATCAAATCTGGGAGGGGTAGTGTCCTCTATTTTTACCTTTACAGGAAATATATGGCTACAGTTATTGGAGGTACTGGTAGCGCTTGCATACAGTTCTCCATACCTATTAGGATAGGGAAAACTGTCCAGTGGAAAAAGACTGTTTTGATTACTTACATAGGCAGCCGCATGCTGAGTCTGGGCTGAATCCGTGTACAGAAATACGTCAATGTCATGAATCGGAGATGTGCCAATAGCTGCAAAATTTGCTATTTCACAAGTCCCTGTTTTTGGCTTAAAAATGTGCCCATTATTATTGTTTTGAATATCCCCTAAATTTGTATTTTTCAAATTACTGATCACCCCATTATTTGTTCCCTCAATATCATGGCTACCATTCCTATTGGTTACTAGGACGCCATTATTGACAAAGGGTCTACCAATAGTTATTTTCTCAGTTACTTCAAGATAACCACATGTATCATTGGTGGCAGCTTTCATTCCACTGAAAATCTTAAAATCTTCGACAATTCTCATGATCCCATTATTGGTAAAAGTCCCCGAAATAAATTCTACTCCCGCTTGTCCGTTGTCTGGATTGACCTTGAGGGCTTCGATCATTCCATCATTGATCAGGATGGTGTTATTGCGTGAAGTATACCATAGTTTTAGTCCAAATATTACTTCGGTATTTGTTCCCAATCCGATGTATCCGGTACTATAATTATGAAAATAACTTCCAGCAAAAATCCCCATCGCTCTGTAGCAATCATCTACTGTGATATTTCCCCAATTTTTCACAAAAGCATCTGAAGAAACGCCAAAAGCAGAATTAGTCGTAGTAATAGCCGTGAAATGCTCAATATGTATAGAAGCTCCCGCTTTGTTTTCTAACAAACCTCCATTAAGAATTAGCAGCGCGCTTGTTTCTCCATTTTTAATATCAATCGAGCCATAATTTATGATGGTTCCGCTGCCGTCTGCAAGCAGTGCGTCGAAAGTGACATGCGCTTTATGTCCTGCTTTTAAGGAGCCTGAGGCATTATTGGTAAAAACTGCCGAAGGTCCATCGACATAAATACCGCCAAACTTGGTACTATCTACTTCAATAAGGCCATTATTGGTCAGGGTTCCTGTAGTATTAAGGTGAATTCCGTTATTCTTAACTCTGGTAGAATCACTTCCAATAGAAAGGGTTCCATTATTGACGATATCTCCATAACACATGATCCCAAAATCGCCTGACTCAGGAATTCCCAATTTTCCGCCAGCGTTAATTGTCAATGTCGCATGGGCTTCTATGATCATATAGCGACAGATTCTGGGACCGTAAGTATTTTTAATCACGGGGTCTCGAAACGTGCGTGCAATGACAACCGGTGTTTGACTTGTAGGCAGCACCTGCGGCGTCCAGTTAAGCGGATTGTTCCAATCATCATTATGCCCACCGGTCCAGGTCAGAAGCCACCCTTCTATGGTGACAGATCCATCGAGTTCAGCTCCTCCTCCAGTGGAACCTCCCTGATCCTTCATGACCCATTTGATATAATCTGAAGTAATAAAACTGGTTCCGCCATAGCCATTTGAACGTAAATTTCCGCCATCTCCCCCTGTATATCCGCCGCCGCCACCACCGCCGCTACGCGCGTAGCCTCCGCCGGAAAATCCTTTTCCACCTTCACGAGGCGTGGTCCCGCCTCCGGCCTGACTCCCATCTGCCCTACACCGAGGCGCAGAATAATTGGTACTAAAGGGGCTTTGAGCTCCGCCTCCGCCATTTGAAACATAGCCTCCCCCACCACCTGATGCGTCAGCACCAGCATATCTCTTCTCGGCGCCTCCATTCCCATTCCCAGGCGAGGAAGAATCTGCCCCACCTTCTCCGTCATTACTTCTTTGCTGAGGTTTAAGGCCGTCACAATTAGAACCGCCGCCTGCTCCCGCTACGACCAGGGCCTCCCATTCCGTAGCACCTGGCGCCTTGTAAATGGCGCCGCTACTGCCACCGCCACTTCCGTAGGCGTA
The DNA here is from genome assembly GCA_030430575.1 of Bacteroidia bacterium. Classification (GTDB taxonomy): domain Bacteria; phylum Bacteroidota; class Bacteroidia; order J057; family J057; genus JAUIGE01. Next base: position 83,272 of record JAUIKF010000009.1, on the reverse strand, counting down.
TTTGGTACAATTGCCTCTGGATTCACCGCGTCCATGTTCGCCCGCTACTATTCGGATTTCTCCGCCAGGAGAAAGGGTATTGGTATTGCCATCTACTGTAAAAACGACCTCCATGGTAGCGCCAGAACCTCCCTTTTTAGTCACATTACAGCCTCCCCCTACGATTTCCGTATTGCCACCATCTGCCCCTCGTACCTTGAGGCGAACATATTGTACATATGCCCCAATAACAAAATTTTGGCAGGCGGAATCTCCATAGTTATGGGTGATCTCCATACTTGGTTTCAGGGTCGTTTGGGCTTCCAGTTGAAAGGAAATGCTCGTCATAAACACGAAGAGCAGAAGGCTCAGTCTTACCAGACTCTGAGAAAGGAGATGTGATTTATGAGCAAAATGGTTAAAAGGGAGGGCACTAATTAAGAATGTAGATTTCATGATACTTTTAGTGAGTTGTTTTTTAGGAAAATATCTGGTTAGGCTAGTGGGAAAAACAAAGTCTGGAGCTCCTTCCAGGAAACTGTGTCCAGCCAGTAGTCGGTAAATTCGATGGATTGCTGGATGTTATGCCAGGGGCTTGCTGTCGCGCAGCCTATGACCAGGACAGGAAATTTTTTTCCTGTGATCCGAATAGCAGGGAGCTGGTTTTGCTCTCCTTCTCCCCAACAGAGTTGTTGGATTTTCAGGTGTTCAAGCAATTGGCGGTGTAAAACCTGCCGCTCAGATTTGATACACAGCTCATTCAGCTCAATACAGAGTTGAAGGTTTTGGGAAGACTGTTGATTTCTGATGAAGAAATAAAAGGTATTGAACAGGATGACACATACAGGTATTTGTATCATTACATACACCTCCCACTCCAGGCTCAATAGTTCTCTGAATACAAAATGGGAAACACAAAGCGGAAGAAACACCCACACCCAGAGAAGGCGCCCAGCCTTTACGCCTACTTTTTTAGTATTGGGAATAAGCGTAAACGAATGAAATCCGTGAATAAAATCAGGCTGATGAGAGATCGTTTTTGAGGTATGGAAATGTGTTCCTTTCATGCTGAGAATTCGTTTGAATCGACAGCACAAGACTACGGCTTTTCCATTCTGAGAAACCCGAAAACCTTTCTGACAAAAGCGAAAAAGGGGATTTTTGAGCTGAAAAGGTCGTTTTTTAGCTCATGTTTGGGAGGTTATGAATTCTAAATCAGCAGGGATTCAATAAGCACTTGGCATTTTCCCGAAGCGCTTGGAAAAAAGCTTTGAGAAATAGTGTTGATCCTCAAACCCTACGCGGTAGCTGACCTCTCCTACAGTGGCGAGTTCGCCACTTTCGAGTAAGCGGCGCGCCGCTTCAAGTTGGATTTCGCGCTGGTACTGCTTGGGCGTAAGGCCCGTGAGGGCTTTGATCTTTTGTTGCATGCGCCGTGGGCTCATAGCCAGTTGGTCGGCCAACTCAGAGAGGGTGAATCGGCTGTCGCCGAGTTGCTGGATAATGGATTGCTCTACGCCTTCCAACCACTTGATGTCGGCAGCTGAATGGGCACTATTCGCTGTTGGGGCAGTGGCCTCTTGTCCATCAGTGGGCATCGCCTGGCGGCTATGATAATTGCGCAGCAAATTGGCAATCGAAGCCTTTAGCTCCTCTTCTTCAAAAGGCTTGGTGAGGTAATCATCAATGCCGATGCGCAGGGCTTCCAGCTTACTTTCCAGCCCGGCACGGGCGGTGAGCATGACCACCGGAAGGTGGCGAAAGCGATCGTCCATTTTGAGGTGCCTCAGCAACTCCATCCCGTCCATGACGGGCATCATAATATCTGAGACAATCAGGTCAATCGAAGGTTGAGGTTTGACGTTTGTAGTTTGGGGTTTGACGTTTCTGCCTTCCAATTCTGCCAGGGCTTTTGCCCCATTTTCAACCGCAATCACCTGATAATCCGAAAGCACTTCGCAGATATAGCGGCGCATGTCAGGATGGTCTTCTGCAAGTAAAAGGGTAGCTTTTTGCTTTTCCCCACCCTTTAGCGTATTTTCATTTACGACAGGCTTTATTTCCTCCTTTTCCAGAACAGGAGTTTTTTCCCTTTCCTCAAGTGCTACTTCTTTAACAAGTGCCACTTCTTTAATAGGGAGCTTCAGGTTAAAAGAAGAACCTTTGCCCAATTCACTTTCTGCCCAGACTTTTCCGCCCATTAGCTCCGCCAGCTCTTTTGCCAAAGAGAGGCCTATGCCCGTCCCTCCAGCCTGGTTAGACGAATTCGTCTGGTAAAAGCGATCAAATACCTTGTCAAGCTCATCCTGAGGGATGCCGATACCTGTGTCAGAGACAGACAGGAGAAGGTTCGAAGTTCGGAGTTCAGGGTTCAGAGTTAGATGAGTGGAGTCTTCTACTTTGAACTCTGAACCCTGAACTTTGAGCTTTACGCTTCCGCCTTCTGGCGTAAATTTTACCGCATTAGAGAGAAAGTTGGTCAAAATCTTTTCGAGTTTGTCGCGATCGGATTGGAAAGATCCAATGTCTACCGATCCCATATCCAGCAAAAGCTGAATTTGTTTAAGCTTGGCAGCGCCCTCAAATTCTGACAATAAGCGTTTGAGAAAAGGCTTTAGCTCAATCACGTCTTTGCGGACAGTTATCTTTCGCGCGTCCAGGCGCGAGAGCTCAAGGAGTTCATTGATCCTTTTTAGCAGGTGCTTCCCATTTGACTGCATCAATTGAAGAGAAGACCCCGTTTCCCGACCATAATCGTTTTTTTTCAATACCCTACCCAATGGACCTAGAATGAGGGTAAGAGGTGTTCGCAGTTCGTGTGATATATTGGCAAAAAAACGGGATTTCATTTGATCCAATTCCTGTAACTCTTCCGCCTGCTGTTCGATGATCTTTTTGTCCGCTACAATTTTTTTGGTGCGATCCCTTACCATTTCTTCCAACTGAATCTGCCGATTTCTTAATGACCTGATTCGCCAGAAATATATTTGCCAGAGCGTCATTCCCAGCGCGGCAGCCACAAGGATGAGAAACCACGTTTTCAGAAAAAAGGGTTTATGTACCCAAATAGGCAATACGACTTCATCCTGTGAAAATCGCTTATCAGGGCCTTGTGCGCGTACGCGAAGCTGATATTGTCCAAAGGGCATTCCACTCAGTTGCAGTTCATTTCCGCTGAGCGGCGTCCAGTCATCTTGAAAACCTTCGAGATTTTTAAGGGCGGATCATAAGGCTTTTTGTTGTAAAAATCCTTAGGGTCAAAGCGATTAACCCCATTTATTCCGCCAAAATACATGATACCGGAAGGTGATTTAAAATAGGATATCCGGTTAAACTCGTTGTGCGTAATTCCATCTTCCTCAAAATAAATATTGATCTTGAGGGTCTTCTTATCGAGTTGTACCAGGCCGTTGGCCGTGCTGATCCAAAGGTGATCAACCTCATCTTCCAGACAGGCATACAGTTCGTTGCTGGGCATGCCCTGCGAGCGGGTGAGTTGGAGGTAGTTGGGAGGATTATCCTTATCCAGGAGGCTTTTGGAATGTACCTTAATCAGACCGGCGTCGCCGGTAGCTAACCAAAATACGCCTGCCTCATCTCGGTGAATATGATGGAATATTCTCGCAGGAAGGAAATGCATTTCTCCTGCATCTTCCGCAAATCTGGCGACTACTCCCTTTTGCCTATCCAGGAGAAATAAACCATTCTGAGTGCCCATCCATATCCCCAGGCTATCTTCAAAGAAATGCCATTTTTGGGTATTCCTGAGGGCGTCAAAGCCATTGTATTGGGTGAAAAGCTGAGGCTTTTCAAATAGCCGTTCATGATAAAGATAGATCTTTTCTTCCCCTAACCCTATCCACCAGGTTTCTGTTTTGTCTTGACAAAAAGCCCAAATACGATCTTCCCGCTCTTTTTCCAGAATGATTTCCTTATCAAGATTCCCCAAACTGTCTATCCGGTACAAGCGATCATTGGTAATCCATATTTCTCCCCTGGGACTCACATACATCGCAAAGGATCAGGTCCGGCACCGTTTCGAGGGCGCGATCTATACCTTCTTGCCCATTGTAGGTGATTAAGAGTCGATACTGCTCTTCGAGACATCCCACTAGGTACTGGACGACGTCCTTATTGTCTTCGACAATCAATAAGGTGGGGAGCTCTTCCCCATTGGAAGCAGGCTTGATTTCTTCTTTGTCCACCTTAGCAGTAGGAATAATGGGCAATTCAGCATCCGATATTTCGGACACCGACTGCCTTACTGGAAGCTCAACAGTGAATGTACTCCCTTTGCCCACTTCACTTTCCACCGCAATATTGCCCTCCATCAATTTCACCAATTCCTTCACCAAGGCCAGTCCTACGCCTGTCCCACTCCCCACTCTCGTGGAGCTATCATCTACCTGATAAAATCGGTCGAAGATATGGGGGAGCTTCTCGGGCGGGATGCCGAGGCCGCTGTCGGAGACTTCGATAAGAAGGTCTGAATGTCTGAGTGTCTGATGGTCTGAAAGTTCAGTTTTTTTATCAACAATCAAACTCTCAGACTTTCGGACGTTCAGACTTACCCTCCCCCCTTCCGGGGTATACTTTATCGCATTTGAAAGCAAATTCGAGACGATAGACAAGACTTTGTCCTTGTCATAGTCCATGAAGAGCTCTTCGACCTCTGTGTGGAATTTGTATTGAAGGTCTTTGTCCTCAGCCAGGGAATGAAAGGACTCGTAGATGTAACGAATGTATTGGATAATGTCGCCATGGATCCATTCCATCTTCATACTGCCAAACTCCAGTTTGCGTAAATCGAGAATCTGATTGATCAGATTGAGGACTTGCAGGCTGTTTCGCCTGACGATGGTGCTCCCCTTTTTTATCCATTTTTCAGGATATTGCTCGATCTGGTCTATCATCCCCAGGATCACGGTCATGGGCGTTCGAAATTCGTGGGAAATATTGGTAAAAAAGCGTGTTTTGACCTGGTCCATTTCCAACAATTGCTCATTCTTTTGCGCCAATTCCTGCGTCCGTTCGGCAATTATGGCCTCCAATTCGAGATTCTTGACCCTTAGGCGCCTTTCTCGCCATCGGGTATACAAAAATATGGCTCCCCCCAACAAAGTCAGGTATCCCAAATACGCCCACCAGGTCCTATACCAAGGCGGCAAGACCTGAACCGTATAAGTCCCTTCTTCGCTAATTTCCTGATAAATATTTTTTGCTTTTACCCTGAAGACATACTTACCCTCAGGCACATTAGTATAATCCTTCTTCGTCTCTGTCGTCCAATCTGACCACTTTTTGTCAAAGCCTTCCAGAAAAACCTGAAAGACATTTTTTTCAAATTTGTCAAAACTGGGGGCAGCATATTCAAATCGGAAAGAATTTTGGGCAAATTTCACGGCAGGGACTTCTGGCACTTTAGGATTTCCTCCGTCTGCTCCTGCAAAAATTAAGGAATCACCATTTGCATAAACCGTCCTCACCCAGGCACTATATTTATGAGGTTGATGGTGTAAATCAGCGGGGGCACCATAATGAAAGCCATTACTGCCCAGGAGCCATAAACCTTGGCTTTCTGGCGATTCAGGAATCATCCTTCTTTTTTGGACGTGTCCAACCACACTCATAAAGTGAGCGGGTTCAAATGTATAACTTCCTGGTTTGTTTGGGGCAAAATAGCCGTAGCTATTATAGCTTAAGGTATTTCTTGACCAAATGATTCCATTGGCCCCCAAGGCAAAATTGGTGACAGGGTTATTGTATAAGCCTGGATAGAAACTTGAATCAGGAACAAATTCCTCTTTTTCTTTATCAAATCTTTTGAGTCCTTTATGGGTACAGAACATGACCCGGCCATTTATCTCATATAAGCTTGAGCCATTGCCTGAACTGGATTTATCCAGTTCAAAACGCTTTACATTTGGTGTCAAGGTATCCAGTTCAGGATGTAAATGAATAAAGTTGGTATCTGCCAATTCAGGAATTTCAACCCTTATGAAAACCCCTTTAAGTGTTGCCATCCATAGGAGGCCGGGTGCCTCTTCTGCCATAGAACGAATTTGGTCCTTCGTACCATTTTTCAAATGGATAATTTGCCATTTATTCCCCCTTTTATACAGCAAATTGGCCCATTCATTATAGCCCACAAAATATAATTGATTCGAGAATCGGGAAGCCAGGATATCTACTGGCAGCTTTGTGGGTTTTGCAGGGGAGATGACCCTATAGTCCTTGCCTTTTATCTCAATCACACCCGTTCTTGCTACACTTGCAAGGACGGAAGAACCTGTGGATAGGATCGAAAAGGAATGTGAATTAAGTTCTGGAATTTTTTCAAATAGTTCCCCTGTAGCTGAAGGAGAAGATCTTGAGATAAAGATGCCTCTATCGGTTGAAATGTAAAGGTGGTCAGGGCGTTTTACCATTCCATACATGATCCCATTAACGCCTACATCTTCTGAGAAATAGGCAAGGGGAAATGGATACAACAGCCGTGTCAAGCCTGTACTTCTTGATAACCATAACCCACCTTGACCGTCAGGGTAAATGCCATTTATACTAAGACCACTCAAGCCAGCAGATTTGTCCAATAACCTGATCAACTCCCCTTGCTGATTCAGAACCAACAGTCCCTTAAACTTAACTACTAAGGCAATATGTTGATTGGGTAATTGTATGCCCCCTGTGATCCAGGATTGATGAAGGAGAAGAGAAGCCTCTTGGTCGAGGCCAAATTGGGTGATTTTTTTGCCATCAAACTCAAAAACCTGGCCTTCTTGTGTCGCAATAAGGGCTTTATCTACTTCTTGTGAGCCAGGTTCTTTGAGTGGAATAAGTGCAGAAATATTTTCTAGTGTTATCCCATCATCTACTGCTACAGGGACAAGCGCTCCCGCTTCCCATTTCATCCATCCATGTCCTGTGTCTTCTACATATGTCTCATTTTTAAAGACGAATACAAGACCAAATTCCCCCTGGGGTTTCCAAAATTTAATTGTTGAATAAGGAAAAGCACCAGTCGCATCTTTATCTCGTTCTATTTGGAGGAGATAACTACCTGTAGATACAAAGACGCCCTCACTTGAAATAGCTAGCCGTTTGAATTCCCGAACGTCTTTAACCTGATCAGGCAAACGATCAACAAGCGGCATAAAAACCAACTGCCCAATAGAATCTGAAGAGATGTATCCAAATCCACGATCTCCTGCATAGAAAACACGTCCTTGATCGTCTTTGGCCAAACTCTTTATGGCTGTGCGACCAGGAGTTGTATATCTCCGAAATCCTACCCCATCATGAACCAGTAGACTGCTGTAATTCCCTATGTAAATAAGCCCTCTATCATCTTGTATCGCACAAAAATTCTGTTGGTGTCCTCCATAATCCGCTTCCACAAAGTGTCTGGTAGGATATGCCCCCAAATTGGCAAAATCAGGTACTTGGGTGACTCCCTGATAGGTCAGTCCCCATAGTAGGCAGGTAATAACTAGGTAAAGTCTGATCTTACCCATATCTAAAGGTAGTGAATGCAATGGGGTAAAAAAAAACCGCCCGAAGGCGGTTTGAAGAACCGTTTTAGGTGCTATGTTTTATGTGCTAGGTGCGTGCTTAGAACATAGAACCTAAAACTTTCGAACTTTGATTGTCTTCCGCTGCACGCCCGCACGCACCTCCAGCAGGTAGGTTCCTGCTGCCAAGTGCTCCAGTGAGATTCGCTGGTCGATGGTGCCTTCAGGCGAAGCACCCGTCTCATAGCCGTAGACGCGTTGGCCCATCATGTTCGAAAGGCGAACCTGGTAGTTCTCGCCCGGAAGGGCGTTGGCGACTTTGATGAAGAGGTCTTCACTGAAAGGGTTGGGGTAGGCTTGTAGGTCTAAAGCCGTCTCTTCAGCCAGGAGGCCCATTCTCGCTGCCGTCCCATTGATCGAGATATTGTCGATCGTGGCCGTACCTTGTGTGCCTGAGGTCTTGGCAAACAGCGCCAAATAGAGCGGGCTGCTCAGCACATTGGGATAGCTCTTGACCAAAGTCCAGTTCACACCATCGGCGGAGATATAGCCTTGGATCACGCCACCAAAGCGATACAAACGCACCCAATAGGGCGTCGTAACGGCTGTGGCTGCTGTGCCCAAAGGCATACTGCCCGCGGAGGGGCGAAAGCCCATCACAGGAATGCTCGTACCCGTCAGATACATGGATGCACAAGCAGCATTGCCATTCAAGCTCTGGCGCATCATGATGCCCGCTTGATCGTAATAACCCGTTCCGGGAGGGGTCACACGTGCACGGAAATCGATGAATTGGTCGCTGTTGGGGAGGGTAATTCCACAGAAATCATCAGTGGTTCCGCTGATATTACCCCCACTGGTAATGATAGTCAGGGTGCCGCTAGTAGCATCATAGTTGGTCGCACAGCTATTGCTATTCCCAACGCCTCCGTTGGTCCAGCCTGGAGGAGTGGGAGCACCTTGTTCTACTACCGTGACATTGAAGTCACAGTTGCTGGTGTTGTTCTTCTTGTCCGTTGCTGTCCAGTTGACAGGGGTAGTGCCGACGGAGAAGAAGCTACCGCTGAGCGGAAAGCCCGTAATGGTCAATTGACCCAGGCTATTGCAGTTGTCGGAGGCCGTAAGGGCCGCCCAGGTATGGTAGCTACCTCCGGCAGCGAAGGGAATGGTAAGGGTGGTGTCAGCGGGACAATTGTCAAAAATGGGCGCTTCTTTATCGTTGATCTTGATGTTGTATGCACAGACAGTACTATTGCCAGAGGGATCTGTCGCCGTCCAGGTGACAAGGGTTTTTCCTTTAGGAAATACTGCCCCATCGAGGCTGTTGGATTGGTTGTAGTCATTGGTTAATGACTGAATCGAGCAGTTGTCTGAAACACCTGGATCGAGGTCCTGACCTACGGCCAGATGGTCACACATGGCTAAGTCAGTGGTGCGAACAACGTTTGAAGTGGGGCACGCAAAAACAGGGTTGTCGACATCGTTGACGGTGATGGTGAAGGAACAGGCATTGGTATTGCCATGAGCATCTACGACCAGATAAGTCTCAGTGGCAGTACCAATAGAGAAAGCTGAGCTAGAGCCTAAGCCTTCGTCAAGGTCGGTTACAGAACCAGGACAGTTGTCTGTACCTTGAGGTGCTGTATAACTTACCACAGCATTACAACTATTGGCATCATTACTTACCACGATATTGGCTGGGCAGGTGATTTGAGGGTTCTCGTCGTCGGTGACCGTGACTGTAAAGGAGCAGCTTGCCGTATTGCCGCTGGCATCAGTGACCAGAAAGCTGTTCGTGGTTACGCCTACAGGGAAACTGCTGCCAGCGGCCTGGCCTGCCGTCTGGCTGAGGATTTCGCCTCCGCAGTTATCCGCTGTAGTCATGGGAAAACTCACCACAGCTTCACAAAAGCCGAGGTCATTGGAAACACTGATTGGAGCAGGGCAATTCACAACGGGATTCTGGGTATCATTTACCGTCACGGTAAAGGAGCAAGTGCCGGTATTGCCGCTTGCGTCTGTAGCAGTAAAAATATTGGTGGTCACACCGATGGGGAAAGTCGTGCCAGAAGCCTGGCCATCATCTTGATTCAGGCTCTCGTTTGGACAGTTGTCTGACAAAGTTACTGCGTAGGTGACAAAAGCACCACATGCATCCTGGTCATTGGAAACCGTGATATCGGAAGGGCAATTGGCCACAGGGGCCTCGGTATCATTTACCGTGATGGTGAAGGAGCAGGTGGAAGAATTTCCACTGGCGTCAAATACAGTATAGCTATTGGTGGTGGTCCCTTTAGGGAAAATAGAGCCGGAAGGCATGCCTGTATCTTGTCTTAGAAATTCATTGGGACAATTGTCAGAGGAAGTAACGCTAAAGGTGACTTCAGCTTCACATACGCCTAGGTCGGTTGAGACGGTCATGTTATCAGGACAATCGGCTACAGGTGCTTCTTCATCATTGATTGTCACGGTAAAGGAGCAAGTGGACGTATTGCCCGCCCCATCTTCTGCCCTAAAGCTATTGGTAGTGACTCCTTTCGGGAAGGTATTATTGGAAGAAATTCCTCCTATCAAGTACACAATGTATCCTGTACAATTATCTGTAGTCGGTAAGGAATAACTGTATGCTGCATCACATTGACCTGGGTCAGTGGTTAGGACGATATTTTGAGGACATGTCATCACAGGTGCCTCTACGTCATTGACTGTTACGTTAAATGAACAAACAGTGGTATTACCTGTCCCATCTTCTGCTAAAAAAGTATTTAGCGTTGTTCCGACGGGGAATTCTGACCCAGATGGCAAACCAGCTGGCTGAGACGAATTCACAAAATTGCAGTTGTCCGTCGCAATGGGTAAAAAGTTGACAACCGCTCCACATTTGCCAGGGTCATTATCTACGGTAATATCGGCGGGACAATCATCGATGGTCGGCGGAATATTATCCACTAAATTGACTCTTACAGGAATGACTGTGTCGCAAGAATTCCCCCCATTTGTTATTGTCACATAAAGGAAAATATTGGGAATATTCTGAAGCGGTTCGAGTGCATTTCCTTCTGAGAAATATTCAGCAGCAAGTTGGGATTGAGCAGCGTCGGCATACCAGTTTTGGTCAATGGTATATGTAGGAGAATTGCCTATGGAAGCAAGGCCAATGATATTGCAGGTCCCATTTTTAGGTTTAAAAATATGCCCATTATTCCCACCTTCAATATCTCCTGTATAGACGTTTTGCAAATTACTGATCACCCCATTGTTGGTGCCTCTGAGATAATGTCTCCCATTTCTATTAACCACGATCACGCCATCATTCACAAAGCTTGCCCCACTTGCCGCCTTCCCATTTACCCGGATAAACCCACAAGGGCCATTAGATTGAGAAGTCACATCCGAATTAATGATCAGGTTTTTGTTAAAGGTCATTGATCCGTTATTGGTAAAAGTACCTGAATTCGCCCATCCACCAGTAGACCTGACTTTGAGCACTTCCACTGTCCCATCATTAGAAAATATATTATTCTTTCCAGGGTTATTAGCGATATAAAGTCCATTAAATACGCTTTGACTAATCCCTAGCCCTAAATATCCACCGCTGTAATTATAGAAAGCAGCCCCATCAAAGATTCCAAATGCTCCCATTTGGCAATCGTCAACCACAATACTGCCCCAATTCTTCATGGTGGCATCAGTAGATATGCCAAGAACCTGTGACTGTGTCGCCGTAAAATGCTTCAGGCTTATAGAAGCCCCTGATTTATTTTCCAATATGGCGCCATCTACGAGGATAATCCCAAGATACAAGCCATTTTCTACGCTAATAGCGCCATGGTTAATGATGGTACCGCTGGTGTCTGCACTCAGGGCATTGGCGAGGATACGCGCATTTTTACCCGCATTAAATACCCCATTTACATTATTGGTAAATATAGACGAGGGTCCATTTACATAAAGTCCAACATAGCCTGCACTGTCTACTTCAATAAGGCCATTATTGGTAAGGGTGCCCGTCTCATCGAGGTGGATGCCAGCATATTCTATCCTGGTCGTATTACTTCCAACAGTAAGTGTCCCATCATTCACAATATCTCCCTGACACATGATTCCAGAGGTATCCGATTCAGGAATTTCCAAGGCACCGCCAGCATCGATCGTGAGCAGTCCACCTGCTTCAATAAACATATACCTACAGGTCCTTGGACCATAAGAATTTTTAATTACTGGGTCTGTGGTTACATCGGGAATCAGGACGGGCGTTTGGCTTGTCGGGAGGATAGGAGGGCTCCAGTTATCAGCGATGTTCCAATCCTCACTGGTAGCACCAGTCCAGGTCAATAGGGTCCCTTCTATGGTGACATATCCATTTCGCTCAGAACCTCCTCCGGTGGAACCGGCTGCATCCTGAATAGTCCAGTGCATATAGGTGGTATTCGAAACGATATAGCTACTTCCGCCCCCACCTGCTGCACGCAGGTTTCCGCCATTGCCGCCGCTATAGCCGCCTCCACCGCCACCGCCGCTACGGGCGTATCCACCGCCGGAAAAGCCATTGCCGCCCCTGCGAGGCGTAGTTCCTCCTCCTGCCTGACTTCCGTCGGCTCCGCAACGAGGAGTGGTATAGTGTGTGCTAAAAGGACTTTCGGCACCACCGCCACCATTGGAAGTATATCCCCCTCCGCCACCCGAAACATCTGTGCTGGCTGTCCGCTTTTCATCTCCGCCTTTCCCGTCACCAGGACTGCCGGAATTTTGAGCACCGCCACCGTCATTACTTCTATTTTGAGGCCTGGGGCCATCACAGTTTGAACCGCCACCTGCACCGGCGATCACCAAGGCTTGCCAATCACTGGAATTGGGCGCTTTATACAGCACCCCACTACTTCCCCCTCCACCACCATAGGAATATTTGGTACAATTACTCCGCGACTCTCCGTATCCATGCTCCCCTGGCATAATGCGAATTTCGCCATTGGGAGAAAGGGTAGTGGCATTCGCATCAACTTTAAAAATCACTTCTAATTCAGCCCCAGAACCTCCTTTTTTCGAGACATTACATCCACCACCAGAGATTTCGGTATTGCCTCCATCTGCTCCTCTGAGCTTGAGTCGAACGTATTCTACATCCGCTCCAATGACAAAATCCTCACAGCCAGAACCGCCATAATTTTTGGTCGATTCCATGCCAGAGGTCAGGGTAGTTTGGGCTTCCAGGTGAAAGCAAAACCCTAATAACAAGCTCAATAGCACAATCGGACCTCTAGGGCCTACGATTTTGTTAAAGGGATTAAGGGCTTTAGTGAATAGGTAGTTTTGATTAGCTCTCATGACAACATTGTTTTTCAATTGATGATGAGTCAAAACTAGGGGATCAGACACTCGTCCTTTCTCACTATTGTTTTAAATGGGTGGACTATTGTGCAAAAACCGCCCGAAGGCGGTAAAAACGTTGTAGGGACACGATATATCGTGTCCCTACAACGTTTTTTTAATCACATAACAATTTTATTGTTTCACCACCTTCAGCACTTCGCGCTGCACGCCAGCACTCACCTCCAACAGGTAATTCCCTGCTGGCAAATGCTCCAGCGATATACGCTGGTCGATGGTGCCTGCTGGCGAGGCGCCTGTCTCATAGCCATAAACGCGCTGGCCCATCATATTGGAAAGACGTACGCGATAGGTTTCTCCTGGCAACGCATTTGCCACTTTGATGAACAGGTCTTCGCTGAAAGGATTGGGATACGCCTCCAAAGACAAGGCTGTCTCTTCAGTCATTATGCCCATCCGTGCAGCTGAGCCATTGATGGAAATATTGTCAATAGTAGCAGTACCTTGAGCACCTGAAGTTTTGGCAAACAATCCCAAATAAAGGGGACTACTCAGCACATTGGGGTAACTCTTGACCATGGTCCAGTTCACACCATCGGCAGAGATATAGCCCTGGATCGAAGGCCCAAAGCGGTACAGACGTACCCAGTAAGGAGCCGTAACGGCAGTCCCTGCAGTCCCCATAGGCATGCTGCCTGTAGAGGGGCGAAAGCCCATCACAGGAATAGCAGTACCCGTCAGGCACATGGAAGCGCAAGCAGCATTGCCATTGAGGCTCTGGCGCATCATGATGCCCGCCTGGTCGTTATAGCCCATTCCTGGAGGGGTCACTCGTGCGCGGAAATCGATGATTTGGTCGCTACTGGGGATGGTAATGCCACAAAATTGGTCACTTGTTCCACTGATGTTCCCCCCACTGGTGAGGATTGTCAAGGTGCCTGTAGCAGCATCATAATTCGTCGCACAGCTGTTGCTGCTGCCTACGCCCCCGTTGGTCCAGCCGCTAGGCGTAGGGGCACCTTGTTCAACTACCGTGACTTCAAAATCACAATGTCCAACATTGTTACGCTTATCAGTCGCTGTCCAGTTCACAGCCATCGTCCCTACGGAGAAGAAGCTACCAGATAGCGGGAAGCCTGTGATGGTCAGTTGACCAGGGTTGTTACAATTATCAATAGCTGTTAAGGCATCCCAGGTGTAATAACTGCCCCCAGCATTAAAGGGAATCGTAATAGTCGTGTCATCTGGACAATTATCAAAAATAGGCGCCTCTTTGTCCCGAATCTTAACCTCATAGGTACACGTATTCTGGTTGCCATGGATGTCTGTGGCTACCCAAGTGACAGTTGTTTTGCCTTTTGGGAAAACAGCACCTGCCAGGCTGGATGAACCTGAATAGGTGTTGAGCATCAAAGCGACCTGGCAGTTGTCAGTAATGGAGACGTCCAAATCTTGCCCTACAGCCACATGTTCACACATCCCATTATCCGTGTCCCTTACGACAGGTGAAGAAGGACAGGCGATTATCGGCATTTCATCATCATTAACAGTGATGCTAAAGTTGCAGTTAGCTGTATTGGCAGAGCCATCTGATACTTTAAAAGCCATCAACGTAGTGCCTACCGGGAAGATATCGCCTGATGCCAGCCCTGTGCCGCTAGTCTCTTCTAAGACAGGGATCGTGCAATTGTCATTGATGATGACAGGGAAACTCACTTGTGCGCCACATACTCCAAGGTCAGTTGACACGGTAATGTCTGATGGGCAGGTGATTGTAGGGTATTCTATGTCAACTACTGTTATGGTAAAGCTGCATGTGGCCGTATTCCCCGCAGCATCTATCACCTCAAATGATTTAGCCGTAACTCCCACCGGATAGGAATCGTCAGAGGCCAAATTGGCGGCACTGGTCTGAATAAGATTTTCTCCAGGGCAATTATCAGTAGCAGATACCTGATAAGCGACAATAGCGCCACATGTACCCACCTCACTATTCACTGTGATATCTGATGGGCAGGTGATGACAGGTAGCTCATTGTCTACCACCGTGATAGAAAAGCTACACGCCTGTGTATTTCCCACACCATCAGTCGCTGTATAGGTCTGGTAAGTCATCCCTTTAGGGAAAAAGTCACCGCTTGAAAGGCCTGAGTCATCGGTTTGGGCATGGTTGACGGTTGTACAATTGTCCGTACTACCGATCGTATATGAGACCATTGCTCCGCAATTTCCAGGATCATTTGTTACCACCATATTGGCAGGGCAGGTCAGCACAGGGGCTTCAGTGTCTTGGACTGTTACCTCAAAACTACAGGCATGCACATTGTTTGAAGCATCTGTAGCCTGATAAGATAGGGTAGTGGTTCCTACTGGAAATACACTGCCACTGGCAAGGCCTGTCACATCCGTCTGAGTGATGGAGGCATTCCCACAATTATCCGTGCTAGTAACAGCAAAGGTCACGGTAGCGCCACAGATACCGGCATCATTTCCAACTACCTGATTTGCTGGGCAAGAAATAACAGGGTTCTCATTATCGCTGACCAATATATCAAAGCTACAGGCTGAAGTATTGCCTGCTTCATCGGCAGCAGTATAGGTCAGTGTAGTGGTTCCTTTGGGAAATGCATCTCCCGAGGAAAGGCCTGTTGCATCTGTTTGAAATACTTGATCTATTGCACAATTGTCTGAAGTAGTAAAGGCGGAAGAAGCATAGGTCACGACCGCATCACATCTACCAGCATCAGTATTGACAGAAATATTGCTAGGACACGTGATAGAAGGGTTTTCGTTATCAGAAACCGTTACGGTAAAGCTGCAATCATGAATATTTCCCTCAGCATCTGTAGCACGGAAAGTCGTGGTAGTTACCCCTTTGGGGAAATAATTTCCGCTGGTGAAGCCCACGGTCAATTGGTGAGAAACTCCTCCACAATTATCTGAACTGGACACCCCATAGTTGATCACTGCATCACATCTACCAGCCTCTGTATTGACAGAGATATTGGCGGGACAAGTCATCACAGGATTTTCGTTATCAATAACCGTTACGGTAAAGGAGCAGGTCTTTTCATTGTTATAAGCGTCTGTCGCTTTATAGGTATTGGTTGTTGTACCCATAGGGAAGAGGGTTCCACTTGCCTGTCCTGCGGTCAGGGCATGACTCACACTTGTACACAGATCGGAACTATTGACTGTATAATTGACCATGGCACCACAAACACCCAAATCATTATTTACCGTGATATTGGCGGGACAAGTGATGCTTGGATCTTCATTGTCGTTGATGATCACGTTAAAGATGCACTTGGGCTTATTGCCATACGTATCGTCTGCCTCAAACACTATTTCTGTGCTGCCAATCTGAAAGGTAGAACCGCTAGCAGGCCCTTTAATTTGCGTAACAGAAGGGTTAGGGTAACAATTGTCTGTAGCCGTAGGCGAAGCAAAGGTCACAATGCGACCACAGGTTCCAGCAGCCGCATTCATCACAATATTTCCAGAACAGCCGTTGAAAGTCGGATCAATATTATCGGTTCCCACATTTACTTGTGTAGGGGCAGGAACAGACATACATCCATTTTTATCTTTGACCACAATCGTATAGGTACCTGCAGCTAAGTTTGGAAAACCATTTTGGTTGTTAAAAGTATTTCCTCCATCCATGGAGTAGGTATAAGGTGCTTGTCCTCCATTGATATTATTCACCAATATAGCCCCATCACTTACGCCCGGGCAGCCTACGTGCGCAGGCGTGATCGTGGGCCTAATCCCTTCGCACAAGGCTTCTCCTGCGATTCCAAATGTATAAGGACTATTGTCACAATCATTGCTAAATACACTGACCGTGCCAGTGACAGGACCAAAGGTGAAAGGGTTATAATGCACATAAAAGTTGCCATTGTCGCCTGGCTGAACGGTGAGCGGAAATCCACTCGTATAGAAGTCAACCGAATTGCTGACAGTTGCACTGTCGACGACCAAAGGCATGGAGCCATTGTTCCAAACCTTAAATACTCGTTGGTAGATTACGCCTGGGTTTTGAGCGCCAAAATCTGTGTTTTTTGCATCGGCAGGACTATTCTCTCCATCCGTAATCGGGAGGTTTCTTCCTGTAATCTCCATCTCTGGCGCATTTACAGTAATGTTGACATCACAACTGGAAGTATTGCCCTGAACATTCGTGATTGTAAATGTTTCTGGGTGAAAGCCTTTTGTGTAATCACCTGAGACATTAGGGGAGATGCCATTCTTGGTATTATGGATCAGGTGTACCAATGGGGCATTGGTCATGCTGTGGGTAACACCATTTTTCAAGACACCATTGTGACCATTTCCTGTCAAGTCAATGACAGTGGAGTCATTCAAGGCATCTTCAAAGCGGTAGCATGCCAATAAGTTTGGGCTATTGGTAGGGATCAATTTATCGTGGTAGTCAAAAATCTGCTGAGCAGTTCTAGCCACATTCCAGACCCTTACTTCGTCCACTTTACCATTGTGATAACCAGCGCCATAAATACTAAGTGCTCCCTGCCCAATGATGAGGGGGCTATTGTTGGTCGTAATGGTATTACTTCCCATATAGTAACTCGCGCGTAAGCGGCCATCAATATAGAGTCTTGTAGACCCTCCATCTTGTACGCCCGCTACATGATACCATCGGCCTGTCTGAATGGCCATTCTTTTGATGGCAGGATAAACAACGCTGTTGTACCCATACCCTTTGGAACACTGAAAGCGGAACTCTGAAGGCCATCCTCTTCCAGGGTTGCCAGGATAATACCACAACCCATATCCCAGGTCAGCCCCTTTGCCAATAATCCTGATATCCTTACTGGTAGGGACAGTCATCGCATCTATGTAAATCCACGCCTCAACCGTCATCTTCCGGGTGAATTTGAAATCCTCGTGGTTAGGAATCTGAATGTATTGATTGCTTCCATTCAGTTTCTTGGAAGACATCGTATTTGCGTCGAAGCAAGCATCTGTAGAGGAAGGGGCTTCCACCGTAGCGGCCGCTTGACAGCTGCCATTTGGCACATTTACCGTCACATCCTGGGGGCAGGTGATCGTTGGGTACGTTGTAGGGTCACAAGTTTGGCCTATTACGTTTTGGCTCATGAAAGCCATTAACAATAAGAAAAGGATTTCGATACGTTTCATGGTCAGTTACTTTTAGTTATTGAGGTAAAAGGGTACCCCAAAACTAGGGGGTGTTTATGTGGCGAGAGTGGACTATTGTTTTTAATAGGTGGACTATTGTTTGGAGAAATAAAAAACCGCCCAAAGGCGGTTTATGGATATAGGGTCAGGTCATGACCTGACCCTACAGAACCCAAGACAAATTATTGTTTCACCACCTTCAACACCTCACGCTGCACGCCAGCGCTCACCTCTAGCAGGTACGTTCCTGCTGGCAGATATTCCAGCGAGATTCGCTGTTCGATCCTGCCTTCGGCAGAAGCTCCTGTCTCATATCCATAGACCCGCTGGCCGAGCATATTGGACAGGCGTACCTGATAAGTCTCTCCTGGCAGGGCATTCTTCACTGCTATGAATAAATCTTCGCTGAAGGGATTGGGATGCGCTTTCAGTGTCAATTCTGTTCCAATAGATGTGTCAGCGAACCTGGCTGCGGCGCCATTGATCGTGATGTTGTCAAACGTCGCCTGACCTTGGGCACCCGAAGTGGTGCTAAAAAGCACGAGGTAGAGCGAACTGCTAAGTAGATTCGGATAAGCCATGATCTGCGACCAGTTCATGCCATCGGCGGAGATATAACCCGTAATCGTGCTGCCAGCACGGTAGAGGCGCAGCCAGTAGGGCTTGGTGACGGCAGTTCCTGAGGTGCTGAGCGGGAAGCCCCCTGCACTAGCTCTGAGTGACATCATGGGAACGCTGGTCCCTGTCAGCAGCATCGTGGCATGCTTGGCATTGTTGGCCAGGCTTTCGCGCATCATGATGCCTGCCTGGTCGTAATAGCTGCCGCCTGCGGGCATCACTCGGGCGCGGAAGTCAATGATGCTTCCGCTGTGCGGAATGGTCACGCCGCAGAAGTTGTCGGCGGACATGCTCACATTTCCGCCTGCAGCAATCACCGCCAAAGTGCCTGTAGAGGCATTCCAGTTCGTGGCGCAGCTCGAACTGCTACCTACACCACCTTGTGTCCAACCATTAGGCGCAGGGGCACCTTGCTCCACTACCGTGACCTCAAAGTCACAATTTCCAACATTGCCCTTTTTGTCCGTTGCGGTCCAGTTCACAGGCGTTGTACCAATGGAGAAGAAACTTCCACTCAACGGGAAACCCGTAATCGTCAATTTGCTCAGCGGGTTGCAATTGTCCGTCGCCGTCAAGGCAGGCCATGTGAGATAACTGCCACCTGAATTGAAGGGCACGGTGAGGGTCGTATCATCGGGGCAATTGTCGAATATGGGCGCCTCATTGTCTACTATCTTGATGTGGTACGAACACGTACTGCTATTGCCTGCTGCATCAGTTGCGGTCCAGGTCACCAGGGTTTTTCCTTTGGGGAAGACCTCTCCAGCAAGAGTCGAGGTATTGTTGATATCGTTGACTTTCGACTGGAGTTGGCAGAGGTCAAAAGCGGTGACATTGAGGTCACCGCCTACGGCTGTATGGTCACACTGGCCGGGGTCAGTGTAGCGAACGACATTGCCATTGGGACAGGAAAACTGAGGAGCTTCTGTATCTTCGACTGTCACCGTCCAGGTACAGGTAGCCGTATTCCCTGCATCGTCCGTAGCAGTAAATACGCGGGTATTCACCCCTAGTGGGAATTGCGCAAACCGAAGGCGATTGTTAAAAACCTTACAGTTATCATCCCTTTCTACTAAATAATTAATAAAACCCGTTTGGCATCCTATCCAATTTGCAGATACCGTTCTATCACTGGGACATGTAATCTCAGGAGGCGTCGTATCATTTACCGTAATCGTAAAACTACAACTCGCCGTATTGCCAGCTGCATCAGTGGCCACATAAGTCTGGGAAGTCACCCCAACGGGAAATTCATCTCCCGAAGCCAACCCCGATCCGCCTGTCTCGGCATGGGAGGCAGAACAATTGTCATTACTCGTCACCGAGTAACTTACCACTGCTCCACATTCATCAGGATCATTCCCGACAGTAATGTCGGCGGGGCAGGAGATCGTAGGGGCTAGATTATCTTCGACCGTGATTGTAAAGGAACAACTACTGGTGTTGCCGGCAGCATCTCGGGCGGTGAAGGTCCGTGTAGTCACACCTGGAGGGAAAACGCCTTGAGCTGACAGGTTTTCGAGAAATGTACAATTATCATTTCGAGTAATGGTATAGGAAAAACGACGATAACACCCTTTAATACCGACTGGAAAAGTTTGGCTATTGGGACAATTAATTACAGGAGGCGTGGTATCGTTTACGGTAATGGAAAAACTGCAAGTCGACGTATTGCCAGCTGCATCAGTGGCTTCATAGACTTGGGTAGTAGTCCCTACTGGAAAAACATCTCCCGAGGTAAGGCCAGAGCCGTCTGTCTGGACATGATTGGCGCTCCCACAATTGTCTGAGCTACTCACAGCATAGCTCACCATAGCTTCACAGGTATTGGGAGCATTATCCACTGTGATGGCGGCAGGGCAATCTAAAGCTGGGGGGGTAGAATCAAGTACAGTTACGGTAAATGTACAATTGCTTGACAAATTGCCGGCATAGTCTCTAGCAGTTAACTCAACCCAGTTGATACCCAATTCAAAATTTCCCACCAAGTCACTTCCATCAAACACATAAGAAGCCCCTGAACCCCCTGTGGATGACGTATGATCAATCCCCAAACTATAGACAGCGCAGTTATCTGCTGCGGAATTAATAAATACATAACTCGCCCCACAATATGAGTTAGCTGGAATACTTATGTTATTTGGGCAAATCACTGTGGGCGGTTCATTATCAATGACTGTGACAGTAAACTGGCAATTTTGGCCAACATTCCCCGCCAAGTCTTCCCCACTCAGCGTCACAGTTGTGACGCCCTCTTCGAAGCTCAGCGCGCCGCTCGCACTGCCAGCGGCTACGCCGCTGAGGGCTGTGGGCAAGCCATTGGCATTGCCGCTGAAAGTAGCACCCCACGGGCCGTCCGCACAGTTATCCATCACTGGATTGGGGATAGAATAGGTTCCCGAACAAGTGCCAGGATCGGTGTTTACGGTCTGATTTGAAGGGCAAACGATCACAGGCGAAACCGTATCCACCGCACTCACATGTGCCGTACAGGTAGCCGTATTGCCACTTCCGTCCGTGACTGTCAGTGTCACTAGCTGGGGAGTTCCCATAGCCGTACAGTCTACCGTGCTGGGACTGCTGCTGAAGGAAGCGATTCCGCAATTATCTGTAGACTGATTGTCAATATCCTGGGGGTCCACAGTGCCTATGCCACTGGCATCGAGGTAGACCGTCGTAGACTGGCAATGGGCAGTAGGAGGCGTGGTCTCAACTACTGTGACAGATGCCCCACAAAAATTAGAGGTATTATTTGACTGATCGCTTATAGCAAGCACACTGATTACAGGAAGGCCCACATCTGCACAGGTATAGGTCCTGTTATTGTTAAGGGTTGGTAAATGGCAATTTTCAGTATAGCTGGCGAGAGAGGCAGAAAGTGGTACCTGTACACTGCCTCCTGTCAGGGTCACTGTAATGTCCTTGCAGGTGATGGAAGGGGCGATTTGGTCACGCACATTCACATTGGCTGTGCAGGTGCTAAAATTTTCATTTCTGTCTTCAACAGATAAGGTAACTGTATTGGGGCCGAGGTGGCTACAGTCAAATGTCGAAGGAGATACTGTCAGGCCTCTGATGCCGCAGGCATCGTTGGAGCCGTTGTCGATCTGGGCAGCAGTGATGCTAGCCTCGCCATTGGCATTCAGGTTTACATTTCTATTTCTGCAATTGGCTGAGGGTGGAATATTGTCTTCAACGGTAATTACAGAAGTGCAAAAGCCAGCCGTTACATTATTGGCTGCTACCATGGTAAAAGCGTGATCTCCCACATCGTTACAGTCCAGGTTTACGGTATAGATGGGAGGAGAAAAGAGGGCAAAATAAAAAAAAGTCAACCCTCCGCTGATGGGATTGATGCTCCCATTATCCGAACTATCAGCTAAGAGGGCAAAAGAGCCAGAGGCGTCTAGTTCCACAGTAATGTCCCTACAGCGTGCATCTGGCACATTGGAATTTAGGTCTTTGAATACATAAGTGATAAATCCATTGTCAGGCGTGCCATCCGTTCCGCCTCCGACGATGCTCGAATAAGTCGCATCGCTATTGGCAAAACTTCCTCCCCCCCCACCGCCTGTCGTCAGGGTTCCATTTCCACCACCCGAATAACCACCGCCACCACCGCCAGAAGCGTCACTGGGACCTCCTCCACCATACCCAAATCCTCCCCGCTGGTATCCTAGGTTCCCTCCTGCTCCTCCTGTAAAATATCCTCCTTCGCCACCATCATCCGAACTGGTACAACTGCTATTACTCAACAGCCCGCCGCCTCCACAAATTCCAGGAGCTCCGCCAATTCCTCCTTTCCCAGGGTCTAATCCTTTCCCGTCAGTACCATTTTTACCAGCGTTTCCTCCTTTTCCCGCCGAACCTCCGCACACACCAGAAGAATACGCACCCCCGCCGCCTCCCGCAACTGCCAGGATGATCCAGCAAGACCCATGTTTAGTGGAGAGGTTATCAGAAGGCAGGTTATTAAACGTTTGTGACGATATGATTCTGGAACAGCCTGGGTTCCCCGAGAGGCTGGGGTCCAGGTATAAGACAGCTGTGCCTCCTCCTCCTCCTGCGCCAGTTATCCCGTTGGAGCCATTGCTCTCTCCTTTCTCCCCTACAATAAACCGTATCTTTCCACCAGGCCTCAACTCATGGTTACCTGTACCAATAGAAAACCTTACCGTAACAGCGGCTCCATCGCCCCCTTTGGTCCGACACAGATTGGGGACTCTCCGTCGTCCTCCATCACCGCCTTTTAGGTAAAATTCGATATGGTCGTACTGCTTGATATCTTTAGGGATGGTGAAATCCACGTAGGTGCCTGAATAACTGATTTCATGAACCAAGCCATCAAGGGCAAGGCTGTCGAGCGCCCACATCTCTGTTGAGCACAAGAACAGGTGGATTATTGCTAGGGCGAAAAGGCTAATTAAATGCTTCATCTTAATTTCTTTTTTGCGTCAGTTGAAATGATTAGATGAAACAAAGGACGGCGATTACGTAGTCAATATTCCGCCATCTTTTGGTACAAATCCGACTTTTTGCCTGTTTTTGGGCCAAAAATGGGGATTTTTTATAGTTCTAAGATTTATGTTCTAGGTACTAGGTCTGCCTGGGCTTAGAACCCAGAACCTAGAACTTTCGAACTTTCATGGTCTTCCGCTGCAGGCCCGCGCTGACTTCCAGCAGGTAAGTCCCTGCGGGCAAATACGCCAGCGAAATCCGCTGATCAATCCTGCCTTCGGCAGAAGCACCCGTCTCATAGCCATAGACCCGCTGCCCTAGCATATTGGAGAGGCGCACCTGATAAGCCTCCCCGGGAAGCGCATTTTCCACTTCGATAAAGAGGTCTTCGCTGAAAGGATTGGGATAGGCTTTTAGGGTGAGTTCTGTTCCATTTACTTCTTCGCCCAATCTTGCAGCTAACCCGTTGATCGTGATGTTGTCAAAGGTCGCCTGGCCTGTCGCACCAGATGTCGTGCTGAAAAGTACGAGGTAGAGAGGACTGCTTAGCAGATTCGGATAGGACATGATCTGTGACCAATTGATGCCATCGGCAGATACATAGCCCGTAATCGTGCTGCCCACACGATAAAGGCGCAACCAATAAGGCTTGCTCATAGCAGTACCTGCTGTAGCTAGGGGAAAGCTACCTGTGCTGGGGCGAAGTGACATGATCGGCACACTTGTGCCTGTCAGCAACATCGTAGCATGCTTCGAATTATTGGCGAGGCTCTCGCGCATCATGATGCCAGCTTGGTCGAAATAGTTCGCGCCAGCAGGGGTGACTCGTGCGCGGAAATCGATGATGCTCCCACCATATGGAATGGTGACCCCACAAAAGTTGTCAGCGGACATGCCTACATTTCCATTAGTGGAAATGATCGATAAAACGCCTGTAGTGGCGTCCCAATTAGTCGCACAGCTATTGCTGCTGCCCACGCCGCCTTGCGTCCAGCCATTGGGCGCAGGGGCACCTTGTTCCACTACTGTGACCTCAAAGTCACAATTTCCCACATTATTTTTCTTGTCCGTCGCCGTCCAGTTCACAGGCGTTGTACCAATGGGGAAGAAACTCCCACTCAACGGAAAGCCCGTAATGGTCAATTTATTTAGCGGGTTGCAATTGTCGGTCGCCGTTAAGGCAGGCCAGGTGTGATAGCTGCCCCCTGAATTGAAGGGCACAGTGAGGGTCGTATCATCTGGGCAATTGTCAAATAGGGGGGCTTCTTTGTCCCGAATCTTGACATGATAGCTACACGTGCTGCTATTTCCGTTCACATCCCAAGCGGTCCAGGTGACGAGCGTTTTTCCTTTTGGGAAAACAGCGCCACCAAGGCTAGAAGTGTTGTTGAGGTCATTTGTAATGGACTGAAGCTGGCAATTGTCAGTAGCAGACACATCAAGGTCCTGACCTACGGCCGTATGGTCGCATTGCCCTGGGTCTGCGTTGCGAACGACATTGCCTGAGGGGCAATAGATATGGGGAGGCAACGTGTCATTCACTGTTACCTGAAAACTACAGGTCGAAGTATTGCCTGCCGCATCCGTGGCGGTGTAGGATTGGATTGTCGTCCCCACGGGAAACTCATCTCCCGAAGTATAGCCGGAAACATCGGACTGAACATGACTGGCGCTGCTACAATTATCTGAGCTACTCACAGTATAGGTCACAACTGCTTTGCATTGATTGAGCGCATTTCCAACCGTAATATCAGCCGGGCAGTTGAGGGTAGGTGAAAAGGTATCTACTACGGTGACGTTAAATATGCAGGGAATTGCCCAATTGCCGCCCACATCCCTGGCCTGATATTTAATGGTATTGAGCCCCATATCCAGAAATCCAGCCAAATCATTTCCAATGGGTCCAAAAGAACTTCCTCCTACTCCCCCTTCAGGCGTATATTCAATGGCCCAAAATGCCACCTGGCAGTTATCTGCTCCTGTATAGCCAAAGTCATACCTGGCTCCACAGGTAATACTGCCTGGAATCACAAAACTACTCGGACAAGTGACAGTCGGTCGTTCCTTGTCCCTGACAGTAATGGTGAAGGAACAGGTGGAAGCAATGTTGCCAAAATAGTCTTGCCCACTCAGCGTCACTGTCGTGACACCAAGCTCAAAGGTGAGTGCACCGCTCGCACTTCCAGGGGCTATGCCACTGAGGTCTGTAGGCATGCCATTGGCATTGCCAGAGAAGGCGGCACCCCACGGCCCATCTGCACAATTATCCATCACAGGATTGGGGATAGAATAAGTACCAGAACAGGTACCTGAAAGGGTATTTACGGTTTGATTTGATGGGCAAATCAACGTAGGGGGAGTCGTATCGATCACATTCACTATTGCTGTGCACGTGCTAAAATTACCACCTTTATCTCCTACGGTAAGCGTAACGGTATTGGGACCAATATCCTCACAGGTAAAGGCGTCCTGATCAAGGGTTAGACTTTTCAGGCCGCAGACATCATGGGAGGAATTGTCGACCCTGAAGGGATCGACGGTCGCCTCCCCATTTGCATTCAGGTTTACATGGATATTTTTGCAATTGGCTGTGGGGGGGATATTGTCCTCGGTGGTAATGATAGAAGTACAAATAGCGGTACTTGTGCCATTATCTACAAGCAGATAAGCCGTAATTTGTCCTACATCATAACAATCCAGGAGTACCGTACTGTAACAGCCAATAGGGGTAGAATAGCAAAAGCTCAAATTTCCCCCGAGTGGGTCAGAACTACCATTATCAGAGCTATCGGCGGAGAAAGTAACTGTACCTGAAGCATCGAGTTCTACCGTGATGTCCTTGCACAAGGCATTCGGTGTATTAGCATTTGTCTTCTTGTATGAATAGGCAATATCACATACCATACGATCAAGCTCAAGGCTGTCAAGTGCTTTGAGTTCCGAAAGAGACAACAGCATACATAAAACGGATAGGGCAAAGAGGTTAAGCAAATACTTCATCGTAATTCTCATTTAGGCGTTTGTTAAAATGATTAGATGAAGCAAAGGACGGCCGTGGCAGTGTCAAAATTCCGCCATCTTTTGGTACAAATCCGCCTTTTTGCCTTGAAAGAGGCAAAAAGGCGGAAGTTTTAGGAAATTCGAGTGTTCGAAAGTTCGAGCGTAAATTTGTGAAAATACACACAAACCATCGAACGCTCGAACGCTGAATCTGCTCCGAAAACTCCTTTTTAAAGGAGTTTTGCCCAATTGCGACGGGTTGAAACCCAGTCGCAATAGTAAAAATAGGCGAAAAAAGCTATTGCGACGCGACTTTAGTCCGTCGCAAAAAGGGAAAAAGTCAACTTTGACTTTTCGGAGTGAACTCAACGCTCAAACGTTAATATTCTCCCGGCTTCTTCCCAAATCGCTTTTCATACAAGCGAGAGAAATAGCTTTGGCTGTTGAAACCAGTCTTGTAGGCGACTTCGCCTATGGTGCGGTAGGTCTTGTGTTCGAGAAAATGGCGCGCCTTTTGGAGCTTGACCTCTTGGATGTACTGGGTGACGGAAAGGCCCGTGAGCGCCTTCACGCGGCGCAGCATCTGGCGATCTGAGAGGGCCATCTGGTCTGACAGGTAACTGGCAGAGAGTGTAAGTCCTTTTTCCAGAGCCGCCAAAGTCACCTCTTCCATTTTTTTGAGCCATTCGGTATCGGCACTGGTAACTTCGCCGAAGTCTATAGGACTGATCGGAGAGCCAGCCGCCACAAGCGGCGTTCGCGCCTTATAATTGGTGATGAGGTTGGCAAGCCTCACAGTGAGTTCTTCAGGGGAGAAGGGTTTAAGCAAATAGTCATCTACGCCCATCCGCAAGGCGGAGAGCTTATCTGCTTCGGCAGCCCGCGCCGTCAGCATGACGACGGGGAGGCTTGACCATATCTTATGGCCTTTGATTCGCTCCAGTAGGCCATACCCGTCCAAGCGCGGCATCATAATGTCTGACAGGATGAGGGAAATCCCCTTTACCCGAGAATCGTCTTTTTCCAGCCATTCCCAGGCCTCCTGACCATCTCTGGCCAGCACACACTCATAGGTGTCCTTCAGCAAGGACTCGATCAGGCGCTGCATGTCGGGGTTGTCTTCTACCACCAACACTTTGGCGCGCGAGGAGCCATTGGGAGCGGGAACCGCACTTACAGGAACCGCCATAGGTTCCTCTTCCTGAGGCGTTATTGCTTCTATCTCTGTTTGCGGCTTTTCCCCTTCATTTAAGGGCAACCTTAGCGTAAATACACTCCCTTTCCCCAATTCGCTCTCCACCGTCAATTCACCGCCCATCATTCGAACGAGTTCCCAGGAAAGGGAAAGCCCCACACCCGTGCCTCCTTCAGTGGCGATGTCTGCTTTCGTCGTCTGAAAATACCGGTCAAAGACCTGCGGCACATCCTCCTCGGGGATTCCACGGCCGGTATCGGAGACAGACAGGAGAAGGTCTGAACGTCTGAACGCCTGATCGTCTGATTGTTCGTTCAGACGTTCAGACTCTCGGACGTTCAGACTTACCGCCCCCCCCTGAAAGGTGAATTTAAACGCATTGGACAGCAGGTTATTGACGATTTTGGTGAAGTGGTTTTTGTCTAAAATCACATGGATATCTTCGGGCAAATCGTATGAAAAGGAGTAGGTAATTTCCTTAAAAGCCGCCA
Source organism: Bacteroidia bacterium (assembly GCA_030430575.1). Taxonomy (GTDB): domain Bacteria; phylum Bacteroidota; class Bacteroidia; order J057; family J057; genus JAUIGE01. The sequence continues at coordinate 55,529 of JAUIKF010000009.1, read as the reverse complement.
TGGATTCAAACGCGCTGAAAAGCTGCCTGCAAAAAGGATGAAACGCTACACTTTCCTCATGGAGCCTGGCCTTACCGGCATCCAGTTTGGACACTTCCAGTAATTCTTCGACCAGATTCAGGAGGGAATTGCCGTTTCGGCGGATCAGCTTGAGAATTTCTACGCCATCGCTGTCGAGCTGGCCGGAGAAACGTTTGAGCAAGTGCGAAGTAGGCCCGAGGATAAGGGAAAGCGGTGTGCGCAGTTCGTGGGAGATATTGGTAAAAAAACGCGACTTCATATTGTCGAGTTCCTTCAGCTTTTCATTGGCCGCATCCACCTTGATTTTCTCTTCCTCGATCATCGCCTTCTGACGACGCGTAAGACGAAAACGGTTCCAAAGTATTAATCCAAAACCGCCTAAAACGGCTATCAATATTCCTAAAAAATAAGTGGCCGTTTTTCTACGCTTATTCTCTGCAATCTGCAGATCGAGCGCAGCTACATGCTTCAGGCTATCCACAACAGCTTTTTGCTGATATTCAAATTTATACTTTTGGTCCAAAAGGGCTTTGGTGGTCGATTGTCCCAGCACCGAATCTTTCATTTCATGGTAAAGGTCCTGCATTTCCATGCCCTTTTTATAATTGCCTTCAGCGCGGTAGACCTCCTTCATGATCTGGGCGGCATTTTTGCGAAACTGGTGGCTGGGATTTTTTTCACTTATTTCAAGCATCAAAAGGCCATATTTCTTGGCTTTCTGCCAGTCTTTCATATCGATTGCTGTCAGGCCGATTTGGCGGTACAGGCCGGAAATACCTGAGGTAAATCCAATTTTCTGGAATATCACCAAGGCTTGCTCAAAATGCTGAATAGCCAAAGCATACTTTTCCATTTTGCGATAGATAAAGCCCATAGAATTTAACGCAAGGGATTCTTCCCGCTCATCCTCATACTTACGCGTAGCCGCCAACAGCACTTCATAATTTTGAAGGGCTTCTTCATACTTGCCTTTTTCCAATTGACAATCTCCGATAGATGCCTTGAACCTTGCGACTTTTAATTCATTCCCCCTTTTTTCTTCTAATAAAAATCCTTTTCGATACCATTTCTCCGCCTCTTCGTAGTCACTTACATTGAAATACGTAAGCCCCAAAGTTCTAATGATATGAACCATATAGGCTGTGTCTGCTATGCTTGTGCTGATTTCCAGGGCCTTATAAATTTTCTCCAGCCCCTCTTGAAAGCGGTCTTCATCTTTTAGCCGAATCCCTTCAAAATGGAGGTAAATGGCATTATATCTATGAAATAATTTCTTGTCCTTTTCGGAAATAGAAGATTGAAGCCTTGCCTCGCAAAATCGGCCCATCAGGTCACTGTATTTCTCTCCCAATTCGCTTTCATGCGCATATGCAGCAATTTTTGTCATGCCCACAAGTAGGTGAGTATCCAATGCCTGCGGTTGAAAATACCGAGCGGTATTGGTGTCGACAAGGGACTGGTGAAAGGGAGAAAGCGAGTCTGTACCAAAACTTTCTCCTAAGATTCTTGCGCTATCGGCATAGTTCTGTGCAAGTCCAATTTGAGCTAGGATAAATAGAATAATGGTACATAATGCTCTCATATCTTCATGTTTAGGCTGCAATTTAATGAAAAAACCGCCCGAAGGCGGTTTAAAGAACCGTTTTAGGTTTTATGTTCTAGGTTCTAGGTGCGTGCTTAGAACATAGAACCTAAAACTTTTGAACTTTGATTGCCTTGCGCTGCACACCCGCCTCCACCTCCAGCAGGTAAGTCCCTGCGGGCAAGTACTCCAGTGAGATTCGCTGTTCGATCCTGCCTTCGGCTGAGGCCCCTGTCTCATAGCCATAGACCCGCTGGCCCAGTATATTGGACAAACGCACCTGATAGATCTCGCCGGGGAGGGCGTTTTCGACATGGATAAAGAGATCCTCGCTGAAAGGATTGGGGTGGGCCTTAAGGTTCAGTTCTGTCCCTATTGATTCCGCTCCCAGGCGTACTGCCGCACCATTTATCGTGATATGGTCAAAGGTCGCCTGGCCTGTGGGGCCTGAAGTCGTGCTGAACAGCACCAGGTAGAGTGGACTGCTCAGCAGATTGGGATAAGACATGATTACTGACCAGTTCACGCCGTCGGCTGAGACGTACCCTGTGATCGTACCGCCAAAGCGGTAGAGCCGCAGCCAGTAGGGCTTGCTTACAGCAGTGCCAGCTGTGCTGAGTGGGAAGGCTCCCGCAGTGGTTCTCATAGACATGAGAGGCACGCTGGTGCCTGTCAGCAGCATCGTGGCATGCTTGGCATTGTTGGCAAGGCTCTGGCGCATCATGATGCCCGCCTGATCGTAATAGCTGCCACCGGCAGGCGTGACCCTGGCGCGGAAGTCAATCACGCTTTGGCTGTTGGGAATTGTAATTCCACAGAAATTATCGGCTGCCATGCTCACATTTCCACCGGACGACTGGACGGTGAGGACTTGGGTAGTGGTGTCATAATGGGTATGACAGCCACTTGCACTTCCCAAGCCTTGGGAAGCCCACCCTGACGGGGCGTCCAGCCCATCCTCTTCCACAGTCACTTCAAATTCACAAACGCCTACGTTATTTGATTTGTCTGTGGCCGTCCAGGTCACGATGGTGGTGCCGAGGGAGAAGAAACTCCCACTTAAGGGAAAACCGGTAATCGTCAGCTTATGCGGAGCATTGCAGTTGTCAGTTGCGGTCAAAGCATTCCAGGTGTAATAGCTCCCGCCTGTGAAAGCAGGAATGATTAAAGTAGTATCATCAGGACAATTGTCAAAGGCAGGCGCTTCGCGGTCGCGAATTTTGATGTGATAGCTGCACGTGCTGCTATTGCCATGAATGTCCGTCGCCGTCCAGGTGACAAGGGTTTTCCCCTTGGAGAAAACGGCACCTGCGAGGCTATTGCTACCATTGTAATCATTGACGACTGTCTGTAGCTGGCAGTTGTCCATGACATCTGGATCGAGGTCCTGGCCTACGGCCAGGTGGTCACACATACCGAGGTCGGTATTTCGGACCACATTGCCCGAAGGGCAAGTGAAGGTGGGGACTTCGGCATCCTTTACCGTCACGGTGAAGGAGCAAACAGATGTATTCCCCCCTGCATCAGATGCCGTATAAGTCTGGATGGTAATCCCAACTGGAAATTCGTCTCCAGCGGTGAAGCCAGAACCTCCTTTCTCAGAATGGGAAGCAGATCCGCAGTTGTCAGCACTGGTGACCGTATAGTTCACGACTGCACCGCAGGCGTCGGGGTCATTGTCGACAGTGATGTCGGCAGGGCAGGTAATGGCAGGTGGTTCATCGTCTATGACAGTTATTGTGAAAACGCATGAGTTTGTATTCCCTGCAGCATCTGTAGCATAATATGTTAGGGAGGTTACTCCTACTGGAAAAGGTTCTTCTCTTCCTACATTTTTTAGGTTTGTACAGTTATCCATTTTTAGAACCAAGAAACTTATAGAGCAAGAAGAGCAAGCGCCAGGGCATACATTACGGACTATATTTCCAGGGCATGTAATCTCAGGAGGCTCCGTGTCATTCACGGTCACGGTGAAGGAACAGGAGGCGGTATTGCCAGCTCCATCAGTGGCCTCATAAGTCAGGGTAGTCGTCTTAACCGGAAACTCATCGCCTGAGGTGAGGCCCGAACCTCCGGTCTCATTATGTGTAGCAGCACCACAGTTATCGGCACTGGAGACAATGTAATTCACGACTGCGGCGCAGGTAGCAGGATCGTTGTCGACAGTAATGTCCGCAGGACAGGAGATTGTAGGCGCCTCATTGTCTGTCACTGTCACGGTGAAGGAGCAAGAGTTCGTATTACCTGCTGCATCTGAAGCATGGAAGGTTTTGGTAGTTATGCCAATAGGGAAGGGCTCGTCATTCTTTGAAGTTGACAGGAGATTACAATTATCTAATCTTGAAATTGTGTATGAAAAGCTCGCGGAACATTCACCTTGCGAAGCAGCAAGGGTTTGGTTATTGGGACAATCAATCGTGGGAGGTGAAGTATCGTTGACCGTCACATGAAAGCTACAGCTTGCCGTATTGCCCGCCGCATCGGTGGCTTCATACGCCAGCATCGTGGTCCCTACAGGAAATTCATCTCCCGAGGTAAACCCCGTCGCATCTGTCTGCACATGACTCACCCCAGCGCAGTTGTCACTGCTGGAGATTGTATAGGTCACCACTGCTCCGCATTGGTCGGGATCATTGCCGACCGTGATGTCTGGCGGACAGCCAGGTGAGGGAGAGGTAGTATCCTCAACGGTGATGAAAAAACTGCACGGGATGGCCGAATTATTGGCTCCATCAATTCCCAGAAGAGACACCGCAGTACTCCCTAGCTGAAAGCTTAGGGGAGCAGAATTGCTCCCATCGGGAATGCCAAAGATGGCGGATGGATAACCATTAGCATTCCCACTAAAGATGACTCTCCAGGTAGCTCCCGAACAATTATCTGTTATAGGATCAGGGATGCTGTACGTTGCTGAACATACGCCAGGGTCATTTGCCAATGTGATATTGGAAGGACAACTTACGGAAGGGGGATCATCGTCCTCTACCGTGACCGTGAAGATGCAACTTTTGGCAGCATTGCCTGCTGAATCAGTGCCTGTGAGGGTAACGGTGGTAATGCCTAATTCATACGTGAATGTTCCATGCCCTGTATTTTGTGCCAGTCCTGCCAAATCGGAAGGCACCCCATTGGGATTGCCGGAAAAGCTGATTTCCCAGGAACCACCAGGGCAATTATCGAGAAATCTAGGTGAAATAGAGGCAAATGCAACACAATTTTGTTCGGTAGAAAGAATCCTATTGGCAGGACAGTTGAAAGTAGGTGCAATGGTATCTGCCACTGTCACATTCGCGGTGCAGGTAGCGGTATTACCGCTAGGGTCAGCAACCGTGAGGGTCACGGTTTGGAGGCCTTTGTCATCACACTCAAAAGTAGTGGGACTGGCCATATAGGTGGCAATCATGCAATTATCTGATGAGCCATTGTCAATGTCGGTAGGGATCACGGCGGCTTCGCCGGCCGCATCGAGGTAGACGGTCGTCGACCGACAAAGGGCAGTGGGCTTTCCTGTCTCTACGACAGTCACCTGGGCACCGCAAAAGCTGGAAGTATTATTGTAAATATCCTTACGAGAAAGGGTAAAAAGCTGATTGCTTCCTACATCTGCACAGGTAAAGGTGAGCACCGTATTATCAGGTGCGAGACCACAATTATCGGATGAACCTGCGGTAAGGTCCCTTCGGTTCAGCGTAGCTGAACCGCTGACCAGAGACACTGTCGCGTCGTGACACTGAATAGTTGGCGGGCGCTGATCCCTCACCCACACATTCGCTGTACAGGTATTGAAATTCTCATTATTATCTTCGACCGTGAGGGTCACGGAATTATTGCCGACATGAGAGCAGTCAAATGTGGACGGGTTCACCGTCGTGCCTGCGATGCCGCAGGCATCGGTGGAGCCGTCATCTACCTGAGCGGCTGTGATGCTCGCTTCTCCGCCGGCATTCAGGTTTACCTGAATATTCTTACAGGAAGCAGTGGGATCGATATTGTCTTCCACTGTCACTACGGAAGTGCAGAAGTCCGCTTCAACCCCATTTGCTGCAACCATGTAGAGCGGATTGGAACCAATTCGGGAACAATCCCAGGTAATCGTACCTGGACAAGAAAACAGGCTGAAGTAGCAAAAGCTCAAACTGTTGACAAGTGGGTTTAGGCTTCCATCATCTGAGCTGTCAGCGGAAAATGTGACAAATCCAGTGGCATCGAGTTCTACGGTGATGTCCTTGCACCGGGCGTCCGGTGTGTTGGAGTTGAAGTCTTTGAAGGTATAAATGACCTTGCCATTTTGGGGAGAAGTCACAGTCCCTCCTGAAGTCTTGGAGGAATACGTTGCGCCTCCATTTGCAAAACTTCCGCCGCCGCCGCCGCCATCAAAATCTCCGCCACCGCCGCCGCCGGAGTAGCCTCCGCCACCGCCGCCACCTTCGTCGGCACCGCCGCCACCACCATACCCCCAACCTCCATTCTGGGCAAAATTGCCTCCAGCACCGCCCGTTAAAAAACCCCCTTCGCCTCCCCTGGAGCCAGCGTCCTGCTTAAATCCTCCACCGCCTCCTGCGGTGGTTGCTGAAGCCGGAGTCGAATAACTTTGACCCGCATTTCCTCCAGTTCCTCCATTACCCCCTTCATACCCAGCTGTACCAAAAGATCCGCTATTTCCCCCTTTACCTGCTTGCCCTCCACATGTACCCGAGCTGTAGGCGCCTCCACCTCCCCCTGCCACACCCAGCAAGATCCAGCACGTACTGACATTGGTAAAGCTTCCACTGGGATATGAATTAGCGCACCCTCCACTAAAAGAAGGATCTCGGTATAAAATTCCTGTTCCTCCTCCGCCACCGCCTGCTTCTACTCCACTGCTTCCATTACTTTCACCGGCCTTTCCTACAATAAATCGGATCCTGCCGCCAGGCTTTAGGTCTTTGGGACCTGTGCCTATCTTGAACCGCACCGTAACCGTAGCTGCTTCTCCTCCTTTGACTTTACATAAGTTGGGCACTTTTCGCCTGCCGCCGTCTCCTCCCTTGAGGTAAAACTCAATATGGTCATAGCCTCCCAACTCTGCAACAGAGGGAATTTTATAATCTATATGGGAACCGGTAAACGGTTCTTCATGCGGCTGACCATCTGCAGTTAATTTTGGCATTTGCCCCTGAATAAGATTAGGCATCAGCCATAATATTCCCATAAATAAGGTTGGCAAAACAATTGAAACATACTTCATCATGATAGGCGTCTGTATTTAGTGATAAATGATGAAGCAAAGGTGTGGGCCTCAACAGGGAAAAATCCTGCCAAATCAGGGAAGAAATTGGCCTTTTGACCGATTTATGGGTGGAAAACTGTTGGTCCGACTTCGAAGTCGGACCAACAGCTCAATACGCACTTGGCAGTTTGCCAAACCGTTTTTCGAATACCTTGGCGAAATAATTGGGAGTATTGAACCCCGAAGCATAGGCCACTTCGGCTATGGTGTGGTAGGTTTTATTTTCCAGAAAATGACGTGCCTTCTGGAGTTTGATTTCCTGGATATATTGATTGGGAGAAAGGCCCGTCATCTGCTTTATTTTGCGAAACAAATGGCGATCGCTTGATGCCATGACACCTGACAGATAAGAGGCATTTAATGGCAATTTTTTGTCTATAGCTTCTAGCGCAGCAGATTCGAGTTGCTGAAGCCACTCTGTATCGGCGGCTGGTGCCTCGCCAAAATCTATCGCCCCGACGGGCGATTCTGCTACGGCAAAAGCGACCCTCGCTTTGTGATTGGCAATGAGATTGGCCACGCGTGCCTCGAGCTCAGGCGCTGAGAAGGGTTTCAGTTGATAGTCATCGACGCCCATGCGTAGGGCGGTGAGTTTGTCGGCCTCGGCGGCACGGGCCGTCAGCATGATCATGGGCGTCTGGCTCCAGATCTTATGTGCTTTTATTTTCTCCAATAATGCATACCCATCCATGCGCGGCATCATAATATCTGAAAGGATGAGAGAAATGTCTTTGATGGAAGCATGGTTTTGTTCCAATAACTCCCAGGCCCCCAATCCATCATTGGCCATAATGCAGTTGTAGTCTGCACTAAGCAAAGCGTAGATCATCTTCTGCATATCGGGATTGTCTTCGACAATCAGGATTTTGGGGCGAGAGCCATTGGATTCTGATGGAGTAAGCGGAGCTCCAAGGACTTCTTCATCCGCTACTTCTTCGACTGTTTCTGCCTCCTTAGAAGGTGAAGGCAGTTCTTGCGCCTGAAACCACAACGTGAAGGTACTTCCTTTCCCCCATTCACTTTCCACCTTTAAATCCCCCTCCATCAAAAGCGCCAATTCTCTTGCAAGCGAAAGCCCCACGCCTGTCCCTCCTTCCGTAGAGAGCTCAGTTCTTTTGGTCTGAAAATACCGATCAAATACATGGGGCAAGTCTTCCGGTGGAATTCCTCGCCCGGTATCGGAAACGGTTAAAGTCAACGTTTTAAGTTCTAAGTTCTGCGTTTTAGGTGGTGAACTTTGATCATAGAACTTAGAACCGTGAACTTTCAGTTTCACCTCCCCTTCATGCGTAAACTTCAGGGCATTTGATAGCAGATTATTGATGATTTTCTCTAGGCGAGATCTATCAATATCAAGGTAAATGGATTGGGGTAATTCAAAGGAAAAAGTATAGTCTATATTTTTGAACTCCGCCATAGATTCAAATGCGCTAAAGAGCTGCCTACAAAAGGGGTAAAAAGCAGTAGGCTCTTTTTTCAGCACAAGTTTGCTGGCGTCCAATGAGGAGAAATCCAGCAACTCTTCCACCAGTCCCAGGAGAGAAGTCCCATTTCGTTCAACAAGTTGTAAAACATCTCGGTCTTCTTTTTCCAGCTTGGGCGAAATTTTGCGAAGCAAATGAGAGATAGGTCCTAATATGAGCGAAACTGGGGTTCTCAACTCGTGAGAAATATTGGTGATAAAGCTGGACTTCATATTGTCCAGGGCTTTTAGTTTTTCATTAGCCTGATCCAATTTGACTTTCTCCTCTTCTATCATCGCCTTCTGCTGGCGCGTGATTCGAAAGCGATGCCACAAAATCCCTGCAAAAAGAATCATGACAACGATGGCACTCCATAGAAAATAGGCAGTTGTCTTTCGCCGCTTATTTTCGGCCACCTGAATCATCAGATCAGCTGCACTCTGTAGGCTATCCAACTTCGCTTTTTCTCGATACTGAAACTTATACCTTTGATCTAACAAGGCTCGGGTATTGGCTTCGCCCGTCACAGAATCACGCAACTGATAATACAGTCTAAGCATCTCCATGCTTTTTTTATAATTCCCCTCGTGTTCGTAGACCTTAGCCATTACATTAGTGGCATTTTTTTGTATCTGGGGGCTGGGATTTTCCTGACTTATTTGATAGAGTGCGAGGCCATGTTTTTTTGCCTTTTGCCAATCTCCTTTTTCTATGGCTACATTGGCGAGTTGGTTGTGAATATTGGAAGCGCCAAAATAATATCCAAATTGCTCATATATCTCCAAGCATTGCTCAAAATAGTGAATGGATTTATCGTATTCCTTCAATTTCCGGTGAGCAAATCCCAGTGAATTAAGAGCACTTGACGCCTCATTATTATTTTGATTTTGACGGGCCAGGGCTAGTTTTGCTTCGAAAAAAGGAATCGCTTCTTTGTATTCTCCTCTTTGAACCATGCAACTGGCTAACTGTGCTTTTAAATATACAATCCCCTCTTTATTCTTCCTGGCCTCTTCTAGTGCTATTGCTTCTAGGGCCCATTTTTCAGCTTGGTCATAATCTGTAGCATTAAAATGATCCTGGTAAAGCCCATACATGATTTCAGTCATATAAAAAGTATCCTGCACCAATTTACTTTGCTCAAGGGCCTGGTATCGTTTCTCTAACCCTTCGTAAAAGCGATTACCTTGAACTAAACGAGTAGCTTCAATATTCAAATGGGCAGCTAAATACTCTCTATAAAGGCGTTTTTCTTCTTCTGTGGCATTAGTCTCTATTTTGTCGCTACAAAATCTCCCCATCAATTCATTAAATTGACGAGCCATAGGGTTATTTATCGCATGAACTGCTATCGTCATGATCCCATACAGAAGTTGTGTATCACTTGGTTGGGAAAAGAAAACCTGACGATAAGTAGTATCCAATAATTCACGATAAAAGGGGGGCAAGCCCTCTGAGAGGTGAGATTCTGCTAATACTTTAGCACTATCAGTATAATTTGGCCGCAGAGCCTCTGCCCGTGCAATAGCCTTATTTTGTGCCTGAATAAAAGGCATTCCCAGTATCATTCCGCCAAAGAGGAAAACTATCCGCCACATTCTCCAAAAATAAGGATCGCACAGCCAATAAAAAAACCGCCCAAAGGCGGTTTTAAAAAGTTCTATGTTTTATGTTCTAGGTTCTAGGTTCTAGGTTCTAGGTTCTAGGTTCTAAGCATGAAATGCTGACTTAAAACATAGCGCCTAGAACTTCTGAACTTTGATTGCTTTACGCTGCACCCCAGCGCTCACCTCTAGCAGGTAAGTACCTGCTGCCAGATGTTCTAGCGAGATTCGCTGATCGATGGTGCCTTCAGGCGAAGCACCTGCCTCATAGCCGTAGACGCGCTGGCCCATCATATTCGAGAGGCGAACATGGTAAGTCTCGCCTGGCAAGGCATTCGCCACTTTGATGAATAAATCTTCGCTGAAGGGATTGGGGTAGGCCTCCAGGGACAGGGCTGTCTCTTCGGTCATCAAGCTCATTCTTGAGGCCGTTCCGTTGATCGAGATATTATCAATGGTAGCTATCCCTTGCGCGCCTCCCGTCTTGGCAAATAAGACCAAATAGAGCGGGCTGCTCAGCACATTCGGGTAGCTCTTGACCAGGGTCCAATTCACGCCATCGGCAGAGATATAGCCTTGAATGGTCGCACAATTGTTATTCGGATTGCTTCCAACTCCTCCATTGGTCCAGCCTGTGGGCGTGGGGACTCCTTGTTCGACGACAGTGACGTCGAAGTCGCAGTGGCTGGTGTTGTTCTTTTTGTCGGTAGCGGTCCAATTGACAGGCGTCGTACCTACTGAGAAGAAACTTCCACTCAAGGGGAAACCTGTAATCGTCAATTTGCTGGGCGAATTGCAATTGTCTGTGGCTATAAATGAGATGTATGTCACCATAGCGTCACAGCTATTGGCATCATTACTCGTCGTAATATTGGCAGGGCAGGTGATTGTCGGCGGGGTATTGTCAATAAAAAAGGCCCAAACCGGTATGACCCTTGAGCAGTTATTGGCCGGGTTGGTAACAGAAGCATAAAGACGCTGAGTGTTGATTTGGTTTCCTGTGAATTGCAGGGTATTGTTGGAATAGGTAGCCGTAAGGGTAGTCTGTGCGGGGTCGGAATAAAAATTGGAGCCAATCACAAACGTATTATGGGTGCCAATGGTAGCCAGATTGGGGATGGTACATACCCCACTTCTGGGCTTTAATATCAGCCCATTATTATTGTTCTCTATTCCACCAATATGATTTCTGGTAGTGCTGATAGCTCCATTGTTTATCCCGCTCATGTCATTGTAAAAGCCCCCTGTGTAGTCGTAGATGATAAAGCCATTATTAGCTAGCCTATTATAGGTGAGGACGCGGCCACCATTAACTTCAAGCAAGGCACAAGGACCATTGGTAAATGAGCCTCCACTATAATTTACATTCATGGCCTCATTGACTTTCCAGTAGCCATTATTGATAATCGTACCATTTACGATCAAAACTCCCGTTCCTGAAAAACCTTGACCATCAATTTGATTGATGTCAATTAACTCGAGGTTTCCCTCATTGATAAAGGTGTTATTGGGTTCGTTCTCAGTCAAATCAATACCATTAACCACCTCATCAAATCACAGCTTTTTATCAAAAAATAGTGAACTATAATTTATTAGTATATTACCCATAATTGAATAAATATACACAAAATACTGATTGTCAGCAATATAGCTAATTGCTCATTTTGACTGAGGCTATGGGGAATGTCGGATTAAATATGCTTCAAGGAATTTAGCTGTATCGGTGATTGATTCCCACACCCCGATTGCCTCATAAATATTCTCATACGCGCACGGATAGTTTCCACGGTCAAAGCAAGAAATAGCCTTATTGGAATAATAAGAAGCGTTTGGCTTCAAGCACCTTTTGCTCAGATTCTGGCAAGCTATCCAAATTGATCTGCTGGTAGAGTGCCAAGGCACTATCTACATAGTTTTGCGAAAAGCTGAAATGGGCAAGCAGACAAAGATGGATACATAAAGCCAATCGCATGGTGGGTCAAAAATTGGGAGAGTTAATACAAAAGAGTAATAATGGATTTGATTCTGGTTGGCAGCTCATGATTACCCTCCCCGAAAAGCCGAAGGACTCATCCCCACTTCTTCCACAAATACCCTCGAAAAATACGCTGGATCACTAAATCCCACGGCATAAGCCACATCTGAAATATTATAAGAAGGGCTTTGGAGCAGCTCACGTGCTTTCTGCAAGCGTACAGAACGAATATATAGCTGGTTCGAGCTGCCCGTCAGGGCTTTGATTTTGCGAAATAGCTGGGTGCGGCTCATGCCCAGTTCTTTGAGATGATGTGTAAGGCGGAAATCAGGGTCGTCCAGGTGCTTTTCGATTAAAGCCCGAACCTTTAGCATAAAGGCATCCTCTATCTGAAGCCCTGGCTCATTGGACGCCACCAAAGGATGCCCTTGACTATACCGTGCCTGCATACTCAGCCGAAGGCGATAGAGGTTTCGCAAGCGAATCAGCAGTTCATGCTTATCAAAAGGTTTCGCCAGATAGGCATCTGCCCCCCGTTCCAATCCCGAGATGCGGGATTCGGCATCTGCTTTTGCAGTCAGCATCACAAGCGGGATATGACTCGTACGCTCATCTTTTTTCAGGGTATCACAGAGTTCAAATCCGTCCTTTCGCGGCATCATCACATCACTGATTATGAGGTCGGGGATCACCTCCAATGCTTTTCCGATGCCTTCCTCCCCGTCCCGAGCTACTGTGACACGATAATTCCCTTCTACACATGTGCGCAGATAGTGCACCACATCGGGATTGTCTTCGACAATCAAAATGGTGGGCAAATCGCCACTATTTAGCCCCTTATCAATGGCTTCCTCTTCAAGGCGCGAAACAGCAACAGGTGCAACTGAAGGGGCATATACAGCGTCGCCCCCCCTTTCTGCTGCTCTTGTAATGGGAAGCACCACGCTGAAAGTCGTGCCTTTTCCCATTTCACTTTCTACCGAAATCTCTCCTCCAAGCATTCGCACAAGTTCGCGCGTCAAGGTCAGTCCTACGCCCGTCCCTTCGCCAGGGCGGGTAGCACTGTCGTCCACCTGGTAGAAGCGATCGAAGATGCGAGGCAGGTTGTGAGTCGGGATACCGATACCGGTGTCGGAGACGAGCAAAGTCAAGGTTTTAGGTTCTAAATTCTGTGTTCTAGGTTGCTGACCTAGATCATCGAACGTAGAACCTAGAACTTCCAACTTTACGGTTCCGCCTTTCGGCGTGAATTTGATCGCATTGGACAGCAAATTGGAAAGGATGCTAAACAGCTTTTCCGCATCGTAGTCCATCTCCAGGTGAGAAATCAAGGATTCGAAGTACAGGTCGATTTCTTTGCTCTCGGCGTAAGAATGGAAGGACTCAAAGAGGTACTTCAAGTAAGGGATAATATCCTTGCATTGCAGGTGAAGCGGGAGACGCCCCGACTCCAGCTTTCGCAAATCGAGGATTTGATTAACGAGTCCCAATAGGCTTTGGCTATTGCGCTTGATGAGGTCCTTGGGTTCGGCTTCTGTGATCAAATCTGCCATCCCTGAGATGACTGTCAAGGGGGTTCTGAATTCGTGAGAAATATTGGTAAAAAAGCGGGATTTAGACTTATCCAGCTCTAACAGTTTTTCGTTAGCTTCATCCAGCTTTGCCTTTTCGATTTCTATCTGAGTTTTCTGATTTCGCGTTTTTCTGAACCGATTATAGAGCAATCCTCCAAACACAAATGTGATTCCGATGATCACAAAAGCCAGGTAATTGATGGTACGCTGCTGCGCGCTCTTGGCCTGTTCCAGGCGGATGGCCTCTGCATTTTGAATGCTGTCTGCAGTGGCCTTTTTTTCATAGGTGTATTGAAATTCCCTTTGCATCAGGGCCTTGGCATTCTCTTCACTTCTGATGCTGTCTCGATAGATGAAATACAGGGATTGCATGTCAAATGCCGCCTGATAATCACCCATCCGCTCATGAATGTCTCTGAGCAGAAGGGCGGCATCGACGATGCCTGCGATTTTGCCCAGTTCTGTGGCAAGGTCTAGGCTCTTTTGGCCAAGACCTATCGCTTGTGCGAGGCGATTTTGCCCAAAATAGGCGTGACTCAGGTTGTGATAAGTTGCTATCAGGCCTTCCTTATTTCCCATCTCCTGCTTGATGGCTAGGCTCTTTTCAAATAATGAAATGGCCTTTTCATACTCTCCCTTAGCCACATAAACATTTCCCAAATTATTATACCCCTGAGCAATGCCTTTCTGCTGTTTTCTTTCCAATTTGAGGTCTAGTGATCGGGTATAATATTCAATGGCCTTATCATATTCCCCCAATTCCTTGTACACAACGCCAATATTGTTGAGCGGGCGAGAAAGCACAAATTGATCTCCTGCTTCTTCAGCGAATGCTATGCTTTTGTGGTAATATTCCAGGGCCTTGGGATAATCTTTCATATCCGAATAGATCAACCCAAATATGTTATGGACATCTGCAAGGCTTTTTTTATCGCCAAGCGCATCATGGATTTTTAGGCTTTTAGAAAGCGCTTCAATGGATTCAGGGTAGAGTCCCTGATGCTTATAAATGACTGCCAAGGCTCTATATCCTGTCGCCACCCGATCCTGATTACCGAGGGCGATAAACATAGCCAGCGCTTTCTCCAAGTAGTCACTGGCAGCCACATAATTCCCTTGTCCATTATATACAATGTTATAATAATAATAAGCGGCAGCGATATTGGCAGAGTCGTTTTGGGCTTCTGCTTGTTCAAGAAGCTGATCCAAATACCCCAAAGAGGACGCCGTTTTTCCTCTGATATTGCAGGAGATAAATAGCGTCGTTAAGGCTTCTGCTTTGTAGTGCGACAAGCCTTTTGCATCCGCAAATTCATACATATCCTCTGCATAGCGGAAGGCCGAGTCGGGGAGGCGAAAAAGGTACTTTTTATAAGAAAGATATTGGACAGCATTGAGGCGAGCTGTGTCAAGCAGAGCGTTATTGTACCAAATAGCTTTCAGGCTATCGATTTCGCCCTGTGCGAATCCTTTTGACGCACAGATAACCAACATAATGACACATAAAACCCTCATAGAACCTACCTCTGGTTGTTATGCTAATATCGGGAGAAAAGTAGGAGGGAGCAAATGGGGAACGTTATGGGTTTGGGGTTTATTCAAGGTCGAATCGTGGGGTTAAGTAAAAATAATAAACAAGGAACAAGAAAGTCAAAAGGGAGGAATGGCTTTCATATACTTTTCACTTTGTACTTCCTTGTTAGTTATTTGGACTTATCGACAGTAAAGATTTGTAAATGACTTCCAACTCCACCTTTCAATCTTGAAAGAACACTAGGTTGACTGGGGGTATCAAGATTTTTTTGGGGAAAGGGTGTGATCTCATTGCGAGGTACCAGAAGTCTTGGAAGTATCTTCAGGAGGTGCCACAGGTTGAGGCACAGTGTCGGGCTTTGCTGGCTTTTGTGAAGGGGGAGGTACGAGGATGGTATCTGTTGGAGGCGTCGGAGCAACTCGCTGGCTGTCAGGTTTCACCTCAGTTGCCTTAGCAGGCGGGGCAGCTTGTGTATCCACTTGAGAAGCCGGTGGTTTTGGCTGTTTTTGGGAAAGCGTTTTTGGGGTAATGGGTTGGGGGTTCTGGGGAAGGGGGATAGGTTGCGGGGGGCTCACAGGGTCTACCGCAACGGCTGGTAGTACGGAATCTACCTGAACGGTATCCGAAGGCCCATAAAGACTGTCCAGCAGCGCCACCGCTGCCAGGGAATCTGCTTGGCGTTGGACCTGAGCTATGTTTCGGTTGGTGGCTTCATTGATTCCGCCACAGCCTAAAAGCAAAGCGAAACAGGCTGTATAGAAGGGTAAATAGAAAATACATGCTTTCATGGGGGAAAATATTTCTGCAAATTTAGCCTTTATTTAATCATTTTTTTATGAAAAGCCTTTCTCAGAAATCCATGGTCTCTTTATTGAAGCCCATCCTTTCTGTGGCCCCTCAATACCAAAAAGTGGGCAAGATAGAAGCGAGACAAGCGCAAGAAGGAGAAATCATAGTCACCATGACACAAGACGGGAAAGAGACCGAGAATCAGGCAAAAAAAGGGGATTTTGTTGTCGCAAATCCAGGAGGCGAACGCTACATCATTTCCGCAGAGAAAATGGATAAACGCTATCAGGAACAGCCTCACGAGCTTGCCCAGCTAGGGCCTCTCTTCAAAGTATATACTGCCACTGGTACTTGCTATGGAGTAATTGTAGATGATTCCATCCTGCTTCACCTTGGGATACCGCCAGGCACATTGGATTTTACTTTTGAGCCAAGTTGGGGCGGGAAAATGCGCTGCCGATTGGGGGATATGCTCGTCACCACCCATCGCGATGTACCAGAGGTGTATCGCATCGCAAAGGCTGAGTTCGAACAGACCTACCGTCCCATTTTTTTTTAGTTTTCATACTTATGTGTAACTTGCTTTGAGATAACATCATCTTTGTCAAAAAATGAAACGATTTACACTTGTTTTACCCCTGTTTGCCCTTCTCGCTGTCCTGCTGTTCTCAGCGTGTGACCGAATGATCGACACCCGACCGATCCCTTCTGACGGCGACCCCGGCATTTCTCTGGCTACGCCAGATAAGAGCAATTTTCTAAGAACCACTAACAGTGCCGTAGACATCACGCTACAGCTCACTGATAATGAGGCCCTTAAAATCTTGAGGATCACAGAGTCCCTTTTCTCCAATACAGGAGACACGCTACTGTTGGATAGTTATGCAATGGATGAGCCTATAGCTGGCACCGTGCTATTGCACCCTTTTTCCTATCCGATTACGACCAGTGTACAAGGCATCCCTATTACAGATTACTACAAAATCGAAGTGACCTTTTACGTCCTGGATACCAAAGGGGCTTCTGCCAAGACTTCCATTGTCATTGACATCGTCCCCGAGCCAGGAGGAGACCCACTTTTCCCCATTAGAGGCTATTTTGGAAATGAGTTGATTCATCCCAACACATTCAGCGGGAATGAAGACTTCAACTTCTACAATCCATTGTCATCTCCTACCAATGTCCTCGACATGGACATCAAGATCGTAGATGCTGCTCCTGGGCCACTTAGCGGGAAATACTTAATTTCCCCCAATAATGATGCAAGGGGCACAGACTCTGTTTTTGTTATAACCGATTCGACTCGCCTCAATTATGAAGAGTCTACCTATACGACGTTGCGCGAAGCCTTCTATGCAGGAGCCAATATCAATGACAGTGTCACCATGCCTGCCGTAGGCCAGCTCTTGATCATCCGCCTGTCCAAAGGCCAATTTGACCAGTTTGCTGTCATGAAGCCTACCGAGTACGGTGGTGGCAGCGGAGGTAGCCCCGAGTATATGCGATTTGACTATCGCGTGACGAATTAGCGATAATTTTAGATGAATGATCTATGATTGAGGTTTGGAGCATGGCTTCAGACCTCAATTTTCATTTTAATTTTAATTCTTATTTTCATTTCTCTCTCTACCATATCACAAGCGATCACCCATTGGTGGACAGCCAAACGGCTGAACGCGATTCATTCCCCATTTGTATTTGAATTTGCCACCCAAGTATTGCCCCACCATGTATCAGCAAATGGGCGAAAGATAGAAGCATTGCGCAAAGAATTGGTGCGCGCCAAGGAGGTCGTTTCTTATCCCGACCACGGCGCAGGCCGTGCCGGCCAGGCCCAAGCTGTCACCACAGCGACCATTGGTCAACTCGCCCGCACCGCCTCTCGAAGGCCACGCATGGGAGAATTGCTCCACCGCATCTGCAAGCATTATCAACCTACCACCTGCTTAGAATTTGGTACCCATCTAGGCATTTCGACTTTGTATCAGGCTACCGCCCTTCAAGATGCACATTTTGTGACCATGGAAGGTGCGCCGAGCCTAGCGAGGTATGCGCAGCAGCATTTTGAGGAATTTGGGGTTACTCCCGAAATACGGGTGGGGGAATTCTCCAAGACCTTGGCACAATTAGCGCAAGAAAGCTTCCAGCCTGACTACGTATTTGTGGATGGCAACCATCGCTATGAGCCGACAATGGCCTATTTTCAGCAATTACTCCCTATGATGAAAGATGGCGGGTTACTCATCTTTGATGACATCTATTGGTCGACTGGAATGCGGAAAGCATGGAGAGAAATCTGCGCCCACCCTGAAGTCACCGTGAGCATAGATTTGTTCACATTGGGTCTCTGCTGGCTCAGAAGGCCTCAAGCGAAAGAGCACTTTCGCTTAATTCCTTAATTTCCCCTATATTCGAAGTTCAAGTGAGCCGCTTGAATAAATCAATTTGTGCGGCTGGGATGAAACGGGCGCGGGCGGATGGATTGTGGGGTTGGCCTTGGTTGGCCCGTTTCGATTTTTTGGTTACTTTTTTCTAAAAAAAGTAACACACAGATAAAAGTTATAAATTCACTAATAATCTGTTTTTACTTTGAAATTTAGCAAAGAAATCAAATTTGGCATCTACGCGATCATCGCCGCAGTGGCTTTTGTCGTAGGGATTCGCACCATGCAAGGCAAGCGCATTATTGGCAACAGCATGGTTCTCTATGCTAAATATCCCGACGCCAAAGGCCTCATTCGCGGGAATCCCGTCCGGATCAATGGCCTCGATGTAGGGCAGGTGATGGAGTTGGAACTTATCGGTGACACCGTTTTGGTGGAGATGGAGCTTCACGACGAACGGCCGATTCCTGTGGACTCAAGGGCTGTTATTTTCACCAAAGACCTGTTGGGAGCCATGGCGATCAAACTAGAGCGAGGGAAATCGGACCAACTCATTGAAGATGAGGGATTTATCACAGGGGGTACTGACGAAGGCATGATGGGTAAGGCAACAAACATCCTTGAGACAAAAGGAGAATCCTTGCTCGAAGACATCAGCTCCATGGTCGCCAACCTGGCTTCTATCACCACTAAATTAGATACCTCCTTTTCTGAATTGCAAGAGCGAGATGAGCTAGAAAGCATTCTCAAAAACATGGATGAGACCATGGGGAATTTTGCAGGAATCTCCCGAGAACTCGAAAAGACCATGCCCAATCTCAAGACCTTTTCGGATGGCTTGGCGGAAAATAAAGAGAAGCTCTCCAGTATCATTGTAAACTTCAAAGACGTCTCCGACTCCCTCGGGCCTGCGACCACTGAAATGCTAGCCTCAGCGAAAAGCGCCATGCAAGGCATGGACGAAGTCGTGAGCAAGATCAATGATGGCGAAGGAAGCCTCGGCAAACTCATCGGAGATAAAGGCCTGTATGACGAACTGAATGGAACCGTGAAGTCTGTTAAGGCCCTGCTCGCAGACGTCCAGAAAAATCCCAAAAGGTACCTCGACATCGATGTATATGTCTTTGAAAGAAAAAAGAAAGCCCCCCGTGAACTCGAAGCACTAAAGCAAGAAGTAGATTCTATCAAAAAACAACTCGATCCAAACTAACCGTGACCCAACTGTTACTGACCGACATCTCCAAACTGTATCGGATTTCTACTCAAGGCGAAGCATTCAAAAAGGGCACAGACATGGCTGACGCTGCCATGCTCGAAAGTGCATATGTCTACATCGTTGATGACACCATCAAGGCCGTAGGGAGCATGGCGACCCTCCAGCCACGCGCCTATCGCGGCGCTGAGCGCATCGATTGTAAAGGGAAGCTCGTCCTTCCAGGTTTTGTCGATAGCCACACCCACCTGGTATTCCCCAAAACCCGCGAACAAGAATTTGTCTACCGCCTCAAAGGCATGAGCTATGAGGAGATCGCCCGCAAAGGCGGCGGCATCCTCAACTCCGCCAAAAGCCTCGCGCACATCTCCGAGGAGCAACTCCTTGAAGAGACCATCGAACGGGCCAAGGAGATCATGGGATTTGGTACGACGACTGTCGAAATCAAAAGCGGCTACGGCCTTACCGTTGAGAGTGAACTTAAGCTCCTCCGCGTCGCTAATGCCCTCAAGGAACATGTTCCGCTCAACATCAAGACTACTTTTCTTGGCGCACACGCCATCCCTGCCAATTACAAAAATGACCGCCAGCAATACATCGACCTCGTCTGTGATGTGATGCTTCCTCAGGTCGTGGATCAGAACCTTGCAGAATTCATCGACGTGTTCTGTGATGAGGGGTTTTTCACGGTAGAGGAAACGGAGTATATTATCAAAAAAGGGGCAAAATATGGCCTCGGAGCCAAAATTCACGCCAATGAACTCGCCTTCTCAGGTGGCGTTCAAGTCGGCGTAAAATGCAACGCCATCTCCGTGGATCACCTGGAGCGCTCTGGCCCAGACGAGATCGAAGCCCTCGTGGGTTCTACCACGGTGCCTACACTCCTCCCCTCGGTGGCGTACTTCTTAGGGATCGACTATGGCCCAGCCAGAGAGATGATGGAAGCGGGCTTGCCCGTGACCCTCGCCACCGATTACAACCCTGGCTCGTCGCCAGGCGGCAGCATGCCATTTGTGATGTCATTGGCATGCACGCATATGAATATGCTCCCCGAAGAGGCGCTCTGCGCCTCCACCCTCAACGGCGCCTGGGCGCTCCGCATGTCCGAGAAAGTAGGCTCTATCGAGCCAGGCAAGCAGGCCGACCTCGTCGTCACTCAGCCGCTGGATTCCTTTGCGAGGATTCCTTACTCGTATGCGAGTAATTTGATCGATCGGGTGATGATTAAGGGGGAGTGGGTGTGAAACCAACTATAACGGAGTAATACAAATCTCTGCAATGGAGGATATAAAAGGCTTATGGATTGGTCAATTTCCCGATACTTCTAATGGCTTATGACAAGGGCTTCGCCCTTACGCTGTTGAACCCCCTCCGCGCAGCCCCGTTCCCCCTCAGGAAGGGGAACAACCCGCACTAATCTCTCAAATGGCTTCGCTATTTTCTAAAGTCCCCTCTTGAGGGGACGCCAAAGCCGAAGGCTTTGGCAGGGGTTCAAACAGGCGAAAATACGCTTCTGTAAACGACTGATAATCAGCACAATGAAAACACTTCCATAAGCAACGAAGTGAAGAATCTAACTATTTCTGGATCATTAGCCTAGTAAGATGCTTCGCTCAGCTCAGCATGACAGCTCTGCTGCTTTTGCCTATTAAAGACCTTTGGTTCCGTGTAGCTAGAGGGTGATAAAGGACTAATGTTCAATAAATCATCGTCCCCGAATACACAGCTCCCCAGCCGTACCAATATCCCATAAACGACTTCGTCGGTTTCAGCTCCTGGCCAGCCTGAGGCCCGCTCACCGCTCGGCCAAAAATGTCCCACTGGTTGCCATACTGGTCATGCATGATGATGACAGAGCCATCATTGACAGCTGTGAAATATAGGCGGCCCACCCCCGATAGCTCGGCATCGTAGGACACGATGAAATTCCGATCTTTGCTGCCTGCCAGCACAAAATGGTTCCCGCCAAACTGATCAGCGATCACAGTGACACTATCTCCAAATGCTGAAAAACGGTATACTTTCACGTCTTGATAATGAATGATTCCATGGACGCGCTCCTTATAGGGCAGGCGCGCATCCAAGCTATCAGGGGGAAAGATGAAAAAATCATGATCTGTGCGATAGTCTAGATAGGGGTATTGGTCATAATCCCAATTAAAGCCTGTTTCGGCAGACAGCACCCGGCTCTCGGGATACATCTCTTTCCAGGTTTTCCAGGATGTCTCTATCATGGGAATAATTTTTTGCCCTTTTCCAATATGTTCCCCATTCACACACTGCGTCAACATCTGGGACCAGGTACTGCCTGTCTCCCGGTCAAAAGGCATAAGATTGGTTTGGTACAATAATCCTGAAACCCCAAAGGTCGTGACACTCCCTAAGATATCGCGACTTATGCCCACACCAGTACCTGTAAAGGGACAATAAGTGACAGCGAGAGGTTCGCCCCCTACCAAATCATTGACGATCTCATGGTAGTTGAGAATATTGTGCGGATAGGCGCGAATATCCGTCCCCACTCGAAGTCCAAGGACCAAGTCCTCTTCCTTCAAATACCCAATCGAGTCGATGGGTACAAATAGAGGCGCTTCGAGCACAGGAATCCCATCTTTGCCTGGGCCGCCGTCTTTTACGAGTCCCACGGGAACCAACCAGCGGTTATCATTGGAAGAAGGTGCTGGTGATGTGGGTGCTTTGCAGGCAGTCACACCAATCGAAAGGAGTAGAAAGAAAGTTAATAGGCGCATGTGATCTTTTGACCGAAACTAGCGATAAGTATCCTAAAGACTTGTCCGTTCACATACAAAAACTGAAGTATCTAAATTTTCTGGTTCATCAAGGGTTTTAGTGACGAAGGAAGAATAAGCCACGGATTACACAGATTCTCACAGATTTCTTTCTCTAATCTGTGTAAATCCGTGTAATCCGTGGCAAATTTTCTAGGTGAGCTTGAACTTGAAGTTTTAAAGCCTTTTGGCTATCGCCGTACTACCACTTTCCTGACGGACTGTTGGCCGTCAACATCGAGGTTCAGCAGATAAAACCCTTCTGGCAAATGCCTAGTCTCCACTTGCAAATGCCCTTCTAAACGCATTTCAGGATACGTTTTTTGCCAAACAGTTTTTCCCCGAATATCAATCAAGGAAACGGAAATGCTTTCAGGTCTGTGAAGTAAGTAGTCGATTTCCAGCAAATTGGCAGTGGGGTTTGGATAAATGCGCAGGTCTGACAGCAGCTCAGCGGGATCGATGCTTTGGGTAAATGGGGTAAAACCAGGAGACATTTTCCCACAACTTTCTGGCCCCGTGACATATACTACATAGACATTGGTATTCTGGGGATTTGCATTCTGTTCCTTAAAGTTAATGGCTCGTCCCGTAGCGCCCGCTATATGAAAGGTATCTCCTGTCATGACATTTAGAAATACCCACTGGTAACTTGTATAGCCAGGGGCTGTACTGAGCGAATCGGGATCGTGTTGATTGATCAGTGGCAATGCCAAGTCGATGACATTGACCCCCAACACCGTGGAGTCGCTACACCCATCAGCTGTGGTGATGGTATAGGTGACATAATTGATCCCTGAATCAGCCACTGCAGGATCAAAATCACTTCCAGAAATGCCTTTGCCTGCAAAAGTGCCACCACTGGGCGTTCCAGCCAATGTCAATACCGCATCATCTCTACAGATCGAGGTAATAGCTGAATCCACAAACCCTGTAATCTCTGCATCAGGCGCCGCAAAAACAGTGAAATTCGTGCTTATGCTCCCAGAGCATCCTGTAGTGTCCATCACTGAATAGGAGAAACTATGCATACCAGCCCCTGCAGCTTGGGGATCAAACATGCCATTAGCATCTACAGCTCCTGAGAAAGTACCTCCTGCGGGTGTTGGTTGGACTGTGACTGCTGGTTCGTTGTCACAAAGGGTTGTATCCAATTGCCCAAAGGTTGGCATCAGGGCTTGTACGACAGCGATATTGACAGAGTCTGTCCCAGTACAGAAATTGATGCCCGTCACGGTGACGCTATAGGTAGCTGCAGTATCTACAAAAATCAGGGCGGTGCTCGCCCCTGTAGACCATTGATAATTCAGGAATCCTGGCGTTGCTGAGAGCCTGAGATTGGTGCCTTGGCAAATCGATGTATCATTAGGCATAAGGCCTGGATCGGGACTGGCCAAGACACTGATCGTGGTAGAGTCTGCACTGCTACAGCCATTCGAATCTGTATAGGCATATTTGATGAGGTGAGTCCCTAGACCTGCTATGGCAGGATCGAAAGTGGCTCCGCCACTTCCGGTCCCAAAGAAGGTGCCTCCTGCAGGCGTCCCAATAAATTGGCTAGATGCGTCTTGGTCGCAGTACCGTGCCAAGATGCCTGAGAGCGTCACCACAGGCTGGGCATGAACCACGACAGTCGCAAAAGAAGTATCAGCCCCAGCAGCATTGCTCACGATCAGGCGGATCGTTTTGGTCCCTGGATTGGCATAGACAATATTGTGCGGGCCGCTCATGGTAGAGGTCGCAGGTAATGCGCCAGCGCCAAAGTCCCAATTGTAAGTGGTGACTCCTCCAGAAGAATTGTCGGTAAAGGTCAATGGGCCACCGATGCAATGCGAAAGCGAGGCAGGGGTAAACGACGCCGAAGGCGGCGTGGCGGCGGGCTGAATCACAAAAGATTGTGCATAGACATTGTCACCAGTAGTACCAAAGTTATTATTGGTGGCATTGCCTGCTGCATAGAAAGTCACGGGTCCGACATTGGTCGCTGGGGCTGTCCACTGAAAGCTCCATGACTTCACCGTCGTATTGGCGTTGCGATGACCTATGTATTGACGCGTGCCACCAGATACAGAAGCTGTCTGAAGGGAAGTGTTCGTGGTATTGGTACGAATCAGGGTCCCTGCAGCGGCGTTGGATCCATTGAGAACTGTCGCAGAAAATCCGAACCGCGATCGGGTATTATCTACCAGGCTCATGGTCAGGTTATAGGTAGTCCCGGGGGTATAACTCGAAGGGACATTCAGCGAAAGGCTTCCAGGACCATTGTTGAGAACCCCAGAATGGCAAGCTGTACAGTTGCTTTCACCTGGCGCATTGGTGCGAGTCGTAGGGGGATTTCCGCTGAATAGGGTGGCACCCAACCCTATTAGCATACTGGCAAATAAGAGTAGTAGTAGACGTTGCTTCATAATTAAGAAAATGATGGAATGAGAGAATGATAGGATGATTGAATGAAGAAATTTTGAATGAGGATGGGGATAATTTTGAATTTTGAATGAAGGGATTTTGAATGAGTTATGGTGTTGAATATTGCCTTTCTATTCAAAATTCACCATTCAGTCATTCAAAATTAACCTACCACTCATTTCTTCCTACAATAACGTCCGTTAGCGGGTAAAAGGCGGCCTCTAATTGGGGTGGTTTTGCAGCATTATTTTAATTTTTTGTACTAAAATCGAATCACTCATCTCCAAAGACTGCTGATTTCCAGTCTGAATGTATATATTTGGACTAGAGACATTTGGCATTTCGACTCACTACACCTCCACCACCATGAAATCAACTTCTTCTGGCACACGCAATCTTACGATTACTTTTACCACGTTGGCTATCCTCGCTTCTGCTTTAGGAGCCTATTACTTTGTCTATGTGGAACAGCGAGCGACCTTGCTCAATGAGCGAAACTTCCGTGTGCTGAGCCAGATTCAGAAAAATGTAGTTGCTAAGAATGCTCAATATAAGCAAGTCACTGCAAATGTCCCGAGGGATCTCACCAGTATCAAGCAACGGGTGACCCGTCTGGTGCAAGAGCAGTTGGTTTTTGAATGGGAAAAGGAAACTACCTTGGAATATGAAAAAGTCCATCAATTCTTGCTCCCTATCATCACGAAGGATGATTCGGTCTACAAAAGCATCTTGATTGATGACCTCAAGAATAGGCCTGCAGATTTCTATGATTTTCTCGAAGGCTGGACCTCTCGCAACCAATCGCTCAATTTGCCCCCACTTCCTCCCAAAGATGACCAAGATAAGCTCATCCCCTACGTCTGGAATGCTTTGCAGGTAAATATCGATGAACAAACGGCTCAAATCTTTGCTTCCTTCGAAAATGAGTTCTGGAATGAGGTGACGACAAACCCCGCTGCTTATCCCAAAACGATCTATCGATGGGCGACTTATTACCAAAGGAAAAGCAACTCAGAGAAACTTCAGGGATTTCTGGATCGCATCGATAAAAAGGACAGAAGGACTGTAGGAGAAATTGATTTTCAAGATGGCTTCTTTGCCGTCATTGTCCAAGATGGCAGGCGGCAAAGTACCCGCCGTGTGGATTTTGATGCATATGAAGCGTGGTACCAACGACGGGTAAACCTGTCTTATAAAATTCAAGTATTGGACGAAGGTCATGATGCACAAGAAGATAAGGAGAAAGCTGAGTTGAGAAAGAATGCTGACAACACCTGGGACCTCACTTATACCACTTTTGCAGACCATGAACTGACGGCAGATCAGCATTACCACATTCGTTTGGATCGCCCCATGAATACCTTCATGGAAGACCTTCTTCGCCCAGATGTGTTTGATGACTTGCTGGTCTTGAAGTTAGGAGAGGTTTCAGAAAGTGGGGACGGGCGAGTAGCAGATTTAGTGTATCAATATTCCCAGAATACCCTCAAGATCGACAACCTACCTGACACCTTGCTCAGCCCTAAAGGAGGCTTGGGAATCCAGGCCAATACCCTCAGAGAGCTTCTAATAGGGGGAACAGACTATTTGGTATACCTGCAACCCATGACCCTGAACCAAGACGAGATGGTGTTGTGTGGCCTAGTTGAAACCCGAGCATTCACCGGGGAGAAATTTCGCATAGCGACTCTTGTCATCCTACTGATGGTGCTGCTGTTATTTACCATGATTGTATTGCTGCCTGTTTTGCGGCTTAAATTGATGAGTCGCTATGAGCGGATGGGAACTTCAGACGTCGTATTTACGATGGTGGCGGCTATCTTAGGGACCGCTGCAGCTGTCTTGCTGCTATTTGATGTATATGGATTTAATGGTCCAGATGCCAATCTCCGCAAGCAA
This sequence comes from Bacteroidia bacterium, assembly GCA_030430575.1. Taxonomy (GTDB): domain Bacteria; phylum Bacteroidota; class Bacteroidia; order J057; family J057; genus JAUIGE01. The sequence continues at coordinate 29,027 of JAUIKF010000009.1, read as the reverse complement.
GAGATGGTCGATTTTTCCAACCAAATTTCAGGGGAATTCTTTGATGAACTAGAACACATCTACGACCAACTGGCCTACTATGATACCTTAGATGTCCACGGAGATATGATCGGCCAAGAGTTGATGGATTCGGCAAAAATTTCTCCTCAGTATTATCCCTATTTTACAAGCGTATTTTGGGTAAATGCGCATACCAATTATCTGGATCAAGAATTTACTACGCGGTCTGTCCTGACACCAAAAGTCGACGTCTCTGGCCGTTCTTACCTTCAGCGCATTGTCAACGGAGAAGCATGGACCCTGCCAGATCATAGCGGGACCAAAGGTTCCCGCAAATTCATGCTAGAATCCATCTTAACCCGCACCACCGGGGACAACCTCGCCGTGGTATCCAAAAAGAGTCGGAAGGACACGGCAAGCATTATCTTCCTAGCTACAAAGTTGTATTCCTTGATCCAACCCGTAATTCCGTTAGGGTTTGGCTACTGCGTCATAGACGAAAATGGGGAAGTCCTTTTTCATTCAGATGAAAAGCGCAATCTCCAAGAAAACTTCTTGGAAGAGACCAATAAGCGCGCCTTAAATGCGGCAGTCTATGCTAGGAGCTCCCTATACACCAACGCGACTTATCAGGGAAAAAACTTTGACGTTTACCTCAAACCCCTTGAAAACCTTCCCCTGTATCTCATCACTTTTCAAGACCGTGAATACTATATCAGTACACACGAGCAGATTGTCAGCTTTACCTTTATCCTGATCCTTATAGGTTTCGCCCTCGGACTTGCCGTCATCATCTTGATGATAGCCCTCACTCCCTATCGGTCGCGGCTTTATGTAGCGCGCGCCTGGTTTAGCTGGTTACGCCCCAAGCGTCGCCATATCAATACCTACCGTATCCTCCTCTGCGCCAATTTTGTCACCCTGGTGATTTTCTTCTTCTTTTCGAGGGGCGAAAGGGCTTTGGGCGTGATCAACATGTTTGGCCTCGCCAATATTTATACCTTCTTACTGGCCTACCTCGCATTAGAAGATAAGAAGATCTATATCGTTGGGAAAAAAGCACGAAAGCGATACCGCTTCCTCTTTGGAGCGGTGGTCTTATTGGTAGGGCTCAATTTTGCTGCCTATGCGATTGCTTCTGATGATTATTGGGGAAACTGGGACCCACAGGCCAACCTGTTCGATATTCGAGGCTATTTCCCCTACCAATTATTGCAAATAGTCGTATGTCTAATCGCCCTGAAACTGATTAGGCGTTTCAGCCCTTCAGATGACACCGATGAACCACCGATGTTGGAAACGAAAAACCCACAAGTGAATTTCTTTCTACAGCGGTTCAACGAATTCTTTACCCGTCAGCGTAGTTTCCGATTTTTCCTCCTTAGCTGGTTGGCGATTCTCAGTGTCTTCCCAAGTGTCCAATACTATAGCATTTCCTATAACCGGGAGATGAAGCTCGCGATCAAATATGCACACGTGCAATTTGCCAAAGATATAGAAGCGCGAGAGTTGCGGCTTGAACAGAACTTCAGTGACCGCGCCTTACCCCCTTCTGACTTGGAAGCCCTCAAACACAAAGGGATTTATACCGAAGCATTTTTCAAAACTATATATGGGTCCAAGGATATGGGAAAAATGTGGGACATTCCACTTTATCTTCCCGATACCCTACAGAGCCCCATTTCCCCTTCTTGGCTGAAGTATGACAGCTTGCTTTCGCGCATCAGGCCCCGCTACAGTGACTTGGTCCGCACGACCAATCAACTCCGAAATGTCGTGAGCTCTGATAATAGTTGGCAATGGGAAGAAGGTGTGGGATACCTAAAAGGACAGCCCCACCATCCCCATCGCTATTTGGCTTTTACCCCCAAAAATGGACTCCCCCTCATTTCCTATTTACATACCTACCATTTGCCCAATATCACTACCCCACTGGGACTGCTCTTTTGGCTAATTTTCATGGTCGTCGTGGGGAGTATGTATCTCATGATTGACTATACCACCCGCAGGCTATTTGCAGAAAGCTTGTTGGATATGACAGCGCCTAATGACGATGAAGCCCGCAGTATCCTCGCCAAGACCAAGCAGCATGCCTTCTTGGTGATTCCACCTCGGGCCATGGGCAGCAAATACAAACGGGAGTTTCGGAATAAAATGCTTATCAGCCTCAAAGAAATTCAAACATTAGAGGATTTCTGGAAAGCCGTAGAAGCATATGAATCGAATAGGTTTTCTGACAGAAGCCCTGAAGAACATGTCAAGAGTCGTAGGAAGCAGGTGCTCAACCTGAATCATTTTGAAGTCAAAATCGATCAGCGAGATATCGCTTTGCTCCGATTAGTGATCGTCAAAGAAGCTATGGAGCAATGGCGTCAAGTCGTGCTGATAGGGGCCATAGACCCGTTAGAGATAGATGATTATTACACGACCTGGCTAGAGCAAACTGAGGATGCGAGTTTGAAGCAACAACTTGCCGCAGAAAAGATGATCTGGACTGAGACCCTAAGTCGTTTTTACAAAATCTCTCTTCCATTTGAATCTGATCCGCTAATACATGGGGATGAAGCCCACGAGGAACTCATCGCCGAAGAATGTGGCCATGGGGCGTTCTTGCGCAACATGTTTGATGAGCTTATCGAGTTATACAAAGGGAAAGATAATATCAGTCCTGAGGACATCATCCTCGACATCGAACTGCGTGCACAGCTTTACTACCAAGTACTGTGGAGCACCAGTAATCGGGAGGAGCGCTTTATCATGTTTGACCTGGCGCAAGACGGGCTAGTCAATGATCGCAATGTGCGAGCTATCAAGAGTTTGCTCAATAAGGGGCTACTGGTCAATACAGGCGACCAGCTTCAGGTGATGAACCGGAGTTTCCGCAACTTTATCCTCACGGAAATCAACCGAGAAGACACCCTCACGCTTGAGCATCGCATCAATCGAGAAAGTGCATGGGTACAGATCCGCACCCCCATCATGATTATTCTTTTTGCGCTTGGTGCCTTCCTCTTGACGACCCAAGAACAGCTCTTGAATGATGCCCGAGGGATCATCACAGCGAGTGCTGCGGCGCTGCCGGCCCTTTATACCGCCATTGAGAAAATGACCGGAATCAATATTTTGAAAATATTTACCAAGAAAAAATAAGTCTTGTCTAGGTGAACCATATAAGGAATATAAGAACATATAAGCAAACTGACTTTCTTGATCTTATATGCCCTTAAATGTCTTATATGGTTCAAATTCAGCCATTTAGCTACACTTAAATTGAACCATAAAAATTCTTTCCTAGACCAGGTCGCCCAAGCCATCCATCTACAATGGCCTGATAAGGTAGACGAGGTCTGCATCGTCCTGCCGACGCGTAGGGCTAGCATCTTCTTACGAGAGGCCCTTGCAAGGGTATACAAACGCACCATCTGGTCGCCCAAGATTCAGTCTATTCAAGACTTTGTGCGGGAGCAGTCGGGATGGCAGTTTCCCGAGCCGCTGGCGCTCGTATTCGAGCTGTACCAAGTCTACCAGGGGCGCATGCGTCAGGATAGGCCCGACTGGAAAGAACCATTGGAAAGATTCTTTCCATGGGGCGAAATGCTTCTCAAAGACTTTGACGAGGTGGATAAATACATGGTCGAGGCGGAAAACCTCTTTACCAATATTCTCGACCTCAAGCGGGTAGAGCACGAGTTTGGGATATCAGAAGACGATAAAAAAGCCCTCGCCAATTTTTGGCGTTCCGTCCATGGCGAAACAGGCCAAGTGGAGCAACCCTCTGAAGTCAAGCAACTTTTTCTCGACATCTGGGAGATTCTGTATGAAGTGTATCAAGGGTTGATCGATCGCCTGCGTGCCCGCAATCAAGGCTATGACGGCATGGCTTACCGTGAGTTGGTGACCCAGCTAGAGAGTGGGACACGCGTATTGCCTTATCAGCATATCTACTTTGTGGGATTTAACGCGCTTTCAGGTGCAGAGTATCGCATGATAGATCACCTCTTGGATGCTGAGCAAGCGACCATCTTCTGGGATATGGAAGAGTCCTTCCGCATGCCTCAACAAGGGGAACCCTTTTACCGAGCACGCCTCAGTGCTATCGGTGAGGAAGCGGGAAAATTCATTCGCCAATACCATAAGGATTGGAAGAATAAGGGTTCCAAACTCATCGTCCATGACATGAACGCCGCCCACAAAGACGTCTACCTGACGGCAGTTCCCGTCCAAGTGGGTCAGGCCCAGTATGTAGGGCAGTTATTAGCCCAAAAACATCCGCCAAGCGAAGCTTTGCGTCAACATGCGGTGGTACTTGCCGATGAGAATCTGCTGTTTCCTGTGCTGTACTCCCTGCCTCACGCAGTAGACAAGCTCAATATCACCATGGGCTATCCCCTGCGGCAGACTACCATCTACCACCTACTGATGAGCATCACGGATATGCTGCGCAAGCAGGTGATTGAAGCGGATGAGCAATTGTATTTTTCCCACCAAGAACTCCTCACCGTCCTCAACAATGCCTATCTCAAGGCTGCTGCGCCCAAGCTCAGCGAGCCACTCCAAGCAGAAATCCGCAAGCGGAATATGGTCATGGTCCCTGCCACCTTTTTGGCTGAAAAACCTCTGCCACCGCTACTGGCACATATTTTCGAAGCCCCCAGAGAAGCAGAAACCGCCTTGCAGTATTTTGATCAGTTATTTGATGACCTTCTCGCCGATGCACAGAAGCGCAAGGTCTACCTCGAAGCGGAATATATTTTCCATTTATTTACCCTCTACAATCGCCTCAAAGAAGTCCTCGACCGGTATGAAGGGCAGATGACACTAAAAGGATTTGCAGAGCTGTTTCGCGAGGTGATCAAAAAAGGGAGGATCCCTTTTGAAGGGGAGCCGCTGCAGGGGCTGCAGTTGATGGGGTTTCTGGAAACGAGAACACTGGATTTTCCTTACGTCTATATCCTGGGAGCCAATGAAGGCAACTTGCCCGATACTAGCAGTGGCAATAGCTTTATCCCTTATCACCTGCGCAAGGGGTTTCGGATGCCTACATTTGAGGAAAAAGATGCCATTTTTGCCTACCACTTCTACCGTCTTCTCCAGCGCGCAGAAGAAGTACACCTGATTTACAATAGCAATATCAGCGATGGCGGGAATAGTGGCGAAATGAGTCGTTACCTCCAGCAGTTGCGGCATTTGGCCTACCTCTACCCCAACGTCCAACTGCATGAGCGGCAGGCCAGTACGGGGGCGCCTTATTTTGCCCAACCCCCCATAGAAGTCCACGCTGATACACGTACCCATGGCCAACTCAGCCAGTTATATGAAGCCGATGGGGTGCATCAGCAACCTTTCCTCTCAGCGACGGCCCTGACGACTTACCTCGCCTGTCCTTTACGCTTTTACTACCGCTATGTCGCCAAAATCAAGGAACCAGAAACGCTGGAAGAAAATATGGAGGCCAATACTTTTGGGACGGTCTTACATGCGGCGATGGAGTTTTTATATGAACCGTATGTGGGAAAAAAAGTCTCACCAGCGGTCGTAGAATCCCTCAAGAAACAACTCGATCCTCACATAAAAAGAGCGTTTGAAGATTCCAATCTCGGCTGGGGGGAGCGCCTACACGGCAAAAACTATCTCTACCGAGATGTCATCCGAAAACTCTGTCAGCAAATCCTGAAACAGGATTTGGCATTGGCGGAACAACAGGCTTTTGAGGTGGCACATCTTGAAGACGGCGAGTTGTTCTATACCGAATTGCCTGTGGATAAAAAACGCATCAAACTCAATGGATTTTTTGATCGGGTAGATCGGGTGATTGACACAGGGCGAATACGGATTGTCGATTATAAGACAGGCAATGTCTCTTTTAATAAGCCTTATACTGTGGAGCAATGTTTTTCCCCTGACGAGCAGCCGCCCAGTTTCAAAGGGCTAAAAGAAGCTTTTCAAGGTTATCTCTACGCTTGGCTCTACAATCGGCAGTTTCCTGATACAGAGATTGTGGTGGGCTATTATACCGCGCGTAAACTCAGTGAAGGCTTGGTTTATTTGAATGAGGGCGCACCTATCCGTCAAGACGAGTTAGTCTCCTTTGAACAGCACCTTACAGTGCTGATTCAAGACATCTTCGAAGGGGATTATCGGCAGACGGCGGATGAGAAAAAATGTGGGTATTGCCCGTATCGAGGGATTTGTAATCGATAAATTTTTGAGGAATTATTGATTATTAATTGATTGGTTATTCATTCTTGCAGTTAGAAAGATTTCCCATCTGGTCAAATTTGACCAGTTTGGTTATAAATTTGTGCGGCTGGGGTGAAGCGAGCGCGCGCGGACGGATAGAAGGGATGGCCTTGGTTGGCTCGCTTCGATTTTTTGGTTACTTTTTTCTAAAAAAAGTGACAACATAGTAGCTAAAAACAGCTCTTGATAATAAGAGTAAGGAGATAAAAAAAGCGGGATGCAAATGCATCCCGCTTTTTTATTTAGCTGAAAATCAGCTGTTTACTTGAGAACAAGTTTCTGAACCAATTTGTGGTCACCTGCTTCGAAGTAAACGGTATAGACGCCCTTCGCGTGATCAGAGAGATCTACCTTGGTGAGGCGATCCTGGTCAAAGCGGCGTACCACTTGCTGAGTCACCAGACGTCCGCGAACGTCATAGATGGCGATCTTCAGATCCAGATCCAACCCTTCCGTACGGAAGTTGACGATGTCATTGGTTGGGTTCGGGAACATGGCCAGCTTGCCATCGAAGAATTTCGCATCCAGTCCGGTAGCAATCGCTGTGACAGTTGTGGTAATGGTATCAGAACCACAAGCATTGGTGATAATCAATTGTACCGTGTAGACACCTGTATTTGCATACGTGTGGCTTGGATCCTGGAGGGTACTCGTACCGCCGTCGCCAAAGCTCCACTGATACGTGAGGCCGCCGCCGGTAGACATATTGGTGAAGTCTACGGTCAACTGCGTCGTATCTGCTGTGTAAGCAGCTACTGGGTTGTCAACGATGTCCACGTTGATCGTATCTGTGCCAGAACAGCCGTTCACATCAGTCACTGTCACACAGTGCTGGCCTTCGTTGGCCTTGGTGACGATATTGGTCTGTGTGAGGGCACCATCACACCAGTCGTACAGCAAGCCTGGGTTACCCGCGTCGAGGATGACGAGGTCACATGCCTGCGTATCTGGAGGACCGAGGTCCACAACAGGAGAGATTGCAATGGTCAAGTTGACTGTGTCAATGCCTGCGCAACCAGAACCTTGATCGGTAGCCGTCACGCTGTACTGACCAGAAGTCGTAACAGTGATGGTCTGAGAGGTTTGGTTACCTGGAGACCAAAGGATGTCTAAGCCCGGATTGTTGACATCGAGGGTGACAGAGTCACACTCTGCGCGGTCGAGGCCGAGGTCTACAGGAGGTAGTGGGTTGACGGTAACAAAGGTAGAGTCAATTGTCTGACAACCTGTGTTGAGGTCAATAACTGTCACAGAGTACTGGCCAGTAGCCGCTGCCAAGTACGTCTGTGTCTTGGTCGTACCATCTTGCCAAGTTCTGTCAGCACCAGGGTTGCCAGCATCGAGCAAGATGCTTCCACAGACCGTCGTGTCATTGCCGATGTCTACTACTGGATTTGGATTGATGAAGAGGTTCACCGTATCTGTACCCAAACAGCCACCAGAATTGGTAACAATTACACTATAAGTACCTGTCACGGTAGCGTCTATCGTCTGCGTCGTATCTGAGGTATTCCAACTATAAGCAGAGAACACCCCTGGGTCGAGGGTCACGGCTCCACAAGCAGCACGGTCAGGACCGAGGTCAATCGTCACTGGAGGCGCGATGATCACAGGAACCATTCTCAGGTTACTTTCACAACCAGCAAAGAGAGACTGAAGGCCTGGGTTGAGGGTACCTTTGCCACCAAAAGTAGCCGCACCTTGCTGCCAATCGGTAGCATCATTGTTATCAATATTGCCCGTACGGTAGAGGTTCGAGTTTGAAATAGCTACCCCTGCGCCAGACCAGTGGTTGGCTACACTAATGGTCGTACCGTTGATCGTAGGTCCAAAGCTCGCCACAGCAGTGGCATTGTGTCCCCAAACCACAAAGTCTACGACATCATTATTGTTGTCAAGGATGAGGACCCATCCTTCCTGACTTGGGTTCCACAGGATATTGGTTCCCCAATAGTTGGCACCAGAAGCATCTTCGCGGAAGAGGACTTGACCAGGATTGATGGTACCACTCAGGTTCCAAGGCGTACTCAGGAATGAATTGATACTAGGTCTTCCATCTTCTCCTAACCATACACTCCAACCCGTCACATTGATCGGCTGGTTACTGGTGTTCTGAATCTCAACGTAGTCAGGACCGCCTAACTCTGCCTCCGTCACCATGAGGCCACCGCCAGGCTGGAACTGTCCTACATAGAAGGTATCAGATACATTGAGGAAAGGCGTCTGAAGCGTGTCTGGGCCTTGCTGAATAAGGTTATTACCATAGATATCATCATACCAAGTATAGGTCACAGCTGTATCAGGCGAAGCAACACGAAGTACTGTAGAGTCAGGTCCACAAAGTGTTGTACCTGCTACATTCGGAGCCGCAGGAATCTCACGCAGGGTGATGGAGAAGACCTTCACGGAGTCATTGGTTGACTTCTGGTCATTGGTCAAGTTGGTGAAGGCTGTAACGGTAAAGTTTCCACCAAAACCAGAGTTGAAGTAGCCAACCAGGACAGTGTCTTGTCCACGAACTGCCAGCGTACCAGTATAGCTGATCGTCAAGGTCGTAAGGACTACGCCATTGGTATCGATCACTACGCTGATTGGGAAGTTGGTCTGGCTATTGGTACCAAAGTTTCTGATCACAATAGACACTGGGGTCAAGCTATCACCACAACCTGCCATTGGTTCGAGGACGTCCACAGCAGCTACGTCATCCCCTGGTACGTCAAATTCGTCAGAACCCATATCCACAGTTGTACCGCCAAATCCTGGACGCATATCGCCGTCAATGTCAGTCGTAATACCTACAGAGTTGTCTCCAACATCCCATAGCTGGGTACCCGCACCGTGTACGTCGAGGAAGTTGTCTACGTAGCTTGGGTCACCATGCTGAGAGTTCGCATTTTGGCTACCCGCAGTATTCAAATTGCTCAATGGCACTACACCAGACAGGAAGAGTACACGAGAGGTGTCTCCATTGTTGTAGTAGTTGTTGAAGTCCAGGGTATCAATATTATTACTACCACCATAGAAGGCATAACCAGAATTGGTATTAAATACCGCAAAGCTGTTGTTCCGAATATCCAGGCCACTGTTCGTGGAAGTAGTCGAAACATACATCGCAGCCATGGTTGTACTGGAACCAGAAGTGGCACTCACACTGTTGTGCCAGAACTTCGTGTTCTCAGTATTACCGGCTACATAGATCGCACGTACCGTAGTGGTGCGGTAGATACCAAAGACGGAGTTATTGGTCACATAAGCAGGACCAGACGCAGGTGCGATGCCTGGGGCTTTGTTACCAATAGTCATGTAGATACCATATCCAAGTGGATCTTGGATCGTATTGCTTTCGATACGCATGGTGTCTTGGTATACCAAATAGATACCATAACCAAAGGTAGAATTCACCTGACCCATGGTACGGTGTAGACAATAGTTGTCACGTGCGACAAATCCACTTTGTGCGTAAGAGTAGATATTGTAGTAGTACTGCTCCAAGAGTTGGTTCCCTTCAATCACATTGTTTTCTTCATAGTCACCAGAACCAGAGCCCATATTGGTGATCCCATAGTATCCACCGTGGATGGTGTTGTTGCGGATGGTGTTATGGCTACCAGCGGGGTTAGTGGTCGTACCAAATTGACCTGCACGCTGGATACCGCAGAAGTTAGAACTAGAGGCAGCAAGTGCTGTATCGACTTCGATGAAACATCCTTCGATGATGTTGTTATCTGCTTCATTCTGCATGTGAATACCTACCCCATACGTACCAAACTGGTTGGTAGGATCAAGTGAGTGGTTGCTGATCGTCAGGTTTTGAAGTCTTACCCAGTCAGCGCCGTTCAGACGGATTACGTGACGATTTGTTGTAGAAGTGAAAGCTGTATCGGCCCAGATTTCCTCTTTGGTCGCACCACCGTTGAAGGTAATGGTATTGATAGAAGAAGTACCTTGTACTTCCCCAATCTCTACTTGCTCGTGGTATGGACCAGAGCCTGCTACTACGTTGAAGACGACAGCCCCACAAATACCGTAGGTATTCAAGTCAGCAATCGCCTCACCAAAGCTGGCATAGTTGGTACCACTGGTAGCAGCACCTGAATTGATGGTATAAGTACCACCGGAGAGACCAGACTGGAGGCCCGTGTAGCGAAGCGTGTCATTAGACATGTCTTCATCTACGCTGTTGTTAGGCGCAGATGTCACAAACATGAGGTCATAAGGCGTACCTGCCATGATGGTAGTAGAACCAAGAGAGATCGTCTGAGTCGTGCCAGAAGCAAGGCCAAGACCTGTCACCGTGACTGGCGTCTGAGCCGTACCATTGAGCCACCAGTTGACGGTCAGGGTATCGATCGTTGCTTGACCAAGGCCAACCACATCGATGGCGACATTAAAGCTACCTGCACAAATCGGCAAGCCTGGATTGAGACCTGTAGGTGAGGCATCCAACTGTGGAGGCTGGAATTCGTCCGCTCCGATGTCTACGATCAATCCACCAAAGCCTGGACGGGTTTGGCCATCAATATCTTCTGATACTCCCACGGCATTGTTTCCACGATCCCATAGCTGGGTCGCTTTGGTGTGAAGGTCGGTGAAGTTATCGATGTAAAGCGGATCACCATGGTGAGAGGCACTGTTGAAACCACCCGCTGTGGTCAATTGACCTAAACCTACCGCACCAGAAAGGAAGATGACCTTAGAGGTATCTCCATTGTTGTAGTAGTTGTTGTAGTTCAGGTCAGAGAAGTTTGAGGTACCACCATAGAAGGCGTAGCCTGAACTGGAGCCAAATACAGCAAAGCTGTTATTCCGCACATCTATGTTGCTATTCGTAGAAGTAGTTCCTACATACATCGCTGCAGAAGTAGAGCTACCGCCTCTCGTGACACTGACACTGTTGTGCCAGACATTGAGGTCTACTGTGTTACTAGCTATATAGATCGCACGTATCGTGCTAGCTCTATACTCACCACCGACCATGTTATTGATGACATAAGCATCGCCAGAAGGTGCCTGGTTGCCAGGGGCTGTATTACCCCGTGATAGGTATATACCATAAGCGAGTGGGTCAATCACCATATTCTTTTCAACACGTGCCGTATCTTGATAGAACATGTAGATACCATAGCCAAAGGTAGAATTCAAGATACCATTGGTACGGTGTCGCAGGTAGTTGTCTCTTGCGACAAATCCACTTTGTCCATAAGAGTAGATATTGTAATAATACTGCTCTACCATGGTATTGCCTTCGACAACATTATTTTCTTCATAATTACTGAAGTTGGCACTCATCATGGTAAGACCATAGTATCCACCGTGGATATAGTTGTTGCGAATGGTGTTATGGCTACCAGCTGCATTGGTAGAAGTACCAAATTGGCCTGCCATGATGATCCCACCGAAGTTACTACTAGATGCTGCCAAGGCAGAGTCAACGTCAATCACACAATCTTCAATGGTATTATGGTCTGCCTCATTTTGCATGTGGATACCATATCCATAGGTACCAAACTGGTTGCTAGGATCAAGTGAGTAGTTATTGATCGTCAAGTTCTTGAGAATCACCCAATCCGCTCCATCTAGGCGGATGACATGACGGCTACCAGAATTGGTCATTGAAGCGTCAACCCAGATTTCCTCTTTGGTAGCTCCTCCATCAAACGTGATGGTGTTGGTAGAAGAAGCCCCTATTATCTCAGGGATTAAAATTTGCTCCTTATAAGGACCAGATCCAGCCACAACGTTGAATACAACAGGCCCACAAATACCATTAGCAGCCATTGCAGTAACAGCATCTCCAAAGCTAGTGTAGTTGGTTCCACCAGTAGCCATACCAGAGTTAATGGTATAAGTACCAGCAGCAAAGCCTGTCTGCAAGCCAGTGAAACGCAAGGTGTCATTGGCCATATCTTCATCCACCCCATTATTTGGGCCAGAAGTCACAAACATCAGATCGTATACAGTACCAGCTGCCACGGTCAAAGCACCCGCAGTGATGGCAGTATTAGCACCTTGTGCAAGGCCCATACCAGTAGTGGTAGTGGATGTCTGAGCGACCCCATTTACCCACCAATCTATTGTCAAGGTATCCAAAGTCATCATACCGAGGTTTTTCACATCAATCGTGAACGTAAAAGTACCTGGGCACAAGGGAAGACCTGGACTAGCAATCAAAGTAGGCGTAGCATCCAACTGAGGAGGGAAGAACTCATCACAGCCGATGTCTACGATCAAGCCACCAAAGCCTGGACGGGCGTCGCCGTCAATATCTTCTGCAATACCTACCGCATTATTTCCTTTATCCCAAAGCTGCGTGCCTTTAGAATGAAGGTTGGTATAATTGTCGAGGTACTCTGGATCACCATGATGAGAAGCTGCGTTGAAGCCACCTGCTGTGTTCAACGTACCAAGGCCTACGACTCCATTGAGGAAGAGAATCTTCGATGTATCTCCATCATTATAATAGTTGTTATAATCCAGGTGGGAGAAGTTGGAAGTGCCACCATAGAGGGCATAACCTGCGCTGGTGTTGAATACAGCAAAACTGTTATTCCGCACATCTAGGCCACTATTGGTGGTAGTTGTACTCACATACATGGCAGCCATGGTGGTACTGGTACCAGAGGTTACACTCACACTGTTGTGGTAGAAGTTTGTGTTTTGGGTATTACTAGCTACATAGATACAGCGAGGAGAAGTAGATCCGATTTCTCCACTGATGCAGTTATTGATCACATTGGCAAAACCAGATGGAGAAGTACTAGAAGAAGACCTATTACCACTACTCATGTAAATACCATAGGTTTTGGGATTCAAGAGGGTATTGCCTTCTATTCTAACAGTGTCATTATAAAAAAGATAGACTGGATACCCGAAAGTAGCAACCAATGATCCTTGCGTCCGGATGTGGACATGGTTCCCTTTGATCTGTGCCCCTTCTTGGTAATAACTTCTGATCCCATAGGCATACAGTTCTTCAAAAATATTGTTTTCGATGACGTTATTGATCTCAAAACTAGTGGTTCCCCCACCTGTAAGTGAAACCCCAAAATAACCGCCATAGGTATGGTTATTACGGATAATATTATTGCTACCAGAGCTATTGTTAGAGCTCCAAAACTGCCCTGACATTTGGATTGCCCCAAAATTGGAGCTACTAGAGACGCGGCCGCTATCTGTATTGATCACACAGCCATCAATGATGTTGTTATCCGCTTCATTGGTCAGGTGGATACCTACTCCATACCCAAAGTTATTGGTAGCTGCGGCACGTGCCACAATCGTCAGGTTTTGAAGCCTGATCCAGTCCGCACCATCCAGTCGGATGACGTGACGGTCCGAGGTACTGGTCATGCTCTCATCTGTCCAGATTTCCTCTTTGGTAGCCCCCCCATCAAAGGTGATGGTATTCACAGAAGATGCGCCCGCGATTTGCCCTAGAGAAATTTGCTCCTTATAAGGTCCAGAACCCGCTGTGACGTTAAAGATCACAGGGCCACACACCCCAAATTGGTTCAGAGCCGAAACCGCATCGCCAAAGCTATTGAAATTGGAACCACCCGTGGCTGCTCCTGAGTTAATGGTGAAGGTACCTTGTAAGGAGGCCCCCACTACCACCTCTAGGGTGTCATTCAGGTTGGACGTATCTGCGACCCCATTGGGATTCGAAGTCCAGACTTTCAAGTTGTAGAACTGCCCAGCAGCAAAGTTCTGAGTACCCAAGAATACAGGCGCAGTAGTAGAACCCATACCGCCAAAAGTATCCAGCAAGGTGGTCAGTTGGATAGGCGTCTGTAAAGTCCCATTCCAAGACCAATTGACAGTGACTGAGTCAATCTGGTTGTTGCCGTGGTTACCAATAGTGGTCCAGATGTTCTGGTTACCAGGACAAGCAGCAGTCACAGAGTCAATAGATACAGTAGCTGCATCATTGACTGAGTTCGCCAAGAAATAATCTACACGACCATTCCAAATACGTGGGTTAAACCCAGGATTAGGAATCGCTCCTCCATAGCCAGCAGCGTTAATCGTAATGTTCCCATCTGTATAGGTCGAAGGAGGAGAAGTCGAGAGTCCTCCTGTAGAGTATGCAACAGTAGTACCAGTAGAAGCCCCAATATAGAACCCATAAGTGGTTCCCGCCGGAAGGAGCAGGTTCAGGTCATTGGGAATTTCTTCAGGCATCCCTGTGGTAGCAGGAATCGTAGTACTCACCAATTGGACCCAGCCATTGGCAGTAGTGATACTGGGAGGGGTACCCATCCCGCCTGGGCGCGCCCAGATCTCTACAGGGGTAGACGTCGCTGCGGTAAAGTACTGCTGCCACATCCGGTGCAATCTCACCGAGCGTATTGCAGTGACTTCAAACGTAGTACCGTTTGAGCCATTCCCTGCAAAATTCGTAGTCGAGAGCGACAATTGTCCCATGGCGTCCCAGGGCAAGGCTGTCAAGCCGACTAGCATACATAAGTAAAATAGTCTTCTCATGTTAAAAATAGATTTGATAAAAAAGGTAAAGGAATAATATATAAGCAGAACGTCTCCAGCCAAAAAGGTGGAGGACTGTGTTGTTCTAAGTTGTGAGTCGTTGGACAAATGATCGCCTTTGAATGGATACAGGAAGGAATGCGTTTATTAACATTTCATGGCTGAAGTGTACGCAGTATCATAGCTAACTAGCAAGTCGAATGGAGCTAGTTGCAGGCAAAATTATCCAGAAAGAAATTGTGAAAAGTAGCTGTCTTGCATAGAGTGTTGTTTAGTTAAAGTAGGGAGTTAATTCTCTAGGTGGAAAATTAAGCATTAAATATCGGCAAAATTAAGATTAATTCAAACAAATAGTGAAGGGTTCTGGACACCTAAAACCAAAATGCCACGCATATGATTTTTTACTAAAAGGTAATTTTTGGTAATGACTGTATTGCTTTAGCACCAATAATTTCCCTCTGGATGAACCCCAAAACATTAAAATCCTCATCCATTTATCCAAATAAACTATTTCAATACGTACTACTCCCATCATTTCACACAATTGATCTACAAAATAAAACTCCTTTATATATGATTGATTATCAGCTACTTCATCATTAAAATACATTTCCCTTCCAATGACAACGTTGCCCTTTTTTCAAAAAACCCCTCCTATACGCCCTTGGTATTTCTGAAAATTTAATTTTCCTAAGAACAGAATTACAATTCTCTTCTTAATTACCTTTTTTACCAAAAAAGGCGAGACACCATTGTATCTCGCCTTTTCTCTATTCAGTTTTTATCCCTTTACTTCAGCACAAGTTTTTGAACCAATTTGTGGTCATCCACTTCAAAGTAAACGGTGTAAACGCCTTCGGCATGTCCTGATAGGTCGACCTTTGTGAGGCGATCCTGATCAAAACGGCGTACGACGCCCTGGTACACAAGCCGTCCTCGCACGTCATAGATGGCGATCTGCAGGTCAGCATCCAGTCCTTCCGTGCGGAAGTTGACGATGTCCTTCGTTGGGTTCGGGAACATCGAGAGCTTTCCATCAAAGAAGGCTGCATCCAGCCCTGTCGCGATGGCCGTGACCGTGGTCGTAATCGTGTCAGAACCACAGGCATTGGTCACGATGAGTTGAACGGTGTAGACACCGGTATTCGCATAGGTATGGCTGGGGTCTGGCAGGTTACTGGTTCCTCCATCGCCAAAGCTCCACTGATAGGTGAGGCCCCCACCTGTAGACATATTGGTGAAGTCCACTGTCAACTGAGTCGTATCAGCATTATATGCTGCTACCGGATTACCTACGATCTCCACGTTGATGGTATCCGTACCAGAACAGCCATTGCCATCTGTAACCGTCACACAGTGCTGGCTCGTCATGGTGACAATGATGGTTTGTCCCAGATCCCCAGAACACCAGTCATACAGTGCCCCTGGGTTACCTGCGTCAAGGATGACGAGGTCACAGGCTTGGGTATCTGGAGGCCCTAGGTCTACAAATGGAGATGGGGAAATGGTCAGATTAACCGTGTCTATCCCCGCACATCCTGTCGTCTGGTCCGTCGCCGAGACACTGTACTGCCCAGAGGTCGTTACAGATATAGTCTGCGAAGTCTGGCCACCAGGTGACCATAAGATGTCCAATCCAGGATTCATGACATCCAATACCACAGAGTCACATTCTGCACGGTCCAGCCCTAAGTCCACTGGCGGCAAGGGGTTGACGGCAACGGTGATAGAGTCAATGGTCTGGCAACCAGTATTGAGGTCGATGACCGTCACGGAGTATTGCTGTGAGGCCGTCGCCAAGAAAGTCTGCGATTTAGTGGTACCATCTTGCCAGGTCTTGTCTGCACCAGGGTTTCCTGCGTCTAGGAGGATACTTCCACAGACAGTTGTATCTCGCCCTAAATCTACTACTGGATTGGGGTTGATAAATAGATTCACCGTATCGGTGCCCAAACATCCATTAGCATTGGTAACGATGACGCTATAGGTAGCTGTCGTGATCGCATCAATCGTCTGAGTGGTATCTCCAGTAGACCAGCTATAAGCATTGAAGTTAGCTCCAGGGTCTAGGGTAACTGATCCGCAAGCGGCACGGTCTGGCCCTAAATCGATGCTAATAGGAGGGGAGATAGTAGCTGTAACAGCCGTCAATGCACTTGGGCAGCCAACGCCTCCACAAGAAGAAAATGGAACGATCAATCCTGTATTCTGGACGCCATCACTTCTCGCGATATTGCTTACCCAGTCCATATCATTGTCATTATCGACATTGCCTTGGCGGGCAAGTACACCACTAGTATTGGTCGCATCGAGGCCATCTCCACTCCATGGGATATCATTGCCCGTGATGTTAAAACCATTGATGGTTGCACTGAAGTTAGCGATATCTGCAGTGAGCCAGCCCCAGAAAACTGCGTCTACGACCATGCCTGCATTGTCAAGGATCATTGCCCAGCCTGTAAAAGTCGGATAAGCACCAGGGTTCCAGAAGAGGTTGCTTCCCCATGGATTAGTGGTACCATCCGTCCAATATTCAATCTGACCTGCCGTCATACTACCCAACGCCTGGGTGGTGCCATTGACCGTATTGATGTTGTTATAGGCATTACTGACAGCCAGCGTCCAGCCAGTAGCGTTGACCGTGGCGCCCGAAAGGTTCTGAATCTCGATCATGTCAGGCCCCCCTGTATTGATCTCCGTGATCCGTATACAGCCTACATTTCCACTTCCTTCAGCCCTTCTTACCCAGTAGGTAGAGGTTTGATTGAGGAAAGGAGTCTGATAAGAAGAGGTATCTGAAGCGACCAAAGTGCCTGTAGAATCATACCAGTTATAGGTCCATCCTGAATCCGCTACTACAGACAACACAGCCGAATCAGGTGCACAGAGTGTCACATGGTTGACAGATGGGCCGCTAGGAATATCTAACAGGGTAATAGAAGAGACAGAGACAGAGTCGTTTGTTGACTTCTGGTCATTGATGAGGGCAGTGGTAGCAGTTACGTTAAAGGTCCCTCCTGCACTGGTATTGAAAAAGCCGATAATGACCGTGTCCTGGCCACCAAGTGGCAGGGTAGCGGTGTAGGTATAGGTCATTGTGGTGAGGACAACCCCATTGGTATCTATCACGACATTGATCGGGAAATTGGTCTGACTATTGGTACCGTAGTTCTTGATCACTACGATCACAGGCGTGAGGCTATCGCCACACCCCGACATAGGTTCAAGGATCTGAACAGCCGAAATATCATTGCCTGGCACATCAAATTCATCCGAACCAATATCTACCGTCGTACTCCCAAAACCAGGACGTGGGTCTCCATCAATATCCACCGTTATGCCTACGCCATTGTCTCCGGCATCCCATAGTTGGGTGCTGGCACCATGTACATCGAGGAAATTGTCGACATAGCCAGGATCACCGTGTAGGGAGTTGGCATTTTGGCCGCCAGCCGTAGTCAGCATCCCCAAAGGAACTACTCCCGATAGGAAGATGACTCGAGAAGTATCTCCGTCATTGTAGTAGTTGTTGTAATCAAGGGTGTCGACATTATTGGACCCTCCATAGAAGGCGTAGCCTGCACTGGTATTAAAGACTGCAAAGCTATTGTTTCGAATATCGAGGCCACTGTTGGTGGAGGAAGTCCCTACATACATCGCAGCCATGGTGGTGCTTGTACCCGATGTCGCACTGACAGAGTTGTGCCAGAAATTCACATCAGCTGTATTGCTCACTACATAGATGGCTCTTACAGTAGTCGTTCTATAAACCCCAAAAACTGAATTATTGAGGACATTTGCTCGCCCAGAAGGAGGATTTAGCCCAGCACTTCTATTGCCCGAAGACATGTAAATTCCATACGCCAATGGATCTTGAATGGTATTTCCTTCGATCAGGACCGTATCTTGATAGAAGAGATAAATACCATACCCAAAGGTAGAATTCAATACCCCCGTCGTCCGGTGAATCATATAGTTGTCTATTACCTTCAATCCCGCTTGGTTACGAGAATAGATATTATAATAGTATTGGTCGAGTAATTGATTGTTTTCGATCAAGTTATTCTCCTCATAATCTGCAGTAGAAGCCCCTAAATTGGTGATTCCATAATACCCCCCGTGAATTGTATTATTCCGAATGATGTTATGGCTACCTGCAGCTACCGCACTTGTTCCAAATTGGCCAGCCATCTGAATGCCACAGTAATTAGAACTAGAGGCAGCCAAAGCTGTATCTACTTCGATGAAACATCCTTCAATGGTATTATGGTCCGCCTCATTGAGCATGTGAATCCCTACTCCATAGGTCCCAAACTGGTTGGTAGGATCAAGCGAGTGATTGCTGATCTTCAGGTTCTTGAGCGTCACCCAGTCCGTCCCATCCAGGCGGATGACATGACGGTCAGACGTACTGGTCAATGTAGCATTTGCCCAAATTTCCTCCTGAGATATTCCTCCGTCAAAGGTAATGGTATTAGTAGATGAAGTACCCACTACTGGGCCAAGGGTGACTTGCTCTAGATAAGGACCAGAACCGGTAACTACGTTGAAAACGACAGCTCCACAGATACCAAAATCATTGAGGTCATCGACGGCATCAGAGAAGGACTGATAATTGGTTCCCCCAGTGGCTGCCCCCGAATTGATCGTATAGGTACCAGCAGCCAAACCAGTCTGAAGCCCTGTGAACGACAACGTATCATTGGACATGTCTTCATCCACCCCATTATTAGGGCCAGAAGTCACAAAGGTCAAGTCATATGATGTACCCGCTGCTATTGTCAACGAACCCATTGAAATCGCCGCGCTACTACCAGCCGCCAAGCCCAGGTTATTGACGACTACTGGCGTTTGTGCAGTACCATTTAGCCACCAGTTGACCGTCAGGGTATCGATGGTCATTTGACCAAAATTCACCACATTCACCGAGAAATTAGCGGTCCCTGGACAGAGCGGCAAGCCTGGGCTAGCCAGCATATTGGGCGATACGTCCAACTGAGGTGGCTGGAATTCATCCGACCCAATATCTACAATCAGCCCACCAAAGCCGGGCCTTGGATTCCCATCGATGTCATCAGATATGCCGACCGCGTTATTACCACGATCCCAGAGCTGAGTCCCTTTAGAATGCAGGTCTGTGAAATTATTTACATACTTGGGATCCCCATGGTGGGAAGCACTATTGTATCCACCCGCTGTTGTCATATTGCCCAAGCCTACAGCACCTGAGAGGAATAAGACACGGGAGGTATCTCCATCATTATAGTAATTATTATAATTGAGGTTGGAGAAATTCGAAGTTCCTCCATATAAGGCATATCCCGAACTCGACCCAAATACCGCAAAGCTGTTGTTGCGCACATCTAGTCCTGAGTTGGTGGTAGAGGTCCCCACATACATAGCAGCCATGGTCGTACTGGTTCCAGAAGTCACACTGACACTATTGTGGTAGAATTTGGTGTTTTCGGTATTGCCGATCACATAGATTCCACGGGTAGTAGTCGCACGGTAGATCCCGCTGACAGAATTATTGATCACATACGCTGGTCCCGATGGGGTGACATTTCCTGGGCCTTTATTGCCTATCGTCATCCCAATTCCATAAGCAATCGGGTCGACGATCGTATTTCGCTCTATGCGCATGGTGTCTTGGTAGACCAGGTAGATACCATAGCCAAAGGTAGAAGAAGCACCCGTAGTTCGGTGGCGCAGGTAATTGTCTCGAATTTTGATTCCGTACTGTCCATAGGTGTAAATATTGTAGTAATACTGCTCTTCCACAGTATTGCCTTCAATGAGGTTATCTTCCTCATAAGCAGTAAAGGAGCCACCCATTACAGTAATTCCATAATAGCCGCCATGCACATAGTTGTTGCGAATAATATTATGGCTACCGGCAGCATTAGTAGAGGTGCCAAATTGTCCTGCCATGATGATGCCGCCAAAGTTGGAGCTGGTAGCCCCTGTAGTGGTGTCGACATCGATGTGACAGTTTTCTATAATGTTGTGGTCCGATTCATTTTGGATATGAAGGCCAAAGCCATAAGTGCCAAACTGGTTATTGAGGTCGAGGGAATAATTGTGAATTTTCAGGTTTCTGAGCCGTACCCAGTCAGCACCATTCAGTCGAATGACATGGCGGTCTGTCGTGCTGGTCATCGTAGCATCTGCCCATATTCGTTCCTGCGTAGCCCCCCCATCAAAGGTGATCGTGTTGACAGAAGACGCGCCTGAAATCTGCCCTATTGTAATCTGTTCTTTATAAGGTCCCGACCCAGCTGTGACATTAAAGATCACAGGGCCGCAAACCCCAAACTGGTTCAAGGCAGCTACAGCATCCCCAAAACTATTGAAATTGGAGCCACCAGTCGCTGCCCCCGAGTTGATCGTGAAGGTACCTTGTATCGAGGCACCTACCACCGTCCTCAAAGTGTCATTGTACGTAGAAGTATCTGTAGCCCCATTAGGATTGGAAGTCCAGACGGCTAGGTTATAGGTCGCGCCAGCAGCTAAGTTCCGGGTACCCAGAAAGACGGGAGCCGTAGTGGAACCTGTTCCGCCAAAAGTATCCAGCAAGGTGATCAGTTGGATAGGCGGCTGCACCGTCCCATTCCAAGACCAGTTGACCGTCACAGAGTCGAGCTGATTGCCCCCATAGTTACCGATGGTGGCCCAGATATTCTGGTTGCCAGGGCAGGCAGCCGTGACCGAGTCGATAGAGGCGACCCCCGCGTCATTAGTGGTAGCCCCTACAAAATAGTCCACACGTCCATTAAATAAGCGGGGGAAAAAGGTGCCAGCAAGCATATAGGAGCCTCCCCAGCCCCTCCCATCAATTTCAATATTGGCATCGCTAAATTGACTCACTGTTGTGGCAGTAACAGTCGTGTAGTCTATACTGGGTCCAGAACCATTATTGGTGACGTAGAAGCCTTGCGTCTGGCCTGCGGGAAGGATGATATTGAGATCCACAGGAATCTCGACCGCAGTATTAGCAATACCTGTAATGGTAGTATCAGCTACTAGAACCCAGCCCTGCCCTGCAAATACGTTTGTATCTCCCCCTATACGGGTATAGACTTCTACCCCTACAGATCCTGGGTCAAACTGTGCCCAAATACGATGGATACGTACATTGCGCTTGGCTGTGACGGCGAAAGTAACACCTGCTTGGCCATTGCCAGCAGCATTAGTAGTAGTAAGAGACATTACTTGCGCCATGGCATCCCAAGGGATAGCCATAAGTCCAACTAATAAACATAAGTAAAATAGTCTTTTCATAGTTAAATAATGATTTGATAAGAAAAGGTAAAGGAATATGGTTCCAGCCTGAGAGGGCGGAATATCGTTGATCTGTTTAGATGAATGGAAAGACACATTTTCGCCTATTAGCTGATTCAAGAACGAGGATTCATGGCTGAATCAAACGTAGAACTATTAGTCCTCGGATGTTGCAGTGTGGCTAGCTAATAAGGGAAAATCATCCTACAATGGCATGATTAAAGTAAGCGTCTTGCATAATGTGTTGTTATGTTAACAGTCAATCTTCAATTACGAAAGCATTAACTTATTCCTAAGTTAACCTAAATCTCGGGTTTTTGCCAAAAAATGCGGTAGATTAAGCGGATAGTAATTAGTAAAAAGTGGAAGGTCTATGGGTAGGCAAATAGTGATATTAGGTGGTGGAATCGCGGGCAGTTTGCTCGCATTCAACTTATTGACAGCGGGTCAGCAGGTTACCCTCATCGATGATGTGGCCCCCAATAGTGCCTCCCGCGTAGCTGCTGGCCTCTTCAACGTCATCACAGGACGCTTTGGCACTAAAACCTGGATGGCTGATGAATTGCTGCAAAAGCTAAAAATCTTTTACTCACACCCCACCCTTTCGCCCTATTTGCAGGCGATGCATTATCAGAAAATCTACCGCCCGTTCAAAGAAATCGCGGAATACAATAAGTGGACAGGCAAAGCTAAACAGGCAGACTATGCTCCGCTCGTCAACTTTCGAGAACAGCCCTATCGAGAAGACGTCCTCCACAATCCTTATGGGGGAATAGAGATCTTGCCTTGCGGCTGGATAGATACGGGCGCATTGCTTGGGGATATGCTTCGCTGGTTCCAGACCCAGCCCCATTTCCGGTATTATCCCAGAAGCCTGACCTATGATCAGATCGATCTCCACAAAAAAGCCATCAGCCTGGAAGACACACGTCTGCCTTTCGATAACGTGGTCTTCTGTGAAGGCCATCGGGCAAGTAATAACCCCTTTTTCCCTTCCCTCCCCATCATCCCCAACAAAGGAGAGCTCCTGAAAATAGAGGCACCCGACCTCCGCCTGGACTTTGTCCTCTCTCGCAAAATTTATCTCATCCCCTTGGCCGACCACCAATACGTCATGGGTTCGACCTACAAAAAGGATTTTTCCTCCATTTCCCCAACATCTGAGGCCAGAGATGAGTTGACCTTTCATCTGGAAAAAGCCATCAAGGTATCTTATCGCGTGCTGGACCAATGGGCAGGGATACGCCCTACCACCCCAGATCGACGACCGATCCTAGGCACCCATCCGCAGCATGATTTCGTTCATCTCTTGACGGGCTTTGGGACCAAAGGCTTATTGTATGGACCACATTTTTCAGAAGTCATGGCTCAGCATATCATCGAAAGGGCGCCCCTTCCCGATACTGTTTCCCTGATGAGATTTGGCTGAAGCAAAATTTGGGATTAACTTAAAAGACAAAGTCTGAGTGTCCGAGGGTCTGAATGTCTGAACGTTGCCTTTTAATAATGGTGCTATTCAGAAAAATCAGCCTATCAGGCGTTCAGACAATCAGACGATCAAACATTCTTTCTATGAAACACCCTACTTATCTCTCAGCCTCCTCCCTTCTTCTTGGCATTTTTTGTCTTGTGTCTCATGGGCTTTTTGCCCAGAGCCCTCCTTACTATGCCAATACCAAAAACTGGAAGTATCTAGCTTCTGAGCACTTTGATGTGTATTTCCAGGGAGGACAAGAAGCCTTGGCGCAGCGGTCTGCCCGTTTCGCGGAGTTGGCGTGTTTTGAAATCAGTGAAATATATGACTATCGGCCCCAATCGCGCTATGCGCTCTACCTCTTGGAGGATGCGGCCCAACTAGGGCTTACCCATTCTCAGCTTGACCAGCCCAGGCGGGCGCCAGGGCAGTTTTCCATCCCAAGGCTAGAAGCGCATGTGGTGCACCCAGGCACCACTCATGGTCTTTATCAGGAAGTGAAGCGCAGCGTAGCAGGGATTTTGCTGCGAGAATTTGCCTATGGCAATCGGCTGGGGCAAGCTATCCAAAACCAGCTATTGCTGGATCATAGCCGCTGGTACAGCCAGGGGTTGGTGGAGTATGTAGGGACGGGTTGGAGCTATACTGATGAGATGTGGCTGCAAAGCACGGTAGGGGATCAGCTCGAAGATGTTCTGGATCAAACGTTGGAGGGAAATAGTGAGATTAGCAAAATTTTTAGAAAATCTGTCTGGCGGTATGTGGCCAACGAGTATGGGGAACAGAAACTCGCCGAGATCATTTACCTAGTCAATATCTCCCATTCCTTGGAATCGGGCATCATTTCTGTTCTTGGAATCACCCTCAATACTCTGACCGTGCGCTGGCGCGAAAGCCTAAAAGACATGGTCGATCACAATGCTTCAGGGCGCATGTCCCTAGGCAACATCAAGGGGTTGGAGGAAATACCGACCAAAAAGGGGTATCATTTGGTCGCATTTGCCTATCACGAAAAGACAAAGCAGTATGCCCTTTATCTCAACAAAATGGGCAAGCATACCCTTTTTCTTTACGATAGCCAATCAGCTACCTATACCCAGACTGCTATTCAGTCTTCTTATGCCAATCTCGTGACAGAAGGCACGCCCATGCATTATCCCATCGCATGGAGTCCCGACGGGAGCCGGTTGGTGACGACTCGTTATCGAGGGCATAAATACGACATGGTGTATTATGAGGTAGGCAGTAAAGAAATCGCTGTAGAGCCCGTCATTGGCGCCTTTGGGCGGGTACTACACATCAACTGGTCGCACAATGGTCAACTGCTCGCGCTTTCAGCCCTCGCCAAGAATACAGGTACCCCACAACTCTTTGTCGGGGTTCCCCAAAGCGGAAACTACCGTCAGGTGACCGAGGACCCTTATGACAACCTGGAACCCTGCTGGAGCTACGACGATGCCAGCATTTTTTTCAGTTCCAATCGCGACACCAATCGCCTGGTCATCCAACGCCCTCGCTGGGACAACTACGCGCATAGCTTTGACATTTTCCAATACAATCGCAGCGAACCCACAGATACGGTCGTCCAAATTACCTTTACTCCTGCGACAAATGAACGCAAGCCCCTCACCCCCAATAGTTTTGAAGTTTATTTTATCACAGACGAGTCTGGCATTCTTAACCTCAGCAAGTACAATCCTTTTATCCAAAAGAATAGCTACATCACAGACCTTCCCCAAGGCATTGTAGACTTCTATGCAAGTGATGAACAGTTAGTGTTTTGTTCGCCGATTGATGGGCAGCACGCCCTGTTTCAAGTAGCGCCTAGCGGCCTACGTGTCCAGCCATTGACGGAACTCACCCTCCTGCGAACAGAATACCTCACCTATTATAATGAGCAAGTGCAGCGAGACCTCAAAAGGCAGCTCCAGGAAGCAGAAGCACGGGCAGCGGACAGTCTGCAAGGATTGACGCCGAGTGAAACACCATCTACGGAGCCAGTTGAGGAACCCCAAACGCCGCCTAATCCACCTGTAGAAGAACCAGAAAAAGAAGAAAAAAAGGCACGATACTATATTTTTGATGATTATGATACCGCCTATGAAGTGAAAGAGGCCGAAGACAAGGTATTTGAAAAGCGTGAAAAAGAACTCAATCGCCCTTCGTTGCTATCTGGCCTCATCCCCACAGAAACCCCCAAACCTGATATGGGGGGCATGAAAGTGAGTGGCCCACAAGCTTCTCGCACCAAATGGGCGGCCGATTACCTCCAGTTAGAATTGGGCCGTCGGCCTGATGCAGGGCTTTATACGACTATAGGGGCCAGTTTTTCTGACCAGTTTCACAACCAGGAACTGAAAGTGACCTTTACCCCTTATCTAGATTTTCAGAATTTTAGGGGGCGAAATGTTCAGGGAAATATTACCTATCGCAATTTGGGCCACCGACTGGACTTCTATGCGGGGATGCAGTTGCTGACGCGCCATTACCGGCGACGCAATGTGCTCTTCCCTGTCGATTCGGCCATTTTCAGGTATGACAACCTGAATTTCTCGGCCGGTGTCACCTATCCCCTTTCCAACTTCAGTGCACTCACCCTCGACCTCGGAGGCCATATGCTGACGCGGAAGGATCAAAAACTCCTGAACCAAGAACTCCTGGATCAGGAAAATACCCTGGCACATGCTGCGCTACGGTTCACTGTGGACAAGATCAAACAGTGGGAGGGATACAACTTTCAAGGCATGAGCCTTCAGGCGAATGCCGCTTCTTATTATTCGCTGAAGAATAGCGCCATCGCATTCCATACCATCGACCTCCAATGGCGGAATTATTTCCCCATCCACAAAAAAATTGTCCTGGCCAACCAGCTGTCGGCGGGAATGAGTTTGGGGGCACGTCCCCAGCAGTTTTACCTGGGAGGAATGACCGACTGGGTGCCGCCTTATGTATTCTTTGAAGATAGCGACCAGCGACTGTCCAAGGAAAATGCCATCAGTACCGATTTGCTGGACTTCAGCTTTCAGCGATTTACGATGCCGATGCGCGGCTTCTGGTTTTACTCGCGCAGAGGGAGCAAATTCATGTCCCTCAATACCGAGCTGCGAATTCCTCTTTCTCGCCTCGCCAAGCATTCCCTCAATACCAGTCCGCTCTACAATATGGAGCTGATTCCTTTCCTCGACGTAGGCAGTGTCTGGACCAATGGCAATCCCTTTTCCTCCAAAAATCCGACAGACACTCAACTTGTGGGCAGTGAGCCTGTTATCGTAGAATTACAGACCCTTAAAAGCCCCTTCCTCTTTGGCACAGGCGTCGGCTTTCGCACCAACTTTATTGGCTACTCTCTTCGCGTGGACGTAGCCTGGGGCATTGATGACCAAAATGTTCAAGCACCTGCCTTAAGTCTGTCGATGGGGAAGCGGTTTTAGGGGGAAAGATTGCAGAATATCGCACAAGGAATGATGATTTAAGAAGTCAACGCAATCTCTTTACTTCAACATTCCTTGTTTGTCAATCCTTGTTCTGCAATCATTTATCTTAAAAAATAATTTATCCATGCACATCGCCGTCCTCTGTGATCCTGCAAGCTTCCATACGCGCAAATGGAGCCAAGCCCTTCAGCGAAATGGGGCGCAGGTGACCGTCTTTAGTTTTTCTGGTGCGAAGGTAGAAGGGGTAAAATGTGTGCAAATAAAGCCTCGATTCACGCGAAATGGGCGGTTGACCTATGCGAGTTTTTTGTATACGACCAAAGCGCTAAAAGAAGCCTTGGAAGTGCATCAGGTTGATGTGCTCAATCCCATCAATATCACGCCTTACGGCGTATGGGCCGCCCGGTCGAGCTTCCGGCCCATCGCAGCCGTAGCCATGGGAGCCGATATTCTGGAATACCCGCCAGCCATCAAAGACCTGCCGAAGGCAGCCTGGACCAATGCCGAGGCACCCGGCTTACTGGGGAAGGCCCTCAACCGTTTCAAATACCATTTTTTTCGCCACCATGTGCAACGGGCGCTCAACGCCGCGGCCTATATCACGGGGGACAACCTCGTCCTGACCCAAGCCGTCCAAGACTACTTCGACATCCCCTCTGACCGCATCACCCTCAATCGCTGGGGCGTAGAGACGGACTTATTTCATCCGTCCGAAGAGCGCCTCGAAAAACTACGCCAGAAGTATGGCATCTCCCCCGGACAGCCTGTCGTCCTGAGTCCCCGAGGCATGAAGCCCGTCTATCAAGGAGGCATCATCCTGGAGGCCTTTGAGCAGATGCTAAAGCGTGGCAGTACCGCCAAGTACCTGATGTTTTCCGCAGGGTATGAGGTGCCCATACAGGTGAAGAAACAGGCCGAGGCCATGATGTCATTGTATCCCAATTTTCACTTCCAGGAAGCCGTCATCCTTCGCCGAGAGGTCATTGAATTGTGGTCTCTCGTGGACGTCTTCATCTCCGCGCCACTATACGATGGCTACTCCAACGCCGTCGCAGAGGGCCGCTATGCCGGGGCCATCCCCCTTGTCAATGCCATCCCTGGCAACCGCGAGATCCTCGAACACGGTGAAACCGGCTGGTTTGTGGAGCCTTTTGATCCCCCAAACCTGGTGGCTGCATTGGAAGAAATGCTTTCCCATTTGCCTACCTACAAGACGCAATTCCACGAAAAA
The DNA here is from genome assembly GCA_030430575.1 of Bacteroidia bacterium. GTDB lineage: Bacteria > Bacteroidota > Bacteroidia > J057 > J057 > JAUIGE01. Next base: position 883 of record JAUIKF010000009.1, on the reverse strand, counting down.
AGTCTTCCCTGGATTCTGGAACATTCGGTGCTGGATAGGAATATTCAGAGGTTTTTGAGGGGGGTGGAGGACTGTCTCCATTGAGTATAGGGTGGGAAAAGTTTATACTAACCATATCCCTACTGTATTTTTAGCGGCGCGGATTACCCACAAGCCAACGCCTCCCCGCCGAAATCCACGCTAGCTTGCTTTAGCAAGCAGGAGACGCTCATCATAAATCATGCGCTAGGTTGGATTTCGGGATGGTGAGAAGGTTCTTTGCGTAATCCGACCCATCTGTCAAAAACCGTCAGTAACTTCTTGTCGAAGATCCTAGCCTCACGCATCACTCCCCCCTCTCTTCTCGTCCATAAAGGCAAAAGTTCGAATGTTCAGGTTTCAGAGTTCAGAGTTCGAATATTCAGCTTTCGTGCAACTAGTGCATCAAGCACGAAGTTCTTATGGGTTTGGGGCTGGATTACGCTCAAAAGCCAACCCTTCGGCTACGCTCAGGGCAGGCTCACACGCCAGAAATCCAGCCCAGCGCATATAAATGCGCGTTTTCTTAGTTGCCAAGCAAGCTGGTGCGGATTTCCGGCTTTGGAGGGCTGGATCTTTGGAGTAATCCGCGCCCCTCAGAATAACCGCTAATTATATAATGCTTGATGCAACTAGCATCTCGCCGCAATGATGAATATCACTATTGTGATGCGACTTCAGTCTGTCGCAATAAGGAAAAAAATGTCAATTTTGGAGTAGGCTCAAAATCCTCTATCTCTGAACCCTGTCAAGGCTCACTAAGTCGTGCTAGGCAAAAGGCTCACTAAGTCGTGCTAGGTAGGTGGCTCAAAAAGTCGTACTATGGGGTTAAATAATGCTATATTGTTTAAATAATATCACAAGG
>JAUIKF010000122.1 GCA_030430575.1 Bacteroidia bacterium | reverse complement strand
GTTCTATGTTCTATGTTTAATTACTATTGCGACGGGTTTAAACCCGTCGCAATAGTGGAGAAAAAACAAAAACTTTTCAATAGTAGAGAGAAAATCAAAATTCTTTTATTCTTCGCTTTCCATCCCTCAATTCTCTTCTTTTTCATCATTCATCCTTCATAATTCCACTTATGGATTTTACTTTTGACACCTTTCATCCACACCTCAACACAAAATTTATCCTTCCCTTTCAGGACATCGATGACTGGGAACTTACTTTGACAGAGGTGACTAAGCTACCTGAACACCAGGAATCGCCTCGGCCTCCCTTTTCCCTTATCTTCCATACCCCCAATAAGGAGCAATACCTCAACCAAAATACCTATGTCCTCAAGCATGAGACTTTGGGCGATGTCCCGATCTTTCTGACTGCTGTAGGCCCTACAGAGACGGGCATGAATTACGAGGCAGTATTTGCCTGAGGTGACTTTTCATTTTTATAGAAATCTAAAAATAAACGGAGGGATGAAGATTATAGGTATGATCTTTGTATCTCTGTGGGAAAATATTGCTTTTTGTGTGAAAATAACACGTAAGATTATTATTTTTGCAGATAATAGTTTTTCGAGATAATTATATTTTCACGTGACTTTGAGCTGTTCTTTTTCACAACCATGTACCTAAACCATGAATTTACGCTACTAATCAATGTAAGACTTCCAAATTTTTGGACTATGAAAAAACTTCTCTTTACCCTCATTTTCCTCGTCTGTTCTTCCTCTATTTTATTAAGCCAAATCAATGTTGCCTTTCAAATCCGCAATGAGCAGGTCGTAGGAGGGAATTATGAATTTGATGTATATATGGTGGCTGATGCTGCTGGTACTTTTCACAGTAGAGGTCAGCTCTATATCAATTTCAATCCTCTTGCCTTCGGCAATTCTCCCGTGACCAATGGCAATGTGACTAGCACACATTTGGCCCTCTTAAATGAGGTTATTCCCCTACTTGGCAACGCCCCCAAATATACCACCGTCAATACGGTAGATAATGGCTCACGGATTGTGATCACGTGGCAAAGCCTTTTCCTCGGTGCCACGCCTTCCAGCTTGGCCCATACAGAAGTGCCGATAACGCCTACACCACTGTACCACTTTTCTGTCGTAATGGCCAACCCCGCTATAAATCCTAACCTATTTTTTAGCTTGGGCCTTATGGCAGGCCAGCAATATTACCTATCAGCTTCTGGTTCAGAATTGCCTTATGGCGATGCGACGCTGCCTGTAGAACTCCTATCGTTTACAGCTGATAAAGCCAATGACCACGATGTGTCTATTAACTGGGCCACTGCTGCTGAACGCAACAGCGATTATTTTATATTGGAGAAACAGAAAGGTCAAGGCGAATTTCAGGAAATTGCACGGGTGGATGCTGCAGGGTTCAGTGATGAATTCCGTGCTTATAGCCACCTCGACCAGACGGGCATGGCCAATGTCGTGCGGTATCGCCTAAGACAAGTAGATATTGATGGGACATTTAGCCTCTCCAATACGGTAGAACTGACGTTCGACTTTTTTGACAATGATAAATTTGTCCTTTACCCCAATCCTGCCAAATCGTTTAGTATGATAAAAGCGAATGGACCGCTTGAAGGCAATTATACTTATAGGCTCTCAGACCTTCAAGGACGCAGCCTGATGAGGGGTGTATTTGAGCAATCCTTCAGCAATGAAATGCGACTGGATGTCAGCAGACTGGCAGCAGGGACATATTACCTGACGCTCACTTCTCCGCTTGGGAAGTCTTATATGAATAAGCTTAGTATTCAGCGGTAGGGAAGAATTAGAAATTGATTGACAGGTTTAATACAGTGTAACCAAAGTTTTTCGCCATAACAGCATTGCTGTCATTTCGACGAGTCTTCGAGGAGAAATCTAACAGTGTGGTTTAGAAGCCTGGAAATAACCACTCGAAAGGGCCTGTTAGATTTCTCCCGTTGGTCGAAATGACAACTGTGTTGTGGGGAAAGGGCCAAAAACTTCTGTTACATTGTATTTAACTCAAACTCAAAGCGATACGCAACCCTTGAACTTGAATTTGCACTTGTATTTGAGTTTTTCTTCAAGAGATGGCCTGGGAAATATTCCCAGGCCATTTTCTCATTTGGCGGTTTGAGATTTCCCCCCTAATTTCATGCGCTAATGACATCATTCGCACAACATATCGCCGTGGCGGGAAATATCGGCGTAGGCAAGACCACTTTGGTCACCAAACTGGCAGATCACTACAACTGGAAGCCCCGATTCGAATCTGTCGATGACAATCCTTACCTCGCGGATTTTTATCACGATATGGCAAAATGGGCATTTCCTCTCCAGATTTTTTTCCTCAACAGTCGATTTAATCACATCCTCGATCTGCAAGATGAAAAAGAGACGATCATCCAAGATCGCACCATCTACGAAGATGCCTTCATCTTTGCCAAAAACCTCCGCGAGTCTGGCCATCTTTCCCCAAGGGACTACAACACCTATTTTGACTTATTTCAGTCGATGATCCGAATGATCAAGCCCCCAGACTTGCTCATTTACCTCAAAGCGGATATTCCCAAATTGACAGGGCAGATTTCCCTTCGTGGCCGCGATTATGAGTCCACCATCAGCATCAAATACCTCGAAGACCTCAACCGCCATTACAACGAGTGGATCGACTCTTATGAAGAAGGGAAACTCCTCGTCATCAATGCCAATGACCTCGACTACGTCGCCAACCCCGATGACCTGGGGCAAATCATCAATCGGATTGATGCGGAGCTACATGGGTTGTTTTGATGGATTTTTGAAGATAAAAATCCATTTTCCTCTCGTTACATTGTTTTGGCAATTAAAGATACATTTTGCAATTTGTAGGATATGAGGTCCATTTATAATGTATATGACCAGGTGGCGGGATTGATAGCTTTGCTTGAGCCTCAAAAGGTTGCAGCTTTGCGGGCATCTGATGAAATGCAAAGTCGATTTGATTATTTAGTGAATAAATTAAAATCAACCCAACTTGAAGCCACAGAGAAAGATGAGCTTGACCATTTTGTGGTGATGGAAAGGCTCTTTCGGTTAGCTAAAATAAAGGCTGATGCGCAAAGATGATCCAAAAGCTGATGAGTCTATTCCCCACATATAACTCAACCTACTAAAAATTACTAGGTCACTCCCCCATTTCCCCCAACACCCGCCCCAACCACTGCCTATGCGGCGTCTTCTCCTCCCCGCTCAATTCCTCCGAGATGGCCTTCCATCGCTCCTGAAATTGCTGTGTGGCAATGATGCCTTTGCGCTCACGCAACACTGCAATCTTCTTGAGCAATCGAAGAAAGGTAAAGTGATTGCTCCTATTTTGGGGAGAAATGCTCTTGGTACGTCGAAGAAAGCTTTTGAAACTCGTGATGAGGTACAGCAGGCCTTCATGATCTTCCAGCTCGTAATATGCCTTCAATTGCAGGTATTTGGCGCTGATGAGGTATTGCAGGTCAGGGAATTCGGTCTGATGAAGGAGGCGAACAGCTTCTCGGAGCTGACCTTTTTCGAGCAAGAAGGCCGCGCGGCTGTATTGGTACACATTTTCGCGGAAAGCTGGCAAAACCCTTTCGCGATTTTCCTCCATAAAATCCGCCACCCAATCGTAAGCCTTTAGGCGCAGACCGATCGTGACAATATTTTTGTAGTCGGTATGTGCCAATTGATTTTGTTCAAAAATGACCCCTGAGGCAAGTTGTTGTTGGTAGAGGGCAAAAAGCTGTTGGTAAAAATCGTAGTTCCCACGATTGACTTGGCGCACACAGTAGTTCTGGGCGTACTTATACAGGCCGCGAATTTCTTGTGGAGGGAAGTTCGCGACATGCGCTTCCAGGAGCATCACCAATTGGTGGAAATGATCCGCTGCGTCAGTTTGCAGCATCTTCAAGATATGCCAATATACCTGCACGGCGGGGGATTCATAGATCGAAAAGTCTTCTGCTGCCATCAAGCGTTCCAGCAATCCCAAGTCATACGGCGTATTGAGGACATAGGCGCGATTGAGCAATTCGCAACTATCGCGAAGCTTGGTGATCAGGTAATACTGATCCAGGTGATGACTCTTCGTTTGTAGGCTATGGTCCACCTTGCGGAGCTGCTGATGCCCAAAATGGTCATTGCTGAGGTCTGCCAGCCGAAACTGCTGGAAGTGGTAATTAGCATCTCTGTAGGCGGATCGATCGAGATCTTTTTGCAACGCCTTGGCCTTCAGCTCAAAGTGGCGGCTCAGGCCCCGCTGGCGCATCGCTGCCAACGTCGAGAGGCTACTTTGCCTCGCTTGCCCTTCCCAGTATCCCTGGGCCAGAAAGCCTTGCAGCAAAGCATACAGGCGGTTCGTCTCCTCAGCAAATCGCTGTGCGTTGTACGGAACGGCGTTCCACACCGACTGGAAGGTA
>JAUIKF010000121.1 GCA_030430575.1 Bacteroidia bacterium | reverse complement strand
CTCTCGATCTATGAGGAAACAGCGATCAAAGGCTTTTTCCATTTTTTCGAAAAAAAACGCTATCGCATCCTCGCCTTGCTGCCTTCTTACCTCGAACGCCAAAATGCTTCTCTTGTCCACATGGTGAAGCTGTGGATGGACCATTTTGGTTTGCCAGGTAGTGGATTTTACCTCTACAATTTTGATGAATTGACTCAAGCCATTTATGAAGGAGCAGAAGCGGGAGAGCCGCTATTGTTGATCGGTGTAGCGTTTGGCTTATTGGATTTTGCGGAGCAAAAGGGGCCCAAACTGCCCCAGGACGCCATCGTCATCGAAACAGGCGGCATGAAAGGCCGCAAAGAGGAACTCGTCAGAGACGAATTGCACAAGCGATTGGGAGAAGCCTTTGGCCTAAAAACCATTCGTTCCGAATACGGAATGACAGAACTACTCAGTCAGTTTTATACGGGAACCCACGGGCGTTTTTTATCCCCCCCTTGGGCGAAAGTGGTCATCTCTGATATTCACCTGCCCAGCCGCACATTGCCCGTCGGCACCACAGGCCGTATCAACATCATCGACCTCGCCAATATGCACAGTTGTGCCTTTATCTCGACAGATGACCTCGGACGCATGCATGAAGATGGAAGCTTCGAAGTACTGGGGCGGATCGACGGCGCAGAGTTGCGAGGGTGTAGCCTGATGTATGTTTAGGGGAAAGTTTTAGGTTTTATGTTTGGGGTTCTAGGTCGATTTCCTTGAACTTTCAGTCAAAACTTCAACGTTCCGCTCAAGCGCTGGAGCTCGATTTCATCGAGCTTGACACGGTAGCGCGCATTGATGAGGCGATTTTCTGCCTCGACGTGGTTTTTTTGCGCATCGCGAAATTCGATGGCGGAGAGTTCTCCTTCTTCATAGGTCTGGCGGGTGATCGCCAGCGTTTGGCGCGAGACTTCGAGGCTTTTTCCTTCCAATTTGAGCAATTCTAGGTTGCTGGTATAGCTGAGGTAGATGAAATGCAAATCAGTGACGACTTGCTGTTGCAGGTCTTCGATCGTCAAGCGTTGGGTCTCCCTTTCAATTTCGGCATTTTGGATTTGGCGCTGCAAATTGAGACCGTTGAAGAGGTTCATATTGGCAGAGATCCCTGCATTAAATCCGTTGACTTGATTGGAAAGCAAAAATCCGGCTGCGGACTGAGCACGGGTATAGTTATAGCCTGCATTAAGAGATACTGTGGGCCAGCGACTCGCTTTTAGCTCATCGATCGTAGACGTAGCGACAAGCATTTGTTGGCGGGCAAGCGCAAGCGAAGGGTTTTGGGCTAAAGCATCAGTTTGAAGGGATTCTAGAGATAATAGATCTAGTAGGTCAATATCGACATTTACCTCATATTCGGTCTCTGGTGCGCGGCCCATGAGGCGGTTGAGGAGGGTTTTGGATTGTGCCAAAAGGGCTTGCTGGGATTGAAGGGCAGAGCGGTCTGCATTTTCATCTACCTGGGCGAGCAGCCAGTCGCGTTTGGCAACTGCTCCTAACTGAAATTGCTCATCAGCCAATTGAGAACGAGCCGCTGAAAGGGCCAGGTTTTCCTCTAGCACCACAATTCGCTGATATTGCTGGACTACCTCATAATAGGCATTGGCGATCGACGCTACCGTATTTTCAATCGCCAATCGCGCCTGGATTTCGCCTACCATCCGCAACTCTTCGAGCTTTTCGTAAGTGATAAACATTTTTAACCCATCAAATACAGTCCAGTTCACTTGTGCTCCTAACGTCCACGAAGAAGCCGTCGCCCCATTTTGCTTATTTTCATTGCCCGTAATGAAAACTTGGTTGATGTTTTGAATGCTATTGGTTTGGGTAAAAGATGCATTTACCAACGGAAGAAAACCCGCATTCCCACGCGTGACATCATTAGCTGCTAGCACCTCACCTTGCTTCGCCAATTTGATCGAATAATTATTTTCCAACCCGATCGCTATGGCTTCTTCCAATTGTAGGGGAGCTTGGGCCGAAAGGGAGATTGGGAAAAAAAAGAGTAATAAGCAGCAAATAGAAAGTGTTTTCATAGGGTAAATTTTGGTAACCAAAAGCGCTTTGAGCTTTCTGCATTTTTGGAACCATATAAGGTATTTAAGTACATATAAGGAACTCAATACACGCGATACTTATATTTTCTTATATGTCTTATATGGTTTAATAGAGACACTTTTTAACTATTTATAGTAGTAGGGTAAAAATCAATCAACCACTTCTTCACTCGTCTTGGCAGACACATACGTGTAGATTGCAGGAATTACAAACAATGTCAGTACAGTAGAAAAAACCATTCCCCCAATCACTGCAATCCCCATAGAGACGCGACTTTCCGCTCCTGCGCCCAGCGCTAGGGCGATCGGCAATACGCCCAATACAGTCGAAAGGCTCGTCATGAGGATAGGGCGGAAACGTGCTGACGCCGCTTCAAAAATGGCTGTCTCGCGACTGATGCCTTGAGCCTTTTTTTGATTGGCAAATTCGACGATCAAGATTCCATTCTTGGCGACCAATCCGATCAGCATGATCATGCCGATCTGGCTGAAGATATTCAGCGTCTGATGGAAATACCACAAAGCGGTGAATGCACCAAATATGGCCAATGGCACAGTGAGCATGATGATGAGCGGATCGCGAAAACTCTCAAACTGAGCGGCTAGGACGAGATAAATCAACACCAACGCCAATAAAAACGCATACAGCAAATTTGAAGAGCTGTCTGCAAATTCGCGGGACTCGCCATTGAGCGCTGTCGCAAAACTATCGTCCAGCGTTTCTGCTGCAATAGCTCGCATAGCGGCCACGCCATCCCCAACCGTCTTGCCTGGCACGAGGCCAGCCGAGATCGTCGCAGACGAGTATCGGTTGAAGCGGAAGCGCTGGGGGGGCGTGATTTGCTCTTCTAACGTCACGAAGTTGTCGAGCTGGACCATGTCCCCTGACTGATTGCGGACATAGAGGGCTTTCAGGTCAAAGGGATCATTGCGGAAAGGGCGGTCTACTTGCCCGATGATTTGGTATTGCTTGCCTTGGCGGATGAAATAGCCAAAGCGCTGGCCACTGATGCCTAGCTGTAGGGTCTGAGCGATATCCTGAGTTGCTACGCCCATGGACCGTGCCTTGTCACGATCGAGCGTGAGGCTCAATTCAGGCTTATTGAATTTGAGGTTGACGTCGGCAAAGGTAAAGGTAGGGTCAGCAAATACCTTCTCCACAAAGGGGGGGATGACTTCCTTCAGTTTGTCAAACTCATTGGTTTGGATGACAAACTGGACGGGCAGCCCCCAACTGCCGCCGATGGTGGCAGGCTGCGCGACAAAGGCACGTGCGCCCGTGAGCTTGCCTATCTCCGCTGAGAGCACATTGGCGACATCTTGCTGGCTGCGTGTTCGTTCATCTGGTGGGGTGAGGCTGGCAAATAACATCCCAGAATTAACTGATGACGCCGACCCAAAGCCTGGCGAAGTGACAGATATGATGCCTTTTGTTTCTGGAACTGCTTTTTGGAAAAGAGCTACTTGCTCGTCCATATAGCGGTCCATAAAATCAAAAGTCGCTCCTTCCTGTGCCGTAGAAAAAACGCGAATGAGTCCACGATCTTCCAGGGGGGCGAGTTCTTCTGAGAGCAAGGGGCTTCCCGAATACCAATAGGCAATCAGGCCCATACAGGCAGCGATGATCACAAAGGCCCAGGCCCGCACCCGCATAAATGCATGTAGCATGGAGCGATAGCCTCGGTTGAGGGAAACAAAGAAGGATTCGGTCGCGCGGTAAAAAGCGTTATTGGTTTTTTGCTTGCGGAGGATACGGGCGCAAAGCATGGGGGTGAGCGTGAGCGCCACGAAGGAAGAGATAATAACCGCTCCCGTAAGGGTAATCCCAAACTCTCGAAATAGCCTGCCAGTCAGTCCTTCCAGAAAGACTACCGGCATGAAAACCGCCACTAGCGCCAACGTAGTCGCGATGACGGCAAAGAAGATTTCTTTGGTTCCCAAAAGCGCAGCTTGGGTGCTGTCCATGCCATTTTCAATTTTAGCATAGATATTTTCCAAAACCACTACCGCATCATCCACCACCAAGCCAATCGCCAGCACGATCCCCAGCATGGTGAGCACATTTACTGTAAATCCAGCAAAGTACATGATGGCAAATGTGCCGATGAGGGAAATAGGGATCACAACGGCAGGGATAAAGGTAGTTCTCACGTCCCTGAGAAAAAAGAAGATAATGAGGACAACCAGCCCAAAAGCGACAAATAAGGTTTGCTGGACTTCGGCTACTGAGTCTCGGATATAGGAAGTCGAATCAAACCCAATAACGGTCTCGATATCCGCTGGGAGTTCTTTTTGTATTTGGGCCAATCGACGATGAAATTCGTCGGAGATGGCGATATTATTACTTCCTGGCCGGGCCACCAGGGCATTGCCTACCATGGGAACGCCGTCCCGTTTCAATACGGTGCGCAGATTCTCTGGCCCCAGTT
>JAUIKF010000084.1 GCA_030430575.1 Bacteroidia bacterium | reverse complement strand
CTGGGCAAACGCCTGGAGAAGATTGAGACTACAGGCGACAGCCCTTTACTCATCTTTGCAGATGGGACATCGCACCAGGCAGAAGTTGTGATTGGTGCCGACGGCATCCACTCCAAGGTGAGGGACGCTGTCGTAGCAAATTCATCGATCAGAGATGCGAAGCAGTTGTGCTGGCGTGGTGTGGCGGAAATGGAGCTCCCTTCAGGTATCAAGGGGATGTTTCATGAGATGTGGGGCAAGAAGGCAAGAATTGGATTTGGAGAAATCAGAGAAGGCGTCGTTTACTGGTTTGCTGTAATTGACCAACAAGAGAAAACGCAGTATTCACAGGCAGAAATCCTGGCCCTCTTTGATGGCTTTCACCCTATTGCCCAGGAAATCATTTCAGCCACCGAGTCATCCAAAATTCTTACCAATGGGTTGAGTGACCTGGTTCCCCTCCCCTTTTGGCATACTGCCAATATTTGTTTGATCGGCGATGCTGCACATGCGACGACCCCCAATATGGGCCAGGGCGCCTGCCAAGCCATCGAAGATGCCTTGGCGCTGAGCGAAGCAGTTGCCAGAGAGCGAGATCTTCCCACTGCTTTTGCTGCATTTGAGCAGCGAAGAATGAAAAAAGCCAATAAGATCGTCTCTACAAGCTGGCAGATTGGGAAAATGGCCCACACGAAAAATGGCTTGGGCATCTTCCTCAGGAATACTCTGATGCGAAGTATCCCGACGAAGCTGCTTGTCAAGCAGAATGCCTGGGTGTATAGGACAGAGTGAGCGGGAGTGTGAGAGTGAAGAGAAGTTCAAATTCAAGTCTTGTCCTGAGCGGAGTCGAAGGATCAAGTGTCAAGTTCAAAGTTCTTTTTGAGGTTGAAGTTGAGGTTCCTTCTATTCTATCATTTACTCATCCTATCATTTTATCATTCTCCTCCTGAGCGGTCTTCTTTGCAAAATGCGTTTTTTGTATATCTTTGGAAGGTTTTTTTCACGCAAGCAACCTTTTTAACATAGATATGGAAACTCTTGACACCGTACTCTCCTACATTTATCAAAATCTAGATGCCATTTTTATGTTGGCATTGTCCATTTTTCTGGGAATTGAAGTGATTTCTAATGTTCCAGCTATTCTGCACACCCCACTCATGTCAGGGGCTAACGCTATCCACGGCGTGGTGATCATTGGTGCTATCATTGTGATCGGCCACACCGAACCGGACAACTACATGGCCCTCACGCTTGGCTTCCTTGCAGTGGTCTTGGGTACCCTCAATGTGGTTGGGGGATTTGTCGTCACCAATCGAATGCTGGAGATGTTTAAGAAAAAGAAGCCAAAGGCAGAATCAAAATGAAAATTAAAATGAAAATCAAAATTAAACGGGTTGATCTTCATTCTTCATTCTTCCTTCATAATTCTCTTTTCCCTTTTCCCTTTTCTCTAATCCCTTCTACAATTTCAACAAAATGGGCACTTATTTACTCGAAATATCCTATATCATCGCTTCCATCCTTTTCATCTTTGGCCTCAAAATGCTGAGTCATCCTGACACAGCGCGCAAAGGTAATCTTTGGGCAGCCTTTGGGATGGGCTTGGCGATTCTTACGACTATTTTATTCCATACAAAAGGCACACATGCCATCGGCAACCATATGTGGATTCTCGGTGGGCTTATCGTGGGAACAGTCATAGGCTGGTTGATGGCTGTCAAAGTCAAGATGACAGCGATGCCGCAGATGGTCTCCTTCTTCAACGGAATGGGGGGCGCCTGTGCTGCCATGATTTCCCTCCTCGAATTTCCCCATATCGATGCCTCTCAGGGCATGATGACTGGCGAGGTCCTGAGTGTACTAGCAGGTCTGATGATCGGAACAGTTTCATTCATGGGTTCTGTCATTGCTTATGGCAAATTAGATGGCAAAATCAATGACGTAAAGTCACCGATTTTGACCTATGTCAACCTGGCTTTCCTGATCTCTCTAATTGCGATTGGCGCTTATATCATGATGCAGCCCGAACCCAATTCGACCATGCTGTATGTCCTCGCGATTGTAGCAGCTATCTATGGCGTTTCATTCGTCATGCCCATCGGTGGCGCGGACATGCCAGTGGTTATTTCCCTGCTGAACTCCTTCACAGGAGTTGCAGCGGCTTGTGGCGGTTTCCTCTACGACAACCAAGCGATGCTCACAGGCGGTATCCTCGTAGGCTCTGCGGGTACGATTCTCACCGTGTTGATGTGTCAGGCGATGAATCGCTCATTGGGCAATGTGATCCTGGGTGCATTTGGTGGAGCTGCCGCTGGCGGCGGAGGTGCTGTAGGTGCCGATGGCGCTGTCGCCAAAGAAAGTACCATCTCTGATGCAGCTGTTGTACTTTCTTACGCACAGAATATTGTCATCATTCCAGGCTATGGCCTGGCGGTAGCACAAGCCCAGCACGTGTGCCACGAGCTTGAAAAGGCATTAGCCAATAAGGATGTAAATGTCACTTATGGTATCCACCCTGTAGCTGGCCGTATGCCTGGCCATATGAACGTTCTCCTCGCTGAGGCAGATGTCCCCTATGAGCGCCTCATAGATATGGAAGACATCAACGATTCTATGCCACAGACTGACGCTGTCTTGGTGGTAGGGGCCAACGATGTAGTGAATCCCGCAGCGGAGACTGACCCTGCTAGTCCGATCTATGGTATGCCGATCATTCAGGCAAATAAGGCAAAGTCTATCTTTATCCTTAAACGAAGTATGAAGCCCGGCTACGCTGGCATTGAAAATGAGCTTTTCTTTGCTGACAAGACGCGCATGATCTTTGGCGATGCAAAAGATACCTTGCAGAAGCTGGTGTCTGAGGTGAAAAATATGTAAATAAATCTGATTGACGATTGATGAACAAGGATTTTTGATTGAAGAAGTAAAAAATGTCTCTTCCCTTCAAAAATCCTTGTTCATTAGTCAATATTCTTAAATCATTTCCCTTCCCACTTCCCGAATCACCTTTAGCAAAAAATCTACATGATGCTGTTGCTTGCGGTGGTTGATGAGGCAGGCGCGGATTACGGGACGATTGTGAAGCGTGGTACCTGTGATAAATACACGTCCATCGTCTTCAAGTGCTGGAATGATTTCCCGATTCATCCGATCTATTTCCTCATTAGCAGCCATTTCAGCTTTATTCCCCAAATACCTGAAACACACAATTCCTAGTTCAGGATCATTGCACAGCTCGAAATCAGCTGATTGATCTACTTGCGTTGCGAGGTATTTGGTCAAGCGAATGTCCTTTTCGACCATCTCCATGAGGCGCTTGCTGCCATAGGCTTTCAGGGACATCCAGATCTTGAGTGCTTTGGTACTTCGCGAGAGGACAAAGTGGTGTTCGTTAAAATTAAAACGCCCATCGTCCTTCATGTCTGTGGAGAGGTATGAGGCTTTTTTGTAATAAGTCCGATTGAGGATGTTCCAGTCTTTCACAATGGCGCAGCCTGCCTCAAATGGCTGATACAGCCATTTGTGGAAGTCAACGGCGACAGAGTCTGCCAGTTCTATGCCCTTAAAAAGGCCTTTGGCCATTTCGGTCCCTGCGGCCAGGCCGCCGTAGGCGCCGTCGACGTGAAACCACATCTGGTACTTTTCTGCGATCGCTGCCATCTCTACCATTGGATCGATGGCACCCGTATTTACCGTCCCTGCATTGGCGATGAGGCAAAAGGGCGTATAGCCGTTCGTCATGTCCTCTTGAATCTGCTGTTCCAACGCCTGTAAGTCAATGGTACAATCGGTATGTGTCTTTATTTTCCGCAAATGATCCGTCCCCAGCCCCAGCAGCTCCATGCTTTTGTCTACACACCCATGCACCTCATCTGAAGCATATACCGTAAATGGCTTCATGCCAAAGACCCCATGTTTACGGATGCCTTCCTTTTCGAAGAAAATATTTCGGGCGACCGTCAAACTCGTCAAATTCGCTGCAGATCCTCCACTTACCAGGACCCCACCCACAGCTTCGCCGTAGCCAATTAGGTCAGCCCCCCACTGAACAACCCGTCGTTCAAGCTCACTCATGACAGGCGCGAGGTGCCATTTGCCAACATTCTGGTTGACCGTGTTGGCGAGCATTTCTGCCAGAATGGAAACTTGGGTCCCCCCTGCCATGACATAGGCGTACATATGAGGGCCCATGTTCATGGTCGCAGGGTCAAGGACTTGGTCCTGAACCCGTTCCAGCAAGGCAGAGACGTCCATGCCTTCGACAGGCAAGGGCTCATCAAACCAGCCACGCACTTCTTTGGGCGTGTAACCCGAAAAGGCTTTCGCCGTTTCTATGCCTTCAAATTTTTGAAGGATGAGGTTTTTGGTCTGATCTAGGAGTTGTTCAAATGTATCCGTATTGTGATCTAAAGAATTCTTCATTGGTGAAATAGTTTGTAGTGATCAAATGGTGAGGGCTGCATACCTAACAGATTGAAGAAAATCAGTTAGGTATTTCATTATTCATTCTGCCCAACGTTCTTTCTTGAAAGCTGGCTGCGGCTAATTTATCTTCCATCATGGTCAATAGGACCAGCAGGTCTTTGCCTTCCATCATCTCTTCCATGCCTTCGGTACCTGCCGTCCAGACCTGTTCAAATTGTGGCATTTCAGCAATGGATTTTGGGGTAAGGGAAAGGCGTTTTTTGCGGGCATCGTCCTGGCATTTCTCCATGGAGAGGTAGCCTTTCTGGGTCATTTTATTGGCGATGGCGATGACGGAAGGGTGGGAAATGCGCAGTTTCTCTGCAATGTCTGCAAGGGACAAGGAACCATGCTTATCCAGCAACTTGAAGATCAAGTACCAATTGGGCTCGATGTCCCATCCTAGCGATTTGTACATCGCTCGCCCACTGTGCATCATCTGATCGCCCAAGCGCTTCAGACGTGTCGCTACCGCAAGGTAGCCGAGTTCTCGGAGATAGTCTGTTTGCATAAAATATATAGTTGACTATACAAATGTAACAAACTAGATGAATTTAATCCTATATTTGAGTAGCTAAAAAGATAGTATCGTGTGTAAAAAGTTTTCATCCTTTTTTAAAAGGTCATTTCGACGAGTCTTCGAGGAGAAATCTAGCAACTTGGTCTAGAAGCTTGGTAATAACCGCTCGAAAGGGCCTGTTAGATTTCTCCCTTCCCTTCGGCAGGCTCAGGGAGAGGTCGAAATGACAACTGTGTTGTTTTTGAACAAAGACCATCTATTCCTTCCAATTTACCCCTAATACCTTCAAAAAATGAGATTCTTTGTCTTTTTGTTGATGCCATTTCTGGCAATTCCTTCCCTTCTCGCTCAAACAGAAATTACCAGTATCCCCTGGAAAAAGCTCCAGTCCGAAACCCAGACGTTTATGTTTGCTGAGGCGGTGAACGGAGGCCAAGGCACTCGCCTGGTGATGAATGAGCCAGGCTACATTTCAACCTTATTGCTCGACGAGCAATTTCGGGAAGTGACACAGCAACGCTTGCGCAAACCCTCAAGCACTTGGAACATCTCCTTTCGCCATGTCCTTTACCAACACGGGAAAATCCTTTTTTTCTTCAAAGACAGGGAAAAGCACTGGATGCGGGCCACGGCTGATTTTTTCGATGAGATCATAACCGTTGATGTCTTAGATGATATAAAAGCCCCCATTTCAGAACTGGCTTTCACTTTAGGAAGAGATTTCTTTCTGGTAAGATGGGGCGAGGAAGGGAGCGATATGATTTTGCACCAATATGTAGATGGGACTAAGTATCGCACGGAGAATATTCCTGTGCCTTTTGAAGGCTTCTTTGACAAGTACAACGATAATCGATCTGCTGTAACATTGATTCATCAAGGCCGTGAAGTAGGGCTTGAAAGATGTGAGTCTGTGAGAAAGCTATATGCGCGGGCGGGTAAGTTATTGTTGACCTATGAGGATCACCATGAGATGACCACCCGAGTCCTCGAAATTGATTTGGCCCAATTTTCTACCACTGCTAGAGAATTTGCCATCCTTCAGCCAGTAGAAGAACCCCTCTTTACCCTCAATTCATGTGTATACCAGAACCGGTTATATCAGGTAGCTGTCAACAAAAAAAATCTTTGGGTAGCCATTAAAGACCTAGACAGCCAAGAAACCCTTACTTCTGACTTATTTTTGGATGATGTAGGCCTTATGGAGGTATTTGACTCAGTGACTTATAGAAAAAATGGGAGGTATGGGGAAAGTATACATTATGAATGGAAATTGATTGATCAATTAGACAAGCGACTAGCGATCAGCGTGACCGATTTGATCCCAGGAGAGGACCTTTTACTTTTGCGGATAGGCACACCGTGGACAGGATCTGTAGAGGAAAAAATCATTAGAACCACCCTCGCTGTAGCAGCCCTTGCTGGCACAGTTGTAGCCATGGGTAGCCCAGCTATTGCTATTGGAGACAATGCTTATATCACCTATTCGCCTGACTATTATTTGCCCGACCTACAGTATCTATGGGCGCACCGGGTTGAAGTGATGGGTAAAACCGATCCTCAAAATTTTGCCTATGTAGAAGGGGTGGTTGCTCAAGACTCACTTCGCCCTTTATTGGCAGAGTTGCCAACGCCCCGCATCCAGGAAGCTATCCAATATTTGGAAGCTAACAAATTGGAGAATAAAGCAAGAGCCATGACAACCTTTGTCAAAGAAAAGGATTTCATCCTGGTGTATTGGGTTAAAAAGCAATTTTATGTGGTAAAATTTTAGGGGCTAATCCAACACACAACATAGACCTTAGAACCCAGAACCTAGAACTTCCTCACCTTGATCGTCTTGGTCTCTGTGTCCGTACGGACCTCCAGCAGATACACCCCTGCTGCCAATCCTTGCATGTCAATCTGGCGATTTACCATCCCCATTTCATCGACCGCATACTGCTGCACAATCAACTCTTGCCCAAGGGCATTGCTGAGAGAAAGACGGACCTCTTTGGAACCGAGGGCATTGACCACCACATTAAGGGAATTCTGTACAGGATTCGGAAAAGCAGAGACTTCCATGGTTTGCAAGTCGTTTTCCTCCAGTCGGAAAGCTGTACCATTCACCGTAAAATTATCTACAATGTAGTGGATCGATTGTCCAGGCGTCCCCGCCGCCGCGGCAATTCCTACCCTAAAGGTGCCCGAGATCGTATTGGGCTGGGCACTTACAAAGGTCCAGCTGACACCGTCTGCGGAGACGTAGGAGTAGTAAAAAGTGCCTACTTTGTGCAAGCGCACCCAGTAGACAGGTCCAGGCCAGAGCGGTCCAGGAGCGACTGGGCCATGTATCGTTGAGGCAAACATGCCTGTAGCGGCCCGATTCACCATCATGGTCTGATTGTTCCCTGCCACCAGGGTAGAAACGCTGGCTGCATTTGCACTACCATTCTGCCGAATCATGACCCCAACGCGGTCTTGGTAGTTATTCGTAGGTTGCTGGACGATGCGTGCACGCACGTCCACTACCATGTCAAAAGAATTTGTCCAGACATAGTGGAAACCCTCTGTTGTACTCGCCACACTCGGAATTCCACTTCCTGAAGTCTTGACCTGATACGTCTTCGTAAACGAATCGTAACAGACCTTTCCGACCACATTTCCAGTATGGCCAATGTCATTATGACTAATAGGTCCTGGTATTGGATCACAATCCTCTGTTACGATTACATCAAAACTACAATTGCCCACATTACCTGCTTTGTCTGTAGCCGCAGCATTCACGGTTGTAATGCCTAAAGGGAAGAAGCTTCCACTTAAGGGAAAGGTGTTGATGTCAATTCTATTGGTCCTGGTACAGTTGTCTGTGGCTGTCAGGGTAGGCCAGGTATGGGCGATGCCTGTGCTACAGAATGGCACCACAAAGCTCGCCGATTGTGGACAATTGTCGAAGACAGGGGCTTCGCGGTCGCGGATGCGAATGTCATAGGTGCAGGTCGATGAATTGCCTCTGGCATCTGTTGCCGTCCAGGTGACAGTCGTTTTCCCTTTGGGAAGGGTTTCTCCCCCAAGGGAATTGGTACCATTATAATCGTTGATGAACGAAGCGAGCTGACAGTTGTCAGCTATAGAAGGATCGAGGTCGGTTCCCCCCACAATATGGTTACATGCTCCAGGATCTGTATTTCGTCTTAGGGCTGAAGTCGGGCAGCTAATCACTGGCGGGGAAAGGTCTGCAACGGTGACATTGGCTGTACAAGAGGCATTATTGTCCGATTTATCTACTACAAATAGTAAAACGGGGTATGTATTGCCAATATCCTGGCAGTCAAATGTATTGGGCGAGGCACTCATTGTCTTGATGCCACAGGCGTCAGAAGAGCCATTGTCGATATCGCCAGGCGATACGTATGCAATGCCATTGGCATCCAGGTCGACCGTATGGTCCTTGCATAAAGCTACAGGAGGATCATATTCTTTGACAGTAATATCTGCTACACAACTGCTCCTATTTCGATTATAATCTTCTACCGAAAGACTTGCAGAACTTTCTCCAAACGTACAGTCTCCTAAGAGGAGAACTATTATGGTTATTCGCTGTATCCCACAATTATCACTGGGTTCATTACTCCAATCGCTATTCACAAAATCGGCAAACCCATTTTCATCTAATTCCACGGTTAAATCAAAACACTCCACAATTGGTGCAACCGTATCCCTGACAATAACAGTAGCCGTGCAGCTCGATTGATTGTCATTATTGTCGGTCACGTTCAATGTGACCGTATGGGGGTTATTTCTGGCATCGATACAGTCAAATGTACTGGTAGATAAAGAAAGGCTCTTGATGCCACAAGCATCTGAGGAGCCATCATCTATATCACTCGCCGCGATTTGGGCATTTCCTGAAGGATTTAAGGGTACATCAAGGCCACGAATAAATACTGAAAAGGCTAGGTCATGGTCCCCCGTACCTATACCCGAATAGTTGGTCACATTCGTAGGAGAGGAATATAGCAACCCACTTCTATAAGGATCTGCATCTGATACATTTAATTCATAATTCCCTGTCGTTTCCAATACCAGATAATAATCGTCAAAATTTACAATTGGAACGGGTGAAGGCAACTGGAAGGTAGCATAATCATCCGTTATACTTAGATTGGTAAGGGTCACAGTACTTAAGGGAGCACCAAGGGCATTGATGCCACCATCATCTTTAAAGACAGACAAGGTCACATTCCCTACCAAATTAGTAACCGAAAATCTCACCTTGATGGAGGAGAGCTGGGCGGGAAATATGGGATAATATAATTGGGCATATTTGACATTGGCATCCAAGGTCAAGGTTGTATTAAATTCACCTTGTTCCAACTCAAGTGTCTCTGCATCCGTGACACACTTTGCCGTGGGCGGATCGGTATCTGTAGTAGCCGTATTGGTGCTTTCACCTCGGCAGGAAGTCAGGGAAAGCGTAACGGTGTTTAGGGCCTCCACCGTATTGGTACCCCCTTTCTCAAAAGAAATATCTTTCGCAAAAATAGGCGCTTGGAGCAAGTAGCTAGCTGCTAGTACTAGGAATAAAAAGGTTTTTTTCATGGGTTTCTTTTAGGTTCTTGGTTTTAAGTTCTAGTGTTCTTTCAATTTAGAATTGTGGAGTTAACGGGTCGGATTACGCCAAGAGCCAACTCACCGTCCGGAAATCCGCCCCAGCAGTTCAAATTGCTTGCTATGCAAGCTGGCGTGGATTTCCGGATTCGAGGGGCTGATTTGTGTGTAATCCGCGCCTCTGTCTCCTCCACATTTCAGTCTTGAAAGAACACTAGGTTCTAGGTTTATGTAAACTGTCAGCATCAACTTAGAACCTAGAACATAAAACATTAAATTATTTCTTCACAACCTTAATCGTCTTGGTCTCTGTGTCCGTACGGACCTCCAGCAGATACACCCCTGCGGCAAGCCCCTCCATCTCAATCTGACGATTGATAATTCCCATCTCATCTACTTGATAGGTATGGACAATCAGTTCCTGCCCCAAGGCATTGCTCAAAGAAAGGCGAGCATCCGTGGTATTTGGGGCATTGACCACTACATTGAGGGAATTCTTCACAGGGTTAGGGAAGGCGGAGACTTCCATGGCTTGTAAACCATCCCCTCCAACGCGATAGGCGGTGCCATTAACGGTGAAGTTGTCTACTTTGTAGTGAATCACTTGACCAGGCGTACCAGCTGTGGCAGCGATGCCCACCTTATAGCTTCCCATGATGGCATTGGATTGGGCACTAATCATCGTCCAGTTCACACCGTCTGGCGAGACATAGGAGTAGTAGAAAGCTCCTATCTTATGCAGACGAACCCAGTAAACTGGGCCAGGCCAGATCGGTCCTGGAAGTGTGGGTCCATGAACCGCTGAGGCAAACATGCCAGCAGAGGCACGATTGACCAGCATCGTTTTATTGTCTCCTGCAATCAAGGTCGATACACTTGCTGCATTGGCATTGTGATTCTGGCGAATCATCACCCCTACCCTATCGCGGTAGTTATTGGTGGGTTGCTGGACGATGCGTGCGCGGACATCCATGATCATGTCAGTAGAACTAAGACATACATAGTGGAAGCCATCCGTGGTGGGCATCGCACTTGCGATGCCACTACCAGAGGTCTTGATCTCATAGGTCTTCGTGGTAGCGTCATAGCATACACGACCTACTTTATTTCCTGTATTGCCGATGTCTCCATTGGTCATACCTACTGGCAATGGATCACAGTCTTCTGTCACGGTCACTGTGAACACACAATCGCCTACATTCCCTGCCTTATCAGTAGCCGTGGCATTGACAGTGGTTGTGCCAAGCGGGAAGAAGCTTCCGCTGAGGGGGAAGACATTGATGTTAATCCTATTCGCCCTGGTACAGTTGTCTGTCGCGGTCAGGGTAGGCCAGGTATGCACATGCCCCGTGCTGCAAAACGGCACTACGTAACTCGCCGCTTGTGGACAATTGTCGAAGACAGGTGCCTCACGGTCGCGAATGCGAATGTCATAGGTACAAGTCGTCGAATTGCCGCTGGCATCTGTCGCAGTCCAGGTGACCGTGGTTTTTCCTTTGGGCAAGACTTCTCCTGCCAGGGTATTGCTCCCATTATAATCGTTGATAACAGAAGCTAACTGGCAATTGTCAGCTATCGGCAACGGATCGAGGTCGGTGCCCACTACCGTATGGGTACATACCCCGGGATCTGTATTGCGCCTGAGGGTGCCCGTAGGGCAGGTGATGGTGGGCGGCAAATTGTCTTCCAGGGTAATGGACACTTCGCAATTAGGGGAAATATTCCCCGCAGCATCATAAACAGTAAAATCCGTGGTAAGCGGAGAGGCAGGAAGCTGTCCGCAATTTAAAGAGGCCACCTCAAATCCATTGATTCTATAGCTGGTAATTCCACAATTATCCGAGGAGCCATTGTCAAATTGAGTACCTATGATCGCTGCTACGCCATTAGCATCTAATTCGACGGTCACATCTTTGCACAGCGCGACGGGCTTCACCGCGTCAATGACCCTTACCTGAGCGGTACAGGTGGTAGAATTTCCACTGGGGTCTTCTACCGTCAGCCCTACCGGCTGAAGGGGCCCTATGTCTGAGCAATCAAAAGTAGATTGAGTAGCACTTATGGTCAAGGGGCCACATTCATCTTCTATGGTACTTGCCAACCCCAACAGGGTGATCTCAGCGGTGAAGTGAGTGTCATCACAACTTGAATCGAATTTAGGATCAATGGCAAATGAGAGCTTATCTCCTGCCACCACAGGTACTGTGATGGTGTAGGTGGTTGAAGTGGTAGGGACATTAAGGTATTCGTAAACCTGAGCTCCATTCCGGAAAATGCGCACATGAGCTCCATCTCCGCAATTATTGTCTCGGTCGAAGAAGTCCCCTTCTATTCGAACCATTCCGGTGACTGAGCTCGTCCAGCGGCGTACTGCCCAAAACTGATTTTCGATCTGAGGGTGTCCTCCATTAGCGTCAATTTGAGGAAAGCCCAGATTGGTTCCTGGATTGTTCCAGACAAAGCCTGTGAAGTTAGGCAGTTGGGTAAAGCCATCAAGGTCAAAGGCCGCATGCATGCCATATTCCCATCCATTATTTCCCTGAGTACCTAAAAAGTCATTGGCAGAATTGGCTACGGCTACGTCTGTGGCCGCAATGTTTACTTGCCCATTGTCATCTACACTCACCGTCAAATCCTGACAAAGAGCCGTAGGATCCGTGTCATCCGTCACTTCGACGGTGAAACTACAAGCGGAAGTATTTCCGTGGGAGTCCGTGGCCGTGAAGGTGTTGGTCGTGGTACCAACGGGGAAGAGCGTACCACTGGCTTGGCCAGTGGTTTGTACCACCGTGAGGCAGCCCTCACAGGCATCAAATGCGAGTACATCTTCGTAGTCGACGACAGCGCCACACGCCCCAGCATCATTGGTCACGCTGACATTGGCGGGGCAGCCGTTGGCAGGGTGACATATCTCCATATTGTTGATATAAAGGTTATTGGAGGTGCCCATCCCGGCAGTTCCATTGATTAACCATATTCCTCCTATTACCAGTCCAGAGCCTCCGGCAGGCGTAGCAATGATACTTTGCGAAACCCCATCTTCCAGGCGTGTAAGTTCTACCTCATACTGATCTCCGCCCAGATTGGTCACTTCTATGTGAATGCCCTGATCTGTATAGGGAATATTGGTGAAAGTAGTTGAACCATTTGCGTCTAGTAGCTTATAGTAGGTATCTCCCCCTTGCATGAACACTATGATTGAGCTTAAATTAGTCGTAGAGCGCAGGATAAATTCTATGTCCTTACCATTGTCAATAAACCCATTATCTATGTCTACCTTTAGGACACTCCCTTTCCCAAGGGGGGTTGAGAAGGAGCGTTCAGCTCGTGCTTTTTGTCCAGAATTGGCGTATAGGCCCAGCGCCTTTCCATTGGAATCAATGTCGTTATCTCCATTGCTGTCATTGGCGGCTCCATTGAATACGGAAGAACCATTGGTGGCCGCTTCTCCTACAAAAAAGCCTGCCTCGCTAGAATTGCTTGATGGATCAAACGACCAGGGGCCAAATCCACTTCCGTCATTGTCGCCAGCTTGCCAGCCGTTGTTATAGGCTGCTGCGGCGGCGTTGCTGATGGTGCCGCAGACGGGGGTTTGCATGACGGGGCCTGTCACATCTTCCACCGTCACGGTGGCGGTACAGGTATTCCGATTGCCATTTCTATCGCCTACTCTTAAGGTCACGATATTATTTCCAATATCGCTACAGGTAAAACTTTCAGGAGTGACATTTGTTGGTATCTGTTGGTTACAATTATCCGATGAGCCATTTTCCACATCATCGTCGAGAATTGTGACATTACCAGTAGCATCTAACTGGACCGTGATATCCTTGCACCCTGCATGGGGAGGCATGATATCGTCTACCTCTACAGCAGCGGTACAAGTAGCTTGATTTGAATTATTGTCTGTCACAGTCAAGGTGACAGTCGGTGGAGAATCCGGTCCTTCATCTCCACAGTCAAAACTCGTTTTGCTGGGAACCAGGGAGGCTATGCCACAGTTATCGCTGGAGCCATCATCGATGTCCGTTCCTACGATGCTCGCATTTCCGCTATTATCCAGGTAGACCGTGATGTCCTTGCATTTTGCTTCCAAGGGTTCGTTGTCCGTCACCGTGACGGTGAAGCTGCAGGAGGCGGTATTGCCTCTGGAGTCCTGGGCCGAGAAGGTGTTGGTAGTCGTACCAACGGGGAAGGAAGTGCCACTGGCCTGACCCATTGTCTGGGTGACACTGAGGATGCCATCACAGGCATCACATGCCTGGACTTCGTCGTAGTCGATGACGGCGCCACACTGGCCGGCATCGTTGGCTACGCTGATATTGGCGGGGCAGCCATTATTGGCGTAGCAGACCTCCATATTGTTGATATAGAGATCCTTGTCGGAGCCTGAACCTGCATTAGCATTTATCACAACAAAAGCACTAATTTCTTGCGTACCTGAAATGGGTTGTATTAATTCTGCTGTTAACGTTTGGGAGACATTATCTATTTTCCGGGTGAGGGTTACTTCAGCAGTGGTAGGGGTAGTTAATACTATTTCCAGAATTAGCCCCTGGTCGGTAAAGCCAATCGAAGTGAAGGTACTTGTTCCCGAGAGATCATTCATCCTATAATTACTTGTTCCCCCAAAAAATTGGACATCTAAGAGTAGATTAGAGGTGCTATTTAGCATTTCAACCGAAATGCCATTGCCTGGGTCTATGTTCCCATTATCAAACTCAAGGGTAAATTTACTTTTGACGCCAAATGGACTGGAAAAAGGTCTTGTAGCAATAGTAGTTGCACCAGAATTAGCATACATACCAAGCGCAAATCCGCCTGTATTGATGTCTCCATCCACATTGGGGTCATTGACAACTCCTCCGGGACTTCCATTCAACCTGGAATCTCCTCTAAAAAATCCCCCCTCAGAGGAGTTTGATGCTGAAGTAGATAAACTCCATAATCCAAACCCACTTCCGTCTTTGTCTCCTGACTGCCAGCCATCGGCATATTCCACGCCTGTTGCATCACTGGTACCACAGATGAGGTGTTGGATGATAGGGCCTTCATTGTCTTCTATTAGGACATTGGCCGTGCAGGAGCCGCTGTTCCCAGACAGGTCATTGGCAAAGAGGGTCACCGTATTGGGACCGATATCTGCGCAGTTGTAAGATCCTTTATCTAGCTCAAAACTCAAGGTGGAAGAACAGTTATCGCTGGAGCTATCGTGGACATCACTTGTCGGTAGACTTGCGGAGCCGTTTGCGTCTAGTTGGAGGGTGACGTCCTTGCAAAGGACGGTGGGGGCCGTAACATCCTTTACCTTCACTCCTGCAGTACAAGAAGCCTGATTCCCATTATTGTCCGTTGCAATCAAAGTCACAGTATGGGGATTCGACGAAATATTGGCACAAGCAAACGTATTGGGTGATACGGTAATACTCATCATGCCACATGCATCTTGTGATCCACCTGGATTAATGTCACTTTCCGAAATATTAGCCTGCCCAGCAGCATTTAAGTCCACACATAAGGGAAGAGAGGGCGTATAGATCATGAAGGAAAAATCATAACTACCAGCTTGAGGAGGGAAAAAAGGATTCGGGTCAAACTGTGAATGGGCTGTCCCATTGGCGTAGGCATTATTTGTGCTGAATGTCATGGTATATTGGCCCGTTGTCTCTAATACCAGGATCAGGTCTTGCCCTGCTGAAACAAGATTTGTACCTGGGAAATCGAAGTAAACAAAGCTATTAAACGCAAAAGATAGATTTGAAATAGTCACTTGGTCTAATGGGACACCCAGACTATTGGGATCTGTACCAGCATAAAGGGATAAGGTCATATCCCCTGGTGTCACTGTATTCCGAAGTCTTATCGCAACTCGTTTGAGGGAAATAGAATGGTTCGGTTTAAAGGTTTGGGCGTATTTGCTGGTAATATTAAATGCAGAACCAATATTATTATCAAAAACAGGGTTTTCGACATCTGCTACTCCACAGAAAGTGGTAGGGGGAATATTGTCAAATATGTCAACATTTGCCGTACAGGTTCCCCAATTATTGTATTGGTCTGTGGCTGTTAAGGTTACTGATACAGGGCTAGCACTGACATCAGAACAATCAAAATTCATCGGAGCAACCGCAAGGCCAAGGTTGTTATCACAGGCATCATTGGAGCCGTTATTGACTTGATTGGCTGTTATGGAGCCATTGCCTGCATTATCCAACTGCACTGTAAGGTCTTTACATAAGGCTGTGGGGTCTATCATGTCCCTTACCGTCACACTGGCCTTACACGTGCTTTGATTGTTGTCATTATCTTCAACGGTAAGGGTGACTTCCGTGGGATTGCTAGCGATGCTTGCGCACTCAAAGGTATTGGGTGTCACGCTGAAGGCAGATGTATTAATGCCACTTCCTGCATCGCTGGAGCCATTGTTTACAGTTGCTGCCAAGAGGGTACCAGTGCCTCCCGCGTTGAGGTCCACCGTCACATCCTGACAGCCAGCATAGGGCGGATCGGTCTCCATCGTTTTGAATACACGATCGACGCTTGGGGACAAGGTGACTGTCTTTGCAGCTTCGACAGCCAAGGGCTGTACGGGATACAAGGCATATTCCGCAGCAATCTGGGGAATATAAGCAGCTTCATCCATTTCCATATAGGCACATCCTGAATCATAATCAGTAGATATGGCTTGGACAAAAATGCTCCACAAAAGCAATGAAAGGAGGGTACAAGTCTTTTTCATGTGAGGGTAATCTCGGGTAAAGTTATATACAAAAGCCTTTCTTTCATCAAAGAAGGATTTACAAAACACACGATAATGGACAGTCCGGAGATTACTGAGTAAGAAGAAGGCGCTACATTTTGCCAATTGCTAGGGAAATTGAGTAAAATATATTCAGCTAGTATAGACAGCAAGTTACTTCGTATTGTGGTATTTTCCAAAGATTTCTGAGGACATAAAAAAACCGCCTTTCGGCGGTTTTTGTGTTTTCTTTGTCGTTTTGGGTTTCGTATTTTGAGTTGATTTCTTCAAACTCAAAACCCTAAACTCAAAACTTCCTTACCTTAATCGTCTTCGACTCCTTGTCTGTCCTCACCTCAAGCAGGTAGACACCTGCGGCGAGGTCGCTCATCTCGATGTTGCGCACCATTATGCCTTCGGCATCGGCTTCGAAGCGCTGTACGATCAGCTCTTGACCGATCGCGTTGCGAAGGGTCATTTGCACCTGCGAAGCTGATGGGGCAATAATGTTGACATTCAACTGGTTGTGGACGGGGTTTGGGAAGGCCGACACTGAGAGTGGTGAATTGGCATCTTCGCCCAATTTGTAGGCTGTGCCATTTACCGTAAAGTTATCTACTTTGTAGTGGATCACCTGACCTGGCGTACCAACTGTAGCGGCGATGCCTACCTTATAGCTACCGGAGATGGAATTGGACTGAGGCGTAGCACTGATCGGGGTCCATGCTACCCCATCTGGAGAGACATAGGAGTAATAGATAGGCCCAATTTTGTGCAAGCGTACCCAGTAAACTGGTCCTGGCCATAGTGGTCCAGGAAGCGTAGGTCCATGGACACCTGTGGCAAACATGCCTGTGGCCGCACGATTGACCATAATGGTCTTATTGTCTCCTGCAATCAGGGTCGAAATGCTGGCAGAATTAGGAGCGTTATCCTGACGAATCATGACGCCTACGCGGTCGCGGTAGTTGTTGGTAGGCTGTTGGACGATACGTGCACGCACGTCTACCATCATGTCTGAAGAGTTCAGACAAATGTAGTGGAAGCCGTCCATAGAGCCAACTGCGTTGGCGATTCCGCTACCTGAAGTCTTGATCTCATAGAGTTTAGTAGGTGCATCGTAACAGACTTTCCCTACTACATTTCCTGTATTGCCAATGTCGCCGTGTGTTACGCCCGCAGGTAGTGGATCGCAGTCCTCTGTCACCGTAACGGTGAAGATGCAATCTCCGACGTTACCGGCCTTATCTGTAGCTGTCGCATTCACAGTAGTAGTTCCCAATGGGAAGAAGCTGCCGCTCAGCGGGAAGACATTGATCGCGATCTTGTTCGCTTTGGTACAGTTGTCGGTCGCTGTCAGGGTAGGCCAAGTGTGAACCATGCCGGTGCTACAGAAGGGCACTACATAACTTGCCGCTTGTGGGCAATTGTCGAAGACTGGAGCTTCACGATCGCGGATGCGAATGTCGTAGGTACACGTTGTTGAATTGCCGCTGGCATCATATACTGTCCAGGTGACAGTGGTTTTGCCTTTGGGTAGGACTGCACCGCCCAGACTACTGCTATTATTGTAGTCATTGGTAATGGAAGCTACCTGACAGTTGTCATCGATCGGCAACGGATCGAGGTCTGTTCCTACTACGGTGTGGGTACATACGCCAGGATCAGTATTGCGCTTGAGCGCCTTAGTCGGACAATTGATCGTAGGAGGAATATTATCCTCAAGGGTCACAGTAGCCGTACAGGAGGCCGAAGCACGCTGACCATAGCCTCCATTAATATTGAAGACCGTAAGGGTTACCGTTGTGGATGGCGCGTTTGTGCATTCAAAAGTGTTAGGTATAACAGATCTGCCCGTAATGCCACAGGCATCACTGCTACCATCATCGACATCAGCTGGTTCGATAGATGCTTCACCATTTCCATTTAATTGAACAGTGATGTCTATACAACGGGTTACAGGCTCATTTTCCACCCTTACAGTGGCTGTACAAGAAGCTTGACCACCGTTAGAATTGGTCACAGTTAATGTGACAGGATTTAAGCCTACATCATTACAATTAAAGGTGTTTGGCGAAACATCCATGCCTGAAATGCCGCAGGCATCGCTACTGCCATCATTGACGTCTGATCCAGCAATGGAAGCCATTCCATTATCCTCCAAGGAGATGGTAATGTCCTTACAATCGGCATGTGGGGTGTTTTGATTGACAAAGACTGATGCGGTACAAGCATCTGGATTGCCTGATCCATCAACCACACCTAAGGTCACAGTTGTGGTCGTCCCAGCATCATTACAGTCAAACATACTCGGCGAAGCACTCATACTGGCGATTCCGCAGTTGTCACTGGAATTAGCATCGACGTCACTTGGAGCAATTGAGGCCATTCCATTTCCATCCAAATCAATGGTAATATCATCGCATTTCGCAGCGGGAAAGACTTTGTCATCTATCGTCACAGAAGCAGTACAACTGCTTTGGTTTCCAGTAGCATCTGAAAGCGAAAGGGTGGTTATTCCTCCACTACAGCCAAAGGTATTTGGACTGACACTGTAACCCGTAATTCCACAATTATCACTTGAGTTATTATCTACATCTGAAACAGCAACAGTAGCAACACTGCCGCCATTTAGATTCACAGTCACATCCTTACAGAGTGCCGTAGGAGCCATTTTATCGGCTACTGAGGCATACGCCGTACAAGTACTTTGATTGCTGTTATTATCTGTCACCGTAAGGGTTACGGTATTATCACCAATATTTCCACAGCCAAATATAAATGGATTAACTGTTGGAGACTGGATGCCACAAGCATCAGTAGAACCATCATTCACATCACTGGCAGCCAAGAAGCCAAGGCCCGTGCCATCCAAGCACACCGTCACATCCTGGCAGATAGCCGTAGGATCTGTATCGTCCACTACTGTCACATTCGCCGTACAGGTTGACAAATTGTTAGCAACGTCATTTACAATCAAGGTAACTACATTGGGATTTGTAGCAATATGACTGCAATCATATATAGCCAGTGATAATGAGCCACCAATGGGCGCACAATTATCATTTGATCCATTGTTTACATCATTCGCGAATAGCGTTTTAGTCCCATTCGGATCAAGCGTCAGAGTAACATCTTGGCAAATGGCGTTAGGGTCGGTATCGTCTATGACGGATACATCTGAGGTACAAGATGATTGGTTGCCATGATTATCAGTAACTATCAACGTCACATTCAGCGGGCTGATAGCCACATCGTCACAATCAAAGGTTGTCAGGGTGGTAGACATGGAAGAAAGGCCACAGGCATCATTGGAGCCATTATTGGCATCTGAATGGCCTATTGAGCCACTTCCACTTCCGTTTAACGTGACCGTAAGGTCCTTACACAAGGCCGTAGGGTTGATTAAATCCCTGACGGTGACACTCGCCTTACACGTACTCTGGTTAGCATCATTGTCCTCAACTGTAAGGGTGACTTCGCTGGGATTGCTAGCGATACTTGCACACTCAAACGTATTGGGGGCAACGCTAAAAGCGTTTGGATTAATCCCACTTCCCCCATCACTGGAGCCATTGTTTACATCGGTAGCTATGAGGATACCATTGCCTCCAGCGTTGAGGTCGATTGTCACATCCTGACAGCCTGCATGAGGCGGATCGGTCTCCATCATCTTAAACACACGATGACTTTTAGGGGTTAGGGTCACCGTATGGATTTTGGCCGTCTCAAGCACTTTTACTGGATAGGCATTTGGCAACTCAGTTAATGTGGTTTTCGCATGATTTTCTAAAGGAAAATCATCCGCAGTCATATGGGTACAGCCATCATCGAAAGAGATGGTCTTGGCAGAAAGAGGTGCTATTAGCAAGCAACTCATAGCCACAAAGAGCAGAATGTAATGTTTTTTCATGGGTCTATTTTGGTTCAAATTGAGGGGTCTTTAATAAAAACAGTAGCGAAAATTAAGGCTGTATTGATATAAGTCGAATGTTTGCCTAAAATGGTAAAGTCAGCTTCTCAATCTTTCATTTACATTAAGGCGCTAGCTGACCTTTCACTTTCTCAAAAGCGAAAAATCACCCAACAGGATTCGATCTTAAAATTGTGTCTGGAATTTATCTGAGCAGGGAGTTAAGCAATTCATCCATCAAAAAGTAGGGTAAAAAGTTATAGGGTTACCAAAAAACTCAGATAGTATCAGTTCTTAAAGCTAATTCATTTTTTGGGATTATCCAAAATAAAGGCCTACTCTTTAGCTGACTGAAAGTTTTATCGGGATAGATATTTACCTTTTCTGAAAGAATTTCGACATAAGAATAGGCAAGCGATAAGTACAAAAGGAATCAATAATGCAGGTTTTTGGCAAAAATCTCTTTTTATATAAAATTGTCCTATGCCCTTTTTTATCTATCATCAGCTCTTTCTGTTTCGCCCAAAATAAGTACTATTACCTGCTTACTCGTTCTTTTTTTCTTTTGAAAACCCAAAAATTCCTTTTACCTTAGCAATTGCACTCCAAATGCGCCCCATCTGGCACAATGTTCATTGTTCCTTATTCATTCGAATTCTACTTTTTATTTTCTAACATGAAAAAGACATATATCCTCATTCTTTCTTGCCTAGCTTTTCTGATGGTTGGCCTGACGCCTAGTTTGCAAGCACAGCTAACTGCCGGTGATCTTGCCATTGTTTATTTTCGGTCAGTAAATGATGGGACGGGTCCATGTGCTTATGATGATTCTGTGACTATTCTCACCTTAGTTGCTCTTAATACAGGTGATAAGTTTATCCTCACAGATCAAAGTGTACATGATAATGGCGGCGCAAATCCTGAAGAATTTTCAACTGATGGCGGAAGTACATTTAAGTCGAAGGCTTTTATTTATACTACTCCTACAGGAGGCCTTCCTGCTTTTAGTTTGATCACCTTTAATCCCTGTGCCATGAGTTCAGACTGGGCTGACTACAGGAACACATACAGTGCTTCTCCCTATGTATCAACATTGAATAATGTAGCAAATGCAGACCCCTTTGATCTGTATGATGGTCATGGAGACCAATTATTCCTATTTATCGATTCGAATACTGGTAATGCTACTGAACCCATGGCTGAACCTCTTTTTATTTTTGGGATGGATTTTACTACGGGAGGTACAGGTTCTTGTTTTGGAGGTACAAGCACTACAGGTTGGGATAACAATGTGGCTGCAAATCCTGCCGATGATTGGATTTCCATTGAACCTTTAGGCTTAATCTCTGCTGGAGCTTCTTTAGAATTGGCAGATAATGGTACTGGGGATGGTTGTGGTGTTTTTATTGGTGCTTATAACGGCCCCATCAGCTTTAGCAGTCAAGCAGATGCCCTAAGTCAAATTACCAATGCCTCAAATTGGTTAGAGGGAGATGCTAATAATTTTCCTGGTCCTTCTGCAACCTATACCCAGATTTACGCTAGGAGTAACCAAATCCATGGCTATGGAGGAGGCGGTAATCCTTTCAGTGGCCCGTCGTTAGTTCCTACCCTCTCAGAGTGGGCGATGATGATCTTGGCCTTGATGATGCTGGCGATGGGTTCTGTGGCGATCTTGGCTTCTCGCAAGAAACTAGCTACGGCTGGCAGTGCGAGTTTCAGTATGTTTGCGCCTCGTTCGCTACCATTTGATGGGAAGTTGTTTGCGAAGGTATTGGCGGTTGTATTGGCTGCGACGATTGTAGGCTTTGGCGTGGCGATGCTGGGCTTTGGGTATGAGTTGATGACGTTTGATGTGCCTGGCGTGTTGATTTCGAGTCCGATTGCGGCGTATGTGGTGCATCTGTGGATGAAGAAGTGATTGAAAGTGGAGAATTGATAATTGATCATTAATTCTTGAAGATATGTCCCTCGGCCTTTGGCCGGGGGATTTTTGTACTCACCCCGCTCAGGCCAGAGGCCTTCGCTGCCCCTCTCTTAGCCGCCTCACTGACCTGCGCGAAGAGAGGGGCTTTTTAGAGAAATCGTGATTTCTCTGAGGATCGTCAGGCCCTCCCGTAGCCTGAGCTTGTCGAAGGCGAAGGGAGGGCCGATAGACGAAAGGGTGGGTTCCATGACAAGCTGCCAAGCACAAAACTCAACTACAGTGGATTACAATACTATCAAAAAATACGCCCGCGAAAATCGCAAGAACCAGACGCCAGCTGAGGCATTTTTCTGGGAGAAGGTACGTGACAGGCGTTTTTGGGGTAAAAAAGTCAACCGCCAGTTTATTATTCAACACGAAGAAACTCAGGGAAAAAGACGATTCTTTATTGCTGATTTTTACTGTCATGAATACAAGTTAATTATTGAGATTGATGGGGATATTCACAATGAACCTGATCAAGTAACTTATGATCAAAACCGAACAGAGAAATTGACTGCTATGGGGTTTGAAGTCATTCGGTTTAAGAATGAGGAGGTATTGGAAGATTGGGAGAAGGTGGCGGGGGAGTTGGGGAAGGTGATGGGTGTTTGAACTCACCCCGCTCAGCCTGCGGCCTTCGCTGCCCCTCTCTTAGCCACCCCACGGGCCTGCGCGAAGAGAGGGGCTTTCTTGAGAAATCAAGATTTCTCAGAGACTCGTCAGGCCCTCCATTTCCAAGGGAGGGCCGATAAGACGAAAGGGTGGGTTCAATGGCCCTGAAAAACTCACCCCGCTCAGGCCTGCGGCCTTCGCTGCCCCTCTCTTAGCCACCCCACGGGCCTGCGCGAAGAGAGGGGCTTTCTTGAGAAATCGTGATTTCTAGAGTGCCAAATCGCCAGGTCCACCGTAGCCTGAGCTTGTCGAAGGCGGAGGGGGACCGTTAGGCGAAAAGGGGGTTCAATGCCCCCCAAAGTTCACCTCTCCCCTACCCTTTCCGACAAAGAGGATATACAGGTGGAAATCTGGGTTATTTCTGTTCTGATTCTTACATTGGGAGAGAAGTAGCTCAGATTTGGAATAATATTTGACCGTGTATCATTACCCACCTGTAACTGCAATGATTGTAAGCATAAATCGATTGGATTATTCTTAAAAATTCTTATCTTGCGGAAAGACAAAAATTACTCCCTAGCTAATTTTCCGACACCATGTAGACTATTTTATAGTAGGGTAAGCCATGTCTTGCCTCGCTCTTTATATACCTAAATTATTGGGAATTATTCCCTTTTTTTCACCCTATTAAAATCTAATAAAATGGCAGAACCTTTTTTAGCTGAAATCCGCCTTGTCGGTTTCAACTTTGCCCCGCGCGGCTGGGCTTTCTGTGATGGCCAGATCCTGCCCATCAACCAGAACCAGTCCCTTTACTCACTCTTAGGGACGACCTATGGAGGAGATGGAAGAACCTCTTTTGCTTTGCCTGATTTGAGAGGCCGTACCCCTATTCATAAAAGTGATGGACATGCACTTGGTCAGAAGTCAGGAGCTGAGACTGTCACCCTGACTGCTGCTGAAATTGCAGCTCATTCACATGCTGTCAAAGCTGTTTCTGTTGATGGAAATAATAATAACCCAATTGGAGGCTTATTGGCTGACGAGGCTGATGTTTGGCGCAATCCAAGTGCTGGTTCTATGACTGCCTTAAGATCTGGGACAGTGACTAATGCAGGTGGTGGGCAAGCCCATAATAATATGCAGCCTTATTTGGCTGTCAATTTTTGTATAGCCCTTCGAGGCCTTTTCCCATCACGTAACTAACCCATTAACCTTAAAAAATTATGTCTGAACCATTTGTAGGAGAAATAAGAATGTTTGCGGGCAATTTTGCTCCACGGGGTTGGGCCTTCTGTGATGGCCAACTGCTGGCGGTAAGTCAAAATGATGCCCTGTTTTCCCTTTTGGGAACCATCTATGGCGGCGATGGCCGTACAACCTTTGGACTTCCTGACCTTAGAGGACGAATCCCTCTGCATGCTGGTAGTGGCCCAGGCTTAACCCCAAGACGCTTGGGTGCTAAGGCGGGTGCTGAGAATGAAACACTCACTACTAACCAACTAGCTTCTCATACACACGATTTTAATGCTAATACAGCAGCAGGTGATAATGGCGCCCCTCAAGGTAGGGTTACGGCTAAACCTCCAGCGTCGCTTGGTCTTTATGCCCAAGTAGATCAAACTGGAGATTTTGCCTCTAATATGATTGCAGATACTGGGGGCAGTCAACCTCATACCAACTTGATGCCCACTTTATGTATCAACTTTATTATTGCCCTTTTTGGCATTTATCCTTCACGTCAATAACCTTGAATTCATATGTCTGAACCATTTATAGCTGAAATCAGAATATTTGCGGGCAATTTTGCCCCTCGTGGCTGGGCTTTCTGTGATGGCCAATTACTGCCGATTGCCCAAAATACGGCCCTCTTTTCTCTTATAGGAACCACATACGGAGGGGATGGTCGTACTACTACTGCGCTTCCCAATTTGCAAGGGAGAGCACCTATGCATCCTGGCCGAGGGCCTGGTCTTACCTCACGTAGACTTGGGGAAAGGGTAGGCGTAGAAACCGTTACCCTATCGGAAGCACAAATTCCTAGTCATACCCATACAGCAAGAGGGACTTCTTCTAACGGAACAGCGGGTGCTGCACCTACTAACACCTCTTCTTTCGGGAAAGACTTTAATCCAAGAGCCTATCACCCTGCTACTACTTCTAATCTTGTCGACATGGCTAGTGAAACGCTCTCTACAACTGGCGGAGGTCAGCCGCATACGAATTTACAGCCATTCCTTACGCTGAATTTTATCATCGCCTTGCAAGGCCTGTACCCATCTCGGGGCTAATCTTGCAATTGGACGTAATGTGACCCTAAGGGGTCAAGCATACAAGCGACAGATGTGAATCTGTCGCTTCTTTTTAAGAAATGTTTTGGGTTTTAGGTTTTAGGTTTTAAGTTGACTTCGAACACAAAACTCAAAACCTAAAACGCAAAACTTCCTTCATGAATCCCCTTACTTTCCGCCCCATCACTGAGGACGATCTTCCCTTCCTTCGACAACTTTATGGCAGTACGCGTGAAGACGAGATGGCCATGGTGGCCGACTGGTCTGAGGCCCAAAAGACGCAGTTTCTCGATCAGCAGTTTCACGCCCAGCACACCTTTTATATGGATCAGTTCAAAAGTGCCAAATTTGAGTTGGTGCTGATAGATGGCAAGCCCATCGGACGCTTGTATAAGGAACGCCGCCCAGACGAAATACGCCTGATCGATATTGCGTTGCTTTCAGAACATAGACAAAAGGGCTATGGCCGTCAGTTGATGGAAGGTGTCCTTGCTGAAGGAGCGAGCCTCGGCTTGCCCGTCCGCATCCATGTCGAGCGCAATAATCCCGCTATGCGGCTCTATGACCGTCTGGGCTTTAAAAATATTGGCGATACGGGTGTGTACTTCCTGATGGAATGGAAACCGTAAGAAGGTTCTATGTTCTATGTTTAATTACTATTGCGACGGGTTTAAACCCGTCGCAATAGTGGAGAAAAAACAAAAACTTTTCAATAGTAGAGAGAAAATCAAAATTCTTTTATTCTTCGCTTTCCATCCCT
>JAUIKF010000083.1 GCA_030430575.1 Bacteroidia bacterium | reverse complement strand
CGGAAGAAAATATGCGCAAGGATTTAAAGAAAATAATCAAATTGCCTTTGACTCATATTTGCCAAAGTGGAATTACACAGCAAAAGCTGCCCCCTGAAATTACGAGTTTATTTCGTACACGATCCTAAATTTCTAAAAATGAGAGAATGATTGCATGATAGAATGAGTGAATGGAAAGAAATTCTATCATCCTATCATTCTCTCATTCTATCATTTTCTTCGCTCCCAATATCAGAAAATAGCCCTCCGACGATTGTTAAGGGGAGGTTAAAAACAGTTAATGAAGTGTTAAGAATGGGAGTAATTGTTGCAAAATTACCATAGAAAAACCCCATAGGCCTTGACAACCTACAGGGTTATGATATACATCAGGTGAACATGGTTTTTAGTCTTCCCATATTCTATCATCCCCTCATTCAGTCATTCTATCATTTTTTCATCCACCTCAGCTTCTTCGTCACCTTTCCTTTCTCCGTATGGATTTCAAGGAAATAAGTCCCAGCAGCCATTTCTCCTACCCGTAAGACCGTCTCATCACGCTGGACAGCTGCGAGGTTATACAAACGCCTTCCTTGAAGGTCGTAGAGCGAAACGCCAGTGAGTTGATGACCAGGATGAGTGAGTCGAATCTCCCCGCTCGCAGGATCAATCCCCATTTTTAACGCTTTTTCCAAAGCCTCATCAATGCCTGTCGTCACTTTGATCACAGCTTCGCCTGGGGTATGACCGACCTCGATTGGCTCTCCTGTCGCATCAACGGCGAATACGCGACTGAAACTCAAGTAAAAGGGGACATCCCGCTTCGCGATATGATCGTCGATCACGACGATCAGGTCAGCGATATGGCCATACCCATTGACCGCCATCTTGTCCGTCCGTACCAAGCCTATATCGATGCGCTCCATCGGATAGAGGTCATGGTCAAGGCTCAACATATTGCCCCCTGGCATGCCCAGCCAGGAGCTTGGGAAAACAGTTTTGGCTGTTTGAGCCTCCACTTTGCTCGAATCATAATTTACTGAAAAGGCTATGCCATAGAGGTTCACCACAGGGGTATCGATTGTCCCCAAAAAGATGGGAACGGTGATCGTATCGCCTGGCGAGAGGTTCATTGTAGGCATCATGAAGTGGAGCTTCGGACCTCCGCTGGCTGCTGGCCTGAGGTTGTTGTGGGTCATGCCATAATTGAGGGTAATCGCGAGGGTGTCATCGCTGTTGATGGTGCCATTGCCGTCAGCGTCCACATGTCGAATGTCCTTGCCATTGGGGAGGGTGTCTCCCCAAAGCGGAGCGATCTGGGGCGTCCAGTTGAGGGTTGCATTGGGGCGAATAGGACCTGTATCGCCAAATTTCAGCCCGATTGGAATGAGGTCGTTCATATCTACCACTTGATCGTGGTTACAATCGCCTGGGTAGACGCCCGTCTCATAGTCAATGATATAAGGAGTAGCAAATACACAATTCGCAGCATCAGTGACTGTCATGAGGTCTGCCCCAGCTGCAAGCCCTGTGATGGAGTCATTAGTCTGTCCGCCTCCCAAGAAGCCCCAATCATACGTGTAGGGTGACATGCCTCCCGAAACAGTGGCGATAGCCGTTCCATCATTCGACCCAAAATCAGGGGTGGTGGCGACAGTTGCTACAGGTGAACCTGCAAAAATAATAGGGATCATGATGTCTTCTTCGCACTGATTGCCGTCTGTGACTGTCAGGCCATAATTGCCGGGCAGTAACCCGCCGGGTAGGGTAAAGCCGGTAGGTCCATGCCACCAAGAAATGGTAAATGGCGGTGTGCCACCTCCTACAGTGAGTGTCACAGGACCTGTAGCTGAGCTACAGTTGGGAGCAGGGGAAGCCGTAATGCTCCCTTGGATAGGAAGCGGTTCTGTGACAATAAATGTATCCGTGACTTGACAGCCCACTTGGTCTATTACATTAAAAAAATAGACGCCAGCTATTGCATTATCAATATAAGGCAAAGTTGTAGCAATAGACGTGGTATAAAAAAAGTTCGGGTTATGCAGTACCCCATTGACCGTCAGGTCTATTCTCCCATCATTGCCTCCTGGACAAGTAATGTGTTGAACAGAACCTGTAACGTTCGGCCCAT
Organism: Bacteroidia bacterium; assembly: GCA_030430575.1. GTDB lineage: Bacteria > Bacteroidota > Bacteroidia > J057 > J057 > JAUIGE01. Next base: position 23,738 of record JAUIKF010000083.1, on the reverse strand, counting down.
CCTGAACTTCGATGATAACAGAATCCTTGGCTGTGCACCCATTGGCATCTATTATAGTGACTTCCAGGTGGCTGGTCGAGTCGATTTGGACATTGGTAAAAGGAGGCATCGTCCAATGCGTGACAAACTGCATTAGGGAAGAGTCATAGACTGCTACAATAAAGGTCGAATTGGGGAAGGTAGGCCCAGGGATGATGACGATCGTAGAGTCGCACACCACCTGATCAGGTCCCAAGTTGAAGCTGGGAAGGGGATGAATGACCACATTTACCGTATCTGTCGCCATATTGCCTCCAGCATCTGTTGTCACTACGATATAGCTTCCTGTGTTGGAAACCACAATTTGTTGCGTAGTGGCTCCAGTGTTCCAGAGGTAGCTTGCCCAGCCAGCCCCTGCGTCCAGCACCATCGGCCCACAATGTGAGGTATCTGGGCTGACTGTCAGCGGGGGGAGGTTTTGTATCCTAATTTCATCTACTGCCAGTCCCACGCGATGAACCGAAAAGTCACTATGCAACGTGAATCGTAGCTGCACATTTGCCATGCCTGCATAGGCATATAGATCATGCTGAACGTATGTCCAGCCACTACCCGTACCAGTCCACCCTGTCCCGTGGTTTGAAGGGCAAGTAGTTATCGAGCTCAAAGAATTGCTATTATACCACCCAAAATTGCTGGTGGTAGAGTCCCCGACAATGGTCCAGGTCTTTCCATTATCTGTGGATACCTCAAGGTATGCCGCATCATGATTGACCTCTACATCATAGCTGATATAGGCGCTGATACTGGGGTCAGTCATAGCGGTAAAATCAAATTGAGGACTCAATAAGTGAGAGACTTCTCCGGGACCGTGGTTGCCCATCCCCAATCCTCCTGTCACCCAACAGGAATCCGTGCCATTGGCACCGCCGGGGAAAGCCAAGCTTTTTGTCGCTTTGCCATAGGCCCAGGTATTCGGGCGGGGCATATTGGCGAAGCCAGGAGGGGCTGTGGCAGGAAACAAGGCATCCGTGGCAGCTGCATACCAGCCGCCAGGCCCATTTTCAAAATCTTGGTGGTAAGGAAAGGTATTGACTGTCACCATCCAACCCAGGCTGTCGCCGCATTGGGCATGAGTCGCAGAGGTATTGATAAAAATAATACTAGAGAGAAGAATGGCGTATCGTAGTAATTGGTTCATGGTAGGGTTGTTAGTGTTACTCATGATACAATTTTAGGGAGTAATCGAGGGTAAACCAATTACATTTGGGGCCAATCGTGTATTTTTTTGAAGTAAAAAAAATAATAAATAGCTGAATATGAGCTTTTTATATATTTATTATTGAATGAATAGTAATTGATTTTTGAAAGATCCTTTTTGACAACTTGAAAGGAGGAAAGAAGAATACACCACAGATTCCTCAGATTCTCACGGATTTTCGTCTTTATCTGTGCAAATCCCTGTTATCCGTGGGGAATTTTAGCGGGAAATTATTTTGATCCACTCCCTGATCCTTTTACCTTGACTTTCACTAATTCAATAAATCATTCTGCATAATTTCACTTCCATCTTTACCACTGCACTCCGCGCATGCCTCATCCTGCTAGCTTTATTCAGTGGCTATCGGCTGCTCCAAGAATCCATGGACGTGCATCGCCCTGTAGACTTTCGCAATGTCTACCTCGGCGCTCAGCTCCTTTCGGCAGGCTCAAACCCTTACGATGACAGCCTCCTCAAAGCACAATGGCAGCTGGTCGCAGACCAGGAAGGTTTTACGCCGAAAGACCAGCCAGGATTTCCCAACAATCCGCTCTTATATCCCCCCTGGGCATTGACCCTTTTTACCCCATTGGCAGCCCTGCCCTTTCGCACCGCTTATGCCCTGTGGTATTTGTTCATTCCATGTTGCTTGGCACTCAGCGTCTTTTTTGTCTACCGAACCTATTTCAAACAGTCTGCTCTTGCCTTGCTGGACCTCTTCTTGTTGGTCCTTGCCTTCAAAGGTACAAGCCTTGTCTTTTTGGTAGGACAGCCTAGCTTCCTGAGCTTTGCAGCTCTGTTTGGAGCGTGGTATTTTTATACTAAAGATCAGGCTTTGCCCACGGGCATCTTGCTGGGCATAGGAGCTTGCAAGATCACCTTGGCCTTGCCATTGGTGGTGTTTTTCCTATTGAGAAGGGCTTGGAAGCCCGTTGGGATAGGCGCAGCAGTAGGCGCAGTGCTGTGGTTGATCGCTGTCTTAATGGCGGATGCGCCTATTGAAATGCACCAGCTCCTCTGGGCCAATATGCAGACATTCCGCGATTTGCTGTACGTGGTGCAGCCAGTCGGAGAGCCTATTTTTTTCCTACAAACCCAGCTCACCGAACTCGGCGTCCTGGTCCATTTCTTTTCTCCAGGAAGTGTTTCGGGGCTAGGCATTTTTTACCTCTTCGGCATCCTCATTGCGGGGACTTGGGTAGGCAGGTTGATTTGGACTAAAAAGGTAGATGACCTGACAGCGTTGCTCCTGCTATATCTCGCTTTTTTCCTTTTCAACTATTTCCAATTCTATGACTTGGTGCTCCTCCTTTGGCTTTATCCTTTGGTCCGACCGTGGTCAAGGCGCTGGCAGGTGGCTGTTATCCTATTGTGTGTGCCTCTTTTTATTCCCTTCAATGGCCTACTTCAGCGACTAGATCTTCCCCAAGGGTTACACTTCCTATACCTTCATACCCCTATCGTGTTGATTGGCTTATGGATCGTGTTGGGGTTGCGTGTTTATTTTCGGGCGAAAGTTGTACCTTCATGATTGATTATCAAACGGCAAGGCTGTCATTTCGACGACTGTAAGGAGGAGAAATCTAACATGCCCTTTTGTCCAGGCTGCAAACTATGGGTTCCTAGCGCTTCGAATAGGCTTTGAGACCACTTTGTTAGATTTCTCCTCAACCCTTCCCAAAGCCTCAGGGCCTCGTCGAAATGACACTTCACTTTTTAATTTTTACCCTAATTTGATTTCTTCCCCCCGAACATTATTGCTCACCATTTGCTGCCTCTTGGGGGCAGCATCCCTCCATGCCCAGCTCTCCCAAACAGATGGCTACAGCGTAGACATCATCACAACACGTGATGGGTTGATCCAGTCCCAGGTGCGTGCGATCATGGAAGACAGTAGGGGCTACTTGTGGTTTGGGACCCACCGTGGGTTGAGCCGCTTTGATGGGCGTGATTTCACGAATTATGAGCCAGAAGAGGTAGAAGGGGCACTGGGAGGGAACTTTGTATCCGCTATTCTGGAAGATGAAAATGGCTATGTGTGGTTTGCTACAGATCAAGGCGTGAGCTATTTTGATGGACGAAAATTCACCAACTACAATACCGTCGACAGCTTACAAAAAGTCCTCAGCATCTTGGAAGACCGCAAGGGAAGGCTTTGGTTTGGGACGCAATACAGGGGCCTCACCTTGTATGAAAACGGTGATTATCACCACAAACCATTCAGGTGGAATGATGATGCGCCTAAGCGTACGGTCCATGCCATTCTTGAAGACCATACGGGACGTGTATGGTTGGGGAGAGACGTAGGTCTTTTTGCCTTGGAAGCTGATGGCACCATCTATCCCCAATTTGAGGGCATATTGCCTAGCCCGCTGAAGATCTACTGCATGCTGGAAGACTCCAGCCATCATATGTGGTTAGGCACCGACCAAGGTGCTTTCTTTTACGACGGGAAGACTTTCCAGCAGTTTGATGAATCCGACGGCATACCTGACAATACGGTCTTCTGTATGACTGCAGATCGGGAAGGCACGATCTGGATGGGGACGAGCGAGGGGATAGCACGCGTCGCCAATGGAGAAGTTGCCCCTTTCAGGCCCCAAGCGACGGATCGCCAGCTCGACTTGCAAGTGCAATCTGCGATCACCGATAGCGAGGGCAATCTCTGGTTCGGAACAGAAGGGGGCGGTGTGGTCCGTGTCACGCGCAGCCTTTTTTCCACCGTAGACATGCAGGCAGGTCTTGGGTCTCAACTCGCCAAATCATTTCTCCAAACCTCTGATGGCGATATCTGGATCAGTACCTATGACAAAGGCATAGGGATTTATGATGGATCAAGGTTTGTACAGCATGTCACCGAAGCTGACGGTCTGGCAGGAGAAGACATCGGTTTTAGCATGATTGATAGTCAGGGGAATTTTTGGTTTACTTCTTATACAAAAGGGCTCACCAAGTATCATAACGGTCAATTTCAAGTATTTGATGAGCAAAGTGGTCTCGCGAGTAACCATACGTTCTGTGTTGGTGAGGGCCCAGCAGGTCAGATCTGGGTGGGCACAGACTTTGGCATCTCTATCTTAGATGGGGATCAAGTAGGCAAGCATTATACCGTGGACGATGGACTGATCGACAATGCGATTTATCAGATCAAAAAAAACAGCAAAGGCGAAGTGTGGATTGGAACGCCCAATGGCGTGAGCATTTTTCAGGACGGCACCTTCACCAATCATGATACGATCGGAAAAAACATCATCACTTTTCTAGAAGATGAAGTGGGGCGAATGTGGATAGCCAGCTCCCAGGGCCTTATCCATTACAATGGAGAGCAGTTCACCACCATTCGCCTGGATCAACGCCCCAGCGCCAATAATGTCGTAGGCATGGCCTTCGGAAGAGATGGCTTCCTCTGGCTGGGCACAGAGGCTGGGGTCTACCGCATGAATCTCCTGGTATATCACTTATCCGGGAAGGTGGTACTCGAACACTTTACCCGTTCGGACGGGCTGCCCAGCATGGAAACCAATGCCAATGCCATCTTCAGTGATGCCGAAGGCAATATATGGGTGGGAACCACCGATGGGGCAGTCTACTGCCCAGAAGGCGTGCAGAAACTCAATTCACGGACGCTCCCACGCACCAATATCATCGAGGTACGCAGTTCTCTGGGACAGGACTGGGACAAACTAGGGTTCTCAGTGGAGCGAGGAACCAATCTCCCCCAACACCTCAAAATCCCCTTTGAGCGCAACCGAATTGCTTTCAAATTTATCGGAATAGACCTCGAAAATCCCGCTGAGGTGCTTTACCGCTATCGGCTGATCGGCTATGAAGAGGCTTGGTCAGCTCCTTCTCAGACTACGGATGCTTCCTATTCCAACCTCTCCCCAAAGACATATACCTTTGAGGTAAAGGCGGCTAATGACGCGGAAAACTGGGAGATTCCCTCCACGACATTCACTTTCCAAATCAGCCCTGCATTTTGGCAGACGAGTGTCTTTCAGGTCTTAATGGCTTTACTTCTCCTGTCTATTGGGGTGATTATCTACAAAGTCCTAAATGCACGCACCAAACGCAGGCGGGAAGAAGAGCAGATGAAATTTAAGGCCGAAAAACTGGCGCTGGAACATCAGGCATTGTATGCGATGATGAATCCTCATTTTACCTTCAATGCCCTCCAGTCCATTCAGTATTTTATCCTCCGTCAGGACAAGATTTCCGCCAACAAGTTTCTGTCTCGATTTGCCAAACTCATCCGTCAAAACCTCGAAAGCTCCAAAAGCGAATTCATTTCCCTACACGAGGAAGTAAGCAGGCTCGACCTCTACCTTTCCCTTGAGATGATGCGGTTCAAGGACAAATTCACGTATGAAGTGGTCGTAGATGCTTCCGTAGATCAGCATGAGACCAAGGTCCCGCCCATGATCTTTCAACCCTATGTAGAAAATTCGATCAAGCACGGCATCAATCCCTTGGATGCAGGAGGCCTGATTCGTGTCCACATCTCCAAACGCGATGAGGATTATCTCCTCATCACCATCGCTGACAACGGTATCGGTATTTCAGCTAGCAAGAAACGGCGAGCAGATCGCCCCCAAGACCACGTATCGCGGGGCATGCAGATCACCCACGACCGACTGGCCCTGTTTGCCAAGATGACTGGTAAGCAATACGATGTCCGAACCGAGGAATTGCGCCACCCTGATGGCTCAGTAGCAGGGACGGAAGTCACCATGCTGTTGCCTTTGCATGAGTAGAAGGAGGTTTGGGGTTTTGGTCAAATATTCCTTGCCAAAATCCCAAAAATTGCTGTAACCACGTGGGGATTAATATATTTTTGTAGTTTCGGCTAATCTAGCATAAAATATCAATCCACATGTCCACACGCAACAAATCCTACCTTACTGACCTCGAAATTGCCCAAGCCGCCGAGTTGAAGCATATCCGCGACATCGCTGCGCGACTGGGAATACAAGAGGATGACCTTGAGCTTTATGGGAAGCATAAAGCCAAACTCCCCCACCACCTCATCGATCGTGAAAAGGCGAAAGACAATCACCTGATTTTGGTGACGGCTGTGACGCCCACCCCGGCAGGCGAAGGCAAAACCACGACCTCTATCGGACTTACCGAAGGCCTTAACCGCATTGGTAAGCAAGCGACCGTTGTGTTGAGAGAACCCTCTTTGGGCCCTGTCTTTGGGATCAAAGGAGGCGCCGCTGGAGGCGGCTATTCGCAGGTGGTCCCGATGGAAGACATCAATTTGCACTTTACGGGCGACTTTTCCGCCATCGAGAAGGCCAACAATCTGCTGTCGGCGTTGATTGACAACAATTTGCAAAACAGCAAAAACAGCCTCGGAATAGATCCGCGTACCATTGTCTGGAAGCGCGTGATGGACATGAATGACCGGGCTTTGCGGAATATACTGATAGGACTTGGGGGAAAAGCAGGCGGCATGCCTAGAGAAGGCGGATTTAACATCACTGCTGCCTCGGAAATCATGGCGATTCTCTGCCTGTCTGAAGACTTGGAAGACTTGAAAACCAAGCTAGGCAATATCTATGTCGGGGACACCTTCGACCGCAAGGCGATCTACGCCAGGGACCTCAAGGGTCAGGGCGCTATGGCTGCCTTGCTCAAAGACGCTGTCAAGCCTAACCTGGTCCAGACCCTCGAAGGCAATCCCGCCATCATCCATGGTGGTCCTTTTGCCAATATCGCCCAAGGTACAAATTCGGTCATTGCGACACGCATGGGCCTTTCCCTCTCTAAATATGTAGTGACAGAGGCTGGTTTTGGGGCGGATTTGGGTGCAGAGAAATTTTTGAATATCAAATGTGGCTACTCGGGCCTTTCACCCAAGACCGTTGTGATCGTGGCCACGATACGTGCCCTCAAATACCACGGTGGTGCCAGCCTAAAAGAACTGAAGACACCAGATCTTGCAGCCTTGAAAAATGGGCTCGTCAACCTCGAAAAACATATCGAGAACATGCAGAGCTTTGGTGTGCCGATCGTCGTGGCGGTCAATAAATTTGTGAGTGACACTGACGATGAAGTGGCGATGATCATGAATCGCTGTGAAGAATTAGGCGTAAAAGCGGCGATCTGCGAAGGCTGGGAGCACGGCGGAGGTGGCACGACGGACCTCGCTCAGAAAGTAGTCGAGGCAGTAGATACGTGTGAGGGCCCCTTTAAGCCTACTTATAATTGGGAAGATAGCGTCGAGCAAAAGATTGAAGATGTGGCGAAGAAAATCTATGGGGCAGGCGGGGTTGTTTTCCAACCCAAAGCACGACTCAACCTCAAACGCATTAAGCGTTTGGGCCTAGAGAAACTCCCAATCTGCATGGCCAAAACCCAAAAGTCCTTCTCTGATGATCCCAAATTGCTAGGCCGGCCTTCAGGCTTCGAACTCGTCGTGCGCGAGATCGAAATCTCTGCGGGCGCTGGATTCTTGGTGCCCATCACAGGGGCTATGATGCGTATGCCTGGCTTGCCTGCTATCCCCGCTGCCGAAGGTATTGACATAGACAATGAAGGAAGGATTACGGGACTTTCTTAATGAAATTAATGTTGAATTTTGAATGAACACAGCCATTAAATACGGCCTGGTAGCTGGCATTGCCTATATCCTGTGGGAACTCATGGAGTACCTATTGGGGTTTCATGGGCCTAAGATCAGCATAGGATTTTATCTTGCGCCATTGGTTGTTATTATTCCTGTAGGGGTAATGATTTTGGCGATAAAAGCGCGTCGTAGAGAGCTGAAAGGGTGGTTGCCTTTACGGGCAGGCATCCAAACAGCTTTTGTCGTCTCCTTGGTGGCAGCGCTTTTGGCCACGACCTTTATGACCGCCTACACGACATTAATTAATCCTGATTACTTGAACGTCAAGGTAGAGTTTCAACGGAAAGCCTATTTCGATAAGCGAAAAAGGCAGGACCCCACTGTCAGTGACAATACCGCGCGCCGAGAGGCGATCACCCAATTCCCAGTACATGGAATTCCGCGAATCATGGCTTCTTATGGAATTGTAAGGTTATGCCCTGGCCTGCTGATCGGCTTGATCATCACGATGTGGTTTCGACGTGAGCCGCCCTTGCCTGGGCCGACGCCGGCGGAGAATGGGAAACCTAATGGTGAATGACTGCCATCGAGGACTACGCAAAGAGCAGCCACATGGTCCGGAAGTCCTCGATAGCGTGAGAGAAGTGTGAGGTTGAGCGTGAGAGTGGAAGAACATCAGGATAAAAAATCATGACTCTCACGCTTGTCCTGAGCAAGCAGAAAAATCAAGTTCAAATTCAAGAAGAGAAGTTGAGAAAATAAGTTGGAAGCAAGGAATAAGGTAGTCAAGTAATTGTAGAGAATTCCTATCTTTACCTAATGGCAATGATGAACTTTAATACCTCAAACCAGTCCTACCGTCAATTGATGGGGAATGGCTTGATCTATTCTGTGCCCAGATTTCAACGAGATTATAGCTGGACGGATCAGGAGTGGGATGACTTGTGGCAGGACATTTTGAATGTCGTTGAGCTAAAGGAAGATCCAGCGCATTATATGGGGTATTTAGTCCTTCAATCCAATGACAGCAAAAACTTTGATATAATTGACGGTCAGCAACGACTTACTACCCTTAGTTTACTGATCATTGCTGTCTTGTCCTTGCTAAATGAATTTATAGAAAAAGGAATTGCCCCTGAAAAAAATAAGCAACGGCTAGACCAATTACGGAATTCATTTATAGGCTACCTTGATCCCGTTTCATTAGTTCCGAGATCAAAATTAAATTTAAATCGAAATAATGATAGCCTGTTCCAAAATTACTTGGTCCCCTTGGTAAAGGCACCTAAAAGAAACTTAAAAGCGACCGAGCACCTGATGCGAAAAGCTTTTGAGTGGTTTAAGGATAAGATTTCTAAAAAATATGCAGCCCGTAATGATGGTGCTGAGCTTGCCAGACTCATTGACCAATTGGTAGATAAACTATTCTTTACTGTCATTACAGTGACAGACCAGCTAAATGCCTATCGAGTTTTTGAAACACTGAACGCAAGGGGGGTAAAACTTTCATCTACCGATTTGCTAAAAAATCATTTCTTCTCTGTTGTTCATAAAGAAATTGAAGACGAGAATGAATTGTATAACCTTGAAAGAAGGTGGGAACAGCTTGTTGGCACAATGGGAAGCCAAAGTTTCCCCGATTTCCTAAGAGCACATTGGAATAGCAAAAACAAGTTTGTGAGGCATTCTGAGTTATTTAAAAGGATTCGGGAAAAAGTAAGTGATCGGGGAGAGGTGTTCACCCTGATGAGAGAAATGGAACAGGATGCTGATGTATACGCTGCCTTGGCCAATCCAGAAGATGAACTCTGGTCCTATGAACAGAAGCAATATATTGGCCTCCTAAAAATGTTTGGCGTTCGGCAATTGTATCCTTTACTCCTCGCTGCCTACCGCACATTCCCTGAGCAAGAAATGGTAAGCTTATTAAGGGCTTTGACCATTATCTCCTTTAGGTATAATGTAATAGGCAGCTTAGCAGCAGGAGAGCAAGAAAGAGTGTACAATGCGATCGCCTTTCAACTATCTACTAATAAGATAGAAGGGGTTGGTCAAACCATAAAGGCATTAGCGACTATTTACCCAAGTGATCAGCAGTTTGCAACAGCATTTTCTGAAAAAGTGTTAAGGACTAACCAGTCAAGGAAAAAGCGAATTGTCAAGTACATCCTATTTAGCATAGAATCCCACCTATCAGGCACCAACTTTGATTTTGACAGCTCCTCATACAATATTGAACATATCCTGCCCGAAAATCCTCAGGAGGGTTGGGGACAATTTTCAGACAATGAACACCGACAATCGGTATATCGCCTTGGCAATATGATTCCCCTGAATGCTTCTGTGAATAGGGATATTGGAAACCTAGATTTCGCTGCTAAAAAGGCTGCTTTTGCCAAATCTGAATTCGAAGTCAGCCAAAGAATCGCTACAGAAAATGATGCCTGGAATCCCGAAAGGATTGCCCAACACCAGCGATGGATGGCACGGCAAGCTACAGCTATCTGGCGGATTGCGCAGTTAGGATGAGATAGGAAGTGTGAGTGTGGGAGTGAGAGTGATGGTTTTTTATGCTGATTTTCCTCCACTCTCACACTTGCCATGAGCCTTGCCGAAGGGCTCAACCTCACTCTTCCCCTACATTACTTCTTCCAGCCGCACCCCAATCAATTCCTCTACCGCCACTTTGGCCATTTTTACCTCCATCTCAGACTTCACTTTTTGCTCGGCGGCTTGATTATGGGCCAATGCGGACTGGGTGTAAGCCACAAGGGTCGCACGACCGTCCTTGAACTTCTGCGTGATGTCCAGGTAGGCATTGTATGCATCGTCATGGGCCTGGATGTGGATTTTGAGGAGTTCCAGTTTTAACTGGTAATTATAATAGCGGCGCAAGACTTCTGCACGGATGAGATGCTTTTGCGTGTTGATATTGTTCAGAGAAATGGCGAGATCTTCGTTAGCTGAACGGACTTTGCTTGGCGTTTGAAGGATTTGCCCAATATTGACATTTACGCCAAGGTTGTAGCGAGGAAAGAAGGTTGACTCAAACTGATTGTTGATATGAGGTTCGCCATAGTAGAACTGCAAACTCAATGGCTGCACCCAGCCTAGTTTGGCCTGCTTGATCTTCTCTTGGGACTTATTGATTTCGTGTTGGAAGGTCTCGTTTCTAGGATAATTTTCCCACGCGAGATAAACCAATTTTTCTTCGAGGGGCATCGTAGAACGAACGGTGTCAGGGATGATCCGACCATAGTCGACTTGCTGGGCGAATGCCACATTGAACAAGGCTAAAAGGAGTAAAAAGTAGCTGTATTTCATTTAATTGTTGATTTTAGGTTTAGGTAATCAGGCATATAGCCGAGGTGTTTTTTGGCGCGCTGGACAAATGCCTGGCGGTAACCGCCATCGATGATCAGGCGCCTGTCAGACGTCCATACGCGCGCTTTATTTGACCGCACGAGCGAGATCTTCCCTTTGTCCGTCAGGGCCAATACCATCAGCCCATCTTCCCATCGGTGCTCTCCTTCCACCTCGAATCCGCCGAGTTCGAGGGCATCCGCTTTGCGGAAGCCAAAGCTGAATCCCATGACATTGACAGGATCGGCATAGAGTCGCCTGAGGCGGAAAAGTATCGTTGAAAATATTTCGTGAATGCTGAGTGGCAGCCGTGAGGCTTCGCCACTTGGAATGAAAGAATAACGGCTATAAACCGTGGAGGTGCTTGGGTCATTCAATAGCACCTCTGCCATCTCCTCACTCCAGTGAGGCGGATAGATAGAGTCAGCATCGCCATTGATGATGATATCACCCCTGGCACCTTCAAGGCCCGCCTGGCGGGCCCAGCCGATGCCTTGGCGTTTTTCCATAATGGACCGTACGCCACAGCGGTCGAGAATCTCTTGCGTTCGATCTGTGCTATTGTTATTCACTACAAGAATTTCTGTAGGGTAATAAGAAGACATCTCAGAAAGCGACGACAAGGTGTATAGCAAATCCTCCTCCTCATTGTATGCAATGATGACAACAGAAATCAGGGGTCTATCATGGGAGAACTTTTGCATGTTCTTCCTGATTTGGTCAAAGACAGAATCGGGAACGGAATCAAGAGAAGGATAGGCTTTTAGGTGCCGCTTCACCCACGAAGGGGTGCGTAGTCTAAACATGGTCTATTCGATTCTGAGGATCAAAATCCTTGAGTTTTACAAGCATTGCGATCACGATATAAAACAGAAAGCTAGTGGGTAATTGGGTAATCGCTTCTTGTGGGTAATTGGCAATAATTAAGGTAAATAAGAACGTAAGGCAGACCTGGTAATAGGTCCTTATCAAAGGGTCACGCACGCTGAAATAATTCTTAATTCCAGTTCGCATGATGATAAATAGTAATGAACAATAAAGTAGGAGTCCCAGCCAGCCTTGCTCGACAGCAATCCGCATATAGCCACTGTCTGGGGGGAAGTTTGCAAGAAATGTGCCTGGCGAGAAACGCTTGCCCCAAGCCCCTACACTTCCGAGTCCGCCGCCTAGCGGATTTTGCTGGATAAAAGGCTGTATCTGCTTTTGATTTTGCAGACGGATCTCAAAAGAAGGATCTCGCGCACTCTTGTCCCCTGTGAAGATGCTAAAGGCTGTCTTGATACGGTGATGGTCCGCATTGACCGTAGGGGCGCTAAGGACTATAGCTCCTAAAACAGCTACCCCGATGCCTGCGAGGACCACTTCACGCCTTAGGCTGATCATGGCATAGAAAAACATCCCTGCAGGTAACAACAAATAAGCTGTTCTGGTCCCCGTAAAGATCATCGCTACCAGCATAATAACCCCTGCGAAGGCCAGTCCAAGGCGTTTTATTCGATCAAATGGCCCCAACATCAGAATGAAGCACATCAAACTGCTATAAGCCATCACAATGCCCAAAATCACGGGGCCAGAGAGGAAGGAGAATTTCCTGATTTTGCCTGCTTGAAACAATAAACCAAACAACTCTGGATCAGAACGCACCCACCAGTCTTCATAGGCTGTCAGTCCCACAAACTCTTGCCAGATCGCATATAGGGCGGCTAATACGGAGAGACCTACAACCAACTTAAACAGATGATTGACAATTTCTATCCGATTGATGACATATAAGGAGATAAAAAACATGATCATCACCCCCGCCATACTACGGATGGTATAAAGCCATGCCATACGCGAAGCTGCAATCGGATTGGCCACCTCGATGAGGTTATAGGCCATCCAGATCAAGATCATGGTGCTGATAATATTGCGTGCAAAGCTCCAGTCTCTCTCTTTGATCTGCTTCAATAATAGCCCAAAAAACATGACACTCACCAGGACATCCATGATCAGTCCTAGCGGTATTTCTTGGTCAAATCGGCCCCAGGAAAACACCTCGACATACCGCTTGATGCCCAGAATGAAGAAAGAGAGAATGAGGACAAATGAAAGCCCAAACCGTAGGTTGAAGAGGGATGCCATGATCAAGGGCACGGAGATGACTACCACCAGGGCCGTCAGGCCCACCATCGCGCCTTTCAGCCCGATAAGAATGCCCAGTGCCAGGGCCAAAAAGCCTAACGTCGCAATGCCCAAAGGGGTATTCAGCTTTTTCTGGATAAACTGCTCGCCTATCCATTTACCCAATGCGTCCAGATCGAGGCCACGCCTCAATTCTAGTTTGATCTGTTGGAGTAGGTTTGCCATAAGGGGGGGCAGGATGAAATCAAAATTAAAATGGAAATAAAAATTAAAGTATGAACTGACAATAAGGGAGCTGTATACAAAAAAAAACGACCTAAAACTTAAAACCCAGAACCTAAAACTTCTTTAGTGCCTTACGGCACTTTCTCTACTGAAATGCCACTGAAGGGTCTCTCGGTAGACTTTGCACTGTTCTGGGTCTTTTTTTAACAAAAAATAGCCGTACCAAAGCATCAAGTAAATGCAAGCTCGGGTGCGGTACATATAGTAAGAGAGCTTTCCGTAATGCTTTCTGAGAAAGAGGTAAAAGCTCTTGTAATTTTGGATAAACATGGCGGAACGCCGCTGACGCGAGCTGGATTCTCCGTAATGGATGATTTCTATTTCGGGGAGGAAATAGGATTTATATCCCGCTTTTTTTGCCCGCATATAGAAATCGACTTCCTCTGCATAGATGAAGAAACGATCGTCGAGCATGCCGATTTCGTCCATCATTTTTTTACTAAATAACATCACAGCCCCAAAGGCCCAATCGATCTCTCTAAGGCTGTTGTGGTCCCAATAGGACATAAACCAATCACCTTTCAGGTTGAGCTTCTTTGCCAAACTCGCTACAAAACGATTTTCGATAAAGGATCGCCAGAAGGAGTAGAACTTGTTCACCGACTTCTGGAGGCTGCCATCTCCATTGAGGAGCTTGCAGGTCAGAACACCCAGTGGCTCGTCTTGGTGTGCTTCCGCATATTTGACCAATTTGTCAATGGCGCCATCGACGATCAAGGTATCGGGGTTGAGCAGCATCATGTACTTGCCCGTGGCGCGTTCTAGGGCTTGATTGTTGGCCGGCGCAAAACCGCGATTATCGCGATTGGCAATGAGGTGCACCTCAGGGAACTCCTCTGCCACCATCTTGGCTGAGTCATCTGGCGAATTATTATCCACCACAAATACCTCAAAGCTCACCTCACGCGTCTGCGCATAAATAGATTTCAAGCAAGCGCGGAGCAGGTCTTCGGTATTCCAACTGACGATGACAATGGAGAGAAGCATAAACGAAGAATGTTCTATGTTTTAAGTTCTAGGTTCTAGGTTCTAGGTTCTAGGTTCTAGGTTCTAGGTTCTAGGTCGCCATAAAACGTAGAACCTAGAACTTAGAATGTCTTTCTTACAGAAAGACTATTTTTACAAAAAATGCGAAGCAGATGATAAACACGAACCCAATCACAAGTACCTCATGGAGCTTGGAAAGGCGGCTTTCGAGTTGGCGTTGTGCTGGAGTCGCGGATTTCTTTTCAGGTCTTAACATGAAAGATTATTGATCAGTTAATTACTAATTCTTTATTTTTTTTATTACTCACCTTTTCCCATTTCTCTGAATCAAAATTATATTGCTTGACGACTCTGGCGGGATTGCCGACAGAGACGGTATAAGGCGGGACATTCTTGGTCACAACACTTCCGCCTGCAATCACCGAATGTTTGCCGATGGTGACACCCGCTGTGATGACTACATTGGCACCGATCCAGCACTCATCTTCAATCACGATCTCAGCCGTGGTGCACTTCTGCCGCCAGATCGGCGTATGGATGTCTTCATAGCCATGATTCAATCCTGAAGCCACTATATTTTGGGCAAAAATCACGTCATCTCCGATGCGTACAGGTCCTATGATCACATTGGACAAGCCAATAAAGGTATTGCTGCCAATGACCACGGCTCCCATGCCATTGTTCACCGTTGAGAAATCCTCAATCGTGGACTCTGCCCCAATTTCAAAATAATTGAATGGCATAACGTCCATATTGGCGCGGCGAGAGATACGCGTGTGTTTGCCACGCTTATGTTTGAAGGGGTTGACAAACCATCTAACCCATAAGCGTGGACGCATAGAATTCCGAGGCGCCAGCATGCGCAGGACCATCGCCTTTAGGCGTGGATTGGATCGGATATTTTCGGTGATACTCATGTGGGGGAGTAATGAAAATTAAAATGAAAACTACAATGAAAATATGGGTCAGTCTATTTTACGCCATATTTCATATTGCCAACTTCATCCTTCCCACTGCCTGCTACCAACTGCCGCTTGATGACTTTATATATTTCTTTCGTATTGTTTTCCCAGGTATGTTGTGAAGCAAAAACTTGCCGCCCTTCGGCCTTCTGGGGGCTATTTTCCTCCAAAGCCCAACTAATCATTTTGACATATTCCTCAGGGCTAGATGCTAAGTAAGTATAGTCCTTAAAGACTTCCATGGCCTTGGTGCGCGTAGCTACTGTAGGCTTGCCCATCGCGAGGTATTCGTCGATTTTGCGGGGGTAATTGCCAATGGTCACCGGATTCACAGCCTGCGGATTGATGCACACATCAAATGCTTTCACATAGGCTGGCAATTCGGTTGGCGGCTTGGACCCAAGGAAGATGACATTGCGCATCTCGTGGAGGCGACTTGTTTTGAAGGTCTCATCTTCTGGCCCTACCAGAACGATGCTCCAGTCAGGGCGTGCCTGGGCGATTTGTGAAATCAGGCTGATATCCAGTCGGTTGGTATCTAGTGCGCCCACATAGCCAATGATTGGCCCAGGAATGGTGCGCACATCACGTGGCAGTTCCGCCACATTCTCTGGCTTCCATTCGCCCAAATCACAGCCCTGCCCTACGTAATAGGATTTAGGATTAAATTCTCTGGCATATTCTGCCAGGTGGACGGAGTTTGCGACGATGGCGTCAGCTTTTGCCATATGTTTTGGCTCCAGGCGAATACCATGGCGTTTCCAGTAATCTACGGCGATCAGTTGATCGCGAATATAGTAGATATACACCTGTGGATTGAGCATCTCTTTCAGATGATAGCATCGGAAGATGTCATTGTCATTGAACATAATGGGCTGCTTGAAGTCCAGTCGCTTCATAGCATCGGCGATGGCCTTGGCCAAGCGACGATTATTGATGCGGTTGACAAAGTCAAAGGCAAATCGATTGGGAACCCAATTGATAGACTCTATCAGGGTTTTGGGATATAGGTTCCAGAGGTTATCAGAGAGCTTGACGAGGTCGTCTTTTTTACCTGCGAGGATATCGAGGCGTTTGCGAATTTTGGGTTGATCCTTCTCTCGCATCGCTGTGATACGATCGAGGGGAGGATTGACATACAGGACACGGTTGTGTTTAGCAAGTTCGATAGCGATGTTGCAGCAGTTGTTTCCAAACTCAAAATCCCAAGGCGTAAGGTTTACTACTACAAAGTCCTGATTAGTTATCATAATCAATAATCATTAATTTATCAATCAATAACCCCCTCCACTCCTGGCTTTCCTTTTCGCTTATTCCATAGTCGCTTGCCCATTTTGTACATTTCAGGATAAAATTTCACTGCATATACAAAGGTGTTGAGGGTACGTACATCGAGTTCTCTTTTCAGCAAAATTTGGGTACCAATAAAGGTCACCACATAGGTCGTCAGCGTGCCGTAGGCTGCTCCGATGATCTGCATGCCTGTGGCATGGATAAAGAAATAGTTGAGTCCTACGTTGAGTGAGGCACTGAAGAGGATGAAATAAAAGTTGACTTTGGGTTTGCCAATAGAGTCTAAGATAATTCCAAATTGGCGTCCAAAGGGCATAAACAGCCCATATATCATCGTAATCTGTAGAATCGGTACAGCGTCGAGGTATTTATCCCCAGCCACTAGACTGATTAGGGGACCTGGTATCAATAATACAAAGATAATGCCCGGAATGATCATCGCCAGGAGGGTGCCGACAGATTTCTCATACAAGTGCTTGGCGGCTGATTTTCCCTCTGTTTCAATGCGCTTGGCGCTTTGGGGGAAGACCATCGCCGCGATGGCATTGGTGGGGACCTCGACGAGGTTGGTGATCTTGAGTGCTGTGCTATACGTCGCTACAGCGGCTTTGCCGATGAGGGACCCCAGCATCCAGGAGTCAATGCTATTGAGGATCATGGAACTCACCCCTGTACCAAAGACATATTTACCATAATTGAATAGCCGTTTTACCCAAGACCAATCGATCACCCGTGTCAGCTTATAATAGGGCTTGGCAAAGCTCGTGAGGACCCCAGCTCCCAAAAGGGCCGCAATACAGTGGACAATCACCAATTGATATAAACTAAAGGCTTGAGCCGTCAGGTACATGAAAGCAATAAAGCTAAACAGCGTACCCATCCGGGTGAAGTGTCCCCAAAACACGCCTCGGAAGTCAAAATTGGCTTGATGGATAAATTCACTTTGGGAAAAGGGAATCAGAATGAGGGTGGTAATGGCGTAAAAGTAGAGCATGAAGCTCAGCTCTGGCGCATCCCATAAGATGCTGAGTAGCGGAGCGACTGCCAGCAGGACCACTACACTGACCAGGGATAGGAGAACATTGATGGTCAGGGAAGCCGTGGTGATTTTGGGGCGATCAGCGGGCTCGTTGGAGAGGTAGAATTTGACAAATGCATTTTGGATAAGGGCATTGCGTGCGACCTCGATCAGGCTCGTGACCATGAGGAAGAGGGCCCAGGCACCAAAGTCTGCTTTTGGAAGCGCACGCGCCAGGAAGTAAAAACCCCCCAGCCCAAAAAGCATGGCTGAAGCCCTGATTAGCATGGTATATATACCTGACCTCAACCAATAAGAATCCTTTGTCACTTTTTACCCGTTTAAATTAAGTACTATTACGGAATACAAAACCAAAATAGATTACCAAAAAACCACAAAAGAGTAGCTAATATCAAAATTAAGGTATATTTTGTTATACCCAAAGATAATACTGACCGAAATAATATGGTAATTTTCTTACCCTTTTATTTTGTTATTTTAATAAAAAATCTATTTTTTGCAATCAAATTAGCCAGAAAAGGAAGTTTTTCTTCTAACTGTATGGTCCCATGTTGCAATTATCAGACCAAAAGCTAATTTGGGGAATTTAGGTCTTAGGTGGTACGCTTCTTGCTCATCGATAGCCATATAAATCCCCTTTAATTGATACGCTTTATCATGAACATTCGTAACCCAAAATCGCGTCATCATCTCAATATACCACGAAACGCGCGTGTATTGGAAGTTGGCGGCGGCCATGATCCCCACCCTCGTTCCAATGTGGTAGTGGATAAGTTTATAGATTCCAATTTTCACCGTAGCGGAAACATCAAGGTCCTCCGTCATCAGACATTTATGCAAGCTGATGGAGAAAACCTTCCTTTCGAAGACAATGAATTTGACTACGTAATTTGTAACCATGTTTTAGAGCATGTAGACAATCCTGTCCGATTCATGCAAGAGCAAAGTCGTGTCGCAAAGCGTGGATACCTCGAAACGCCCAATCTCATGGGAGAGCACCTCGCCCCTAAGAAATCTCACCGTTGGTTGATCCTGGAGATAGACGGCAAAGTCGTCATGTTTGAGAAGGAAAAAGTGGGGTTTAATACGAGCAATGACTTTGGCGATATATTCCTCGAATACCTTCCCCAAAATTCTATTGGGTTTAAGATCCTCCAGCGCACGCACGCTGACATCATGACGATGCGCCTTCAGTGGGAAGGTGGGGTGGAAGTGGTTGTCAACCCGATGGAAGACAAGAAGTTAGTAGAATTATTCACGCAACCCTGGCGGTCGGATGTGTACAACCGCTTCCTCCCCCAGCGCAGCTTGGGCGCCGAAGCCATGGCCACCATGAGCGCCTTCGGCGAAGTCGCCAAGAGCGTCTTCAAATCCAAGCTGCTATCGCGTGTAGGACTTTTTTAGCATATCAGGATTAGGAGTGCTGATTACATGCTAAGGCCCCCTTTTGGGGGTCTTTTTTTTATGGGGGAAGAAGAGATTGATGAATATCGAACAAGGATTGACGATTTTTGAAGGGATGATTTTTTTATTTCAACAATCCTTGTTCTGCAATCATCAATCTGCAATCTTTTCCTCCCTCTCACACTCACACTGTCTTTAGGGGGATTGTGGAATAAGGAGAATTTCGTAATTTAGAGAAAAGATCGATCTATGCGGGTAAGTAGCTTACATTTAACAAACTTTCGGCTGTTTGAAGACTTGGAAATTACTTTTCCAGATTCAAATGTGGCGGTGATTATTGGGACAAATGGGAGCGGGAAGAGTAGTATTTTGGATGCTATTGCTTATGCAATTTCGGCCCAACTTGATATATTAGCTGAAAAAATTAATACACATTCTTCTTCCGTTAGAATTCCAAGGCCTTCGATTGAACAATGGCTATTCGATTTAGGAGATAATATTTTTACAGAGGGGAAATATAAGTGTGAAATCTCCTTAGGGTTAAGGACTCCTATAGCAAATGAACTGATTGATAAAAAGATAAATTTTGATCTGCGAAATGATTTAGAAATTACAAGTCCCACAGTAGATCAATTTTATCCTATATTTTTTGATGAAACCAATGATAAATTGAGAAGGGATGTCCCAATATTCATTTATTATCAAAGCGATAGAGGAGAAAAGCAGAAGAAAGAATGGCAGGATTTAGCTAATACCTACACTTCAAAGACGCCTTATTTATCTCAAACACAATTGGACAGTTGGAGGTTTGGGCTAAATAATGCAGGGATTCTAGGATTAAAAGACCTCGGTCATTGGCTTAGGAGTGAGGAGGACTGGGAAAATGAGCAAAAACTTCAAAGAAAGAATTTTGACTTTTTGAATCCTACTCTTGAAGCAGTTCGTGCTGCCATTATGATTTTCTTTCCCAAATTGTCAGATGTTACGTTCTCAAATCTAACTGTGAAAAGGAAAAGAGCAAGTGGAAATGGAAATGGTTTCTTTTCAGTTTCAAATGAAAGTATTCTCTATATTTCAAAGAACGGACAAGATTTGCGAATCAATCAATTATCTTTAGGAGAAAAGCATTGCCTATTGATCATAATGGATATTGCCCGTCGCCTTTCCATTGCCAACCCTTCCATCGAAAATCCCCTCCTCGGCACTGGAATCGTCATGATTGACGAAATCGAACTTCACCTTCATCCCCAATGGCAACGTAATGTCCTCCCAGCCCTTAACCATACCTTTCCCAATATTCAATTTATTGTCACGACCCACTCTCCACAGGTTCTCAGCAATGTAGACAGCGAAAGTGTATTGATATTGGAAGATGGAAAAATGGTTGAAAAAACGCCCCCTACACGAGGTCGTGATAGCAACTCCATCTTGTATGACTTGATGAATGTGAAAATGCGTCCTGACGATTTTGCTGAAAAATTGGACATGCTTTATGAATTGATTGATGATGAAAAACTTGAAGAGGCAAAACAACAATTAGCGGAACTTCAAGCCGCGTGGGGAGATGATGACAGCGAAGTTGTTCGTGCAAAGACGATGTTGGAATTATTCGAAGACTGATGAAGCATATCCAAAAAGGCCCTGAACCCCAATCACTTCGTGCTTATCGTTCTACTCCTGATGCTACTTATGGTGGTTTTCAGGGAAAGGATGAGTTAAGGAAATCTCTTGTAGCTGAGCAAGGGGGGATTTGTTGCTATTGCATGCAACGAATTCACCCTGAGGTGGACAAGATGAAAGTTGAGCACTGGAATCCTCAAGGTTCAGGTAAAGATTTAGCTTATCAAAATTTGTTGGGAGCATGTATGGGACGGGAAGGCGAGCCTAAACATCTTCAACATTGTGATACCAGGAAAGGAAATACCCTTCTTCGTCTTCTCGACCCAATAAGTAAATCTCCTAATTGCGAAGATTTGGTAAAGTATAGGAAGGATGGCAAAATTGTTCCGGGTAATAAATATCAGGAAGAGGTAAAAAAAGAATTGGTCGAAACCCTCAACCTAAATAACCAACGGCTTACTCAAAATAGAGCAAAAGCCATTGATGCAGCAATTGATATTATCCAGAAATATTCTTCTAAAAAGGAAAAAGTCAGGCAAGCTCTCAAAAAGTGGGAATCCAAAAATTCTAGAGGATACTATCAGCCCTATTGCCAGGTGGTCATTTACTTTCTTAAGCGCTTCCTCAAAAAGAATCCATAGCTATACATGTTGGAGTTAATCGCTAAAGTCTTACAGCTATAGCAACCTAAAACTCAAAACCCTAAACCAAAAAAATTGGGGGAAGACAGCATTACACCGCCCTCCCCCGCCCCTTGTTGGGTCCTGTCGTCAAATTTAGACAGATTCCTTTTGGATCATTGCCGGGATCGTTCTCAAGATGATTTTTACATCATACCAGAAAGAGTGAGCGTTGGCATAATCAACGTCGAGCTGCATACGCTCCGTCTGCGACATATCCGCTTTTCCACGCTTTGACACTTGCCAGAGGCCAGTGATCCCTGCAGGCGCAAGAAATCGTTTGGACCATTGGTCAGTTGTCAGCTGTTCGGCCTCATAGAGAGGGAGCGGGCGATTGCCTACAATTGACATATCCCCTTTCAGGACATTGATCAGTTGCGGTAGCTCATCCAAGCTGGTTTTTCTCAAGAACTTACCCAAAGGCGTAACCCTCGGATCGTTCTCAAATTTTACAAAAGTAGTGCCATTCTTTCCATCATTTGGAATAAAATCGGCGGACCCAGTAGTATCTTCCTGGTCTGACAGGAGACCTGTGAGGAGATGGTCGATCGACGACGCATCATTTATTTCTGGAGAAGTATCTGCGACCTTGAGCTCATCTTCCTCATATTGATTGAGGTGCATGAGGGTGTCTAATTCTTTGTCAGCTCCTACCCGCATAGAGCGGAATTTAAAGAAATCAAAAATATGATAGCCTGTGCCTACTCGCTTAGAGACATAAAAAATAGGCCCTTTAGAATCCAACCGGACCATCAAGGCAACCAATAACATAATAGGACTCAACAGCAGCAGTGCTGTGCCAGAAGCCACAATGTCGAAAGCGCGTTTCGCTAGCGGGATAAATCGCAGCTTCTCATCTTCCACACACTGGTTGCGATTCGTCGCATCATTGATTTCAGACTTGTATTTTCGCAGGAAAGCAATCCGCTGATCCAGTTCGGCTGCAGAGATTCCGACGGTATAGAAATCATCTATCCCCATCTGAAGTGCCTTCCACTGAAGGTCTGGAGCAACAGTTTTGCTGAGGACAATAAAAGGAACATGTTCGAGGTGCTTAAACCCCTGTATTTGAGAGAATAAGGTAAGGGCGTCGCCATCTGGTAGCTGTACATCGCAGATGACTGCATCAGGTACCCATTGGTTGGGCTGATCAGCCTGACAGGATGCAGGCCCTTCTTTTAAATAACAATAGGCTTTGAATGCGGAGCTGATTGCCAATCCCTCATATTGGAGATTGATCATATCTAGACAGATTGATTTCGCATTACTACCGACGTATAAAACTCTTCGTCCAGCCTTTTGCTTCAGGGGGTTAAAGTGTTGATATACGGCAGATCGTTCTGGGAGCGCAGGTTTTTCATAAGTTAAGTAAATGTCTCTCTTCACTATGGTTCAAAATTATTCAGGCGGATTGCAAACAGGTGTATTTATCTCATTCTAGGCCCGTCGGAAGCGCTAGTGGAAAGCCTAATGGCTAGGTACAACACTATTGTTAAGTACAGTTTCAATTTGTGACAGAATAGATTCAGGATTGAATGGCTTGACTAGGTAAGCGTTAGCACCTACTTCCAGGCAGCGTGCCTTTAAATCTGGCTGATCAAAACCTGATAACATAATCACAGGGATATGGCGGAAAAAGCCACTGTTGCGAATATTGCGCAAAAATTCATAGCCATTCAGTTTCGGCATATCGATGTCAACTATCATCAGTGCAGGAAGATTGCCATGATAAAGCCATGACATACCTGCCAAGCCATCTTCTTTGGCCACAACATCGAATCGCTTCCGCAAAAAAGCGCACAATAACATTCGGATGTTTTCATCATCATCCAAAGTTAGGATTTGCACCTTTTCACCGGAATTACAAGGCATAGGTTCGCTGGCATTCAAAAATCCCATAGGTACCAATCAAAAATATATGTTTCCTAAGCTTTAAGGCACTTGCTAAATGTAGATCAAAAACAATGCCTAAAAAGAAGAGGCTCTATTGTATGATTCTAGCAAGTGAAAAAATTAAGCAGAAAAATAAAAAAACAATTCTAACCTGAATAATTCATAAAAAAGGGGAAAGCCTGAGTTTTTGTTCTTGTAAATGTCTAATTTACAAGTACTTAAGACAAAAACAACAAAACTTTCCCATGTCAAATTTAGTTAAAAAAGGATCGTCCCC
>JAUIKF010000082.1 GCA_030430575.1 Bacteroidia bacterium | reverse complement strand
TATAAGCATGACCTTGGGTTTCTTTTGTTTTAACAATCGAAGTGTTACCCCAAATGTCATGCTTTTTCCTTTAAAATCCCACTATACTCCCTGAGTATCAAGACCTTAGATAAAGAACTCACGTTATTTAATTGATAGTAGGAGATTTATGATTGATGAACAAGGATTGGAGATTGAAGAAGTCTTGCCCTGAGCGGAGTCGAAGGGGAAAGCAGTTTTTTCCTTCAAAAATCCTTGTTCTGCAATCGGTATTCATAAATCATTCTCCTAATCGGGCAACCCCGATTTCTTCGTCTTCGTCGGGTCTGTCCCGCCGATATTCAGCAAGATCGCTGCGCGATCATTGTCAGGCCCACTGTACTTGATGATGCCATCGAGGTTGGTGTCCTCCAAGAAATACCCTGAATCCGTAGCCGTAGGGTCAGTTCCACCACTTCCATTCTGAAACAGAATGGGCCCTCTATCATTGCCGGAACCGCTGTATTTCAGCTCGTTGTCGCCGCTGGCGTCCCCTTCCCAGAGGCCGAAACGGCCGTCGCCCAGCGTCTGCTGAGCATCTACACCTGTGGTGGCGGTGTTGGGATCTGTGAAGTCCACCGTAAAGTCTTGATCATCGAGGAATTGGGGATGTGCGGTCATAATATCGAGAGAGTTTCGATGTCGGACAGCGATAAAATAAATGCCTTGGGGCACGTTAAAACCCAGGGTTTTTCCGTTAGGGTCAAGCACGGTTCCATCCTTTAACACTACAGCCGCTTTAGAAGCAATCACCATGGTAGAATCGTTTTTGTCCCGTAGCTCTACATTTACCCAATCTACCACACAGTCAGCAATAGAACTATCCACACCCAGCGTGATGCCGATACCTTCCGTCAGGCCATAGCCCAATCCACTATAAGGCTCACTGGTAGGCAAGTACCCTCCCTGAACTAGCTCTGTCCCCATTTCCCCATTTCCACGGTCCGCTCCTGAAATAATGGTGATAATCTTGATTTTGACAGACGTATCAGGCTGTATGCCGCCGCCAATATTGGGGACATTGGCACCTGGATTGATGGGAATAGGAAAGGTCTGTGCGCCCGTGCCTCCGCCAAAAATGGGGCCTTGGAAGAAGTCTGAGTCTATATTGTCGTCTCCTCCCTGATCTGGTGGAGACCAGACCGGAAAACCAGGCGTCACCGTATCGGGAATATCATCATCGTTTACTTTCAAGATAAAATTTCCTGGAGGTAGGTATCTAAATACCAAGAAGCCTGCGCTATCTGTGAGCACCCAATTGGGCAAACTGCCGCCCGCCTCTTCGATGAATACAGGGAGGTGGGCGATTCCAGGCTCTCCTAAATCTTGAATTCCGTTAAAATTGCTATCTACCCATAGCCGAGCAATGATCTGCCCAGGATTCTGCGGCCAGAGACCAACATCAATGCCATTGACGGTGTTGATGCCATCGATGACGATGGGGTTGAAATTGGTGCGAGATACAGGGTCAAACTGGGAGTCGCCGCCAGGGGCAGTCAGGACATGGTTGGGCGGTAAGCTATCGCATTTCACAAAATAGCTGCCTGGCCCTATGCAGTTAAAGGAGTAATTGCCATTGACATCTGTAAAGGTGAAATCGTGTATGATAAAATTGGTGTCGATCAAGAAAATGGGAACCCCTGGAAAATCGGGATCGGTAAAGTCTTTCATTCCATCTCCTCCTCCATCCGCAAAGGCATTTCCTGAAATACTACTACCAGTGGGGAAAATGATCAGGGTGTCATGTGCTGTGCAAGTAGGGGAAGTGGTGTAAGCCACAAAAATGGTATCTGGAAGGGTAATGGTTCGGAAAATGGTATCCGCAGTGGAACTATTGCTCCACAAACTACTTCCCCCAGAAGGCGTCGCTTTAAAGGTATAAGGCGCAGGTACGCCTGGACAGAGAAAGCTATCGCCATCGATGGTCACTTTGGGCACGCCGCCAAAACACTTGCTCTGCGCACCGCCATCGCCGCCAGGTCCTACACGTGCTGCTTCTACATCCCGACGACCGCCTCCACTTCCGTCGCCTCTTCCGCCGCCCCCATCTCTAGGTCTGCGGCCCCCCGTCCCTGAAGCATCTGGCCCTGTGCTTCCACTCCCGTCAGGCCGCGCCACCGCAGGTGGCGGATCACACCAGCAACGCTCAGGATTGGCACTAGAGACACCCGACTGGGCGATAGTTGTCTGAGGAATTCCAATCAGCAGCAAAATGAAAAATGTGCCCAAAGCGCCGCCTATGAAGATATTAGCGATATGATTATTCATGGATTTTCTTTTTTTATTTTCAATCAAAATTTGCTTCTACTTTTCTGTTTTTTGGGATCCTTACAGCAAAGCTGTCATTTCGACCGGAGGGAGAAATCCAACATGCTGGTCTAATATTCTAGTCGAAGCATGTGGTTTCACAAAGGTTAAGCCACTGTAAAAGGGCGTTTTAGATTTCTCCTCCTTACGCAAAGTCTCCAGTCGTCGAAATGACAGCAAGGCTGTGAGGAAATATTAGCTTTCATTAGTTTCTCAAATAAGTATGCAAATAATAGGTCTCATACGTATCGGCATTTTCCGCTAATTGATTTCTGGAAAGGTTGACATTCACCCAAGTTCCGGAAGAATTGCGCATGCGATAGGTAGGCGAAGCGGTAGCCGGGATATTGGTATTGCTGGTATAGCCGTGGTCATGTGTGCCTGCATAAGCGTGGGAAATCTCGTGCAGGATAATCGCACTTTGCTGTCTGGCATTATTTCTTGTGAAGAAATTGCAGCAAAGGATAATGCCATTTCCTGGGTTATTGCGCCAAGCGGCGGCATTGGCAGTGGAACTGCCTACAACCGTGCCGCAATCACATACACAGCGAATCCGTATCGGCTTGTCAAAAGCTTTGAAGATTTTCCAGAAATTGTTTACCACGGTTGTACGCCGAGCTTTGGCAGTTCCGCCAGCGCGGGAGCTTCCTGCTGGGGCAAAAAATTGCCCAAATAAGCGGGCACCACGGGTGATGCTTGGCGTCACGGTATTCCCTACGCCATTATCTACATACTGTCGATAGCGATAGACATCTACCCAGGCCTGACCTGCTGCGCGGAAGGAGTGGCACATACGATTGCCTATGCCAATATATTTGCTGCGAGGTTCACAGTCTTCAAACCGAATATTGAGGGTTTTGGGACCTGGCCAAGGGCCATTACACGACATCCGAAGATTGACCACTGCCAATCCCAATGGGTCTGTCCAGTGGGTGGGGCTAGACTTCACATATTCATACATATTCATCCCATCGATGTACTCAAGGGGATCATTTTGCATAAACCTGCCGAGGCCCGCATGATAGTAGCGTTTTCTATAAAAATAAAGCCCACTCTCACTGTCCAGCCTACGGCCCGTAAAGGCATACACATTGCCGATAGCTGTAGCAGCCCGCGCCACATAGAGGCTGTCAAAAATGCTGACCTTCCCATAGCTCGAATAGGTATAGCGTTCCGCTATCCTTCCGATCTGATCGGTCATCACCGCAACAGAGCCCAGGACATCCAGGTGGTAGAACCAACTGCTGTCATTTCGGGTCATCGTGACCAGGCCATCCAGGCCATTGCCATAGATATAGGTGAGGGTATCGCTGCTGGTTCGCTCTTCTATGAGGCGGTTGATGTGATGATAATAGCGCGTCGTATCTGTCCCCACAATCTTCATCGCTCTTCTGCCTAGGGGATCATAGCGATAGGTAGCGACCAAATTGGTGCCAGCGGCGTCCGTGCTGACCCGTGTCAAGACTTGGTCATAGTCATAATGGTAGTACAGTGTACCGTCATAGGTCAAATTGCCATTGGCATCATAGGTGGGGGTAAATGCCCCAGTACCTGTGACACTGGTATATTGGTTGGCAGCATTGGCCACATAATTAGAGGTGCCAGCAGCATCTGTGAAGGAGGTTCTATTGCCCACTTCATCATAACTGACAGTCTCCTGAGAAATCGGTGCAGGTACCGTACTTCCCACCAAGGTGCCCACATCATTGCCTGTTAGTCGATTGATATTGTCATAGGTATAGGCATGAGAGTGGGTGGTGCGATGAAGTCGTTCCGATGTCTGGCGGTAACGGCCATTATCATAGGAATTGAGGACATCATAGAAGGCACTCCCCCTGGAATGGGTCATTCGACTCAAATTGCCGACGGCATCATAGGTGTAAGTGGAACTGGTGCCATTGGCATTGGCTTGGGTGCTGACGCGACCTATGGCATCATAGGTATAGGCCGCGATGGTCGTAGGGCCTTCCTTGATTGCAGCTATTCGATCTCGATCGTCCCACTCTTCGAGGACGATTCGGCCGCTTGGATAGGTCATGGTGCGCGTCTGCGCTACGCTGTTTTGGCTGAGCGTAAGGGTTTCGCCATCGGTCGTTTGCGTCGCTAATCTTCCGATCTGATCATACCCAAACCCCAGCGCCGTGTATTGATTCCAAACGCTATCTATTCGCCCATATTCATCATAAAAATACTTGTCTTCATGCACGCCAGGGCGGTTTTTGGCGATCACGTTTCCAGCAGCATCTACTGTAAAAAAGGTGGTATCCCCTGCACGATCACGGGCATAGGTCATGTCTCCCATCTCATTGTAGCCGTAGGCTTCAAAGGTTCCGTCTGGGAAATCGGCGCGTATGCGCTGATCATTGGCGTCCCATGAGAAAGTGGTGACATTGCCTTTTTCATCTTTGATGGAGGTCATATTGCCATTGGCATCGTAGGTACGATGGGTCGTATCTCCATTTGCATCCACCGTGCGGATGGGTCTATCCTGTGCATCATAGAAATGTTGGGTGACATTGCCATTGCGGTCCGTTTCTGTCAGGATATTGCCATTTCCATCATAAGTATAGGTGATGCTGTTCCCATTATTGTCCGTTTCTGCGGTTTTTCGGGACAATGCATCATAGGTAAATTCGGTAGTATCGA
The DNA here is from genome assembly GCA_030430575.1 of Bacteroidia bacterium. Lineage (GTDB taxonomy): Bacteria > Bacteroidota > Bacteroidia > J057 > J057 > JAUIGE01. The sequence goes on along the minus strand of JAUIKF010000082.1, from coordinate 21,273 downwards.
TTCCTCCTACTATTTTTTTAACAATCCGCCCAAGGTCATCATAGGATTGCTCACTTAAGGCCCCCAACAAATCAGTGGTACTCGTGAGGCGGCCAAGGGGATCATAAGTGGAGGAGACGGTGTTGCCATTCGGATAGGTGATGGTGGCTATGTTTCCGTTAAGGGTATGGGTGAATGTCGTGATTTCAGCTAAGGCGTTCGTTTGGGAAATAATCGCATTATGCTCGTTTCGGGCCGTGGTAATCAAGCCATGGGCATTTTTATCCGAAACCCATCCTCCCCGGTTGTTATAAGTTGCATTCTTGATGGTATCGCCTAATTCATTTACTTCATAAGTTTGATTGCCCACCTTATCATATCCATACTTCACGGTATTGCCTCGGCCATCTATCACCTCGATCAGGCGGCTTGCTTTATCGTAGACATTGTGGGTGGTATCTCCTAATGGTGGGATCAGGCCTACTTTTCGTCCCAATTCATCATATAGCATTTCCCGCGTATTGCCCCGTCCATCGATCTGCGTGATATAGTGCCCTTCTGTATCATAGCCATAATACAAGGTATCACCCAGCGGTGTGGCTTCCTTGATGAGCAGGTTCATCGCATTATAGATGTAGGTGGTCACATTTCCATTCCGATCTGTGTAGCTGGTCAGGTTTCCAAAGGCATCATAAGTAAAACTCTTCGTTCCGATAGGGTCTGTTTCTGACGTGACAAGGTTGCGTCCATCATAGGCATAAGTGGTTGAGTTGCCCAAGGGGTCCGTAAAGCTGATCTGGTTTTTCTGATCAAAAACATAGGTCTCCGTGGCCCCATCGGCCCGCTGTGTGGACGTCCTGCGCTTTAGCGCATCGTATGAATGAACAGTGATATTCCCCTCGGCATCGATGAAGTTGATCAGGTTGCCCATGGCATCATATCCATAAGAAACGCCTGCAAACGAGGGTCCAGGCCCTGTAGTCGAGGTAAGGCGATTGGCTGGATCATAGGTAGCGGTCACCGTAAAGCCGTCTCCATCCGTCTCAGAGATAAGGTTGCCTATTGCATCATAGCTTTTGGTGAGCACCGCCGAATTAGGCAAAGTCGTAGTGGCGAGGTTGCCGACGGCATCATAGGTGTAGGTAGTCGTTTCGCCCAGCCCATCCGTCACCGATGTCAGTTGCCCTTTGCTATCATAGGTGTAGGTCAAAGTGACTCCCAAGGGCAAATCCACCTGCGTCATATTTCCCTTAGTGTCATAGGTATAGGTAATGGTATTCCCCATCCGATCCGTGGCACTGGTCAGTAAATTGAATGCTGTTCCATAGGTGTAGGTAATGGTATTGCCGAGGGCATCCGTTTTGGTCAGCATATTGCCCTTGCTATCATAGGTGAAATGGGTCTCATTGCCATTGGCGTCCGTGATTTTGGTGATGTTGTCCTCCGCATCATATTCGTAACTCGTCTCAAATCCACAGCAGCTGCCTACCCGTCGAGTGAGACGGCCCAAGGCATCGTATTCGTAGGTGGTATTCTGGGTGCTAAGGCCCACCATTTCGGTAAGGGTGACGCTGAGGGTAGCAAAATTGTAGGAGTAAAACTGCTGAATACCGACTGCGGGCATAGTGACTTCCTGAACCGCATTATTTTCATAATAATTGACATTCAACGCATGTCCGTTGGGGTTCACATATTGTGTCATGAGTCCTTGATCGTCGTAGCGGAATTCCCATCCAGCGCCGCCAGGCATGCTAATACCTACAAGCTTATCGCCTGAGTAGCGGAAGTACCAGACGCGCTTGGTGCCCGTATTAGCCTCTATGATGGTGCGGACTTTATTCCCCGACCAGTTGATGGTCACACTGCGCCCTTGCGCATCAGTGAACAGGGTGAGTTCCCCATTGGTATGAGTATAATTGAGGGTATTGCCACAACGATCTTGGATCTGCGTGACTTTTTTGTGCGTGCTATCTCCAAAAGTACGGACATTCCCATATTTGTCCCTGATAACTACCGAGTCACTGGACTGGATCAAGGTATCTTGGGAGGCCTTAGGCGTCATAAATGTCCCCCCGCTTTTTTCAAATTTATCCTGCCGCCCATCTCGGCGGTTGAAGGTGATATCGCCTGCAGTATCAGGTTGGTAAAACTGTTCCAAGCTGATCTGCCAGCCAGGTCCAAAACCACGCGACTCATTGATCAAGTCGCTGTTATAAGAGAGCCAGGCCAGTTCATCGCCTCCAAGGCTTCCAGTAGGGGTGAATGGACTGACAAACAGCGAAAGTGGGAGTTGAAAGAATAAATTGCCCGAATAGGTGTTGACGGCTGCCTCAGCAGTGACGTGTACATTCTCTCGGGTGATAGTAGCTACCTGGCCATGTGCTATTTGATAGAGTCCGAGACTGCTCAGCGCTAGCCAAAGGGCCAGTATTCTGACCAAAAATAAAGGGTTTTTCATGAGGATTCACTGGTTAGGTGGTATGACAATGAGTGAATGATAGAATGAGTGAATGATGGAATGAAATGAGAAGATGAGTAGATGAGTAGATGATTAAATTAAATGAATAAATGTCGGGATGAGAAACTATTGTGAAAATGGCTGAGAGAATCTCTGTGCCCTATTCTCTATTCCCTACTCACTTTTCCTTCTGCATTCTTTTCTATTTAGTTAGTCTAAAGCTGCAAAACGTAACCGCTAGGGAGGAATAATTCTTATCTTTATTCCATATTCTCAATTTATCAAATTATTATCACATGAACCTCAGATTTGTTACCTGTTTTATTACATCACTCCTTTTTGTATTTCTTTATGCTTGTACCTCTTCTACTTCTCCAAATGGGCAAAAACAGGTAGCTAAGGCAAATGCTTCTCCCACTACAGGGACTTACAAAATTGCTTTTTACAATGTTGAGAACTTGTTTGATACAGAAGATAATCCCGAAAAAATTGACGAAGACTTCACCCCTTCTGGGAAATATGAATGGACAGCTGAAAAGTACCAATTGAAGCTAGATAATATTGCCAGAGTATTGGCAGCATTGGATGCGGACATTATAGGATTGGCGGAAATTGAAAATGATAAGGTGTTGAAAGACCTTATTGCCCATAAGCGCTTAGCAGAAAAGGGCTATCAATTCATTCAGGAAGATTCGCCTGATATGCGGGGGATAGATGTCGCATTGCTGTATCGGCCTGATCGTTTTGAATTGACTTCATTCAACTACCATCGCGTAAATTTTCCTGCTGAACCAGACTATACGTCCCGAGATTTCCTCATCGCCAAAGGCAAACTTCCCAGCGGCGATAACCTGTACGTGTCAGTGAATCACTGGCCTTCGAGGTACGGTGGCCGCGAAGAAAGTGAGAGTCGTCGCCTCCGCGTTGCGGAAATGGTCCGAGCTGAACTCGACAAGATTATCGCCAGTGAAGATGATCCCAACATCATCTTGATGGGAGATTTTAACGATGATCCACATAATAAGAGCCTAACGGATGTTCTGGGTGCCAAAGCTGATGCTTCTTCTGTAGAGGATGATGGCTTTTTTAATCCCATGGCAAATATGCTTCAGCCCGATTCTGTGGGGACCTTGTATTATCGGGGTAAATGGAACTTGTTTGATCAATTTGTCCTAAGTGAGGAATTGCTTCAGGCGAATAATGCGCTGATGTATTCTGCTGGCGGCGCAACAATTTTCAGCGCTGAATGGTTGAGAGTAGGATTTGGGAAAGCCAGTGAAGCCCCACGGCGAGCCATCTTTCGAGGAGAATTTACCGAAAAAGGCTTTAGTGATCATTTCCCAATCATCCTTACCTTGAGTTTGCAATAGCCGAATTCTGTAAAAAATTGAGAAAAGGTATTACATCTTGAGAATGATTATGTAAATTAGAGGTAATGGAAATGGAGACCATTGTAAATTGCTAATATTGATTAAATGCGGTGCTCGATCTTAGGATGTGGATGGTTAGGACTCCCGCTGGCAAACTACCTTGTCCAGCAAGGTGTTTCCGTGAAAGGTTCTTCCACCCGCGATGAAAAATTAGAATTCCTTGCTGAACAGAATATTGATCCCTATAAAATTTGTCTGTATCCCGACCGGATAGAAGGTAACCTAGATGATTTCCTGGACACAGATGTTCTGATCCTCAACTTCCCTCCTGGCCGCCGTTCACAAGATGTAACGGCCACTTTTCCCGAAACCATGTCTCGACTGATAGACCGTATTGAGGCTGCTAACCTCAAGCGAGTTCTGTTTATCAGTTCTACCTCTGTTTATGGCAACCCTCCAGAAAAAGTCACTGAAGAAAGCCCTCCAAGTCCTCCCATGGAAGGAAGTAGGGCTTTGTTGACGGTAGAAGAGATGCTGGGTAGACATGAGTTTGAAACCACAATTCTGCGAATCAGCGGATTGGTCGGGTATAATCGAAAGCCAGGCCGCTTCTTGGCAGGTCGCCGTGACCTTTCGGCCGGCGATGCGCCCGTCAATTTGTTGCATAGAGATGACTGTGTCCGGGCGATTTGGGAGATCATCCGCCAAGAGAAATGGAATGATACCTTTAACGTCTGTGCGGATCAGCATCCTACCCGGCGTGAGTTTTATACTTATGCGGCCCAGACGCAAGGGCTTCCCTTGCCGCATTTTTTGCCAAATTCCGCCCACGGCGGAAAATGGGTGAGCAATGACAAATTGAAGCATTTGCTCAATTTTGAATTTGTGTATCCAGACCCTTTTCAGATGGTGGAAGCGTAGGAGAGCTAAACCTCAAGTGCAAATTCAAACTCAAGTACAAGAAGAATTAATTTGAGCTTGAGTTTGTACTTGAATTTGCGTTTATATTTCCCTTCCTCCCCACATCTCTCGAATAATTCAAATTACACACCTCTTCCTCAAAGAGGCACGTTTTTCATGGGAATGAACACGATACTTGTAGGGTAATACGGGCATTACCTTTCATCAACGTTCAACCTCAACATCGTATTTTCCATGAAAAATCAACTCCTGATCCTCATCATGGCATGCACCCTGACTGCCATAATGCTCCCATCTTGCGCCCCCCAAAGCGAGATTTCTCCTACCCTAGAGACCCGCGACCAGGTCTACCGTACTGTCCTTCATGACATCCGCCTCGGAGACGGCGTCCCGCTTGACATAGAATTGTCAGTCCGTTGGAAGATCAAGGACTTTGTTTCCTTCAACACGCAGTTTGCTGCCCCCAGTGTCTTTGACTCCTTGGTGCTCGAACCACGTGAAGAGGAAATTGCCGCCAAAGTCGCTAACACTTACCCCAGCGTAGATTCCATTTTTGGCAGTTGGAGACAGCGGTTCATCAGTGATATGAAGGAGACCTTAAAGACGGAACTCGGTGAGAAAGACATCACTATCAAGGAAGTCATCATTACTGAATTGCGCTTCCCCGACAATTACACCCAAGCGATGGAAGAGATTGGCATTCGTGCCCAAGAAATTGAGCGAATCCGCAAAAAGAGCGAAGTGGACTTAGAGAATAGTATCGCAGCCAAAAAGCAAGCAGAATCTGACGGAGAAGTTGCTATCACTCGTGCCAGAATGGATGGCGAAATTCAGAAGATACAAGCAAAAACGGAGGAAATTCGTCGCAAAACGACTTTGGCTAAGGCAGAAACTGACCGCCAAGTCGCGGAGAAAAAGGCCCAAGCAGAAGCCCGAAAACTCGAACTTCTCGCCCAGGCTGACCTCAAAAAACAAACCGATTTAAAAAATCTTGAAGTGCAAAATCAGCGGAACCTCCAAGCCGTAGAGATCGAAAAAATGAAATCGTTAGACAAAGTAGAATTCGAACGCGAACTAGAATTAGCGCGCCTCTGTACAGAGAACCCAGTTTATGCCTCCTTCCTTGTGAATAAGGAATTGGCCTCCAAAGTCCAAATTGCTGTATTGCCTTCCAATGCCGATAACAACCTCTTTGGGGACTTGATGAAAACTAGCATGTCCCAGCCAAACAACAAGTAAGGTTGAACTTTGGCTCAAGGCCGCAGGCTACCGAGAGGTGGTTCTGCGGCATTTTCTTTTACTTCAAGCTGAATTGACTGACTTCTACGCAGGTCTGCTGCTAGTAAAACCGTTTGCTTGACCCGGTCATCGATAATAGAGATTGCAGCAGTATTGGGGTAAATGGCGCCAGTGTTTTCTGCATGTAGTAAAAGCTGATGGCCCTCTCCTTCTGGCAATTCAATCGAGATTTTGCGTTTATTGGCATTTAGCCGATACGCCTTGAGGATGCAACTATCATTCACATAAATACTTACTACATCTCCATCTATCTGATTATTGTCCCACAGCAAAATATCTACAGTTCTACTTGAGACCGATAAGGTAGCTTGTTTGGTGATTTTCCGTTCTGCTTGAGGGATAAAAAGAGAATCAGTAGGCGAACCAAGGGCAATCGGAGGATTTGAGGTCATTTTAGCCAGGTAAACACTTTCCTCGCCCATGCTACGGGGTTCTATCCAGCCAAAAGTCGTAGACTGAGTGGATTGGTAATAACCAGTAGTGAAAATCTCTCCACGTTCATTCACCGCAATCCCATGTGCCTCTTCTTTCCCAATGCCTTGTGTGCAACTAGCCCACAGATTTTGCCCCTCGGCATTGTATTTCAGTTGAAAAGCATTTCTATCCCACCAACTGTAGACACCTTTTTTGCCAATTTTTTTGCTGTGAAATCCTGTACTGCTGAGGGTGTCATGCCCCGTCATCAAATCGCCAGTAAAATTGCCGCATAGGTACGTCTGGCCCTTTTGATCCATCTCCATGCCCCACAGTTCGACTTCTCCGCGGGGCATCGTTGCATAACTCGCCCACGCCATCTCGCCATTCAGGTCAAACATATACAGGCCCAGATGGGGGAGATTTGGCATTTTGAGGCTATCTGAAGATGTGAGGCTAATCGAATGGACTATTTGGTCAGTCCCTCCACGTCGTGCCACACCCACCATTAGGCGGTTTCCGCTAATAGCAAGGGTGGGGCCATTATCAGCATTCAATTTTCCTTCCAAATGTTTTTTCCATTTCAGCTTCCCCTCACGGGTATAGGCCATGACCAATCCATCTGTCTGAAAAGGTCGAGAGATAATCGATTTCCCTTGGTGGATAAAATCCCCTGTAAATAAAGCTGAAAGAAATATTTGTCCCGCTTCGCCTATCACTACATCACTTAGCAAAACTTCAGACTGATTATTCCCCATAAAAAGTACATCCTCTAAGTGCCCCTGGGTATTATAGACAGCCAGGTGGCCAATCTTGGCTTCAGCAAAAGGCAGGGGAGTAGCAGGGGAAAAGCGTTCTGGCTTGCTATGAAGTTGTTCAAACAATAGCGCCTCTCCAGGGACCAGGTCAGAAAAGCCTGCGATATACAATCGGCCTTGGTGGAAGGCCAGGGCTTGGCTTTTAGACTCGCCATGCTCACTTCCTCCTTTAAGTACCCACAAAAGTTTGCCGCCTGGGCTATACTTTGCCAGATACATCATGCCAGGAAAATGGCCATTCAGGCTCAAGGGCTTGCCACCTTGAGAACTAAATGTCGTCATTTCTGCAAAATTACCTGTCAGGTAAATATTGCCAGCGGGGTCAGTGGTGACGTCTTGACCATCGGCAAAGAAGCCTTTGGCATCGTTGGCCCAGAGTAGGGTGCCGTCTGGGGCATATTTTGCCACAAACATGCGATTATCGCGCTGGCTATAGTTCGTCAGTTCGATAAATGCGGAATTTCGAAGATCCTTCAAGAGATGCAAAGCAGGCCTATGATGACCTGTGATGATCACATTTCCTGCCTGATCTGTACAGACAGCATTGCCTCGATTGTTGTGTGTGTTACTACCAGCAGTTTGGATCCATTGCCAATTTTGTGCGTGTGTCAGCGTGACCAATAATAGGCCAACACCAATCAGAAAATAGTTTTTCATGGGTGAATAATTCGGGAATTAGCTACCTAAACAAGGTTTACAAGGGACGGAGGAGGCTGGGCAGCTAGTGGCTGGGAAAAACACGGCGAGAGAAGAGTGTAGACAACAGGATAGAGCTTGAATGCTCTATTTGTTAACGGGTTGTACAAAGATATTATTTTTTCAGAAACAAAAAATATTAATCCAAAAAAAGTTATTTATATGGCAGAAAATAAAAAGAGAGTTTTAGGTTTTATGTTCTGAGTTCTAGGTTGTGGCTTAACTTAGAACATACTACCTAGAACATAGAACCTTCTTACACCCCCGTCCGCTGAAGCGACCGGCCAATAACAACTTTCTGAATCTCAGAAGTGCCTTCTCCAATGGTGCAGAGCTTGGCATCTCGGTAGTATTTTTCGGCGGGAAAATCTTTGATATAGCCGTATCCACCATGAATCTGGACAGCTTCGTTGGCGACCCATACCGCCGTTTCACTGGCGTGATATTTGGCCATGGCTGCCTGGCGGGTTACCGATTTCTTTTCATTGAGCAGGGCAGCTGCTCGATAGGTGAGCAATTCTGAAGCCTTGATCTTGCTGTGCATATCTGCCAGTTTGTTCCCAATGGCTTGAAACTGATAGATGGGCTGATCAAACTGATGACGTTCTCGGGAATAGCGTACGCTGGCTTCATAAGCTCCCATGGCGATGCCTAGGGAAAGGGCCGCAATAGAGATTCTACCACCATCCAACACGCCCATGGCTTGTTTGAATCCCATTCCCACTTCCCCTATCATCTGAGACTTGTGCACGCGACAGTCTTGAAAGATCAACTCAGTAGTCTCCGAAGCACGCATGCCTAGTTTGTTTTCTTTTTTTCCATGAGAGAATCCTGGGGTCCCTTTTTCGATGATGAAAGCAGTCGAATTATTCTTTTGCCTAGCCTCGCCTGTGCGTGTCATGACAACGGCGACGTTACCTGATTTGCCGTGGGTGATGAAGTTTTTTGCGCCATTGATGATGTAATAATCGCCATCTTCAACCGCGGTAGTTTTCATATTCCCAGCATCTGAACCCGTATTGGGTTCTGTGAGGCCCCAAGCCCCTATCCACTCTGCTGTGGCAAGTTTGGGTAGATATTTCTGTTTTTGTTCTTCGCTGGCATATTTCAAAATATGGCCTGTGCAAAGTGAGTTGTGAGCTGCAACAGAGAGACCGATGCTGCCACAGAGTTTGCCGACTTCAGCTAGCGCTGTCACATATTCAAAATAGGTAAACCCAGAACCACCATATTCTTCCGGAACCAATACGCCCATTAATCCCATTTCTCCTAATTCTCGCATGATCTCTATCGGAAATTCTTGCGATTCATCATATCCCATGATGACTTCATGTGTCAGGCGTTCCGCCCCGTATCGGCGGATCATGTCCATGATCATCAATTGATTCTCCGAATATTCAAAGTCTAGGGCTTGTTGGGTTGTTGTTGCATCCATAATGTTCACATCGATTTTGGCTAAAAAGAATAAACTGCAAGTTACTGAATATTAGTGGTTCAGGCAGGTGTTTTTGAAATTAATCTGAAAGCATAAAATAGCCTTTTAGCAATTGGAGAACCTTCTGGTCCACTCCTTTTATCCCAGCAACTTCTGCCCAACCGTCAAACCATCCTTTTGTTTGCCGCTGTTGGATAATCACATTTGCTAATTCCTTTCCCACAATGCGTTTCAGTGAATAGGTCTTGGCGCTGTTTAGGTCCAGGCGTTTAGGAGAAGGGGGAGCAGTGACTGAGAGAAAAGGCCGCATACGCTCGTAATTTTCCATTGACAGCCCATAGACCTGTTGGAGTTGTTCAACAGTGACATAATACCCAAGGATATTTCGATACTTGAGGATGCGCTTGGCGAGGGTAGGCCCAATGCCAGGCAAGGCTTCCAGCTGTGCGGAATCCGCCTTGTTGAGGTCAAGTAATGCTATAGGACTGGATATAGGCGAAGGTTTATTCTTCGGAGACCTCTCAGAAGCGGAATCAATTGTCGTAGATTGGTTTCTCCTTTTTTCAATAAACACAATCGGTCGGATCTTATCAAAAACGGCTGGTTTTAATCCATATAATTGCTTTAACTCATCGACTTCCTCAAAACCTCCTTTTGCCTTACGAAACCGAATGATCCGCTGACTAAGGACAGGGCCGATGCCTGGCAGTTGTGTGAGGGTAGCGGAATCAGCCGTATTGAGGTTGATTGGAGCTAGTGATTTTGGGGTAAATGGGGCAGGGGATGGGCGTTTTTTAGAAGAATTAAGGCTAATTTTTCCCTCACTTTTTTGCACAAACAACTGGTCAGAAATTTGGTCAAAAATTTCAGGCTTTAACCCGTAGACTTTTTGTAAATCTGCTACCGCATGAAAACCCCCTTTCGCTTCACGAAATTTGATGATCCGCCTACTCAGGACAGGCCCGATGCCAGGCAGACTCGCCCACTGGGCGCTGTCGGCAAGGTTGATGTCAAAAGAAGTAATTATGGATTGCTGCACAGGCTGTGTTTCCTCAGCCGATGGCCAATTCGCGGGAGGGCTCAGGGTCCGCTGGAGCCAAAGAAACCTCCCCAACGATAGGAGGAAAATCAGGGCGAGGAGGATCAATAAGCCCTTTTTTTGAGAATGGGTGAAAAATAATCCGTTCATAAGGCGTTTTTGACCTTATTAGACGGATATGCTGAGAAAATCTGAATAAAATTCACCACAGATTACGCAGATTTACACAGATTAAAGAAGAAAATCCGTGCGAATCTGTGCAATCCGTGGCTTATTCTTTTTGAGTTTGAGCTTTCTAGTTCTTTGACAATTTCTGTGTTAAGCTATGCGCTTCTTGCAAAACATCCCCGATCGCACAAGGCCCCAACCCCTTCAAAGGGGTTTTCGCGCCAATCAGGGCATGTGGGAAGTCCTCTTAGAAGAGGACGGGGATTGCGGGGTTCGGGAGATGTGAAAGCCCAAAGTGGACGCTCCACTAAAATTGTCAAAGCTTAATCACCCTTTAATCATCTCCCAACTGCTCGTCCACCCGCTGCTCGTCATACATCCGTCGGTTGAGGATAGACACATAGTCCAGACCTTTTTTGTTGCCAAAGTCTTGGTAAGCCTTCTCTGCCCAGTCTAGGGCAAGGCCCAGATGCCCCATACGCTCACTTGCCAAGGCGAGGTTAAAAGCGGCTTTGCCCGCATTTTTGGGGTTGGGATCGGTCTCTACAACATTTTTCCATATAGCAGAAGCTTCGTCCCAGCGGTCGATCTTGGCAAGGCGTGCGGCTTCAGCCAAGGCATCTGACTTCTTCCCTTTTGTATAAAAATTGCGATAAACTGTGATCCAAGTAGGGGCGATCCGCATACCGTATAACTCGCCAGCCATATAACTAACCTCATCTACCGTGCGGTATTTATCGGGAAGGCGGTTTTCCGCATCGCCTTGGCTATCGCCTTCGGCATCATGGACGACGCCTTCCATCACATCAAATTCGTCAATGATCCGACGATTCTTGAGGTCATATAGACGCCAGCCCATGCGGACTTCAGTATTACGTGTGGCCTGAGTATAACGCCTTACAATTTCATTCCCCGCGTCGTCCTTGCGTGTCGTCGTTCCAGAATTGAAGTCCGTAGTAAAGTCCGAATCGAATTTTTCGATGGCCACTACGGCATCGGCCCCATACTGCACACAAATCTGCTCAACCTGCTCCCAACTCAAGGGTTCTGGAAAACGGTAGCCGCCACTTCCTTTTTCTTCTATGCCCGTGTGTACAACTTTGAAACGGGGCGTCCTTGTCAGGACATTGCTGAGTCCTTCAGTTGCGCGCTTTCCACCGGAACGATCCATCCCAATCCCTTCGCCCGTTATCATCCCTTCTATGGCGTTGGTGAAAGATTTTTTGGGAAGGCTACGGTTGACGGTAGCTACTGTTTCGATATGTTCAGGGACTTTAAAAGCTGCGGGCTGTAGCACCTGGAGCTGGGTCGTAGACATGCAGCTAGAGAGGAAGAGCAATCCTAATAGGGTCGTGAATAAAAAGGATGCATGTGAGTTGATGGTTTTCATGATCTTTTGGTATTGAGTTGATGAAATGATGTTAATTCATATCGTAGAAATTTACGGAAAGTTCCACACGATTATTCATTTTGTGTTCACGCATTTTCGAGGGGCGTATGGGGCAAAAAACAAGAGAAAGAAGGCATATTTTCTTTATTCCACAAATCTCCATATTCATTCCGTCAATTCCCCCTTTCACGACTAAAATCGGAAAAAAATCATTTTTCCGTACAGCGATTTTCTAGGAACCGCCGTCAAGGAAATAACGCTAGCGATTTTCTTTTTCTACATTCATACTAACCGAAAAATTTAACCCAATGAAAACTTTCATGGTAATGCTGATGCTATGCATCGGCTTAGGAACCCTATGCGCCCAAACATCACAAGAGAATAAACCCAAGTATTATCAAAAAGGGGAAAAAATGTTGAGCATCACGCCCCTTTGGAACTGGACCAATCCCATAAGGAACACCTCTGGTCAGGTGATCGGTGGTGGCCTTAGCCTGGGGGCAGACGTCGCTTTTGGACGATTTGTAAAAGACCAATGGATGTTTGGAACGCGCCTTTCTTACCGTACGCTCATCAACTTTGAGACCCCACCTCCTGCTCATCACTTTGGCTGGCAGACCTTTACCCGGTATTATTTTGGTCAGGGCCGCATCACTACTTTTGTCGAGGGGGGACTTGGATTGACAGATAATTACCAAACGCCTACCCGGGAACATATCATAGAATCTTATGGCTATGGGCGTGTGGGCCTAGCCTTCCGCCCGGGAAAGCGGATGAGCTTGGAAGTCGCGGCCGAATACCGACGAAATTTTGGGACCAATGGCCTTCGTCAGCATTCTCTTGCGCCAGTGATGGGGATTAATTTTCACTTTTAGTACCTTAGTGCCAAACCTTGATTTCCCCCCCCAAAAAAAATTGAACTGGACCCTCTCACAAATAGAAGCCCTGGCGCCAGACGCCAAAAGCCTCAAACGGGGCCAGGGCCTCGCCAATCAGCGTAAATGGGAAAACCTGGCCCAGCATGACATCGCTATATGGGGGGAATGCCAAGGAAGTGGCCAGAAACCCTATTACACGCGCATTGACCTGACAGAACCGGCGTACAAATGTTCTTGTCCTAGCCGTCAATTTCCCTGTAAACATGCCTTGGCCCTATTGCTGCTCTACGCCCAATCGCCTAAGGCTTTCGCTTCCATCGATCCCCCTGAATGGGTAGCAGACTGGCTAGCTCAAAGGAGGGCGCGACAGAAGAAAGCACAAACTGCTGCTGCATCAAGTGGTCCTGACCTCGAAGCTCAAGCTACACGCGCCCGCCAGCGACTCGCCAATATCCAGCAAGGACTGGCGGGGTTGAAGATCTGGCTTATGGATGCCATGCGGCTGGGCCTGGCAGAACTATCACAACAGGACCACGCTTATTGGGAGGCCCAAGCTGCGCGTATGGTAGATGCCCAAGCCAGCGGAGTGGCTAACCTTATCCGATCCCTGCAAAGTCACTTTTTGAGAAAAAATTGGCAAGAAGAGGCCTTGGACCAGATCGGTCTGCTGTACTTGCTGGTTCAGAGCTTTGAGCGTTGGGAGGCGTGGGATGAAGACTTTCAGGCGGCCTTATTGGGGTTTGTGGGGGTAAATGTGAAAAAAGATGCGTTACAGGCCCAGGAGGGGATTCGCGATGAATGGCAGGTCTTGGGGCGCCTCCAGGAATCAGATGACGAATTGGACATTTTACGTACCTGGATTTGGGGTAAAAACAGCGGGCGGTTTGCCTTACTCCTCGACTTCGCCTACGGCGGAAGGGGATTTCAGCAAAGCTTCTTGCCTGGCACCGCCTTTGAAGGCGAAATCGTCTTTTATCCTGGCACAGCAGAACTGCGTGCCCATGTGAAGCTTCCGGTTACGGTTACTGCCCAAGCCATTGCTTCCATGAAAGGGGCCAGCCTTCCAGACATGCTAACTGACTACGCCCTACTCCTTGGCCAAAACCCTTTAACCTTTCGATACCCTGTCCTCCTGACGGGGCTGATTCCCTATCACCAAGGATCATCCTTTGTCTTATTGACGCAGGATCAACAACTGGTACCGCTCGCTCCTTCCTTCCAGCAAGACTGGGAACTGGTCTCCCTCAGTGGAGGCCAGCCACTTTCCCTATTTGGAGAATGGAATGGAAAGACGTTTTTGCCATTGGGGGTAAAACATGAGGGGCGATGGGTTGGGTTGTAGAGAAATTAGGGTGCTTTCAATACTGAAATCCGCTCTAGTGTCTTCTGCACAGAATAATTAGTGGTTATATTAGCCTAAGGACAAGCAGAACAAAAGGGCGTGTTGGATTTCTCCTCCTTTCGCAAAGCCTCAAGTCGTCGAAATGACTCTCGTTCTTTTTGGCTAGCACCACAATTTTCATACAGCAAAGCTGTCATTTCGACCGACGGGAGAAATCTAAGGATGTAGTCTAGCAACTTATTCGAAGCACATGTTTTTGCACAAAACCACGAGTCATTAAGTGCCGAAGGCACTAGACCAAAAAGAAAGAGTCTCCTTCAAATCGACAAAAATGATATGAATCAAATCAAAGGCTTTTTCTTGTTACTGATAATTGGTTGTTTTTCAGGATGTACGCCTGATTATAAGGAGCTGCCCCTGCCTAAAGTTATACAAGAAATAAAAACAGCTCATGGCATTCCTGCTATCGCAGTAGGGATTGTGACTTCTGAGAAAACATCATTCCTAAAAGTATGTTCAAGGATAATTCCTTTAGGTACGCAGAGATGAAAGTTGAATACGTAATAAATTTTTTAATTAGTTTTTAAAATTAAGCTAGTAACATAATAAAAAGATGCTTATTGATTTATTTTTGATTGAAAAAATGAAATGAACACGTAATAATTTGCCACTCTCAGATTGCCCCCCTTATTGGAATAATCTAGTTTAGGTTTCAACTATGCAACAGGGACTATTTGAATCATGAAAAACCTAAAACTAGCATTATGAAAAAGCTACCTATCCTACTTATTTTTCTATTAAGCTTTATACAGCTTGCATTCAGCCAGACCGCGACAGGCGTCATCACCCAAGTGCCTTGCAACAACAACGGCATTTATACCATTACCACAACGGGAATCCCCCTTCCTATTACCTATACCTATTATGTAAATGGAAACACGGTGGTCCATGCGAATGTCAATTCGGCTACGGACCAACTGACAGGCTTTGGAATGGACAACTGGGGGTGGGTATCTTGCCAAGCCACTGGCGGAGGATTGAGTGGATGGGCACAAAATACGTATACCCCATCTTTTACCTTCACGACGAGTAGTGTGTCTCCGATATGCCCAGCGACCATGGGGACTGTCACTGCCACACAAACCAGTGGCACGCCTGGACCATTTACCTATAACTGGACCAACAACCAGACATTATTATCCTATTCTGGAAATGGGATAAGCGTCCCAGTTGGTGATTATTCTGCAGTAATCACAGATCAAATGACAGGGTGTATTTTGCACATCAATGATACCTCAACCCTTGTTCAGCAACTATCTAACGTCACGGGTACCATTACTACCACCAATGCAAGTTGTACCAATGGGACGGCCACCGTAGTGCCTTCTGGAGGCGTAGCACCCTATACCTATCTGTGGGTAACTGGCGCTACCACAGCAAGTATTAGCGGTTTGACCCAAGGGTTCTATGGACTGACCATTACGGATGCGACAGGGTGCCAATCGAATAATTTAGGCGCATTTATTCAGCAAACCCCTCGAATTACGGTCAATACGACGATCACCAATGCTACGTGCCTGCAAGTAGATGGCAGTGCCATTGCTTTTGGATCAGGAGGAGTGGGCCCCTATACGTATGCGTGGAGCAATGGCCAGACGGGAAATACGGCCATTAATTTAGCTGGGACCACTTCTTATACGGTTATCGCTACAGATGCCAATGGCTGTACAGGGCGAGGATTTGCCTATGTGAATAGTAACACACCGATTACAGTCACCTTTACCGCTACCCCGAGTCAATGTACCTCGGCGACGGGATCTGTCACCTTATCTCCTACGGGAGGTACAGCCCCTTATACCTATTTCTGGCCATCAAGCCCTGCCACTACGGGGGCTACCCTGTCAAGTGTTTCTCCTGGAACCTATTCTTTTCGAGTGACTGACGCCGTAGGGTGCGTCAGAAGTGGAACGGCAGTGGTAAGTCCCATCAGCACCATCAATTTGAATGTGCAGGCGTCAACGGTGGTTTGCCCAAATACGATGGGGACAATAACTGCTTCGGTTAGTGGTTCGAATCCTCCATTCACCTATTTGTGGAGCAATGGCGCTACCACCAGCCAGGTTACTGGGGCAGTGTTAGGCAGCCATTCATGTACCGTTACAGATGCAGTGGGGTGTAGCGTTACCAAATCTGCGAGTGTAAGATCTGTTTCTCCTGTCAGTGTGGGCGTTTCCACCACCCCAGCTACCTGTATTTTTCATACAGACGGAACAGCTACTTCCTCCGTATCAGGTGGGGTCGCACCATATACCTACTCCTATACTGGAGGCACTACTACCCCTAATGCCAGCGGCTTAGGCGTTGGGAGTTATTGGTTGACCGTCACAGATGCTAATGGCTGTACCGCAAGAAAGCATTTTCGGATTACCAATTCGAATACCAATCCAAGCTGCTATTGCACGATTTCAGGTACGGTATATGTCGATGCGAATACCAATTGTATCTTGGATGCAGGGGAAACGGGGCTAGAAAATATTCGGGTGAATTGTTCCGGATACGGTTCTACATTTACCGATGCCAATGGGTTCTATAGCTTCCGAGTGCCTACAGGAACCTACACCATTTCTGAACAGGTAAAGGCCTTTTATCCTTTAGCATCATGTCAAAGCAATAATGTCTCTGTGAGCGTGGTGGCCGCAGCGGGCTGCAACAACGTGGTGAACTTCGCCAACGATGTGACGACTATTCACGACTTAAAAATAGTCACCGTCAATTCTACTTTACCGCCCATCCCAGGCAATAATTATCGGCAAAAGGTGATTGTGAAAAACCAAGGGACCGTAGCAGAGACGGGCATTCAGATGGGCTATCAGCATGACAGCCAAATGCCTTTTGCCAATTCAACCCTAACGAGTTTTATGCAACCCAATAGTGTGGGCGCCCCTTACAACTACAGTGTAACGACCGGCTTCCCGTCGCTTAATCCAAACAGAAGTTCGGTAATGCTGCTGAATTACAATACGCCCACCAATATTCCTTTGGGAACTACGGTCAACTTTTATGATACAGTGACCCATGTGGCGCCCATTGGTACCAACTGGTTGCTAGACTATTCTCCTTGGGACAACGTGAATACCTACCAGACTTCCGTGATTGGTTCGTATGACCCCAATTACAAAGAAGTATCTCCAAAAGGAGAAGGGCCAAACGGAGCCTTTACCAGTGCGGTGAAAGAATTTGACTACACCATTCACTTCCAAAATGAAGGCACCTATTTTGCGCAAAATATCTATATCACCGATCAATTGGATGATGATTTTGACTGGACCACCTTTAAACCAGGCTATTCAGATTATTATTACACCGTAACACTTAGTGAAACGGGCTTGGTAACCTTCACATTTCCTAAAATCAACCTCCCCTGGAAAGATGCCTATGGAGATGAGCTGAGTTCTGGTTTGGTAAACTACAGCATCCAACGCAAAGACAACACGCCTCAAGGCACTCAGTTTACCAATACCGCGGATATCTTCTTCGACTTCAACGCTCCCATCACCACCAACACCACCGTCAATACCCTAGACGACGGCAACACCAACGTGGAGGATGGGTTAGCGAATAATGGAATAAGCGTTGAATTATATCCCAATCCTGCGCGGGACTTCCTCACCATTTCCGTCAACAAACTCCCTCAACATGAGACGGCTATCTTAAGCCTGATTGATATTGTGGGCAATGTGGTAAGGGCGGAGAGGATTGAGCTACAGCAAGGCTCCACGGAGCTTACTCGAAACATTTCAGAATTGGCGCAAGGGGCCTATATCGCTAGAATTCAGTTTGAAAGTGGAGCTTCTGTGGTGAAGAAGGTGGTGTTGTATTGAGGAAACCGTTGGTCCGACTTTGAAAGTCGGACCAACAGCCCGAATGAAAAGCATTTTCATCCAATGGAGTTTAGGTTTTCACCAGAATAGTTAGAAAACCACATACAAAAACCCCGAATTTTCTTTATTGAAAATTCGGGGTTTTTGTGTTGGGTGGTTTGGTGTGTAACCTGATGATTATCAGGATTTTAATATGGTTTTAATAGGGTGCTTTTCAGCTTTGCTGAAGGCTGAATACGCAACAGATTGATTCAACCCTGTTGCGTATTCAGTCCTAAAATTTAAGCTTGTTATCTCTTTCAATTATCTGATTACCTTCCTTCAAAAACGGCCGTTTTTGAGAGACTTAGCCCTTCTCCAAAAACAGCCAGATTTCCCTCCCAAAATCCCCTCAAAACTATCTCTTGAAACTCACCCTCTTAAAAGGTAACTTAAAGGTGAGTTTTAAGAGATAGCATTATGAAAGTAGGATACGCCCGAGTCTCCACCCAAGACCAAAACCCAGAACTGCAGATCGATGCCCTCCAGGAAGCCGGATGTGAGAAGATCTTCCAGGAAAAAGCCTCCGGCGCCCAGCGCGACCGGCCACAGCTGAAGGCAGCCCTTGACTACCTGCGACCAGGGGATGTCCTGGTCGTCTGGAAGTTGGATCGGCTGGCACGATCGCTCAAGCAGTTGATCGAGACAGTGGAGTCCCTGGAGGCTAAGGGCATTGGCTTCAAATCCATTACAGAGTCTATCGACACCACCACACCTGGAGGCAAACTGATCTTCCATATTTTTGGCAGTTTGGCGGAGTTTGAAAGGTCGATGATTCGGGAGCGGACTCGGGCAGGGCTGGAAGCGGCTCGTGCGCGTGGGCGGAAAGGCGGTCGGCCTCGCGGACTTTCTGACGAAGATCTCACAGCTGCGAAGGCCTTGCTCAGGGATCCTGAGATTACCTTTGAGGCGGTGGCGAAGCGGGTGGGGGTATCGGCCGGGACGCTGTATCGGTATTTGCCTGGGGGTAGGGGAGGATTGAGAAGAAAGTTAAATTAGGTGTTTTTTTATAGGCAATGATAGATCTCTATTAAAGCTATAGGAATCTGTATACTCTTTTTGGGGAAATATTATCTTTGTTCAATTTTGGGAATAATTAATTAAGATTGTTACCTTGCTGATAGAGGGAATGTAGGAAAAGTAGCTTTTAGCAAAAATAGAAAAGCGTTCTTAAATACCTAATATGTAGTATTAATTAATTATTATTTATGGTACGTCATAATTTGTCGGCTAAGTTACCAGAATTATTAAATTACATCGCTGAATCGATAAAAGATGGAAAAAAAATATTCATTTTACAGGGTGATTTGGAGGAATTGATAACCTTTAATTTAAGATATCAAACTGTTGCCCATTGGATTCAAGAAATGTTACCTAATTGCTCTGTTATTCAAATTACAAATACCTCTGAAGAAGGAATAGAAGGTATATTTGAAGAATCAACAAGTAATCCTTTATTAATTGTTGCGGCACACTTGATTTTTTCCCGAAATATTGATGAGCGGATTTCTAAAATTTCACAAGTTAATAATGACCCAAAATACAAACCGATATTTTTGCATTTTCCTTATGGAATGCCTATTCCTGAAGAATTAAATAGTTCTTGGATTAATATTAACCTAGTTCAAATAAATCATAATGTTACTTCAAATCATGAGAAGATAATAAATAACTTCCTTCAACAGAAGCATTTCGTTATTGATTTGGAAGAAATCAATGATTTAACAATAGGAATGTCTCCCAAAGAGATGTTGATATGTTTTGAGTCTTCTTATAGAAAAGAACTTAAGTTGGATTTTAGGAGCATATTAAAAAGTCGCATAGAATTAATTAAAGAAAAGTATAAATTTTTAGGCAATGTTAAGGAAGTTGATATAAAACTAAGTGACTCTTATTTGTCAGGGGAGTTACGCGATGAAATATTGCAAACCTTCAATTTTTATAAAAAAAATAAAATAAACAAACCATTAGTTTTTTATGGCGACGGAGCTGAAGATATTGCCATAGCGTTTTCTAATGATGTTGGAAATATATGCTTTCAAATTAATTATTTTGGATTTGAGGATTATAAGGAGTTGAGAAGGAAGATAGAATTGTTATTAGTTTTGATAAGAACTCAAGGGAGGATAACATTATTATTGGGTCCTTTGGAAAACATTTTTTCAATTGAGCATAGTAAGAATTATTCTTTATTTCCTTACTTATTAAACCGGTTAGAAAATATTATTAATAATATTCACCAAATTAATCCTCATTGCTTAATAATTGGATTTACAGATACTCCATCAGTTTTAGCAGAGAGAACCCATCAGCTTTTCATCAACAGAGTAGCTATTTCTCCAATAAGAAATAAGAATGAAGTTGAGTCAATACTCAAAAGCAAAATTCTGAAAAAGGAGTTGGATATCCCATCATTTCCAGAAGATAAATTGCCGATCTCTAGAATGCAATTAAAACTACTAGTTACCCAAATAAACTTATTAGTAGAAAATGAACTAGAAATAGAAGATTCAATTTATCAGAATGTATCAAAATTAACTAGGACAATAGAAGAATATGAGTATGCTCGTGTTTGGACTGCAAGTTTGAAAACTAATTAACGACTTTTGAAATGACAGATACATTAATATCAAATTATCTTGAGCAAATTATTGATATAGAACAGTTATTATGGAAAGATGAACGTTTAAATAATTTCATTGTTAAAAATATTAATTTTTTCAAAAATCATAGTACTTGGGAGAAGCTGGAAGAAATTATTAGTTCTACGGATTACAAAGACAGTAATGATAGTACAATAAATTCAATTTTATTTAATTCCTCTCAGGATGATAGAGACGACAATTTAAGGCAT
This sequence comes from Bacteroidia bacterium, assembly GCA_030430575.1. Lineage (GTDB taxonomy): Bacteria > Bacteroidota > Bacteroidia > J057 > J057 > JAUIGE01. Next base: position 292 of record JAUIKF010000082.1, on the reverse strand, counting down.
CGTAGATATGGGTTTGATTATGGTTCTGAAGAGCTAGATTCCGATTCAAACATAAAGGAAGTATTTAAGAATCTTCCTCAAGACTTATTTAAGTTTTCAATTGATATAGTTAGAAGTCTTTGCAATAGAGAACTTAGAGAAAGATTATATGGGGGATTTAAAGATTGGTAACTATTCAGCCGATTAGGGAATAAAATCAAAAATAGCTAGACTTGTTTTATGTTACCCACTGAAATACAAGAATTGATTTCACGTCTTTCCCCCGATGCAAAAGTTGTGTTAGAGTTGGTAA
>JAUIKF010000081.1 GCA_030430575.1 Bacteroidia bacterium | reverse complement strand
GGATATGCGCGTATGACTTCATCGACATCAAGCCAGGAATCATCCCCTCTAAAGCATTCTTCCAGCCTAATCAAGTTGTTAAAATTTAATCCCAAATGTCGTAAGACGATAAAGAACTCACGTTAAATAATATTTATTGACATGAAAAACCTCATATACCTCCTTTTCCTCACCTTGGCGACGCCCGTTTTCTCCCAGCCATTGGTGGATATTTGCCTCAATAACACAGGCACTACCCTTGAAGTCATCATCACCCCTGATGGCAGTTTCCAAGGCGTAGTTTCCAATATCCAATTCTCCATCAAAAGTGACAACTCCGCTATCACTTTTAGCAGTCCCGTCAATAGCTTTGGCTATATCAGCATGGCCAAGGCCGGAGGCGAAACGACTGTCGCCAGCGACGTTTATCACAAATTTGCGGGGTTTGGCTTTGTGAATATGTCATTCTTTTCTGCCACTTGGGCCGCCAATACGCCCATTGTCCTCTGTACCATCACACCGTCTAGCCTTGCAGCGACCTTTACCATCGCCGACGACGGCTGGACCGCCGTCAATAACGGAGACTACTACACCGAACTCAACGGTCTGGAAAAAACGGGCATTATAGGTAGTTGTGCAGCCTTGTCGGTAGATGGCCTTACACTCACCGCGCAGAAAGCGGCTCAGCAGCAAGTCTTGCTCCAATGGCAAACGCTCGCTGAGTACCACAGCAGCCATTTTGAACTCGAAAAACGCACCGAGACAGGTGCTTTTGAAGTGATCCAACGCCAAGGTGCCGCAGGCACTTCCACCGCGCCGCTGACCTATCAGTACCTCGACGCTTCCCCCATGTCCAAGACCAATTATTACCGCGTCCGTGAAGTGGACCTGGACGGGCAAAGCACCTTCAGCAACACCGTCGAAGTCACCTTCGACAACTTCCCCCACCTCGCCGTCTGGCCCAATCCCTCTGCGGATATCGTCCACTTCGAGGTTAGAGAAGCCTCCCTGGAGCGGATCGTGCTCTACGATGCGCTGGGGCGCGAGGTGCTGGCGCATGATGCGCGGGAGGATATTGGGGCGACGCAATTGTCAATTTCAGGACTTCCAAAGGGGATCTATCACTACCAATGTTTTGGGGAAGGGCTTGTGTGGGAAGGGAGCTTGGTGCGGGAATAAAGAGATTGACGAATGTCGAACAAGGATTGATGATTGATGAAGGAATATGCTTTTTCACTTCTTCAATCCTTGTTCATCAATCCTTGTTCTGCAATCAATGTTTTGTCCATAGAACCCCTCCAACGCTCAGACAATCAGCCGCTCAGACTTTGGACTTCTTCCATTCTTCTGAAATACCCCGTCTCCTCCACCAACGCCTTCGCAGCCGCCACATGCGCCCAAAACTGCGCCTCCATCTCCTCCCGTGACAGCGTCTTCCCCTCCGCCTCCACCAGCACCTCAAAGGCATCCCCCGCCCCAGCCAACTGCGCCTGCACCAAGCGCGCCACCTCCAAATGATAGTCTGTCAGATGCAGGCGCATGCCGCCATAAGAAGCGATCTCCAAGACCTCATCAAGGTCTTCCCAGGCTTGGGAGAAGGCATGTTCATGCCGAGAGAGGGCAGCGCGGGCGAGCAGGCCCCAGGGCAACCTATGTTGTGTTCCTGCTTCCCGTAATCCCTCAACGGCCTGATACAGATACACCTTGGCTGCTGAAAGGTCGTCAGCACCTGTGTTTAAAGCTTGAAGGAATAAGGCTTTACCTATAGAGAGCTTATCCAGGGCAATATCCAGTAACCAATTATGCCTTTCTGCTATTTGTATTGTCTCTTTTGCCCGCTTCAACACCTCTTGATAGGCCCCTTTATCCAGCAGTACTTCACAATATTGAAATCCAGACAAACCATAGAGGTATGGACATTCGGGTTGTCGCTTCTTTTGCATGGCCTCTGCTTCCCCAAATAGTTGCTCTGCTTTAGCCAAGTCACCAGCCTGAAATAAGGCATCTGCATAGGCAGCACGTTTGCTTTCCATATGAAATCCATCTTCGCTTTGGTCCGCAAAACCTACCGCTTTTTCTCCATAAGCTAGGCCTGCATTCACCTCCCCAAGGGTAAGGGAGAGTTCGCTGAGGTTGGAAGCTGTCATTGCCGAGAATTTCCATTCTTCATCATTTATATACATCTCCATCCCAGCCTTCATCGGCTGCATCGCTTCCTTCAGCCTGCCCACTGCCCGAAGGCGAAAGCCTGCCCAGCTTAAAGCTCCCGCACGAAAATTTGCAGATAACTCAGCCGCAGGCCTATCCCATAATTTTTCAAAAAAATGGGCCACACAGGCTAGATCAGCCCCAAAAGCGCCCAATTTTTTGACCGTATAGGCTTCTCCTTTCCTCCGAATCCTTTCCCAATACACCTCAACAAATGCCTCCTGATGTTTCCCTGCCAGGCAGCCGTGGGTCACGGCGGCAAAGAGGGGTTCCATCTCTAGGATCGTATCGGGGAGGTCTTTGTCAGGTTTGTTTTTGTAGTATTCATAGAGGCGGGTATGGGCTTCCTTCCAAGCCTCAGGCTTGTGGGTTTGCAGCATTTCGCCGAAGTGTTCGCGGATCAGGGGGTGGCAGTCGAGGTCGGCGGAGGCTTCTTGCTCGGGTTTAGCGAGGAGGTTGAGTTCACGCAGGTGATGAAGGGCGTATTGCCAGTCTTCGAAGGAGAGGTCTTCGAGGCGGTCGGTGAGGCCGGGGATGGGAGGCGCGGCGGTGAGGGCATCGATGGCGCCTTGTTCGGCGGGGCGGTCGAAGAGGCCCATGAGGTAGAGGATATCTAGCTCGGAGCGGTCATGCTGGGCGAACCAGTGTTCGTAGGAGGCCATGACGTTGCGGGCGTGGCCGCCGGCTTCTTGCTCTTTGTTGAGGGCGGAGATACGGTCGCGCTGGTGGATGTCGCCTTGGTAGACGACTTGCAGGTAGCTGCCGAGCAGGTTGAGGGCCAAGGCGTGGCCATCATATTCGGTCACAGCTGCTTCGAGGGCCGATTCGGGGCCTTTGAGCTGGTAGTTACGGAGGATCATGACGCCTGCCTCGGTGGAGAGGTTTTCGAGGGGGTGGCTATGGGTAGTTTTGGTGTCGGTGGATTTGAGGTCGGTGACGGTGGCGCGGGAGGTGATGAGGCAGAGACCATTGTTGAGGCGGGCGAGCTTTTTGAGCAGAGCCATGAGGGCCTGGTCTTTGAGCTGGCCGTGCATGACGCCCGGCGGATGTTGCAGGGGCTCTAGGCCGTCGAGGATGAGCAAGGTCTTTTCCTTGGCGATCAGGTCTGCGAGTAGGCGGCCTTTTTCGGTGGGAGATTTGGGCACATCCCCTGTGTGGCCGAACCAGCGGAAGGCATCGTCGAAGAAGCTATCTGCGGAGGCGTGGCCTCGGTCTTGGGTGCCTTGGGAGTAGAAGGACCAGGCGTAGACCCGCCGTGCGCCGTGGTAGCCGTGCTGGGCCATCATGGTGAGCCAGCGGTTCACGAGGGCGCTTTTGCCCACGCCGCCCCAGGCGATGAAGCTGAGGACATTGGTCTGGGGGTTTTCCCAGGCGTGGAAGAGGAGCTGTAGCTCTTTCTCCCGGCCAAAGACGTCTGCGCCGGTCACAGGCAGGCGATTGAGGTAGACCCTCGGTGCTGGGGCAGCATCAGGCGCGACGCTTGGCGGCGTTTCGTCATCTGGCGTTTCGTCGAAAAAGCCGATGTCTTGGAGTTTGTTCAACTGCCCAGAGAGATGGACTTGCAAGTCCGAGAAGGTATCGTAGCGGGTGTAGAAATGCCCAAGCTCGTTGAGCTTTTCTTTAAAATCAAACAGCGATTTGATGGTTTCAAAGGACTGCTCCTCCAAGCTCACGGGCGTCGTTTTGAAAAAGGTGTAGATAATCGGCTTTTGATTGGCCCGAAACGATTGGAACGCCGCCTCAAATTCCTCCATCGTGAATTCCCCCACTTTGGTAAAGAACAGCATCACAAAGACGTCGCAGTCCCGCACCATGTCGTTGTACCGCTCCTGGAGACGCGTCTGGGACATATAATCCAGTGCGTCTTCCCAGATTTCAAGGTCAAGGTAGAGGCCTTTTTTGACCAGTTCTTTGTTTTTTCGCCTGACAAATACTTCGAATTCGCGGCGGTCTGCTTCCAGTTCGGAAGAGGAGGCGAGGAAGAGGCGGATGGGGGTTGGGGAGGACAATGTTGAATGAATTTTGAATGTTGAATGAGTGAATTTTGAATGTGTTTTTTCTTTAAGACCTCGGAGGTTTCTCACAATTGCGTTGATTAAACCTCCGAGGTCTTTCTCTTTTTTCAAATATGCCAAAAATTATCCTAAAAATAAATATTTGTGTTATCGATTGGGTATGACAGTCTGTTCAATAAAGGGGGAAACTGATGAAAAACGGCTACAAAAGAGGTGGTTAGATTTCTCACTGCGTTCGAAATGACAGCAAAGCTGTTAAGTCAGGTTAACATATATTTTTTACCTTACATCCATGCATACCCAACTCACCCAAACCTTTGAGGAAACGAAGCCACAGCTTCTTGCATTTATCTTGCGGCTGACGGCCAGCCAGGAGGATACGGAGGACATCGTCCAGGAGACGTACCTGAAGGCGCATAAGGCTTTCAGCTCCTTCCGAGGTGATGCATCTCTCAAGACATGGCTATTTACCATCGCCTCCAATCTGGCGAAAAATCACCTGTCTGCGAAGAAGCGTTGGCCTGCAAATGTCACGGATTTGGGGCGGGCGGCTGCGATGCATGACCCGCAATTCATGAACGAATGGATGCAGATTCACGCCTCGTCTCCTCAAGGGGCCTTTGAGTTCAAGGACCAGATCGCTTTTTGCTTTTCTTGTGTGTCAAAATCGCTGCCTTTGGCGCATCAGGTGACCTTGCTGCTCAAGGAAGTGTATAGCTTCAAGATCAAGGAAATCGCGGTGATCATCGACGATACGGAGGCGATGGTGAAATACTATCTGCACGCTGCCAGGACCAAGATGGCCGCCATCTTTGACCATCGCTGCTCGCTGATCAACAAAAATGGCCTTTGCCATCAATGCTCTGAGCTGAATGGCCTCTTTAATCCAAAACAAAAAGACCAAGAAGAACGCATGAAGCTCGAAATGGTGAAAGCTTCTCAGTCGGCTGACAAGCAATATTTGTTGGACTTGCGGATGAAATTGGTGCAGGAAGTGGACCCTTTTGAGGCGCCTTCGGCAGCTATTCAGCTCCACCAGTTGGCGCATAATAAACGCGTGGTAGAAACGGCTGAGGAGTGATGGAATTATTGATTGATTTTCGTGTATAAAAAGTCTATACACATATTCAAAGAAGTCATTTCGACGAGTCTTCGAGGAGAAATCTAACAATGTGGTCTAGGAGCCTGTAAATAACCATTCGAAAGGGCTTGTTAGATTTCTCACTTCGTTCGAAATGACAACTCTGTTGTAATGAAAAAGTGAAAAAATTTTCACACATGATATTTTCTGATTCATGGCAGGAATATCCTAAGCCTGAAATAATGCCTTTTTACTTCCCAGATCCTTTTTCTCCAATCATCAATCTTCAATCATTCTCCCTTCCAATATCCCCTCAGCCACTCGCCGCGACGCGCCTTTTCCGCCAAGTCGCTCGCGCAACGCTGCATAGTCGACAGCCAGGGCTGTTCGCTTGTCTGCTTCCAGCAATAGCTGCAATTCCGCTGCCAGGCGTTCCGCATGGAAGTCATGTTGGATCAGCTCGACGACCGCCGGTCGGTCGAGGATGAGGTTCACCAAGCTGATGAATTTGACATTCACGAGGCGCTTGCCGATTTGATAAGAGAGCCAGCCCCCTTTGTAACAAACCACCTCGGGCACGCCAAAAAGAGCCGTTTCCAGGGTTGCGGTGCCTGAGGTTACCAGGGCTGCGTCAGCTCGTTTGAGGACCTCGTAGGTCTGGTTCATGACCAGTTCCACAGGGACCTCGCCTATGAGGTCTTGGTAGAATTCCTCAGTCTGACTGGGTGCGCCAGCGATAACAAAATGCGCTGAGAAGCGCTGGACCATTTGCAGCATGACAGGAAGCATGCTGCGAATCTCTTGTTTGCGGCTTCCAGGTAAGAGCGCGATGGTAGGCTTTTCGCTCGTAATCTTTTTCACCTCACTCCCCTCCCCTATTCCCACCGCATCCATCAGTGGATGCCCCACAAAGTCCACCTCCAGGCCTTCTTTCGCATAAAACGCCTTTTCGAAGGGCAAGATCACAAACATGCGATCCACCCATTTTTTGATCTTTTTGACGCGCCCTTTTTTCCAGGCCCATAACTGAGGAGAGATATAATAATAGACAGGGATGCCCATTGCTTTGATGAAAGGTAGCAAGCGCAGGTTAAATCCGGGGTAGTCTACCAGAACAACCGCCGCAGGCTTCCAAGCCATGAGATCGGCCTTGACAGTCTTGAAGAGCTTTCTGATGATGCCCAAATGGGTGATCACTTCCCAAAATCCCATGAAATTGATGTCGCGAATATGCGCTACTAAGTTCAGGCCTTGCGCCTCCATATGATCGCCGCCCACGCCGCGCAACTGCACCTCAGGGCGCATCGCTTTAAGCTCTTTGATCAGATTTGCGGTATGTAAGTCGCCGGAGTCTTCACCGGCGATGAAGTAGAGTTTCATAAACAATTATTTCCAGTCTATACAACAAGTTGTCATTTCGACGAGATCTTGAGGCTTTGCGAAAGGTCGAGGAGAAATCCAACATTGTGGTCTAGTAACTTATTCGAAGCCAGTGTGCCATAGAGAATTATGCCAGTACAAAAGGGCTTGTTGGATTTCTCCTCCCTTCGCAAAGCCTCAGCTCGTCGAAATGACAGCTTTGCTGTTAAGTCACGTCACGCCTCAAACTCCACCCAATACCCCGTATGCTTGCGCACATTCAGCACACGATTATCATCAAAGATGAGGTATTGGCCTTTGATGCCATGCAGTCGCCCAGAGATCTCCGGTATTTTGTCAAAGCCTTGGCTTTTTACCTTTTCCGGATAGGAAGTCACTGGATAGTGGATTTCTGTGATCTCATTGTTTTCGGAGAAATATTCCTTCATCTCCTCAGGCATGAGGCCATGTGCTTTTTCTTTCTCAGCTAGCATATCAATGCCTTCAGGGATTTGGTTTTTGAGCATGCGCTGCCAATTGGTGCGGTCAGACATGTGGTCCTTCATGGCTACTTCCAAGGCGCCCGCCAAATAGCGGTTGGGCGTTTCTGCCAGGCGGATCGCCTGGAAGGCCCCTTGGTCGATCCACCGGGTCGGAACTTGCGTTCCGCGCGTCACACCCACCTTCATTCCACTACTCAGCGCCAAATACACCACATGCGGCTGCACATGATTGGCCTCTTCCCAAGCTACATCACGCCCTTTCCCAAGATGTCCTTCACACAACTCTGGATTGATGATACAAGGAGAATTCTCAGGCGCATTCATGAAGCATGGATAACACATTCCTTCCCCAAATGCTTTCTTGGTCTTCCGCCCACAGACTTTGCAATTGATGCGACCTTCATAAGTAAAGCTTATTTCCTGCCCGATCAGGGCGTTCATATCGATGATATCATCTCCCAAATGCAGGTGATACTGTACGGGAGATTGAAGACTGGTCTTCATTTTTTTGAGGTTTCCGGATGCCATTGCGGAGGTAATTTTGAATGATTGAATGATGAATTTTGAATGGGGAAGGAAGGTAAGGCTTTTCTATGTTTGGTGGGCAAATTTTGATAAATTTAACCGATTCTTCCTTTTCTTCTCTCATACTCTCCTATCTAATAATCATCCCTTATAAAAAATAAATGTGCGGCTGGGATGAAACGGGCGTGGGCGGATGGATAGTAGTGTCGGCCTTGGTTGGCCCGTTTCGATTTTTTGGTTACTTTTTTCTAAAAAAAGTAACACCACAAAGAATTACAAAAGTAATGAGACATCATGTACTCGGCATACGGCACCACGGGCCTGGTTCGGCCAAGCACCTCGACCGAGTGCTACGAAGCATGCAGCCCGATATCGTATTGATTGAGGGGCCACCTGAAGGAACAGAATTGCTGCATATGGCGTTGTCGCTGGACATGGTTCCCCCCGTGGCCTTGCTGGTTTATCAGCCCGCAGCCCTTCAGAAAGCTTCGTTTTACCCTTTTGCCGCTTTTTCTCCCGAATGGCTGGCGATCCAATTTGCCCTGGAATATGAGGTGCCTGTGCGTTTCATTGACCTTTCAGTGGCTCATCGCTGGGACAAGGATTCGGAAACAGAAGATGCAGTCCGAAGCGGAGATCCTCTCTCAGAAATTGCTCGCCAGGCGGGCTATGAAGACGGAGAGTCCTGGTGGGAAGACGTTATTGAGCAAAATTATTCCTCTGAAAACCTCTTTGAAGGCATTTGTGAATTGATGGGAGAAGTACGCAAAAGCCATCCTGAATGGGAAAAAGACCTCCACAACCTCCGAAGGGAAGCCTTCATGCGCAAAGGCATTCGCCAATCGATAAAGGAAGGCTACGAAAACATAGCCGTGGTCTGTGGGGCTTATCACGCCCCAGCCCTCCAGCACCTGCCGACGGCATCGTCAGACCAGAAGCTCCTCAAAGGCCTCAAACGCACCAAAACCTCGGCTACCTGGATTCCCTGGACTTACGAGCGCCTGTCATATCAGAGCGGCTATGGGGCGGGCGTCCTGTCGCCTGCCTGGTATGAAATGGTTCATGACATTTCCCCTAAAGACCTGCCTACTCATTGGATGACACATGCCGCCCATCTTTTTCGTTCCGAAGACCTCGATGCCTCCCCTGCCCATGTGATCGAAGCCGTCAGATTAGCAGAAACCCTGGCCCAGCTTCGGGGCAAACAAGTGCCTCGCCTGGAAGAATTGCGAGAAGCGGTTCAGACCGTTTTTTGTGGGGGGGAAACAGCTCCTATGGCTTTGGTGGAGAAGAAACTGATTATAGGGGACAAAATGGGCCAAGTGTCGGACGAGGCGCCTACTTTTCCCCTCCAGCGCGACATTCAGCAACAAAAAAAGCGATTACGCCTCAAAAACAAGACAGTAGATAAACCCCTCGACCTCGACTTAAGAAAACCGCGAGACCTGGAAAAGTCTCAGTTTTTGCATCGTTTATCGATGCTTGATATCCCTTATGGCAAGTTCAAAGAAGGCCGTATCAGAACCAGTACCTTCCACGAATATTGGCAACTCGACTGGCAGCCGACCTGTGAATTGAAGATCATTGAAGCGGCTACCTATGGCAATACGCTTTTGGAAGCTTGTCAAAAAAGGGTGAAACAGGCACTGGCGGACCAGCCCCATCTACCAACGCTTACCCAATGGATGGAGCGTGTATTTCTTGCTGACCTTGTAGCGGCCTTGCCAGGCATGGTCGCCCAGATGGAGACCCAAGTGGCCTTGTCTGCCGACATTTCTCACCTGATGGAGGCTCTGCCTCCCCTTGTCAATGTGCGTCGCTACGGCAACGTCCGCCAGACAGACGGAGAACTTGTAGCCCAAGTCATTCATGGGCTGGTGCCGCGGGTGGTAGTAGGATTACCAGATGCATGTACCCACTTGGACCAGGAACATGGGGAGAAGCTATTTGAATTGATTCAAAGGGTCCACAAGGCCCTGCAAATCCTCGATTCTGAGGCATATTTAACAGACTGGATGGGCGCCATCTCCCAACTCACGGAGCATTCCAATGTCTATCGCAAGATTGCAGGATTGGCGGTCCGAATGTTATTGGACAAAGGGGAAATAGATCCAGAAGTGGCGGCCAGCCATATGAGTCTGGCGCTTTCGGCGGCATCTGATCCAGAGACAGCCGTCGTGTGGCTGGAAGGATTCCTGGAGGGAAGTGGCCTGCTGCTGATCCACAATGCGACCTTGTGGCGTATCCTCGACGGCTGGCTGGGGAGCCTGAAAGGCGAAGTCTTTCAGGAAGTCCTCCCGTTGCTTCGACGGACTTTTTCGGCGTTCACGCCGCCTGAGCGCCAGCAGATGGGCCAGTTGGCGAAGACGGGGAAGCAGGTGCAGGTGGCCGGTGGGATCTCCCTAGATGAGGCGCGGATTGAGCAGGTAGCCCCTCTGTTGAAACGACTATTTGTAAATTAATTTAACAAAAAATGAAACTTTTTTATACATATTGCGTTTATTAACCTATATGCATAACAAAATAAATAACATATTAGGCATTATTCTCACCATTAGAATTCCTAACTGTTATTTTTATTGACTTTATTCGCCTGAATAAAGTTGAGGGCATGATTCAACGAGTAGTTGTTGCAAAGCCTTGGCTGCGTCAAGTAGCCGTTCATGATCGATCAACAAGCTCTGAATGCTTTTGCTACTCATGACTTCTTCTTTCTGTCTCAAGGAATGAAATTCCTGCAACCCAGACAGTATCCTATCCAACCGCCTTGCCTCTTGCTGCACTTGCGCTAATCCTTCAAGCGTGAGCTTTTTCTGGGTTTTTACCCGAAAATCTGCATAATCTCGTCCCGAAGCAGTAAAATCTTCTTCAATCATGTCTTCTAGCGAGACCTCAAAAAACCGCGCGATCTTCAGCAAGCGTACCGCGTTAGGCTCTGCAAGCCCTTTCTCATAAGAGGCAATATTGCCTCTGTTCAACCCTACCGCCTTGGCGAATCCGTCTTGACTCAGCTTATGTGAATTACGCAGGAACCGCAGGTTTTTTGAAAAATAACTCATGTAACTTTTTTTTACAATAATACCACTAAAAGATAAAATAGAAAACAAATGGAATTGAATTTCAGCGAATCCTGGGCTAAGTTGCTTGAAAAAATGTCAGGCTGGTTTGACCAGTTGATCATTATGTTGCCCAATGTCCTTTTGGCATTGATTGCCTTGACGGTCTTCATTGTCGTCTCTCGCTATGTGCGAAGAGGTTCTATCCGGGTAATGGATCGATTTGTTGACAATTATGCGATCAATCGACTACTCGGAAGGATGTTTGGCCTGATAACGCTGGCTATAGGCGGATTTATCATGCTAAATATTCTCCAATTGGATAAAGCAGTCACCTCCCTGCTGGCAGGTGCCGGGATCATCGGTCTGGCGATAGGTTTTGCCTTTCAAGACATGATTGCCAACCTGATTTCAGGGGTCATGATCGCCATTCGAAAACCCTTCAAGCGCGGCGATCTGATCGAGACCAATGACTATTTTGGAACTGTGATAGGCATGGACATGCGCAATACCATCTTGCGACTGCCGCAAGGCCAAGATGTGATCATCCCCAATAAAGATGTCTTTCAGAATAGCATCAAAAACTTCGCGACGGGCTGCCGACGAATCGACCTGGAAGTAGGCGTCGCCTACGATTCTGACCTCCATACGGTCGAGGAAGTGGCCAAAGAGGCAATTTCAGCCATACCTTACTTGGGAAAAGGCAAAGACATTGATGTGCATTATTTCAGCTTTGGTGGCAGCTCTATAGACCTGAAAGTATTGTACTGGATAGACCAAAGTAAACAGCCAGACTTTTTGCAAGCGCAAAGTGAAGGCATCAAGCGCATCAAAGCAGCTTTTGACCAAAACGATATTTCTATCCCATTCCCTATCCGTACGCTGGACTTTAGCATGAATAAGCTTCAAGCTGTCCACAAAGGACTCGAACCAGCAACTAATACTATTTCTAATAACTAAAAATAACGATAATGATTAACAAACAATATCTCCATAAACTCCTTCATCCATCCTCAAACGTAAACATCAGTATTTTGGGTCCTACCCATAGATATGGGCACCAGGTCACCCAAGGACATGACGCCCTTACCTTGAAAAATAACCTCAAGGAAGCTCGAAATCGCCTGAAACGCTTGGGATGGGCAGAAGAGAAAATCCATCAATTCCTCAAACCTGCACGTGAACTGTTGTACGATGATCACTTCTGGCAGCACCAGTCCGATGGTTTGGCCATCTACCTGTCAGAAAACTTTCGACAGATCCACCGCTTGCCTGTGCACTTCCACAACATGGTCTATGTGAATGAAGACTTTTACCTCAAGCCGTTAAGTCCATTTACAGGTGCCAAAAACCGCTTCTTCATTCTTTGCTTGAGCCAAAACGAGGTGGCATTTTATGAAGCAACTGCATACAGCATTACTTCCATCAAGATCGATGATCTCGTGCCTGAAAGCATGGAGGCGATGGGCGTAGCCGAAGGGGAAAAAGTGCTGCAATCGCATGCTGTCATGACGGGTCATCCCGCTCAGTACCACGGTCACGGCGGATTCAAAGACCACCAAGAGGTCGCAAGAGAAAAGTATTTACGGGCCATTGACAAGGGATTGATGACGATGTTGCACGATGAACATGCACCTATGGTGGTAGCTGCGGTAGATGAACTAGCTGCTGCTTATGAAGCTGTGAACAGCTATCCTCACTTGGTCGCAGATTCCGTTTCTGGCAATCCCTTTTCTATGGGCATGACGGCCATTCAAGCACATGCATGGGAAGAAGTGAAGCCTCACTTTGCCCAAGAGAAACATGAAGCTATGGCCAATTATCATCGCCTGCAAAACAGTGAGCAGACCTCCACAAATATCGGCGAGATCCTCTATGCGGCTGAGGAAGGACGGGTGGACACCATTTTTACCCGAGATGACAGCAACCTGTGGGGCCGGTATGTATTGGAGGAAGACAAAGTCACCCTTCACCCTGAGCGGACTTCCACGAGCCACTGCCTATTAAACAAGGCCATGATCAAGACCCTCAAGAACAGTGGCCATGTCTACAACCTTCCTCCGTCCCAAATGCCATCTGACGACACTTCTCCAATTGCTGCCTTATTCAGGTACTAATGGGAAAATGAATGTAAACTTTGTCTATCCTTTACTCCCCCTAAAAACAACCAAAATTATGATGCAAAAAGGCGTATTAACCCCGATCAAGAAAGAAAACACTATTCGCAAAGCGCTGAAAAACGTGCTGAAATTCAGAGGATTTGATAAAATCCGAGCCAATATTGAAGGCTTTGAGACGCCTTCTCGGCTCACGAGTGCTTCTGACGACATCTCCTATGTCCCCGACATCACAGCTGTCAAAGACGATCGCAAAAGCTACTTTGAGCTAGCGGTGAAGTCGAAAAAGATTCATGCCACCTTAGGCAAATGGAAGCTCCTGAGCACCTTGGCCAATATTCATGATGGTAAGTTCTACTTGCTTGTCCCCAAAGGCAATTATGCTTTTGTCAGTCGCTTACTCAGTAAACATCCCATCGAGGCTGAAGTGGTGAAGCTTTAATGGTACATCAAACTCACCCCAAGGAGCAAAATCGCTCCTTGGCCGACTTCGGCACCTTCTGTGCGGACGTTGACTTCGTAGCCGAAGGAGAGGGAGGGAGAGAGGAAAAAATGGGTTCCTAAATAGAATGTATACCCTGCTTCAATAGTAGGCTGAACTACCACAATGTTACTCGTTCCGCTCACTTCCAAAGATTGCCCCATTCCATCGACTTGTCCTATATTATCCTTCCAGTCCAATTCATTGAACCAGATGTCATTCCGAACGCCTAAGAACCAATTGGCAGGATCAAAACGACTTGAATGGTATCGATACCCTACGGTAAAGCCCAATCCACTCCCCTTTTCACTTTCATGCACCCCCAAATCGCGATGATTAATTAATTGATAGCCCAAGCGAAGGTTGATATTGTGATGTTGTCTCACATATTCTAAGCGAATCCCAGGAATAATACCCGTTGGATAAGCCTGAGTTTCTAAGCCAAAAGCAACATATTTTGCCACTGATCTATGTTTAATCAGGACAATAGACGAATCAGGCTCATTCGTCCCCATCACCTTTTCTCCGAATATTACTAGAAAAAATACCCCAACAACTGCATATTTAACAACAGGTAAAATTGACATAAATAATTGATAATTAGATAGTTATATTTTCTTCACTATTGCGACGGGTTTAAAACCCTATTGATTACCCACATCTTTTTGAAGGCTATTGCCTTCTTTAGGTTCGATAAAAGGCATCTTTTTCGGTTTAAACCCACCCTTTCGTTTCGACGCCCTCCCTCAAGAGGGATGGCTAACGATTGGCAGAAAAAAAACCCATTTTTTTCCCTCATACCGTTAGCCCCTTTCTCTGAGAGGGGCGGCAAACGGAAGGGGAGTCTAATAGCCTGGATCGCAAAGCGATCCTAAAAGCCCTTACCCAATAATTATGGGTAATCATTAGGGTTTAAAACCCGACGCAATAGTAGTATTAAAAAACAAGACAATCGAACATTCGAACCCTCAGCCGTTCGAACGTTCTTTCTCACATCCCCACAACGTCAATTTCCCCTCCGCATTCGTTTTGACCTCAAAATACGTCTCGATCAGTTCATGGGCAAAAACGCGCTCATTTATGGGGTAGACCTTCATCTTTTGGCCGCTGTATTTGATCCAAAAATCTTCTCCTTCCTTCTGCAATTCTATGCGAAAGTCTCCATGCCGATAGATGCCCAAAAGTGGTTCATATTGGGCGGGTGAAAGATCCACCTTTTCAGGGCGTTTGGGCATCTTCACTGATAAGCCCATCGCAATCTCTCCCAGTCCACGCACCACTCTCAGGCAATCCTGAAAGCCAAAATTGCTGAGGACCACCACCAGCAAATCTCCGGAAGGCACCTTCATCAACTGTGCCCGATAGCCCCAATGACTGCCACCGTGCCCCACAGCCATTTTTCCCTGCCATTGCTCTACGCCCCATCCATAGCCATAAAACGTGTCCTGATGGCCTGGTACTGGAATGTGTTTGTCATACAGTTTCGTGATAATGGATGAAGGTAATCCATCGAGGGCAACGCTCCAGCGATGTAAATCATGGACGGTGGAGACCAAGCCACCTTGGGGGTAAAAATTGCGGGCATCAGTGATAGGAGCAGGGACAAAATTATTTGCTAACTCAATACTATAAGGCTTGGCGCGGTGTGGAATGCTGACCGTAGGATCGTCTACGGTGGTTTGATGGAGGCCAAATGGAGAAAAAATATGTTCTTGTAAATAAGCCTCAAAGGACATTCCGCTCACTTGTTCCACGATCATCCCTAGCAGGTAATAGCCGGGATTGCTATAGAGAAAAGTATTTCCAAGCGTGTCTACTGCCTTTCCCAACAATGTCTCGCAAAAGACTTTGTGGCCCATTTTTTCCACAAACACTTCATGCAACTGCTTTCCTCTTGGCACCTGATAATCAGGCAGCCCAGACGTGTGACTTAGCAAGTGATGAATGCGGATCGCTTCATCGACCTGAGCGTACGATGGCAGATAACGCTGCGCGCTATCAGTTGAGGAAAGTCCGCCTGCGGCTTCCAGTTGCAAGACTGCCAAGGCAGTGAACGCCTTGCTGAGCGATGCGATAGGAAATCGCGTTTCGAGGCTCGTCTTGATCTTTGACTCACGGTCTTCAAAGCCATAAGCCCCTTCAAACAAAATTGCTTCTCCTTTTGCCACTAATACTCCCCCGCTAAAAGGAAAGGTAGATGCATAGGCCTGCATGTATTGAGACATCGTATTTTCCAAAATTTTTTCAGTCGTTAGGATAAATCCTATATAATTGGTAAAATGGATACTAAAACACGCACATATGGCTTCAATTCAACAAATCCTCAACGCTCAAAAAGACGAACTTTGGTCTATCACACCTGATTTCACTGCTTATCAGGCACTAGAATATTTGGCAGAAAAAAACACAGGGGCTGTTCCCGTGGTCGACAATGGCAAATTAGTAGGCATCTTTTCTGAGCGTGACTATGCACGTAAGGTAATCCTAAAAGGAAAATCTTCCAAAGAAACTCCCGTGAGCGATTTGATGACCAGAAATGTCTATTTCATCAACTTGAGCAAGACGGTAGAACAATGTATGCTGCTGATGACCTATAAGCATATCCGCCACCTTCCTGTGATGGAAAATGGAACCCTGATCGGGATGGTCACGATGCGTGACGTGGTCAAAGTGTTGATTGAAGAAAAAGAAAATGCGATCCGTGATCTCGAAACGTATATCACAGGTGGATATGGAGTGAGCTAGAAGAGAATGATAAGATGAATAAATGATAAAATGATGAAAGGAAATCTGACTCATCTTATCATTTTATCATATACTCATTTAATCATTCATCCAACACTACCTTCTTCAACACCCGCATCTCTCCCATTTGCAAATGCAAGACGTAGATCCCCCTTGCCACCCTAGGTAAGGGCCAGTTTTGGTGTGTGCCGCCGCGCATCTTGCCATCAAAGAGGGCTGCTATGCGCTTACCATCCATGCTATAGATTTCCGCCATCACTAATTGATCTTCCGGCGCATAGACTTCCAGTCTGGCTGGCCTGGAAAGTAATTTCCATTCGGGAAATACGGGATCTGGGAGGGCGATTGGGTCCTGACTTCCTGAATCCTCAAATAATAATAAATCACTAGAAAAAGGAGAAGTATTCTCATTAGGATCAGTAGCTGTCGCTGAGAGAACAGGCTCACTACCATTAACGGTCACCCCTGTGAGTGTGGCAGTAAAATTGGCGATGCCGCTACCGTCAGTGGTCGTAGTCCACGATCCCAGATACGTCTTCCCTTCATCCGTACCACCACTGCTAAAAAACTCTAACCGGTAGGTCGTATTATTGGCACTTATGAGCTGCCCTGTGATGCTGAGGTTTCCGCCCCCGCTGAGGTAGCTGATGAGGAAAGGAGCTTCCTGCATATTATTTCCACCAGAACTCAGGTTGATTCCGAGTTGGCTAATGGTCTGGAAGATACTATTGCGATAGATAGGATTGTTGAGGGCTTGGCTGCCATGAATTCGGATGCCATGAGCCCCGTTATTGGCGATGACATTGGCGCCTGTGCCACTTAGGTTACCGATGCGGTTGCCACTGACCGAACCACTGGTGCCTGTGAGGTAGATGCCGTAGGAGTTATTTCCATAATTGCCGCCCCCAGGGATCGTACCGATATGATTGCCCATGACAAGGTTGCTGTCTACTCGCTCTGCCGCTCCCAGGCTTTGCATATGGATGCCATAGGTCCCGTTGGAACAAATATAATTGCCCATCAAGCCTGTCGTGTCTCCGATGATATTATTCCTCGCATTGAATAGAAAAATACCACTGCTTGTATTGCCCATGGCGGACAAACCGCTCGGCGCAAGGCCAATATAGTTGCCCAGAATATGGTTGCGCTGTGTGCTGCCGCGATAGAGGTAAATGCCTGTTCCATTTCCTGAAATCACATTTCTCCCCGCCAAGGTCCCATCGCCGATGGTATTTTCATAGGCATAGGTGATGTGAATCCCTTGGGAGTTGCCCAGAGCCGTATTGCCCGTTGCATCAGGGCCTATATAGTTGCCAATAACGTGATTATTGTTGGTAGTGACTTGGGAAATAAACACGCCAATGTAATTACCAGAGAGCACATTCTGGGCCCCACTGATAGTGCTTCCAATCACATTTTCATACGCTCCTCCTTGCACATTTACCCCATGAGAATGCCCTAAGGCACTGATGCCGCTCGCATTTGTCCCTACATAATTGCCCAAAGCCACATTATGATGCGCATTGGTGCCAAAAAACTCCACGCCATGGCCGCCGTTGGCGCCAGTGTTGTGGCCGGCAATGACATTGCGGGCAGCCGACAACGATCCACCGATGGTGTTATATGCCCCTCGGACGGAGACAGCCGTGCCATTGGTCTGATTGCGGAGACTGCTCATGCCATCAACTGTAAGGCCGATATAATTGCCCAATACCACATTGGAGTCGGCTGTGATCTGAAGGCCATAACTATTGGCTACTGCGATATAGTTTCGTCCATAACTATTGGTCCCACCGATTTGATTGTGTTTCCCCGAAATCAACACACTAGTCCAGGTATTTTGTAGGATCGTTTGGCCATTACCATCTCCTCCAATCAGGTTCCCCGCGATCAGGCAACTGTCAGAATTCTGGCATTGAATCCCGTAAAAGTTATTTCCTGAAATGAGGTTAGTAGTTCCAGGAAAGGTATCCCCTACGTGTATGCCCTCTGTGTTCAACAATTGAATGCCTGCCGTCGTGTTGCCCTTATCTATCAAGCCTGTTGCATCTGTTCCCAGGAGGCAATGATAGACGGCTGATCCAGAAGCCGCACTGCCTGTCACTTGTATCCCTGCAATGGCAAATCGATTGACAATCAAGTCATAAATCGTACATACAGCCCCATTGATCACCAACCCATACCCATTAGCATATTGCCCATCAAGCTCTATCAAGGGCATACCTGCAAAGCCTGGCTGTGTTCTCCCATCTATCAACAGATCATCTGTGATGGATGGAAAGGCGATAAATGGCGTCACGGTCTGTAAGCCTGTGTTAATGGAAAAGTAAATGGTGTCTTTGCCAGGTGCGGCATTCGCTTGGCTGATAGCTGCATAAAAACTGCCTGCGCCAGTGGCATTTGCATTGATGACCGTGAAAATGGCAGCTTTTGACACATTTCCCATCCCAAACGTGGCCCATGCTACCAACAGCGTACAGATAAATTTGGTCATAAGAAAAAATTAGGAGTGAATGGGTTATGGAACTAATATAAAAATATGCTACCAAAAAAACCTAAGTTTATGATAATCAATATTTTATGTTTTTCAACCATAACAAGTAACCTCATCCTTCATATTTTTTTTACTCCATAATGAAAGTGTCCCTATTTTTGTAGAAATTCAACGCAATGGATTTCTTCTCATCAGATATCAATGATGCTACACGCCTCCAGCGCTGGCGCTTGGTGCTAGGAGGCAAGGAGGCCGACGGGACGGGGATGAACCTGGAAGGGGACGCCCTAAAGATGGATCAGGCACTCGAAGCTCTTTATGGGCAAGATGGAAGTAATCGCGCAGGCGGGTTGGGCGGCTCAGCGCCCAAAGTCAATCGCTGGCTGGGAGACATTCGCACCTATTTTCCGTCAGACGTCGTGAAAGTCATGCAAAGAGATGCGTATGAACGTTTGGGATTGGGGCAAATGCTGTTAGAACCTGAATTGCTTTCATCACTAGAGCCAGATGTTCACCTCGTCTCTACCCTCATTAGCCTAAAAAATGTCATTCCTCAAAAAACCAAAGCCACAGCCCGTGCGGTAGTAGCCAACGTTGCGGATGAATTGCAAAAGGAGCTGAAACTCCCCATGATTCAGGCAGTCAAAGGAGCACTTAACCGATCGGTGATCAATCGCCGCCCCAGGCTCCATGAGATGGATTGGCACCGTACCATCCGCGCCAACCTCAAGCACTATCAACCTGACTATCAGTCCATTATTCCCAAACAATTGATTGGCTATGGACAAAAAGGGCGTGGTGCCCTCAAAGACATTATTTTGTGTATAGATCAAAGTGGCTCTATGGCGGCTTCTGTCGTGTATGCGAGCATCTTCGGTGCCGTGCTTGCCACCATCAAAGCGGTAAATACCCGCATGGTGGTATTTGATACAGCGGTGGCTGATCTCACCGCCCATTTAAACGATCCTGTGGATCTGCTATTTGGCACGCAGTTGGGAGGTGGAACGGACATCAACAAAGCCCTTGCCTATTGTCAGGGGCACATAAGACGGCCTAAAGACACTGTTTTGGTGTTGATTACAGACCTGTATGAAGGAGGAAAGGTCCAAGAAATGCTCAAAAGGGCGGCAGCGATCAAGGCAAGTGGTGTCACACTGGTATGCCTACTGGCACTCAGCGACCAGGGCAAGCCCTTTTATGACCATGAAATCGCGCAGCGATTTGGGGCAATGACTATTCCGACATTTGCTTGTACGCCCAAGCAATTTCCAAGCTTGATGGCCTCGGCCATTAATCGGGAGGAGATTCGGGGTAATTTTGAATGAATGAATGTTGAATTTTGAATAGAGGAATGTTGAATAGAGATCGCTTCGCTAAGGGAGTAGGGAAAAGAGATAGAAAGCCTTTTTTCCCTATTCTCTGTTCCCTTTTCCCTATTCCCTATTCCCTATTCTTTGTTCCCTCCCAAAAGCCCATAGAACATAAAACTTAAAACGTAGAACTTAGAACTTATTCCCCCCTCATGACCAATATTCACAAAGGAGAATCGATTTCACTAGATCAAAGCCAGTTTGATATTTCACGGGTCAGCATTGGGCTGGGCTGGGATGTGCGCGAGAAAGATGAAGCAAGTGGCTTATTGGGTAAATTGATCAAAAACCGCCGAACAGAAGACTATGATATGGATGTAGTTGCGTTTTTGCTGGATGAAGAGGGAAAATTGAATAACTTAGGCTATAACAAAGAAGTGAGCAAAGGGCATATGGTGCCTTTGGTCGGCAGTGATATTATCCACTTCAATAACCTCTCCCTGCCCGATGGCTCCATCTCTCACACAGGTGACAATCCCGATGGTCGTGGCCCGGGGGATGACGAGCGTATCCTCGTTCAATTGCCCATCCTTCCCGTTCGATATCATAAGATTTTGTTCATCGCCTCATTGTTCAAAGGCATCACCCGCAAGCAGCATTTCGGCATGATCAACAATGCCTTCATCCGCGCAACAGACGCCGAAGGGAAGGAGATGGTCCGTTACAACCTCTCTGACGAGCCAGAATACAACCTCAAGCGATCGATGATCTTTGCTGAGCTATACCGGCAAGACAGCGGGTGGAATTTTCGCGCCTTGGGGACAGCCTATCCTTCGGATTCTTTTGTGGACATCATGCGCGACTATGTGCGGTATGGGTGAAGAACGTTTTAAGTTCTAGGTTTTATGTTTTAAGTTCTGGTGCTGTTCCACAAATTCCTTTTAAGGAATTTGTCCCCTTGCGACAGACTACAGTCACGTGACAAGAATAATCAATCAGGAGCAAATAACTATTTCGACTGGACTTCAGTCCGTCGCAATAGGAGGAAAGGCAAATTTGACTTTCTGGAGTAACCTCAGTTCTAGGAATAAATATTCCTCATAGAACATTGAGCCTCTTGCGCCTCTCATTTCTTCTTCCTAAGGGATCTTCTGACTCGGCGAATACCCCAAAACAGCAAGCCTGCGATCAACCAAAGTGGCCATACGGTCACCAATCCTATAAAAAATCCCTTTAGCCCATCCCAGCCATCTGAGAAGCCTTCAGCTAGACGAGACCCAAATCCTAGCTCCTTAGTGTATGTTGTTGTTTGATAAAATTTGAGCAAAAGGGTACTGTAGCCTACCCTATCTTTGAGAAACCTCAAACGGCCTTCCATCGTCTCGATTTTTTCCCTCACCTCTCCGAGTTGCTCCTCGATCTCCAAGATTTCTGTGACTGTCTTCGCCTGTTTCAATAGGCTAATATATCGCGCTTCCAATTCTTTTCTTGCAGTTAACCTTGCGGAAACGTCAACAAACTCTTCTGTCACATCTTTTACCCGGATCTCCTTCTCATCAAAGGCACTGACACCCTGTGAAATAGCCGCAACCAAACTGTCAAACCGGTCCGCGGGGACACGGACCACCAGGGTTTGTTCGACGCGATTACCATACGTATTGCTCTGATCCTTAGATAGATAACCGCCAAATCGTAGAATGGCACTATCTATGTTTTTCCGAGTTGCTGAAAGGTCATTGGTCTCAAAACTGAAAGTACCTTCCTTGATGAGTTTCCGTGTTACCTTCTGAGTGGACACATCTGGCTGTGTAGTTTCTTCTTCTTCTTTTTGTGGCGGAGGTGGCACTTCATAGGCCTGATAGGAGGAATATTCTTCCTGTTGTTCTGGAGACATTTGCTCCTGGTCACAAGCTCCTATAAAAGGGATGAGGAAGGAGATTATCAGAAAAAATCTCATGGAAGATAAGGCAGTCTGTGTGTTCATTTGTTTTTTTAGGAAAGGGTAAAAAAAGCCAAAAATTCCCTATCGATACCGATTAAATTTAGGATCACCTGCTACGCCAGAGAAAATAGGGTTTCCAGCGACCAATTGCTTGAGGTTGGGGTCACGGTCGACAGCTTGGCTGAGCGTCGCGGCAGCTTTATTGGTGAAGCCTCGGTAGGCGTAGATGGCAGCCAGGTTGAAATAGGGAGCGGCGAGGCCAGGGCTTTTGTCAATCGCCGTACGGAAATCGGCGGTAGCACCTGCGATCATAAAAGACTTGAGGCGCGCCAACCCTCGGTTATTGTACTGTGCGCCTGAAGGGCGCTCCCCTTCAAAAAGATTATCGTATTCCATAAGCGCTTCTTCTAGGCGCCCTAACCGCTCGATAAGGATAGCGCGGTTGAAAAACAGTTTTCTGTCACCAGGATGCTCCTTGGTGAGGGTAGTGAAAGCCTCATAGAGGGCTTCTTGCTCTGCTTTAGTAGCCTCATCGGTAAAGCGAACTTGATAGCTCTGAATAGCATGAGCGAAAGCGGGATTATCCTGGGCAAATTTCTGTGCCTGGACCAAGTCATTTATGACTTCTTCTTGCTTACCCAAGGCCAATTGATAGCCCGCACGCATGGCGTAGAGGTTGGCAGTAGCCTTTTGGGTAAGGACTTCATTGAGTTTCTCCAATTCTGCTTCCGTGTCTAGCCCAGGGCGATAGGGCTGAACCGTAATCTCTTTACTCACCAGCTCGTTGAGACGGCTGGATGTCAAGGTGAGGACAGTCCCATAAGGGCCTAAGCTCGTTTTATCCCCAGTATAGGTAAGGGTCAAACGCACAAACGTATGGCGCGTTTTATCCACAATATTTTCCTTAACCTTATTCCAAAAACTGAGTCGTTTGAGCTTCCTTTCTTTGGCATCATTGGAAATGTCCTCTCCCAAAATTGCCACAACCTGCTGCTGTTCTGAGGGAGATAAAACGCCTGCTTTGGATGCTAGTTCTTCAAAACGGATCCAGTCTTCGCCTAGCCCCTCATGCGTGATCACCATGGCCGACGAATCCTTATTCAAGCGCTTAAGCCCTTTAAAAACGGCCTCTGCTCTCTGCTGAGAGAGGCGCTTATTATTCGATTCCTTCCCAGTGAGAGAAGCATATCCTCTCAAGTCTACCAGGTCTACCCGGTAACTCAACCGCTTAAATCGCTCGATAAAACTCTGCAAAGAAAGGGCTAATACATCATCTGGGTAGTCAAAGGCCCCTTCTTTGAAAGTGATATCCATGGTCGCATTAAAAGTCCCATAAACAAATGTGTCGGGCACCAACTCAATCTGTGGGTATTCAATCGCCGTCTGAAGATGGACATTATCCCACGCAGAAGTGGCACAACACGGAGCTTGTAGCTTGCCAAGGGGTTTGCTGTCCGTTTCACAAAAATAATGGGTGGGCTGGCCTGTAGGCGCGTATCGTGCTATCGCAAAGGCAAGCATCAATTGCTTGCCGATGACTGATTTCCCTTTGAGGGGAAATTTGTACATAAACAGGGGATTGCGATTAACCACATAATATTTCCGATCGATAACCAGCGTACCAAGGGACTGGATTTCGCTAGCCATGACATCAGAGGCACCAGCGGGCTGGGTACTCAATCGTATCTCTATCGCAACGCCTTCCTCGAGATATTTGGGGTAGTCCAGGTCATTTTTTAGCCTAAAATAAATCGAATCTCCCCGCAACTCCATCTGGCCTGGTTCTAAGAAATAATAGTCATATTCACTATTGTCCATCTCGCTGACCTGCAATTGGGAAAGATTCGAATTGCTGGCAAGCAATTTGTCCACTTCTTGCTGGAAACTTTCGCAGGTGTTGATGAATAATTGGTTGCGCAGATTGACCTTATTGATCAATCCTTCTACCTTGCAGCCAGTGATGGCCATCAATAATAAGATAAAAACGAAATAGGAGACAGATAATCTCTTTTGAAACAGGCTAGGCAAGAAAAACATAGACTGGTTTATTATTTTGATGTATGGTCCGAAGTTATAAAGTAAATAAATTTTCCTCACTTAATTCCCTTTAACTTATTTATCTCAATCTACACGTGATTCCCCTTTTAATTTTAATTTTGATTTTTATTTCATTCCCTCATGAATCCACTCAGCCTTACGTCTAAGCTCCCTCAGGTGGGCACCACGATTTTCACTGTGATGTCTAGCCTAGCCCGCGAACACCAAGCCATCAACCTCTCCCAAGGGTTTCCCGATATTCCATGTGATGACGACCTTACGCGTCGCGTCAATTTTTACATGCAAAAAGGCCTCAATCAATATGCCCCTATGCAGGGCGCTATGCCCCTTAGAGAGCAAATATCGTCTTTAGTAAACGAATTGTATGGAGCAAATTATGATCCAACCGATGAAATAACGGTAACCAGCGGTGCTACCGAAGCCCTTTTCTGCGCCATCACTGCGCTGATCCACGAAGGCGATGAAGTCCTGATCATCGAACCTGCATATGATGCCTATATCCCTATCATCGAGTTGAGTGGTGGGGTACCCGTGAGTATCTCATTGGATTTTCCCGACTACAAAATCGACTGGGAGCATGTCAAGAAACTCATCAATGGCCGCACACGCGCCATCATGCTCAATTCTCCTCACAACCCTACGGGCAGTGTCCTCTCAGCAGATGACCTCCAACAATTGCAAAAGATCATTCACAGCAATAACATTTTCATCATCAGTGATGAAGTATGGGAGCACACGGTATATGACGGAGAATTGCACCAAAGCGTGGCGCGCTATCCCGAATTGGCGAGTCGTTCATTGGTGATCTCATCCTTTGGCAAGGCCTTAAATGCCACAGGGTGGAAGGTAGGCTACTGCCTGGCACCAGCAGCCCTTACCAAGGAATTTCGCAAGGTGCACCAGTTTGTGACCTTCTCTACGGCGACGCCGCTTCAGCACGGCATTGCCGACTATCTGCAATATCACCGCGAACGGGTGACAGGTCTGCCTGCATTCTACCAACAAAAGCGCGACCGCTTCCTCGAACTCATGCAGGGCAGCCGCTTCCAGCCCATCAAAAGTCATGGGACGTACTTTCAATTGATGGATTACTCAGCCATCTCAGATGAGGGGGACGTAGAATTTGCCAAGCGCCTCACACGTGACCATGGCGTCGCCTCTATCCCCGTATCGGTCTTTTACCGATTCAATACAGACAATAAAGTGCTTCGCTTCTGCTTCGCCAAAGAAGAGGAAACGCTGGCAAAGGCAGCGGAGATTTTGAAGGGGATCTAAAGTGATTGCAGAATAATGATTGCGGAACAAGGATTTTAGAAGGAAAGAGCTACTTCATCAATCTACAATCCTTGTTCGATATTCTGCAATCAATCTTTCTTTACCATTAGCCCCATCACCTCCTCCATAAACCGACAAGTCGCTTCATACACCGCCTCAAGGTCTTGAGAATGCAGGCCTGAAGGAATGACATGCGTCTTCACATCGGGAAAGGCAACGACCTGCTTTTTGACTGCTGTGGTTTGGGTATGTTGATCAAAATTCAGCATGGCTTCCACTGAAACCACGGGGTCTTGTTCTTCCTCATTTTTGTAATAATACCCTAAGAAATACGGCTGCTTGACCTGACGAAATACCTCTTCAGTCATGGTCTCTTCTAACAAGGCTTGCAAGGCAATGATGCCTTCTATCCGATAATTGGTCGTATTGTACGCTGGAATAGGTGAGTCTTGAGGAAACTCTTGCTTGCGGTACTCCCCTTCTATTTCTGTTGCGATTTCTAGCCCCCAAGGCATCGTCAACAATGCCGTCAATGGATTCACCAGTTCTATATTGGGCGAATACAAAATCTGGGCAGCGATGTCGTCGGGGTTCAGGGCAGAGAGGTAAATGGAAAAGGTACCGCCAGTGGAGCAAGACATCAGAATGACTTTTTCCCCTAATGCCTTGCCGATGGCAATGGCTTCCTTGGCCGATTCGATCATGGCCTGGGGCGTGAGGGTGGCAAAGATGTCTTTGTCATCTATCCCATGGCCCGCGATGCGAGCGAGGTAGAGGTTGCAGCCATATCGCGCAGCGACCTGTCGATGAATAGGGTCCCCTTCCTTTGGGCTGGCAGAGAAGCCATGCAGATAGACGATGCAATACGGCGTCTTGTGGACAGAATCTGCCCATACAATTTGGGCTTCATTGCCCTCCTTGAGATTTGCTACCTGGGCCTCATGATTGGCTACATAATCCGCCAAGCCCTCCAATGGAACATCAATAGCGGCTATTTTTCCATTTACCTTATCAAAACGGACCATAGGCCCAAGGGCATAGATGATCACCATCAGCAACAGAAAAATACCAAGGCCTTTGATGAGTTTGAGGAGGATTCTTTTCATATTCAATCAGCGTCAACATGCGCCATAAAAATCGACAAATGGCTAAAGGTATCTAGTAGCATGGCCTAAAACATAAAACCTAGTGTTCTTTCAAGATTGAACTGTCGGGTTAAGTAAAAATAATCAACAAGGTATGTCCTGAGCTACGTCGAAGGGAACAAGGAAGTTAAAAGTATTTGTCTGCTAGTTTTAAGTCTGGGGGCTTCCCTTTTTCCTTTTTTATTTCTTGTTCCTTATTTGTACTTATTGATAGCTGGTAACTATTCAGCCGATTAGGGAATAAAATCAAAAATAGCTAGACTTGTTTTATGTTACCCACTGAAATACAAGAATTGATTTCACGTCTTTCCCCCGATGCAAAAGTTGTGTTAGAGTTGGTAA
>JAUIKF010000008.1 GCA_030430575.1 Bacteroidia bacterium | reverse complement strand
AGTGCTTCCATTTGGGCGTCGCTCAAGTGTAATTGAGTAGGCAAGTTTTTTGTTTTTGATAATCCAAAATTCTGCCTACTCTTTCTCTTTTCCAAAAAGGTTATTCACTAGGTCTGAGGTATAAAACGAATTTTATCTTCTTCGACAGTTATATTTACACTATCCAAAAATTGAACGTTAGATAACGGTTCTATTTTTCATAAGACATTGGATTCGTAAAAGATCAAATAACATGAAGAATAACGCTTGGATCCATTTCCTGGTTGTCAAGGACCAAGGGCCATTTTTACCTCTAAATCGTTCCCATCACGTCACCGTCCGCTCTTTCCATCTATAAGAAGTACTAAATGTCCCCACCAGCCCTATCCAAAGCACATAGGGTATATAGGCGATTTGGAGTAAAGGCAGTAGCCAGCGCAAGGGCTTTCGTTGGAAAAATGCTGTCGCAGCCCCCATCAAATACAGGTCGATCAGAAATTTTAGGATAAAAAAAACGCCTAAGCTACGCCACGCCATCGGCTCCCAATATCCTGCTATCCCCAGCACAGGAAAGCTCAAAAATGCCAAATAACTGGCTACCTGTGTCAGGTTGGCCCAGCGATTGAGATAGGCTCGCGACTTGCTCACCCAGCGAATCCGCTGGGCCTTAAATGCCTTCCAGGAAGATAGTGTGCTCGTGCGCACAATGGCTGCTTGCGATTTGGCAAAGTCCATTTCATAGCCTGCTAAATGTATTTTTTGGAGCAAAAGTTCATCATCCCCCGAAGCCACGGCTTCCTGCCCTTCAAAGCCTTGCACGGCTTCAAACACCGACTTTCGGTAAGCAAAATTGGCCCCATTGGCCATATTGGGGTGGCCTGCGCGGAGGGAGCCTGCGCCCAGGGCTACGAGACCCATGGACTCGAGGCTTTGCAAGCGCTCGAAGAGAGTTGAGCCAGGGACCAGCTCCACAGGTCCTGAAACCAGGGCCGTCTCTGGCCCAAAGTGCGATGCCATGCTGCGCACCCAGTCTGGCCCTGCGACGCAGTCTGCGTCTGTCTGGAGAATTATTTCCCCCTTGGCTCGCTTCACGCCCAAGGCGATCGCCGCCTTCTTATAAGAATTGATGCCTTCTTCTGCCAAGTGAAGTACCTGAAGTTGCGAATGCTCAGCCGCGATCCGCTCGGCAATCTCAGCCGTCGCATCCGTCGAGTGATCATTCACCAGAAAAATTTCTAATTTTTCTGTAGGGTAGTTCTGGGCTAAAACAGTGGCGAGGCATTGTTCGATGTTGGCCGCTTCATTGCGTGCAGGAATGAGGACAGCGACTGTGGGAAAATTGTCTAGCGAAGGCGATGGCTGAGCTTTTCGAAAAAACCAAGCGCCTCGCAAGATGACGGCGAGGTAGTAGAGTTGGGGGAGGAGGAAGAGGATGGAAAATGGAGAATTGAAAATGATGGTAGGTTAAATATGGGTGGAACTTAGCATATACCCAAAGCGGGTTATCCACAGGCTGTTAGGATAACCCGCTTCATTCTTTTTACTCCTTTATCACCTTCATGATGGCAGATTTGTTCTCCGCAGTACTTAGGCGAAGTATATATAATCCTTTGGCCCCTTGAAGGTCAAAATCTATGGTAGTTGCAGTTCCGAATTTCATGGATTGGACCATCTGGCCATGGATATTGGTCACTGTCAAGGTGACATGATGGTAGGTCTGTCCCAATTCTATCATCACCCTGCCTTGGGTGGGATTGGGGTAGGCGATGAAGTCCCTGCCAAAATCATTTTGGATCAGGCTCCCTACAATAAAAGGATAACAGGCTGAAGTGTCTGTACAATTATTTTGAGTAACGGCTACCGCAAAGAATCCGTTAAAAGGCGGTGCAAATAGGGCAAATGTCTGGTTGGCCATGGGCGCGAAGCCATTATTGCAATCCAGCCATTGAAAGGTAGCATTTTGGGCATTGGCCTGAAGGCTATTGCTGTTTTGAGTAATAGTCGTATCTACCACATCCACGATCAGGTGAACGATAAAGGTGCTATCACAACCGATACTTGAGGTGAGGGTGTCAAAATGATTTCCAAAAGTAGTCCAGGTATAATTCCCACTGGGAGAAAGGTAACTTTCCCCTTCGCATATCCTTGCCGTAATGATCGTCTCTGAAGGCGGCAAGACTTGAAGTTCTTGACAGATGAGGCTGTCTTTGCCGTCAAATGTCTGCAACGTATCGCAGTAGATCCCCGCAACAGATCGATAGGCACCCAAAATTTGCGCGCTATCCCCCAGACATATTTTCACTTCGGGAAGCACCGTCATGATCTGTGCGCTGATCAAAAAATTATCCACGCGAAGTCCCTGGGGATCGCTCCCAGAACCCGTAGTAGCTTTGCTGCGATGTTTAAAGCGAAAAACAACGTGTTTTTGCCCTTGCAAAAAAGATATATCAATGGATACAGGGCGGAGGCCTGTTCCAAACCCACTGCCAGACCATCCAGGCTGATTGTATAGATTGTGTAATGGCTGAGGAATGTACCAATTAGTAGCTTGGCCGTGCTGTTCCGTCAAGACCGCCCATGTATTGCCCCCATCTGTAGAGAATTCAAAATTTCCTCCATCTCTTTTTTGAATGGCAAAAGACCCTGAACACATCAGGTCAAATGAAAGCTGAATATCCCCATATCGACTGAAGTCAAAAGCAGGAGATTCAAGGTGAATGACATCGAGGTGATCTGAGTTAATGACTCTAGAGACCTGTTCTGAAAACATTTCGTCATTTACGGTGCTATTCCAATGAATAGGTTCTCCTATGACTGACTTGTTCCGCATCCTGAACTCTCCCTTTACATGAGATTTACTCCCATACGTGAGGAGATAATTATTCCATCCATGGACGACAGAATCGCCAAATTCTTGCAAATATGGGTAACTAGAAATGCTGTCCAAAGCGAGTGTCCAATAGCCAATATTGTTTTGCTCATTGACTTCTACATGGACATTCGTAGCGTCTAGCTTATAGATCAAATAGCGATAGCTGGAGAGGCCCGGAGGTGCATTGAACATAGCATTTACATATTGACTCATTTCTGGCCTGAGTTCTGGAATGATTTCCTGGCCCAGGAAAAAATCGTTGCTGTCAAGGACAGTATCCTGTGAGACATAATACTCAGCTATCGTTGAGTCTGTACGATAATTTCCATGATTATACACACTCATAAAAAACTTGACCTGTGGCGTCTGTGAGCTGAGCATCAGTGACTTATGGTGATCTACACTGAGTTCATAGAAAGGCTCTCGGATCTGGAAGTTGTCCAATAATATACCTTCTCCTGGCACGTCCTGAGTAGCGAAATTGAACCGAAATTGTACAGAAGTATTTCCTGCGAGGAATCCCATATTTACATTGAAATGGGTAGTGTTTTTTGAATCTCTCGATTGGTAATCGATGGTGTGTACCAGATTTTTTTCTTCGTAAATATCTGCATAACCAGCATTAAATAAACGGGTTCTATAAGGGTTGGGATAAAGCCTGTCAGTGCCATAGAGGGTATATTCCATGTGATAATACCAACACTTAAACGACTGATTGGTGGTGTCCAAAATGGTCCATGTAGCTCCACCATCGAGAGAATAACTGACATTGGCTCCTGACCATTGCCCTGTATGGTATTTATTCAAAGGGTATTTTTTCAAATCAAACTCCATCGTGGGATTGGTCATCGCCGACAAATCAAAAATAGGCGTATACAGGTGCATTCTACTCATAGGAAACACAGTACCTGTATCTTTGGTAATCCAGGCATGCGTACCAGAAAAGGCTGTGTCCAATTGATGGCCTTTGGGGGTAGTCCATTGCCAATCGTCTTGGCCCAGAGAAGGGAAGTGATGCCACCCGGTGATCTGGGTTTCAAAGTCATTGAAATAAGGGCCAGCGATAGGGGCCGTCTGGACTAAGGTGAAAACACCCGAATTGTCATATTCTCTCATTTCTTCCACGACATCAGCAGTATCTACTTGATAAAGAATATAATAAGTGCCAGGAGCGGTGGTGGGTTTGGTATAGGTGAAATGAGTCCACTTCCTCGCAGTATCAGTCATGGCGCTTTCTTGTTGGACGCCCAAAAGGATATCGGAAGCGTCCAATACAGAATCGGTCGACCAATAGAAAGCTGTCTCTGAAGCTGCCGCAACGGCCAAGCCACTGTTGACCAAGAAGTATTTAAGTGAATCTACACCCGTAGTGGATTGGGTAAAGCGTATCTCATGATTCCGCTCGATGGCCAAGTCAGGCATGATAGGCCCTATATAGAAATCATCAAATATGATCCCTTCAGGGCGTAGGTGGCTACCTTCAAATTTTACCCTAAACCTTACCAGATTTTCAGAAGAGATGGCATCCAAGGGCACATTGACAAAGTCCCATTCATCCTCACGATTGGGAGGAAAGGTAAAAAAAGATTTTTGCCAGCTATCTGTACACCATTTGCTGTATTCAATGGTATAGGCATTGGAGAAAATATAGTCTTTGAACCATAGACTCAAGACAAGGTCATTGGTGTCCGTAGTCAAGTCTATGTAGGGCGTCTCTACATATTGGGTGCGGCACTCATTGCCACAAGTCCCATAGTCAATATGTCTGGCTCGACTTGTGTGCCAAGCATTTGTCCCTGAACGCGCACCCTCCAAATGATGGGTCACTCCTTGTCCCATCTCCCAATAATCAAAGGTATTTTTGATGCCTTCATAGGTGACTGTCCAAGGATCATTACCGCTGTCAAAATCCTCTATGATGGGGAGGGGGGTAATAGGCGCAATACATAGGACAGCATAGTCAATATTGTCTGCCTCATTACTTTCAGGGGTAGTATGAAGGGCATCATATTCATAGAAAATATAATAATATCCAGGGGCTATATTAGAAGGAAGAGGAAAAGTCCTTTTGAAACTAGGTGCTGGACTGCCTCCGACATTAAGACTGATGAGCATACTGTCTTGGGCATCAAAGACAGTATCTGGAGAAAAGTAGAAATTGACAATCGCCTGCGGGATTTGATTGTAATTATTGGTAGACCCCCATTTTGAAAAAATGGTATAGTCAACGCAATTTTGTGTGACAAAGGTAGTGTCTCCCCTTTTTGCGAAAAGATTAAAATACTCCTCTTCAATCCGAAAATCGTCAATCATCCACCCTTCTCCCGGTTGCTGTACAGCATGGACATTATGGACAAACCGAAACTTTACACTATCATGCCCTTGGATTCCGTAGAGGTTAATGGCTGAATATTGAAATGCATACGGGTGATTGAGGGAGAATCCCGAAGAGCCACTATGCCAATTGTGTTTCAATGAACCATGATAATCCAATACCTGCCAAGAAGTAACAACATTTTCAATTTTATACTCGACGCGAAAGGTGTGGGTAGCAAATGCAGAATGTCTTTTATGATGGAAGGATAATGAGTAATGGCGGGTAGTGTCACTGAGATTAAAATAGGGGGTTTCAAGTGCTCTTGTCCGATTCGAACTCGACGCATTGCCATTTAGATTCGTGACCCAGGCATTAGGCGCTGACCTAGCAGAATCAAATCTTGTGGCATTGGGAACGCCCCACTCCCAATCGTCAATCCCGTTTAGGGAGTAATGCGACCACCCCAGCGTGTCACTGGGATTATCAAAACTGTTGCTGTATAAGACATGCTGAGCAATTGTGGCGTAGGCAAATCCACATAGGAGGAAGATGAGAAAGCTTACCTGTTTCATGATAATTAGGGAATGAAAGGTTAGAAATGAGGAGAAAGTCAACTATACGGGGTTGTTTCTCTGTAAGATAAAGCAAATTATACTTTAGACCTAATGGAATGTCAGGTTTGACTTCAGTTCATTTTTTGAACCATATAAGACATTTAAGGGCAATATAGGCCGTTTTCTTCTATGTTCTTATATGCCTTATATGGTTTTATTTATAGGACATTTCACCCAGTCTAAAGTATAAGAAATCCTGCCCCTGAACCCTGAACCCTGAACCCTAACCTTTCACTTCACCTTATACCCCAACCGCAGCAAATCCGATGACACTTGGAGCTTATGCGCTTCTAGCTCAGTCTGGTTATACTCAAAGCGTACCGTATCATTTTCTGCGACCATGAAGTTGATGGAAGCGCCCTTACGGGCCAGGCCGCCACGCTCCGCCACCACCAAGGTGGGGCTTCCCTCAACTTGTTCGATGATATCGATCAGTTGGCGGCTGCGAGACGAGGTGATATAAACGATGTGCATGCCTCGTGCCTCTTCAGGGCGGCTGAGCTGCTTGATGATGATTTTGCGGTTGCCAGCAGCCTTTTTGAGGGCCGCCATCACGCGTAGCTCTTCGATAATGGGCGAATTGCCAAATACGCCGATCATCAGAGAGTCCTGCTGAAATGCCGTTTCAGGCCACTTCACATACCGTGTGAATTTATACAAATACAAGGACTGCGCCCGATAGCTAATGCTCTGCGCCTGTGTCTGCTGAAAACTAAAGACACAGCACAGCGCCGTCAGCAGAACTGTCAAAAGCGCATGGCGCAGATATGTAGGGAGCTTTCGCATTATTCGTCTTCTTCACCAAACTTCAAAATGTCCCAAGTAGCCTTAAAGATAATCTCCGGAGAGGGTCCTGGAAGGGGGGCATTAAGTCCAAAATAAGGCTGCAAAAATGCAGGTTTTTGATTAAAAATATCATACATGCCAATCCCTAGTTTCAGCCGTTTATTCCATAGACGATCATAGCGTAAGAATACATTGGCCAGTATCACAGGTTTTTCCTGAATAAGCTGCCCTGAGACATTAAATCTTGCTGGAAGGATCAGGTTATTATTTTCATCAAATACGTCGCCGCCGAGCAATACATCATAACCATAGCGCATCCCCAAATAGGACCCCGTCAGGTTCACTGAAATATCATCTGCCACATAATAGCAGGCTTGTAAGTTGAGCCGATGTTTGGAGAATGCGAGCAATTGGTCGTCTTCTTGTTCAAAACGCTCAGCGGGATTGAAGGCAAAATTGCTGACAGTATAAGCGGGCACCCGAGCTTTGTCACTCACGTCGTAGTAGGAATAATTCGCATAGATATAGCCCTTTTTGTGGCGATACCGCACGTCAAATTCAAACCCACGTGTTCCCGACCGCTCAGCGTTTTGGTACACCAGCAGCCCATCTGCCTCTCCAAAAGTAGACTGAATCAGGCTATCGGTATAAAAACTGTAGACGATGGGATCATCTGTGGAGGTGTTGAAAATGTTTGCGGTAAGGATCAGGTTCTCATTCAACCGATAACCAATTTCTGCTTCTTGTACCCAAGTCCGCTCCGCTTCTATGGTCCCTTCAAAACTGGTCACGCCGGTAGAATCTGCATTGATTTCATATTCTTCTCCGTCAAATGCGCGTGCGATATTGCCGATGGAAGGAGCGCGAAAAGCCCGACTGATCATGAATTTGAAGTGGAATTTGTTCAGCCTACGAGTGATGGCCAGGCGCGGGCTGAAGGCTGCGCCATATTTGGAATTGGCGTCCAATCTTGCCCCAAGGATGACATGGGCCCAAGGCCGCTTGAGAATGGCCTGCCCAAAAAGGGCTAAGTTATTATAAGTCACTTTGTCCTCTTTGATATACAGGGGATTCAGGACAAATTGATCATTATTCTCCGCTTTATCCCGAAATACCTCTAATCCTCCAATCAGGTGGGTGCGGTGATCTGGGGCATAATTGGCGGAGAAATTGGCGCGAAAGCGAGAGACACGTGCATCCTCCTGATTGGCGATGATAGAATCGGCAAGGCCCGAGAGTTGTGGAAACTGGACCACCCAGTTGAAGCGAGGGATGAGCGTCAACTTGTCATTGACGGGGTAGACGTATTTGAATTCGCTGTAATTGCTGCGAAATTTGATGAGACGCCTCCGACGTTGGTTTTCATTGATGACGCGGGCGTCATTATAAGCATAGAGGTCTACGATCGATCGGAAGCTGAGGCGTCCTGCCTTCACCTGAAAATTGGTGATGCGTGGATTGAGGCGAGAATTGCCTGCAAGGGAGGAAAAGGCACCTATACCCAGGCTATCGATCAGGGAATTGTCATAAAAGCCATAGTGATCTTGGTCACTGCGCATGCCCGAACCGCCGATAGAGGAAAAACTGATCGAGGTATTTCCCCATTTTTGCCCTACATAAAACACCCGATGACGACGTCCCCTCGTCTTGGCCATTTGCCCAAAATTATAGCCAAAACTTAACCCTCGATCTGTGTCAGGATTTCGCGTGATGATATTGATAACGCCATATTCCGCAAATCCGCCATACAAGGCAGAACCCGGTCCACGGACGATCTCTATGCGGTCGATCAGGTCTACTGGGTAGTGGTTGCCAAAATTGAGGTTAGCGGAGTAAATGTCGTTCAATTCCTGCCCATCCATCATCATGAGGACTTTGCCTTCATTGGCCCAATTGCCGCGGATGCCGAGTCCCACACTGCCGCCCTCGTTGAGGGCGAAGGTGAAGCCAGGAACCAGGCGCAGCACGTCGATCAGGTCACGAGCGCCTGACCGTTCGATCTCTTCACGAGAAACGACGGTGACGACATTGGGCGAATTTCGGGGATTGAGCGCAGCGCCAGAGGCGATGGAAAGGGGCTGGTTGAGCACCTGCCCTAGCTCTTCAGAGATGTCCGTTGCTTGGAGAGAGTCAAGACTTTCCAGGGGCGTGTCGTAAAAGTCCACGTCCAAGGTGTCCACTTGTGCTAGCAGCTCAGATGAAGCTATTACCACAAATACACACAAGAAAATCAAACCCGGCCGAAGCGTAGAAGTCAAGGATAAACGAAGTTTTAGGTTTTAAGTTCTAGGTTCTAGGTGGAAATAAAAGGTTCTATGTTCTTGGTTTTAAGTTCTAGGCGAAATCCAACTTAGAACGTAGAACCTAAAACCTAGAACTACTCTTTTTTCTTAAAAGAAATATCCCAGGAAGCCTTCAGGTACAGTTCCCGTGAAGGGCCTTGCATGGGGACATTCAGCCCAAAATAAGGCTGAAGAAATGGTGCCTGTTGATTGAAAAGATCGTGTATACCAACCGAAACATCCAGGCCTTTGACAATAAAATGCTGATGACGGAGGTTGGCATTTACCAAAAAAGTGGAAGGGCTTTTTGTGAGCACCCCTTCATAGTCAAAAGGGCCTGGGCCATTTTGAATCATGTCGTAAGCATAGCGCTCAGAAAGCCAATTCCCACTGAGATTGAAAGATAGATTGTCATGGAGGTAAAAGCAAGCGTTTAGGTTAATCTTATGTTGGGGAAAGCCCAATACCAGCCCGTCATTTTGCACGACCCGCAATTCGGGATCATAATTAAAATTGCTGACGGTATAGGGAACGGGCTGCGGCATTCCTTTAGTAGAATAATAGGAATAATTAGCATATACATAGCCCCATTTCTGCTTATACCGAAAGTCCAATTCAAGGCCATAGCTCCCCGAACTCGGGAAGTTTTGGTACACAAACAAGCCCCTATCCGCTCCAAAGACGTCCTTGATCGTTTCATCCTGATAAAAATGGTAGACGATGGGATTTTCTGTGCGAATGTGAAATACATTGGCTGTCAAGATGGCATCCTTGCTGAGCTGGTAGCCTAATTCTGCTTCGAAGACCAATGACCGTTCTGGTGAAATCTCACGTCCGATATTCACGATTTTGGTAGAATCATCGCTGATATCATAGGTGCCATCAAAGGCCAAAGCTACATTGCCGATAGAAGGGGCACGGAAAGCAGCACTTCCAAGCAGCTTGAAGTGGAAGCGCTTGAATCGCTTGGTCAGCGCAATGCGCGGCACAAGGGCTTCGCCGTAGGCTTCATTATAGTCGTAACGGGCGCCGCCTGTGATATTCCCAAAAGGCGTCCGGAGGATCAATTGCCCAAAAATGGCCGCATTGCGGATGGAAAAGCTGTCGCTGATGGCGACTACATCGTTTCGCACGTCATAATCAGCCAGGTCACTGAAGGTCTCAGCACCTCCCGTGAAATTGATGCGGTGGGTGATGTTGTAGTCAAAAGTGAAATTGAGGCGGGCACGTGCCGTGAGCTGGTTGAAACGCGGGATAACAATGCTGGTATCTTCATGGCCAAACACGGTCGGTGCTTGGATGATCAAGTTGGCCCGTGGACTCAGCGTAAGCTTCTGTTTAAACAATTTGATGTCGTAGCGCAGCTCGGTGTAGTTGCTGCGAATGGCGTGCGTAATTGGGCGGTTGCCAAAGGTATCTATCGTGGTCACATCGGTGACTTCGTAGAGGTCGGTGATGTTGCGGAGGTGAAAGCCGCGCGATTGCAGGTGAAAATTAAAGAAGCGTGGATTTAATGTAGAATTGCCACTGAGACTCCCTTGTCTGCCAAGTCCTAGTGAGTCTGCCTGCAGCCCTGTATAGCGATAATAGCCTAGTTGTAGGCCTTCACTCCGCTGCCCTTGGCCGCCGTAGTAGGAAAGGCTTATGCGTCCTTTTGGCCCACTATTCCCAATATAGAAATGCTGGTTCTGACGCGCTTTATCTCCACTGTCAAACCATTGCCCTCTACTGCCGCCGATTTTGATACCGTCAGGTTCTTTGGTCACAATATTGATGACGCCGTACTCAGCAAATCCGCCATAAATGGCAGATCCAGGCCCGCGAATCACTTCGATTCGCTCGATCAAATCCACGGGATAGTGATGGCCAAAGGCGAGCGTAGCAGAATAGATGTCATTCATCTCCTGGCCGTCAATCATCAGCAAGACTTTGCCTTCATTGGCCCAATTGCCGCGAATACCGAGGCCGACCTGGCCTTCCTGGTCAAGGGCGAAGTGGTACCCCGGCACAAGGCGCAAGACGTCGATGAGGTCACGTGCGCCCAAGTTGCGGATTTCTTCTTCGGTGATCAAGGTGACGATGCTGGGCGCGTCACGGGTAGAGAACGTCTTCTTAGAAGGGCGACTGGTTGTGACGCCCAATAGACTATTGATGACTTTTTCCAGTTCACTGGGCAAACGTCCGGACGACTTTAGCTCCTCCAGTTCTTCCAGCGTCATGTCGTAGAGTTGGGACAAAAGCTCTCTTTGCTCCTCCGTCAAGTCCTCCAGGTCCACAGGAGGTTGCGCAATAATAGGGCTGATAGCCAGACAGCAGATCAGCCAGAATAAGCAACATATATATTTAGCGCCATTCATTCTATACAAAATTGTCAAATCTTCCCTTCCACTCCAAGTGCAAAACGAATGATGCTGGAATATAGTGGAGTAGGAGAAGAGAATGATAGAATGAGTGGATGAGAGAATGGGAGAATGAAATGAGTAGATGAGTAAATGATGAGATGATAAAATGAAGCGGAGATTTTTTTCATTCTTAATTTTTTATTCTCAATTCTCCATTATTCATTTTCAATTACTTCCAATTCATCCATAAATATCCAGGAAGGCAATCCAGCACCGTGATGCCAGACGGGCGCTTTTTGCATATTTTTACCAACAATTTTGATAAAACGGGTACGGATGGGAAGTAGAGGAGCCTTAGTATTAGGATGGGGAAAGGTAAAATATTGGATGTCATTTACCTTACTTTCCTTGGTGAGGGGGGAGGTGTTTTTTATTGTACCTATTAACTCAAAATTTTCTCCATCTATTGACCCGTAAAAACTAACCTCAAGCGGAAAGAACACCAAATGGTTGGTGACTTGTAGGAAGGCAGTACGCAGTTGCTTGATCTTCTTTTCTTCTCCCAAATCTACGATTGCCTCTAAGTGATTGCCCTCAAACCCCAACCAATTGGCATAAAAACTCGCGCTACCAAAGGCGCCGTCGGTAAGGGTTTGGGGATCTTCCTCGGCGTACTTTTTGGGATCGGTGAGTAAATGGACTGGCCTGCCTATAGCAAGATTGGGGCGCGCAGCTCTTTGGAGCGTCTGTTTGTATAGGGTTAAATACTCCGCTACTGAATAACCCATTTCGTTGAGGTGGGTGATACCAGCTTCTTCGGTAATTCGCTCAAAATGGATGAGTCGATTGTGGATGGACTCTCTGCCCGATGGGGTAGCCGCGTGTTGGGAAAGGTGGGTTTTGAGGTATTCTAAAGTAGCGTAATCGATGCTGAGACGTGCTATTTGTACGCGTTGAAAAACAGAAGGATTGCCTTCCACAGCAGCTTCTGCCTTATTATACAATTCGTTATAATAAGTCAGCAAAGAAGGCTTCAAATAACTGTCAAACGCCTGTGAAGGATCTCCATACAGAAACAAAAAGAAGTCTCCATCATCTGCCAATTCCTGATGGACTGTGTCAATATACTGACGAATAAACGGCGCAGCAGCTCCATAATACCCATTCAAGAAGTCATCCATCAAAGAATCTGCGCTAGACGCGGGATTCCACAACAGTTTCGCCGTCAGGTAAGACCGTAGCTCAAACAGCTCACTTGGCTGGCGACTGTGCTGCTCAAAGACCCATTTGGCGTTATTGTCGCGAAAAAGTTCAAGATTGGGTTTGAGGGTAAGCAAATTGGGAAAAGGTGCCAAGAAATTGGTGAATTGGGTGGTGTAATCCCAAATGCGGATGTTGTCCGTTTTTTCTCCCCAGGCGATCAAGTCCGCCGCAAAGTCAGGGCACTTCTCGCTGATCGGCGCGCTGCGATCACACTCGATCGAGCACAGCGTGATCAGGACATTGGGTTCTGGCTTGAGGTGCTTGGGCGCCTTGCGCGTGTATTGATACGCCAGCGTCGAAATCTGCGTCTCCGGAAAGTCCCGTGCGATCCGATTCACAAAGTGAATCATCGAGCCAGCTGGGCTTTCTTCCCTGGCATGTATCGCCTCACAATGTTCACACTGGCAATACTGCGTATTGTCATCCTGACTCACCGAGATCACCCGCGCTTCAGGGTTCGTCGCCAGCATATCCGCCACCGTATCCTTCACCAGTTCATAGACCCGCTCATTCGTCAAGCACAACTGCGTCGGAATTCGTTTTCCATTACGCAAAGCATAGTACTCCGGATGCGCTTCGTAATACCGATCCGCCGGCATGAACCGGTGAAACGTGTGTACACGTGCCCCTGGCACGTAGGTCGGAAATGCCTCGTGGGTGACGCGTTGCTTTCGGGCGAAGGCTGAGTCGCTGTAGAATAGTTGGGAATGTACGGTTCGGGTGGTGATGGGTGGCGTGTAGCGAAATGTCACTACTGGTAAAATATGCCCTTCATCAGAGCTCGCTTCCATTTGAAACGTCTCCCGCTTCGGTACGAACTCTACTCCGGGGCTGTAGAAGCGACATCCCAGCTCTCGTTCGAGGAACTCATAGACGGCGTAGAGGGTGTACAGGGGGCTTCCTCCTAAAATGAAGAGGGTGTTCGGCGTCTTATTATAGCTAATACTGTGCTCCCCTGGATGGGCAACATCCACCATATTCACGGAAACAATTATGGCCTTGCTTATTCCTTTCTTCCCTTTTTGAATCGGCAGTTCGATGCCACTAATCTGCTCAAGGTAATGCTGTAATTGGGAAGCTGCCAGTGCTTCTAATGGGGTAGGGTCGGTTCGTGTGCAAATGGTGTAGGGGGAGGTCTGGTTTTGCCAGAGCTGGGCGTGGGAAGAAGACAGTGGGAGAGAGAGTGTGAGAGTGAGGATAAACGGGAGAAGTTTATGCATGGTTTTTCGGAATATTAATTCTTTGAAAAAGATAAAGCAGGCAGAAAGTAGCGAATATATTTCGAATGTAAAAGGTATGCTAATTTATATTCTCTTGATAGTCAGCTATTTATTAGAGCAATATATGATCTATTTTTCATGATAGGCGGTCATCTACGTTACATTTGAATATAAGCTAATAACAAAGCTTATTTCAAAACAAGATCATTCACCAATAATACACAACATTATGGCAAATCTACGATCTATAAAGGTCGGAAGAGAGGAATATTCCATCTTGCGATTAGAAAATGGCGAGCTTCGGCTTGAGTCTAATGACGACTATCTTTCAATAAATCTTTCGGATGAACTTGGTT
The DNA here is from genome assembly GCA_030430575.1 of Bacteroidia bacterium. Classification (GTDB taxonomy): domain Bacteria; phylum Bacteroidota; class Bacteroidia; order J057; family J057; genus JAUIGE01. The sequence goes on along the minus strand of JAUIKF010000008.1, from coordinate 145,472 downwards.
CAAGAAGATAGGGATAGTGTAAGTCTGAAGTCCCAGTCTCTTAGCCAATAGGCAGGAGATTGGGCACTATTTTTTATTAAAACAGAAAATATTTCTGATATATTTAATATAATGACATTAAGTGATTGATTATCAGTCATTTATTTAGATGAATTGGTGTTGTTGATGATTTTTGCTAATATTATCCCCGTATTTTCAAATAATAAATCATATATAAACGGTTTATTGCCATTTTCCATAATATAAAACGTGCCTTATTTCTATAAGCCATTCTAAAATCAAAAATAAATGAGATCACAACATATAACCGCCCAATCCACCTTGCCATAGCCTTTTTTATCCCAAGCCATTAACATCTTACCCCTTTGTAACTCCTCTATGACATAACACAATACACTTTTACCTTATCCAATCACTCCCTCACTGTTTCAGAATTCGCGTAGAAATTCACCTATCAACATTTATATATGTCATACAGCAGTCTTCCATATTCAAAAATTCCCCTCTTTTTGCTAATCCTTGCAAAACAAAAGCAGAAAGTACAAGAAACTGTCATTTCGATTTTAAATCCAGAAGCCTCCACATTATTAAACAAACGCTTGTTAGCCCAAGATGACAAGGGCGATTTGAAGCCCTCGATTAGGGCTTTTTTTAATGCAATGATGTTTTGTTACATAACTGGTCGATCTTTTAAAAAAGCAATAGAAAATGAAGTGCTCCTTAAAATCATCTGTGTAGGAGAATATTGTATCACCTTGATGTACTTGGACAATCACCTGCAAGATGAGAAATATGGCTTAAGAAAATTGGACCCAGAAACCATCCGAAAAAATCGGGAAGAATATGAGATGCTAAAAGCAGAGTTGATCCGATTTATTGATTACGAATTTGAAGGGGAAATAAAAAAAGCAGTCTATGATACGGTACATGCAATTTTGGGTATCTATGATGAAGGGATGAAACTAGATAGACACATCTTAACGATCAATAACCTGGCAAGAGACAACGATGAGCGATTTGATTTAATTAATGGAAAAATAAATCAGCAAGTATCTGTTCAGGATTTTGTGGATGCATTATTCCTAAATCCTTCCAGTAAATACCAGTCAATACCACACCTCAATTACTTAAATGGCTATCTAACCAGATCCTATTTGATCAATGCAGTATTCTTTGAAAAGTTCACCAAACTGATGATCAAATTATTTGCGCCACAAGGAAAAGATTTCTCACACCTTATGCAATTTGCACGACTCTATGGGGTAGCACAGCAATTGGTCAATGACAATTGTGACTTTGTTCCGGCTGATCAAGGGCTAACAACTTCTTGTAAATTGGTAGAAGATACCTTCAACGACATGCGAAGAGGCCTCGTGACCTTGCCACTTCATCTATACTTTACGCTTTATGGGGGGAATAAAGGGGAGATATATGATCAATATATCTATGCGGGAACGCCCTTAAACCTATGGGCTGTTGAAGACCAAAAAAGGGTCTTAAATACCCTGAAAACCTCTGGCGCTTTGGGGCATTCCATGCACTTAGTAAGCCGCATAGGCAGGAAAGGAAGAGGGTTATTGGATCCCCAAAATCCAGCTACTCCTTCATTACAGGCTATGTTCTCTTTTGTAGATCATAATAAATTCTACCACGCTTATAATCAGTGACAAAATTGACCTAAAAAATATCTAAAACGTCTGAATATCACATAGTTTTTGAAAATTTAATTTTATTTGTATTGATAAAAATTATGAGAAACTAAAAAATCATTAATTCTGAGGAGTCGGCATCATTAAAAATAGGGAGTACCTCCTCCTTAAAAATGATGAGTTTGTCCATTTATTCAAAAATTTTGTTTTTGAATATGGATTCTTTCGTCTTTTTTTTTGATATTTGGTTAATCGAGGACAACTCTAACCAATGTCATTATGCCTACTTCAGATCAGACACCAAACGTTCACAAGCACAGCTACTCTGTGGATCCCACATCTTTATATCAATCACTTCGAAGCTTTGTCTTTCCTTTGGTGGAAGGGGAAAGTTTGCAGTTAACATTGATGATGATATGCCAAGATGATGAGGGAAAACCGCATGGGGTTTATCATATTCCGAAAATACATCGAGAAGTGCTTGAGTCAACGGTACAGGATACGTTGAGTAATTTTAACCTATACCTTGACAACCCTTCCTTTGATGAGTTCTCTATTCATAAAATATATAATGGTTTTGATAACCTTGATATAGGCCAAGCCCCACTTAAGCCTGTGAATTTAGCTGCATACTTTGACCTTGAAAATGTCCCAGCCGGGGGGGCTGCGCATAGTGAGGAAGAAAAAGCGTTTATCCGTGCTGAGAATGCCATGCTAAATTCCCTAATTAAGGATTTTGACCCTGAACATAGTTCTTTTCTTCCACTACCAATTATTGGATTTGGAGAGCTTGTAGGCGTAGCCTACCTTATCTATGATGAAACTAAGTCACTCATTAAAGATTGGGCTGGCTTATACAGAATTTTGGTTCTGGCAGCTACACGTGAGTACGAAGGGAAAGTGACGCGTGTCAAGATGAATAAGTTTGCCGATAGCCCTGAACATCCTTTGAAGGACTATCGAAATGTAATTGCAAGCCTTAAATTAGGCCCAAAGCTGCCATTGATCGGTGATGAAAAAACTGATTTGTTTGAGGAAGAATCGTTCCTGAAAAAACTTCACTATGATGAATATTATCAAACCATCTTTGAAGAACTTCAGCGTGAAACAGATGATGTATTTCACTCTCATAAGGCGCGTGTCGCCAGTGCCATTATCTCTATTATTGTAGACTCTTTTGCCCATAATGTGGGCGCGCATACCCTTGTTGCACTCAAATGGTGGTTTGAAAATAGGTTTAAGATTATTGATAAGAAGTTTGCGCATACAGGCAAAAAGCCCAAACATGAAGTCGTTTTAAATTCTGTTCAGAAGATCACACACCCAGAACTTGTCCGTGTAGCAAGAGAAGAACCTTTTCATGGCAAAATGAACCGTTCGGAAAGTGCACAAAGTGATGAGGATGTTTCCTTGCTGGATGTAATCCGTTTTATGGATGATGAGATTTATCGGAGAATGGTTTCTTTTGAAGATGAAAATACAGGAAAAACAATCGCTCGAAATCCTATCCCCATCGATTTTGCGACTTATCGCTTTTTTGAGTTTCTGCGCAATAAATCTGCCTTTTGGAGTGGGGTGACACGGGACGTGACCTTTAGTGGGCGTCTTAAATCATGGCCGACCTTGTTAAGAGACTTCCTGACCAACTCCCTCTTTTTAGGAACAGTCGCCCATTCAGAAGGGATTAACCGTGTCAATTTTCACTTGGAAATTTTAAATAAAGATAATTCGGTCAAAGTAGGGGGGGAATATGCGAGAATCAACCTGGATATCATTAACTATGAGAACATCGAAGACCCTAAAAAACTCTTTGAAAAGAACATTAAGGAGTTTCCAAGTCTTGCAGGGCAACCCAATTCGGGTGATGGTGATATGCCTTACTCTCCCTTTGCATTTGTACGCGCAGGAGGGCAATATGATCAGATATCTAAGGTGCTAAAAAGGTTGGAACCTGTATTCCTCCCTAGTGAAATCATCGGTCAACAGGCATTTTACACGCTGATCGAAAACAGCCTTCGGAATATCAAGCACTATAATCAACAAATTGAGAAGATTAAAGAAGGGGGGATTGACTTCTATATGTCCATCAAGGAAACCGGATTTCTTGGAAGGGGGGCAAAAGAATTGGAAGAGGAACGTAAGTTATTTCAAATTAGCCTATGGATACATCATGAACAAGAACTCATTCAGACAGAAACATTGGCGGATGGTTCAAGTCAAGAGCAACCGATTCTCCAATTGCAATTGGATTTGTCTAAGAAGCGGATTATTGGGCCTAATGGGGATGTCCGACTAGGGGGAAGCTCTCAAGACAAGATTTGTGCAGCTATGCTCATGAACAATACTTTTGAGAGCATTGATGAATATGACCATACAAAGATCAAGAAGCACTATTTCCCTTATGTATTCCCCGCGACAGAAAGTTTTGTTGACAAGGCACAAAGAATGTTTGTTCCAGGAAAAACTAACCCTTATCAAGTGAATGACTTTTCGCTTCATCGTGTCTTAAATACAGAAATGCGCCAAGAACCAAAATTGACAGAAGAAGAAATATACCAAAAGGCACTTGCCAATTACCTAGAAAAGATCAAGGGTGACGGAAATAAAGGGGTCATAAAAAAGACTTTTTTTGCATGGAAAGGAAAAGACTGCTTGATCCTAAAGGAGGATATAGACGAATCTACTGATAACCTATCCCGCTACCGCATTGTCGCAGTACAAGTTGAGACGGATGATGAGTTTCAGGTCCAAGTAAAAAAACTCAGAGAAAAAGGCATTATGCGCGTCGTAAGGGCAACAGCAGAATTACGTGCTTTATCATCTCCATTGGAACAATACCATTATGCCATTGCACAATGGCTAGGAAATTGGTTAGGCCTTGGTAGATTAGACGAGTCGAATGATTCTATAGCACTTGCCGTAAAAAAGATTCATGGAACTGGTCGGAAATCAGGTACAATCGGGCTTGCATCATTGGTGCTCAATGAAACAAAAGACAAATGGGAGTTAGGGTATTTGAATGGGGAAGGGCTAAAACACTCCCCAACATTGGGTGAGAAGCCCTTAACTAAGGCGATTCGGGATAGCCTCCCTAGCCTTACCATCGCCCACGGAGAGAAATACAATGAAATACAAGATTCTGTTTGCCAAGTAAGGACGCACTGCTCATTTAATGGCTATTTGTATGGGGATATTGGATTAGAGAATCTCCCGCAGGCCCAATTTACCCTGATTTCAGGCGAAGGAGAAAACCAAGATCGAGATCGTCCTGGATTTGCTAAACCAGCCAAATTATTAGAGAACTATTTTACCTGCATTTCCATTTTTGATAACCGGGTACATGAGCGTCTTTATCATAGGGATGGCCCTGTCCGAAAAGGGATTTTTTCTAAGATGTTAAGCCTTACCTCCTTCGCTGAAAAAATGGAGTATTTTGGAGATCGATATACAGATGAGGGAATTAATATTCGCAAGGCGCTATTCGAAAAAACGCACTTTTTGATTGTGCATCTATCCTTTATCGAGGCATTTTATAAAGATAAAGATCAAAAGACTTTCTATAAAGAGGATGAAGTCCAGGCCTTTTTCAAAAAAGAGATTCAGGAATTTTTTGTAGCGCACTTTGGCAGCTTGCCTAAAAACTTCCTACTGGTAATTACTTCAGGAAGAGGACGGGGAGATTGGGTAGCTAAAAGCAGCCATCCGCAAATTACCTTCCGCCCCATAGAATCTGTCGTCAATGCTATAGAAGATGGCCTTAGCTTAAAAGATGATTTTCAGGTGAAACACAATTTATGTAATGTACTGTATGGCTCTTAACAAAACTACATGAGTGCTATGAGCAAAAAAATAATTTTTATCAATTGGAAATGGGAAATGAGGCAAAATCCTGGTATTCCCTATTTCCCTGCTAGCGCGAAGGAAAATATCTATGAAATAGAACAGGTTACTGACAAAAACCTTGAGGAGAAACTCCCAGAATTTATGGGCCAAGTTAGTGAGGGGCAGCAAATATTTATCCGAGATACAGTGGAAAAAGGAGGAGGGCAGGTTATTAGATTAAGGATAGAATTAGACGCTCTGAGTGAAGAAAACAAAAGGAAGGTTGAAAATGGAATAATGACCTTAATTAAGGAGAAAATCGTTAAAAAAGGAGGGGAGGTTCTGTTTATGTTTCATCAAAATCAAGGGTTTGACTTGGAACACTTTGATTCACCTGATAAAAACATTCAGTATAGAACTTTTGGCGGAGGACAAGAACCCATATATGATGAATTATTAGGGGCTGACTACTGCTATTTAGAGGATTTTGATGACAGGGCATTTGCGGTGAAGGAGAATGACGACGATCCTTTTATCATTTATCAAGATCGCTTTGACAAAGTTTGGGACCACTACTGGTACCAAACGAAAAAAAAAATGATGAAGCTGTATGAAAAAGTGCTGGTGAGTCAAATTCCATATTATCCCCCCAAACAGAAAGAAGAAATCGTAGCCCTAGCAAAAGGATTCACCACCTACTATCATGACCTTGAAAAATATATTAACTCAGATAAAAAAGCTGCTTTTTTTTCCAAAGTGACTTATTTTGAAAACTGTGAAAATCTGATAAAAAGCAATTTGCCAGCAATTAAGTCAGACGAAAGTTTGTCCTCCGAAAGGCAAGAGGAAATCCAAAAACAACAAAAACAAAGAGAAGAAGCGCAGAAAAAAATAGATGATTATAATCAGAAAGGAGGGGCTTTGAATCAGGAATTAGAGCGCTTTGCCAACCACCCTTCAACTGATACCCAAAACTGGGACACCCTAAATGAAGCCTTTCATTCCTTTATGGTCTTATTATGAAAGCTCCCCCCTCTATTGCATTATTGACTAGGTATCCAGCCATTATCAGCTGGTTTAAGGAAGATTATCCCTTTGTGACTAGTTATGACGTAATGGATGCAGAAATATGGAATCATCAAGTGATTGTATTGGTCACCATGAATCAAATTGAGGGAGAAGTATATCAGATATTGGATATTTGGAAGAGGTATATGCAGTTTTATCAGGATAGCCATAAATTGGCCCTGTTAGGATGGCTGCCTAATAAAGGAAATTTTGACAACTATCTACAAATAGGCAAAATGCCAGCCGACCTGGTAGCTTGGGCGAGAGGCGCCAAGACAGTAGAAGAATTGATTGCCATTGAGTATTCGGGGATGAAAGGGAAAAAGAAACCCATCTTTCCCCAGCTTCTGGGGCATCCACTGAAAGGGAAAGCAGGGAGTATTTTGGCTAGCCACGGGGAAGTCACTTTCCAGGCGAGCTTAATAAAATTAAGGGGATTGCTGACGGAATTGGAAGCTTATGCAGCGGACCATTCGATAGAATCGTGGTTTCAAACAGAAGACGGACAGCATGCCATCCAATGGTACCGCCATACCTTGGTAGATTGGGAGGAAGGACTTCCTTTCTTCCAACTAATGCCCGATTATCCAGAATTGTGTCAATTCTTGGATATCAAAGAAGACCTAAGGCGATTGTTTGACCATAAAATGCTACCTGAAAATTCTTTATCACTTACCATAGAAGATTATTTGGAGGAAATCGTCACAGAGATCACGGAATTTTATGAAATGGATAAAAAACGATGAGTATTCGATCCAACATATTGGTCATCGATGATGAGAAGCCCATTTTTGATAAAATCAAAAAGGCACTGCCAGCTCACAATGTATTTCATATTGATAAATTGATTGGCGCTAGCCAAAAAATAGAACAAAAGAAGGTTGACCTCGCCATTGTAGATTTGAATTTAAGGGGCAAAGAGAAAAATGTGGTGTTAACTGGGTTAGATTTTATCAAAACGATTCGAGATAGACATCCAGCAGTTGAGGTGATTGTTCATTCTTCATATCGAGATATTGATCGGGTGAGCCAAGCCATCAAAAACGGAGCATCAGAATACCTCTATAAGGGGAAGGTGAACTATTATTCCGTTGACTTTCGGGAGATGATCAACCAGATCGTCCGTGCAAAAAAAGAGCGAGATACCAGGCGAGAGAAGCTGAAAAGTGTGATTTGGGGAAAATCGGCTGCTACGACTAATGTGATCAAATATCTAGCAGCCAATGCCCAGGACCCCGCGCATCCTTCCTTCTTTCTTTTTGGCCCCAATGGAGTTGGAAAAGACAAAATAGTCCAATTTGTCCACTATACCTCCGCATTTTATTCAGATACCCGAGAGCTGGTCACCTTGGATTTGAGCTTGGTCAAAAGCAAAGAAATCATGAAGGTTTTTCAAATTCCTTCCACCAGTAAAAAGAAATCATTTCTCAAGGAAGCTCGAAAAAATATTCTCTACCTCAAGCATATAGAATATGCCAGTTTTGAAGTGCAAAACGCCTTTTATTATATCATTACCCAGCAAAAATATGTAAATGAAAATGCTTCTCTGCCCGTTCAAGTCATTCTGTCTACGGAACAGCCCCCGCTTGAACTCATCCGCAATGGGAAACTCATGCCCAATTTATATAATGACCTGAGTCAATTGGAAATATTGCCTTTGATAGATCGCAAAAAGGATTTGTATGAAATGATTCCCAAATGGATGGAAGCCATGGAATATCCGCCCGAACTGATGGACGAAACCATTTTCGAACTCTTTCTTCAATATGATTATCCAGGAAATCAATCCGAGCTGTTTGATTTGTTGCAACAGACCCTCAGTCATCATTTAGACCTTTTTAAACAAAAAGGAAAAGCTTTAAAAACCCCTATCACGTTAAAAAGTGTCCCTCCTATAGTGCTGCAACGAGAAGGCACCTTAGCTGATATGAAATACGAGGTTGCTCGGTTAGAATTGACCTATATCAACCGCGCGCTTGGTCAATTTAAAGGCAGTAAAACTAAAACGGCAGAAGCCTTAAACATTCCCAGCGCAGACACGATGAAGAAGACTTATATCAATAAGTATTTTGCTAAATATCCAGAATTGTTTTTAGAGTTTTCTGCTATTCGGAAGTATTATAAATTGTTTTAGGGTGCACTAATTTGTTCATAATCATGGAGTTAACGTTTTATCAAGGTAAGAAAAAGGTTAAGAGAAAAGGAAAGGAAATAGCCCAGTATTGGACGCTTAGATTAGATCCACATTTTAAGGAAATAAAGAATTCTGTTAATAACCTATTAAAAAACATAAATGAGGAAGGACTTGAAATTTTAGGGGGAGTAGTAGATCACGAAATGCTTACTGATAAACATACCCTTGATAGGTTAATGAAACTTAGACATGTGTCTGAGTATAGAAAAAGGTATGATGAGAGACTCAAGGCTCAACACCCAATGCTTGTCATAGGACCTCATGATATTATGAAGTCGCAATCTGTTGAAGGTGCACCAGGGGCCGATGATGAAATAGACAATGTTTCCCCTACTTATGACCTATTTCGGGACCAATTAATTAATGATATTGAGTTAGATTCTCGATTTAGATTTTTAGATTCAAATATCTGGCATAGATATGTTTCGATTTATCCGATCAATAGTTTTGCTGAGCGGCTCAAAGACACAGTTGCCGAAATGATTGAATACCATAAGCAAGGGTTATACAAGTCTGTTGTTTCACTGGAATTCCTTGAATTTCAGTGTAGGTCCTTGCTCAATTCCTATTATATAGACCGCCAGGATGGTCATGCTGGGGATGTTACGCCTTTTCGTTTTCACAGCGAATCGCGTATGAAGCGATGGATCAGAGAAGAGAGATTCAAAACTACTTTTGAAGGCATTCAATGGCGGGCATTGCTGATTGATGACTATGTCAATTCGCCGCTAAGGAAATCTCCTAAAGAAAATATCAAAAAAGAAGCAAATGGGAAGATGCTTAAAAAGGAAAAGTTTACAAAGGGAGCTTTGATCGAAAAAATTGCCAATATGGGAATGGATACTCCTAATAAAAATAAATTTATCACCATATATGGCCCAGATGGGAAAAAGCATAAAAAATCACACAAAGGCTTAGTTGGAGGCAAGGTATTGACAGAAGCAGTAATAAGCATTTGTGGAGAAGAAGGCGAAGAACCCAAAATGGTCTATGACATTATTTTACTGGATTATTTTTTGGGGAAAAAGGATGGGGAGAAACATTATGGACCTACTTTTCTCAAATATATTTTGGAAGAAGAAGAAATTCCGCAGGAGGTTCAAGAAGAAATAGGGAGCAAAACATTAAAAGAATGTGCCGACCCTCTCGGAAAGTTCTGGATCTTTCCGATCTCTGTCTTTCCATATGCATTTAAAAGCCATGTCACAGCTCGTGGGGATGAGAATTTGACAAAATATTGGTTTATGTCTGATGGAGAGAACCCTATTTGCTGTCCGCATTTATTTCGGTTGCGGTTGTATAAGTTGTTGGAGATGCAAATTCATGCAACTCAGATCAATCTGGATGAAATTGTAAATGCATTAAATAGATTACTTAAAGACGGGCCTAAATTGTATAAAATGAATGCAAAAGGGGAGTATGTCTATTTCGCGGAACTTACTGCAAATCATGCCCGCTTAGATAGGATAAAAAATAAAAGTCGTTTTGCAAGAACAGTTCAAGGTAGAAAAGACCCAAAGGAGCTTTCGATACTATTTGATCATCTAAATACTTTAATAAGCTTGATGATTGAATTAGAACCAGAATGGCTAAAAATATATATAAAGGCTACTAGCATCTTGGCAATACTTGAGCAATATCCTACTTTTTCGGATGTTAAGAAATCAATTAAAAAACTGGTAAAGCAGCTAGAAACTGAAACTCCAAAAGAAATTCAGATAAAATGAAATCAGGACATTTTTGGGAGGAAAGCTATTCTAATAACTTAGTTGAAGTTTTTAGACACAAACAGATATACCAAATTTTAGGCAAGAAAGAAAAGAAATTCTTCCCTATTGTATTGGTATTAAGGCATAACCGATTAATTATATACATTGACAATTATAATGGTGGCGAACTGATTAAGCTTGTAGATTTTGTTTTCGAAAATACATCTGTGAGTCAACGAGAAATTGTAAAATCCCTGTTAGCAATTCAGACACCATTTCCTTTCAATATTCCCCCATTAATTAAATACAGTGGGATACGCCTTCCCAATATATTCCTCAATTTATTTTCCCTAATTCCATGTTCTACTATTCAACAAATCAATAAGGCTCAGCTTATCCTGGAATTTCTTTACGATGTTATTGATGAAAATGAATTTTTTAACACCCAAATAGCTCAGGATTTAATTAAGCGTTTGCAAACACGATTTCCTGTCAATGGAATTTTTTTTAAAGCTAAACTAGCCTACTACTTTAGTAAAAAAATATATGAAGATAGTGAGCAAACGCTATTGCCTATAAATAATGACCTTGAAAAGGAAATAGATTTCACTTATAAAATTGCTACTGACATAATTAAAACTCAACTCGATTATGATGCTTACTTACGATTGTCAACAACATGGTTTCAGGGAGATTATCATCGGAAGCTATTTATTGAGCCTTTTTTTATGTACACCACCAAGTATCAATTCAAAAAGAAAGTCTTATTTCTAAGTGCAACTCCACAAGGCAGTGATGAAAAACAAGTAAGTATAGAAACAGGGAATGTACGAACCGCTTTTCAAAGCACAATTTATAGAGACTCCTATATATTATTGGCAATACCTGGAGTTCAGTTCAAGGAGTTAGGATATTTGATTAGGAGCCATGCCCCTCATTTTATTCACCTTACAGGAAAAGAAAAGCGTGGGGCAGAAATCGATAACCCTATACTCGATTGCCATAAAGATTTAGAAATTCAGCCTCTTGTAGATGAGGGGGTTGGGTATAAAACTCAAGAAGGAAAGGTTGTGATTGGTGAAGAATGGAACAATTATATGAAACCTATTAAGGGAACCCTTCAATTGGTATTCCTAAATGTGGATTTTAGTATGAAAATGGCGGAATCAATTATTCAAACTGCCTTATTTGTTATTGCTATTCCACAAGTAATGCCTAAAGGGTTTGCCGAATTGTTTGCCGAATTATTCTATCGCGCTTTAGGGAATGGGAATGAAATCGAAGCAGCTTTTGAAGATGCTGTTACAACGCTTAAGAAGGAACAGTACCTACAGAAAACCCCTTTTATACTTCCTCGATTGTTTGTAAATAAGCCTGGAGGTGGATATGATATTACTAGTTTCTCTTTTGAAGAGAATAGTTTTCTTCATGGGCAGAGCATACCTAGAGATCGATTGGTGGTGAACTATCAGTTCGGAAAAGTATCTATTTCTCTCCAAGATTTAAATAATTATCAAGGGGCACTTTTAGATCTTTTTAAGAAAGAACTGCCTAAATATTTAAAGAATAATAAAGAGAGACCTGACCAGGAAGAGATCAAAGAGGCAATCATTCCTTTTTTCTATATAAAATCCCCTAAGGAATCTGGAACACTTCAACTTCGCATTATGTTTGACCCTGATCGGATTGGACTGAAAGATGATGACAAAGCGGAAGCCTTTCTTTCTTCCCTCAAGAGTAGTGATATATTTAATAAATTGGTCTGCGACCGCTTGGCAAAAGCGATAAAAGAAAAATTCATAAATAATTAAGGTTTTGTTTCCTATTCTGCGTAATCAGGTTGATGTATTTTTTGATTGATGGATAATGATGTCGATGAATTTATGCGAATTTATTTCTATTTTCAGCTTGCTTATGTTTATAAGGTGCTGATAGTCAGTGAAAAAGTATTCAGGCAATTGGGTGTGAGTTATTCTCTTAGAATAAGGTCTCGTACTTTTATTATATAGATCAACAGATCTCAAATTGTCTAACACTTAATCTTTAATTCTATGGCTATTGCAATTTTAATTCTTTTTGTTGGAGGAGGTTTTTGGTGGCTGTTGTTCTTGCAAAAATAGCTTCCAGAGCAAAAAACCCAAACAGGTATTACTAATTGCCCCCGATCATATATGATCTGCCATTTTTTGGCGATTGCGATACATCTATTTATTTAACCATTTAACAATATTTTATCATGGCTTTGACTTTATTTTTTTTATTAATCTTACTTGTAGTTGTCAAGGCGAGGCTTTATTGTAACAAAGGAAAAAACAACAGTATTGCGTGCAAGGCTATTAAGGGCTGGGTCGACGGAAGAGAAAGAACACGAGACCCTCAATATATTACTGAATACGGCGATGTTTGGTGCCGCAATTGAACAGATCCCCTTCCTTTCCTGTGACTGATTGCAAATGTCACCATTCCTTTTCCTACAAAATAGCTCTCCTTTCTGTTAACCTATAACCCTTGCTTTTATGTTCTCTTATGTAAATTAGAGGATGTTACAACCGTAACATCCTCTTTAACTTTTTTCAATAATGAGTCAAGAGATTGAAGTATCAATAAAATAGAAAAAAATACTGATATGAAGGTTGGTATATAGGTAAGTTGCTGATAATCAGGCTTGTTGTTGACTAACTGCCGATAGTTAATGTCATCAAAAAACACCATTTAGTAATTTTAAATATCCTACAAATGTACCCGGTCTTCCAAGACCTGTCGTCCCTAGCGGCCTATTTTGAATGTCTCACAATTTATCAACCTCCCAATCATTTTTCAATTATGGAACTTGCAATCATTGCTATTGTCTTTTTTGTTGTCTTTGTAATCACTGCTAACTGGCTAAGGACAGTTTTTAGTGCCCCTCACCGCCTAGACGCGAAAATCTACTATGAAAAAGAAGCCCGTCGTCAGCGTAAATATGAGCGAAGAAACCGTCGCTTCCAGCGAAGAAACAGAAATCGCTTCGGTGAGCATCAGCAGCATCAATATGGTCAACTTCACCAAAACCATCAGTATGGCCAACACGCTCAACACGACGAAGGGCACTTCTACGATCATCAACAAATAGAAGGAAGGGCTGGCCCACCAAGGCCAATAGACGAATATGACGACTCGCGGTACCGTCGAGATGATCGCAGACGTAAGAATCGACGAAACAAGTCTCGCTACAGAAACTAATCAAGAGCCAGCATTGCCAAGCGATGCTGGCTCTCTTCCCAGACCTCCGCTACCGCCGCGCAAACTCCTCGATCGCAGCCCGCAGATCCTCTGGCTCGAAGGGCTTCATGACGAAGCCGTCGAGGCCGGCTTCGGTCAGCCAATGGTTATCTAGCTGGAGAACGGAGGCGGTAAGAGCGATGACGGGTGTTTGGGCGTGTAGGGGAGAGGAGAGCGTGCGGATGAGTCGGGTGGCTTCCCGCCCATCCATCTCGGGCATATGGATGTCCATCAGGACGAGGTCGTAGAGGTGGTTTTGGACTTTTTCAAGGGCTTCTTTGCCATTGACGACAATGTCAAGATGGATGCCCCATCGTTGGAGAAATTTCTTCACAACGATCTGGTTGATTCGATTGTCTTCAGCTAGGAGTACGTGGAGACCTTCTAGGGAGGGTTGGGTATTCAAAGTGTCTAAGGTTTGGTGAGGTGGAGAAACAGTGGGTAAAAGCACTTCAAATTCAAAGCAACTACCTTTACCTTCTTGACTAGTAAGGCGTATTTGGCTGTCCATCAGATGGACGAGACGTTTGGAGATGGCCAGGCCCAGGCCTGTGCCTCCATATCTGCGGGAGATATCGGGGGACGCTTGGGAGAACTCATCAAAGATGACTTGCTGCTGGGCTTCTGAGAGGCCGATGCCTGTGTCTATGACACTGAAATGAACCATGTCAGGGGTTTGACCAGATGTCACGGCAAGTGTTACGCTTCCTTCGGCTGTAAACTTGATCGCATTGGAAAGGAGATTGTTGAGAACTTGCCCTAGGCGAGTAGGGTCCCCTTTTACGTGTTTGGGGGCATTAGAAGCCTCAAAGGTCAAGGCGATGCCTTTTCCTTCCGCCGCTGCTTGGTGGGTTCGCACCAAATTATCCGTAAGCGTTGACAGATCGAAATCCACCGATTCGAGGGTGATCTTCTCCGCTTCTGAACGGCTAAAATCCAAAATGTCATTGAGGATGGTCAGTAGGTTTTTAGCAGAAAACCGGAGGGTTGTGAGGTCATTCGTTTGATCGGCTCTTGGATTCGAATCCAATAAATGATTAGCTAGGCCAATGACGCCATTTAAGGGGGTTCTGATTTCATGGCTCATGATAGATAGGAAGTCTGCTTTCGCACGCGTGGCGCGTTCTGCTTCGTTTTTGGCCCGGGTGAGTTCTTCCGTTTTAAGGCGCAATTGTTTATTGGCCTTTTGGCGAAGTTTGAGGGAATAGTAAAGAATGGCTGAAAAAATGGAAATCATCACGAACCCGATAATGAGCAGATTGCGCAATAAACTAAGGCGACTGTTTTTGCTTTCTAGCATGGCATTTTCTTGGTCCTTTTGATCGCTTTCAAATTCTTCCTTTAACCTTTCGATTTCCAAGTTTTTCTCATGGCTATACAGGCTATCTCTTAAGTCATAATACTGATGGAAATAGGTAATCGCTTCTTTATAGGCACCCGTTTGTTGATTCAACAAAGCATTCGCTTGATAGCAATCCATTGTGAGCTCTGGTGCCTTGATCTCTTGAGCGATTTCTTGCGCTTGTCTGATATACTCGAATGCTCGATCATATTGCTTCTTTTTCTTACAGGCAAGGGCTCTATTCAACAAAGAAGTTGCGATAAACCATTGTTTATCAAAAGCTCGATATATCTTGATCGCCCGTGCGCACATCGTATCTGCCAGGGTGTATTTGCCTTGATCAATATAGACAAGGGCCATATTTTGCATAGCTCCGGCTCCATATAGCCGTTCCTCTAGCGATTTATCATGAGCCAGGACATCCCTGAAATAGGCAATTGCTTTATCGTAGTCTTTTAACCCCCATACGACAAGGCCGAGGTTATTATTTACCAAATTCTCCCCATCGAGATCGTCAAGCTGTTGGAAGTAGCTTTTGGCTTGCTCCAATGCTTCTGTGGCGTCTTCTAGCATCTGGAGGTTTCGGTACACAATACCCAGTCCATTATAGGCTTTGGCAATTTGGCCCAAATCATCAGATTTTTTGCTGAGGACAAGCGCCATTTGGCTATACTTCAATGCATCTCCATAATTTCCCTGATAAAAATAGGCCTGTAGCAAAGATTTAGCGGTTTTGATAGAGTCTTGAGTGGTAGCATGATGTGAAATGGCGGTTAGCAAGCTGTCTATTTTGTGCTGTTGTCCCTGAAGGGTAGATATACTGCCCCAGTATGCCCAAGCTAACATAAAGCATGTTATACAATAGAATCTACGCATCACAAATATGGATTTCTCTATTAATAAGCCCTACCTAGGTAAAGTAACTGAAAAACCTGAATCAAAAAAAATAAACAGGTCAGCCGTTCTCGACTGACCTGTTTAATATCGGAAAACTAAATTTCAGATTTTACTTAAAGGTAAAATCCCTAGTTATACGTACGCAATTATACGGTCATTTCTTTCTTCTTGCGGTCTTTGGGACTAGGGGGCATGGTGCGGAAAATCCTGTCCCATAAAAAGGTCGATACGCCAAACGCTTTTTGGTTGTAGCGGAAGTGATGAATGTGGTGATGCTTCCACAGGGGTTCTAGGGCCTTAAAAGGCGGCTTGAAGCGGTGCATCGCATAATGGGTAAGGGTATAGGTCATATACCCCACGATAAAGCCTGGCAAGAAGACAAAGGTCAATTTCCCTAAAAACAGGTAGAAGAAACAGAAGAATATGAAGGCGATCGTCAAGCCAGCGACGGGCGGCATGAAGAGCCTGTTGGGGTCTTTGGGGTGGTCGTGGTGCATGCCATGCATGAGTTGATAAGCACGCTCGAAGCCAGGTCTACCTTCAATGATGTGGAAGATCCAACGGTGCATAAAGTACTCAAAGAAGGTCCATACAAAGAATGCAGACACAAAAAGGCCAATGCCCATCCCCATAGTGGTGACGAATTCTTTGTGATAAGCATACCATATCATTCCTACAATTACAGGAAGGTAGGTCAATACAATGGTGAGAGGAGTAGATTTTGTGAGGAATTCAAGAATGGGGTTCTCAAATAACCTTTCCCCTGCCTTATTTTCCGGATCTCTTGAAACTGCCATAGGATAAAGTGAAGTTGATATTTTTAATATTCGCGCAAATATACAGAGAAAGATTGAAGAAAGACATCCAGGGGAACAAAAGTCATTAATGAGGCAATGAAAAATGAATAATTAAGAATGAATAATTAGTCAATCAATAATCCCTAATCTCACTGCCTCGCCCGCAGCCACCAGGTAAACTGGAACTCCGCGATTTTCTCGCCTTCAGCATTTTTACCAATCGTCTTGATAGTCACTTCGACTGGCTCTCCAGTGGCGCGGGTTTCTTCCACTGCAGCGAGAATGACTGCCCCTTCGTCACAGTGAAAGTAAGTCCGCGTCTTTGCTTTTTTGACAAATTGAGCGTCCATCTGCGTGATCAGCATGGAGACGCCTGGATCACCAACAGTGGTGCCCATTTTTACCAAAATCCCTGTAGATAGCTCGGCTGCCATGGACAGACAGGCAAAATAGGTAGAACGGAAGGGATTTTGGGTAAAGCGTTTAAAGGGAACACTGACTATTGCACCCTCATAGGACATCTTTTCTAGCCGAATCCCTGATCTGAATG
The DNA here is from genome assembly GCA_030430575.1 of Bacteroidia bacterium. Taxonomy (GTDB): domain Bacteria; phylum Bacteroidota; class Bacteroidia; order J057; family J057; genus JAUIGE01. The sequence continues at coordinate 128,183 of JAUIKF010000008.1, read as the reverse complement.
CCGCAGGAATTTTCCACAAGAGATAGAGGCGATATTTCCACCCTACAGATACTTGCCGGATAAAATGGTCTCGTTCAGGCGTTTGATATAGTGATTCTGTAATTGGAGCCTTAGATATGGTAGCTGGCATATTGAGTAAAAAATAAGTGAAATAACCTGAAACCTTATATGCACTTAAATGCCTTATATGGTTTAAAAAAAATCACAAGACAGAGAAAGGTACTAAATTTCCCAAGTTTTCACTTAACTTTAGCATTTATTCACCTAACGTCGAACGATACATTCCTATGGCCAAAACGCCCATCAAATACCTCGACCCACTGGTTGTCAGTCGGTTAAAGAATATAGAAATCAAAGCCAAGCTCATTGTAGAGGGATTCATCACAGGGATGCATCGAAGCCCTTATCACGGATTCTCCGTGGAATTTGCCGAGCACAGACCCTTTAATCCAGGGGAAAACTTGCGCAATGTCGATTGGAAAGTATATGCAAAAACAGACAAGCTGTTTTCTAAGCGATATGAAGAAGAGACAAATCTCCGATGCCAGGTGGTATTGGATACGAGTGACTCTATGCGCTACCCTCAGATCAAAGGGGGAGAAGGCCTGACGAAACTAGAGTACGGTGCTTATCTCGCCGCCGCCTTACAATACTTGATGATCGGGCAGCGCGATGCTGCGGGCTTAACGCTCTTCGACGAAGACATTACCTTCTCTGCCCCAGCCAAATCTAAATATTCTTGGCTGATTCCTATGTTCAAGGAGCTGGAAAAAGTGGCTGGCAGTACTGACTTTTTTACGCATAAGACAGCAGCAGCGAAAGTCTTACACAAGATCGCCATGAAATTTCATCGCCGGTCTTTTGTGGTATTGATCACCGATCTTTTCAGCCAAGTGAATGAGTTGGACGACTTGTTCAAATCTCTTCAGCACCTCCGACACAATAAGCATGAGGTCATCGTGTTTCACTTGCTAGACCGCAAGACGGAAGAAGAATTTGAATTTCCCAATCGTCCGATCATCCTCAAGGACCTGGAAACGGGCGAACGCATAGAGGTGCGTCCCAACCAGATTCGCGACCAGTATCAGCAGATGATGCGCGATTTTAAAGTGAAGTTTAAGCAAAAGTGCTACGAGTTTAAGATTGACTTTGTTGAAGTAGACATTGCTACTTCTTATGAAAAGGTTCTGACGGACTATCTGGTGAAGCGGAGATCGTTGAAATAGAAATGAGTGAATGATAGGATGATAGAATGAGTGAATAAAAAATCAGCCTTTTTCAATTCTCAACTCTTTTCATCCTTCATAATTTCATTTAATCATTTTCTCATTTATTCATCTTATCATTCTCTTCCATCCGATCATTCTCTCATGCATTCATTCTCTCATTTCTTCCCATGAAGCTACCCATATCAACATTCCTTCTAGGGCTTGTTTTATTCATGGCTGTAGCATCGTTATCAGCTCAGGCGCCCCTTGAGATCAAGCTGATCGTGCCCGTCTCCACCCCAGACGGTCAGCGTGTCATAGCCCTGGAGCGCTATGTACGGCTGCATGTGGTCGTGACCAATGTCTCTGCTGAGAATGTCCTCTTGTGGAAAGACTGGAACTCCTGGGGGTATGGCAATCTCTCATTGCAGGCTATTTTTCCAGATGGAGAGAAAATGATCAAGCGCATCCCTCCGCCAGAGGGGTGGGAAGGAGACTTTCCCGATTTTTGGGCGGTAAAACCCGGGGAGAGCATTATTTTGGAAATTGATATGAGCACTGGCGAATGGAGGGGCTTCCCCGACCTCTATGGAGAGCAAGTGCCAGCCCAGCTCACGGCGATCTACGAAAATAAGACAGATCCCTTGGCTGAGGCGTACGATATTTGGGTGGGGAAATTGGCCTCGACACCCGTTGAAGTGATTTTTAAATAAAATTAGCATGATGGCTTCGTTAGAATCTCCCGCCAAGCGTTTTGGCGACCTCTACAAAGCCGTGCAGATGCAACCGATCTTTTCTGACTCTAAAACCTTTGCGGACGGTATCCCACGCTTTCCCGATGCAGAGATTTTGGAGAATTATCAGCAAGAAAAAACGAATCAGGGGTTTGATTTGAAGGCATTCGTGGAAGCTCATTTTGACCTTCCTGAGGTGCTTGAACCTACTTTCAAAGCCGATACGGCGCTGCCCATCGAATCACATATCGGCAATCTCTGGCCTGTCATTACCCGCCCATCAGATGAAGAGGATTCGGGCTCCCTGCTTCCTTTGCCACATCCCTATATTGTACCAGGAGGGCGATTTACAGGCATTTACTATTGGGATAGCTATTTTGTGATGTTGGGATTAAGGGCTTCGGGAAAATGGGAAATGATGGAGAATATGGTGAATAATTTGGCCTACCTAATAGACACCTATGGCCTTATTCCCAATGGAAATCGCACGTATTTCCTCAGCCGATCTCAGCCGCCTTTTCTGGCGTTAATGGTTGAGTTGCTGGCAAAGGGGCATCCAGATCGGATGTTCCCCTATGAAAAAGCACTACGTGCGGAATATGACTTCTGGATGGCAGGGATTCCAGCTACAGCAGATACCCCGGACCTGGGACGTCGCATGGTCCAGCTACCAGCCGGGGCCTTGCTCAATCGTTATTGGGATGACCATCCCACCCCTCGGCCAGAGTCCTACCGAGAAGATGTGACTGTGGCGGCCGCCAGCACTCGCCACTCCACGACCCTCTACCGAGATCTCCGGGCAGCCTGTGAGTCTGGATGGGATTTTAGCAGCCGTTGGCTGGACGAATCGCATGCGCTCGCGAGCATTCATACCACTCAGATCATTCCCATAGACCTGAACTGTCTACTGTATAAGCTCGAAACTACGCTCGCCACCATATATGCGCTACAAGGAGCCACATCTATTGCCCAAAGCTTTTCCCAAAAAGCAGCAGCTAGGAAATCAGCGATCTTGCAGTATGGCTGGCATGAGGAAAAGGGCTTCTTCATGGATTATCATTTTGTAACAGGAAACCAAACGCCTGTACGTTCCCTGGCAGGACTATTTCCCTTATTTGTGGGCATCGCCACAGATGCCCAGGCTGCACGGGTGGCGACGGTATTGGAAAGAGATTTTTTGAAGCCTGGGGGGCTCCTGACGACGTTGAATACCACAACTGAACAATGGGATGCCCCCAACGGCTGGGCACCCTTGCATTGGATCAGCGTCCAGGGGCTCCGCCGATATGGGCATCATGAGCTCGCTCATGTGATCACCGCTCGGTGGGTGGGCCTCAATACCCGTGTCTATCGCAATACGGGCAAGCTCGTTGAGAAGTACAATGTCGTCGACATGAGCCTGGAGGCGGGGGGAGGGGAGTACCCGGTACAGGACGGGTTTGGGTGGACAAATGGCGTTTTGCTGGGATTGATGAGAGAGGTGTTGGAGAAGGAGGGGGTAGAGAATGATATGATGATATGATGATAGAATGATAGAATGAGGGAATGAGGGAATGAGGGAATGAGGGAATGAGGGAATGAGGGAATGGTAGGATGAGGGAATGGTAGGATGATAGAATGATAGAATGATAGAATGATAGGATGAGGGAATGATAGAATGATAGAATGAAGAATTCGTTCTCCATAGCCATTAATGGACTCTTAGGAACGGACTCAGGTACCGAATCAAGCATTGTTCAGGATTGAAGAAAAGATACCTTTTCAGTTATACGCGCTGGCGTGGATTTGCGGATTGTGTGAGGGGATGCGGGTAATCCGCGCCTAGAATTGCGTGAAAAATTACTTAATGTACACTGGATTTATCCGAAGATTCTTGTTGCATTTCTTTAACTTGAGAAATCTTGGGAGATCTTGGGAGATCTTGGAAGGAGAAGGATGAGGGAACTAGCCATTGTTCAATTCTGGGAAAAAATAGCGATTCTCTTTTTTATCAAAATAGCAATCCACAGCTAGCTCAGTATTGCCTAAGTATTTAGCTACCCACCCCTTTGCGACAAAAAAGAGCCCTTCATCCTGTTTCTATTTCACAAATAGCATCTCACGGTATTTTGGCAGGGGCCAAGCGTCATCTGGGATAAGCATCTCCAAAGCATCCACCTGTTCTCGGATTTGGTCAAAAAATGGGATGACCTCATCTGCATAGTATTTTGCCTGGTCTCCAGTCTCAGGCTGGGATTCTGCTTTTTTCCGGGCCTTGGTCAGTTTCTTATTTAAGTTCATCGTTTTTCCGACCAGTTCTCCAATTTCTTCTATCAATTCTTGCTGGGCACCTACGGCGCTTCTCTTTAGCCCAATGTCCTTAGACGCTTTGACAGTATGTATAAGGGATTTTTGGTAAGTAAGCGCGGCAGGGATGATAGAGGTCATCGCCAAATCAGCGATAATATCAGCTTCGATGGATACCTTGTTGAGGTAGTGGTCCATGAAGACTTCATACCGCGCATGGATCTCTGATTCCGTAAAGATTTCTTGATCAGTGAATAGCTTCACAGCTTTCTCCTTCAAATAAGCGTCCATGGCATGAGGCGTCTTCTTGATATTGGAGAGACCGCGGGATTCAGCCTCCTTTACCCAGGCATCACTGTATCCATCTCCTTCAAATCGGATGGCTTCACTGGTTTTGATATAGTCCTTGATCACATCCAGAATAGCGGCATCCTGCTTACGTCCGCGATTGATTTTAGCATCTACCTGCTTTTTGAAATCCATCAACTGCTGCGCTACGATCGTATTTAGGATAATCATCGGCCGGGCACTATTGGCGGATGACCCTACGGCTCGGAACTCAAACTTATTCCCCGTAAAAGCAAAAGGAGAGGTCCTATTGCGATCCGTATTGTCGAGGAATAGTTCTGGGATCTTGCTGATACCTAGCTTTAAGTAAGGATTCGGCGCATCTTTTTTGGTGCGTCGAGGGGGCTTGATGATATCATCCAATACCTTGGTCAGCTGGCTACCAATAAAGGCAGAAATGATAGCAGGAGGGGCTTCGTTGGCGCCCAAGCGATGGTCGTTGCCCGCAGAACCGATACTTGCACGAAGCAGATCTGCATATTCATGTACAGCCTTGATCACTGTGGTGAAGAAGACAAGGAACATGAGGTTCTCTTGTGGGTTGGTTCCAGGAGAAAGGAGATTTTTCCCTCCATCGGTACTCATAGACCAGTTGTTGTGTTTTCCTGATCCATTGATTCGGGCAAAAGGCTTCTCGTGAAGTAATGCGCGCAGATTATGTTTTTGAGCAGTACGATCAATCAAGTCCATCAACAATTGGGTATGATCAATGGCTACATTGATTTCCTCAAATCGAGGTGCACATTCAAACTGGCCTGGTGCAACTTCATTGTGGCGGGTTTTGAGGGGAATCCCCAATTTGTGGGCATCGTGTTCTAGCTCTGTCATAAAAGCGAACACTCGCTCAGGAATAGAGCCAAAGTAGTGATCATCGAGCTGCTGTCCACGCGCTGGCGCAGCTCCAAACACCGTCCGACCTGTCAACAATAAGTCAGGGCGAAGCGTGAAGAAAGCCTCATCTATGAGAAAGTATTCTTGTTCAGCGCCCAAGGTAGGAGACACCCGCTCGACAGTAGGGTCAAAATATTGACATACTGCTGTGGCTGCCTGATCCAACTTGTGCATGGATTTGAGCAAGGGAATTTTGAAGTCAAGGGATTCGCCTGTATAGGAGACAAAAATGGTAGGGATGCACAAGGTCTTGCCGTATGCATTTTCAAAAATGAACACAGGAGAGCTACAGTCCCAGGCAGTATATCCACGCGCTTCAAATGTGCTGCGAAGGCCGCCATTGGGGAAAGAAGAAGCATCTGGCTCTTGCTGGACAAGCTCATTGCCTGAAAACTTATCGATCGCTTCATCATCAGAGAGTTCCAGGAAGGAATCATGCTTCTCCGCTGCCAGGCCTGTCAGCGGTTGAAACCAGTGCGTAAAATGGGTAGCGCCGAGGTCCATCGCCCAGGCTTTGATGGCATTGGCGACGGGGCCAGAGATTTCACGCTTGATGGTGTCACCTTGGTCAATGCTTCGCTTCAGCTCAAGATAGACTTCTTTGGACAAATAATGCTTCATCATCTTTTTATTGAAGACATTCTTTCCAAAAATCTCACTTGGGCGTGAGGGTCTTTCGATTGGGGTGCTTTTTTTGCGCACCTGAATGAGATTGAGAGCACTAAATCGTGGGTTCATTATGCTAAATGTTAATTTTGGCCTGCTATCTCATAAAAAATACCCTTAATTCAAAGCATTGATGGCAAAAAAGGTGGAGCAAATTTAATTTGCTCCACCTTTTCCACATGTTTCCAACATTTGGTCTATGTTTTTGTCTTTTTTCTGAGAAATGCTACGTAAATAATGAGTCCGAGGAGCCCAATGCCAAGCAATATGTTCAAGATCATAGAGTTGCGTCTATCTTTTCTAAGTGCCTCTGCTTCATTTGCTCTGATTAGCATGAGCTCATCCTCTTTTTCTTTAAGCTCAAGATCAATTTTGGCTCCTGCCTGTAAATTTTCTTTCTCAGCAGAATACAGGCTATCACGGAGGGTGCTATATAACTCCATGTAGTGTAAGGCACTGTCCGTTCTATCTATTTGTTTATAAATATCCGCAATCTGTGAATAGGAGATCATCCGGTATTGGAGTGACTGTTGGTCAGCGGTAATTTGTACTGTTTGCTTCAAAATGAGGAGAGCACTGTCTAGCTGGTTTTCAAGCTTATAGATATTGGCTTCTTCAAGCAAATAGGGGGGAGGGATGGTGCGGAAAGAAGATTGCTTAAAATAGGCATTGCATTGATTCATATATTTCTTGGCAGGCTCTACTTCTTTGAGGTGGCCGTGGTGATAGGCCAGGTTAAATGAAACCATGGTTAAGAGAGTAGGGTCATCGGCATTCTCTGCCAGTTTAAGGGCTTTTAGCAAAGTATCTATGGCTTCCCTGCTTTGGTCTGGGGCATCAAAAATGCCAGTCATATTATTCATCACATAGATGATGCGCGTGGTATCGTTTAGCTCACGGAAGATGTCAAGGGATCGTTTTGAATATGCCAATGCTTTCTCTTTCTCATGGAGGCTGGTATATAGGTTGGCGATATTATTATAAGCACGTCCCATATCTACCACCTTATCTGCTTGGATGAGGTTGAGCATTAATAGGTAGTGTTCCAGGGCACGGTCATATAACCCTAATTGATTGTAACAATTGCCCAAAGTATTATAGAGCTGTTCCATCCGCGCGGTATCCTGAATACCTTTGAAATAAGTGAGTGCTTTCCTGGCTTGGGGAAGGGCTTCTTTGTATTTTCCTCGTTTGGACTGAACTTCAGATAGCGTCTTATAGCAATATGCTGTCAGGTCCTTGTCATTGTATTGCATGGCCAATGACAACGCGGCCTGGAGTTGGCTCAGGCTTTGGTCAAAATTATCTTTGCTCAATAGTTCTCCCAACCTATAAAGGCTATGTGCTTTTGCTTCCCCTTTTTGATGAAGCAAAACTTCTCTAAGGCTATCAATTTCAGGACTATTGGCAATGGTCTGAGGGGCCATTAACAATATTACGATGAGAAGAGAAAAAAATCTGAGGGGTTGAAATATTATCATGATTCTTCCTTTCACTACATGAATATCTATATTACAAATTTCATGCGAGATTCACAATCAAGATGGAATTTTGAATGATTGAATGGTGAATTTTGAATAAAAGGGTTGTTGATTTTTTCCTCATTCAACATTCAAAATTCCCTCATTCAAAATTCCCTTTCCCCTCACTTTAGCTTATCGATTCGATCTAGGATAGGCGTGAGGTCGACATATTCATGGAATAGGTCGACGGCCTTTTGCACCTTCCAAGGCGTTCGCGTATTGATTTTTACTTCAATCTGACTGATTTTTATGACCGCTTCATACGTGTCGATAAAGGCTCGAATCACGGGAATTTTGTAGTGTTGGATGTAGCTAATGTATTCATCTTTAATGCTGCCTTTTCCCGTGAGCAAAATACCCGAGAGAATGGGTTCTTGGAGCCCATTCGTGTCTGCGACTTGCCTGACTTTTCGCCAGGCTTCGTCAAAGCGGTTGACACTCACGACCAGCAATTGATTTTTGAGCCTGCGACGGGTATCCAGGTCAACCAAAGACCCCGCAATGATGTCCTTGACGCGATTATCAAATTGGTCCTCATTGTACAGGACTTCTCCCCGTACCGCTTTGCGGATCGTTTCCATCAATGGGAGACCTAGTTCTTCCTCATAAGGCAGGACGCCAAGTACCCGCACGCCACGTTGCCCCATTTTCTTGGAGACATAGTGGCGTACCTTCTCCATTTTCTCCATCCGGGTTTTATTGATAATAACCCCAATTACCGGAATATTTCGCTGCTCAAACGCAGCTAGGTTGAGGTCTAATTTGTCAATTGTACTACCTATTCCCGCTTCTACTATCATAATGACCCCTGCTTGTACCATCTGGGCTACTACAGAGTTAGATACATCTGCGACGCTTCCTACCCCAGGGTGTCCCGTACCCTCATACACCACAATATCATGTTGAGAATTAAGCACCTCCTCTGCATATCGAAGCTTTCCTGGCAGGTCAAAGCTTTGTGGATTGTCTAAGTAATCGACTGTATCTCCATGACCTAAAATGATGGGGCTATGGATTTCGGGTTTTACCTCAAAATTCATGAATTGGGCAAAAAGCGCCGCATCTTTGTCAATACGTTGCCCTTTGATGTCCACGTACATTTGCCCTACAGGCTTGCAGTAGCCTACATTGACCCCATGTTCCTTGAGGGTATGAACTAGCCCCAGGGTGGAAGTCGTCTTTCCGACATGCTGACTGGTGGCAGCGACATAGATGGAATGAAAAGGCATAAGGGGGGAGAATGATAGAATGAGTAAATGATAGAATGATAGAATGATAAAATGGAGAATTATTTGTCGTTCAATGGTTCAAGCGTTTAATGTTCAAGCATTAGGCTAATGGCCAAGTGCTTAGCAATGTAAAGGTCGACATGTTAAACGATTTGAACCATCTTGAACTTTGAGCTTGTCTTTATCTCACAGCGAGTCTTCGAGCGATCACGTAGCGAAGGCCGTCTTTGGCCTGAGCGGTCTGACAGTGAGGCCCTTAGGCCGAACGGTCTGATAGCGACCGCAGGGAGCGGTCTAGAAAGGCACATTCATATCGTCTCCAGCTTTGCCTTCATCGTTCATTTTGGAAGGAAGAGTAATGGTATTTCCACCGCCAGGGAGCTTTTGGAACGAACCATAAGCCGCTTCTACGTCGGAATTGGCATTAAAAGCCCAGTCGGCGAACTTACCGTATTTCCCAATAAACTGAAGCTTGACGGTGCCAGTAGGACCGTTACGCTGTTTAGCGATGATCAATTCAGCTAGGCCTTGGGTAGAATTGCCCTCTTCGTCGGTTTCGAAGCCGTAGTATTCGGGTCGGTAGATGAAGGCTACCATATCAGCATCCTGCTCGATAGAGCCAGATTCGCGCAAGTCACTCAGCATGGGACGCTTGTCCCCGCCACGACTTTCCACGGCTCGACTGAGCTGTGAGAGCGCGATGACACATATATCCAGTTCCTTGGCGATGATCTTCAAGGAACGCGAAATTCCCGCAATTTCCTGCTCACGGTTCCCTCCTTTGGTGGCATTGCCCGTCATCAATTGCAAATAGTCAATGACGATGATCCCAATTTTCTTCTCTGCCTTGAGCCGTCGGGCTTTGGCGCGCAGGTCGGAAATGCCTAGACCAGGGGTATCATCGATATAGATAGGCGCCTTGCTCAGCGAACCGATCCGTGTGATGAGTTGCTTCCATTCGTAGTCTTCAAGACGTCCTGTACGCACCTTCTGGGCATCTAGCTCAGCTTCTGAACAGATCAGACGTTGGGTGAGCTGGACACCTGCCATCTCCAAGGAGAAGACAGCAACAGGCACGTCAAAACGAAGGGCCGCATTGCGGGCAAGGGTCAGCGTCAAGGCGGTTTTACCCATCGCGGGCCTTGCCGCAATGATCACCAGGTCTGTGCGCTGCCAACCCGCCGTCATGCTATCCAGTTCCGAGAACCCTGATGGAATCCCTGTGATGCTACTGGTCTGGCTGCGCATCTCTTCAAGGCGCTCCAGGGTCCGCATGACGAGGTCATCCATCGATGAATAATTCCTCCTAAGATGACTTTCTGAAACCTCAAATATACCTTGTTCCGTCCCATCTAGCAGTTCCAAAGCATCTGTAGTAGGGTCATACGCTGACTCCATCGTATCGCCGCACATCTTGATCAGTCGCCGAAGGATAAACTTTTCTGCGATGATCCGCGCATGGTATTCTATGTTGGCTGCCGAAGCGACTTTGGAGGTGAGCTCTGCTAGGTAGTAGGCACCCCCTGCCATTTCCAACTTGCCAGCTTTTCGGAGGTAATCCTTAACCGTCAGTAGGTCTATGGGTTCTGAGCGCTGAAAGAGCGTCTGTATGGCTTCATAAATTTCCTGATTAGCTGTTTTGTAAAACATATCAGGCTTCAGCGCATCGATGATGCGGTGCAGTGCATCCTTCTCCAACAACAAGGCTCCCAAAACCGCCTCCTCCATGTCCAACGCCTGCGGAGGGACCCTGCCTGGTCCTAAATCTGCCTGCTGTACAATTTTTCTGACACGGCCTTCTTGTCCACTTTTGTCGAAAGAAGGGTTAAACGAGGGGTGGTCTGCCATAGGAGCTAATTTTGAATGAAGGAATGACTAATGTTGAATGATTGTCAGAGGAAAGGGCTAAAAATTAGCTGCTTACAATAATCAATAATCTATCAATCAATAATCTATAAAGGTAGCAAAATTTGGGAAGTTCCACTAGCAATTGCTCAAGCGATTAGACAATATAAGGCCCTATTTCTCAAAGCATTAGCAAGTAATCCACGAGCTGTCCACAAGCTTTCCACATAGCTTTGTGGAAAAAAGGGGCCTTTTAAGGCCATTCTGGATACATTTGTTGAAAACTTTTGGGGGGGAGAGACCGCTCGGGCTTCGAAGACTCAGCCCTCGCTGCGAGAGGCGAGACCGTTCGCGCCTTCGGCACTCACTGCGAGACCGCTCGGTTCGAAGACTCACCTCGCTACGAGACTAAGAAAAAGACTTGCCTTTGTCCCGCAGCGAGTCTTCGAGCGGTCTCGAAGTGAGCGTCAGCGAACGGTTTCGCCTCTCGCAGCGACCGCAGGGAGCGGTCTATTTCTCCTCCACCCACTGGCACAGGGTGCCGTCCTTGATATGGTAATCCATATTCCCAATAGAGATCTGCTCTCCCTGCTGTAGTTCGGCCAAGCCTTCGATGTCTTCTTCCATCGTATGGAGGCTACCGCCACTTTGAAAGGCGATTTTTACATAATCGCGATTAATGTACTTATCTGCCTGCACATCACATAAAATGACACGTACTGGAACTGTCAGTTCCTTGAGTAGCTGTATATCACGAACATCGCTTTTATTGTCCGCTATCAGGATGATTTCTTCAAAATCTTCCAACAATTTGGTGCTTTTGAGGACAGCCTCCAGGTCATTCTCAGGGATGTCTCCCCCATCTCCTCGGGTCATGACTTTTTCCATGGTACCGACGATCCCGCTGATGTTATGGGTGTGGGTATAATAAATGCCGCCTGTCTTTCCGATGGCTTTTTGCCAGGATTTTTTCTTATTACCATCGTTAAAAAAGACCAGATGGGACATCCGATCGGGGAATGCATGCATCCCCAATTTGTGCCAAAGGACCAGCTGTGCACCGTATTGGTACATACTTCCTGTCCAGTCCATGATGACAAGCATTTTCTTCCAATCGGGATGGCGTTCCATCACCTTGATGACCGTGCTATCGCTGGGGACGGCATGACCTGAAACGAGGTCAAATAAATCTTGGGAAGTAGATACATCGGAGATGATCCGCACTTCCTTGGGACGGTATTTGACTACAAATCCATGAAAATAACGCTTGGCTTCCGCTTCCGTTTTGCACTGGGTCTGCAAAAACATATTCCACTGTATGCCTCGATTCAGAAAGCTGGAATCTATCGTGACAAGTTCATCGATCCGATCTTTCAATAATCCGTGATAGTCCGTCCGCCAGCGACTGATGTCTGCTGGATACTTGGTGAATACCAGGTCTATCTCATATACTTCGTGCGTAGCAGCTACCGCCAACCAGTCTTCAGGCTTATCAATTTCAAATCCCGCATATGGGATTTCGAGCGCTACCTGATCGGTATAATCAGCTAATCGGTAGACAGGAACTTCAATTTGGCGGAAATCAATTTCTTCAGGAGAAATGCGATCCTGTGAGTAGGTTGGCGTTAGGATTAACCAACTGATAGTCAGTAGAAAGATGGCTTTAGGCTGTAACATAACGACAAGATAGGGGGGCAAAAGAAAGTTTTAGGTTCTAGGTTCTAAGTTTTAGGTTTTGTGTGCGAAGTTGAGCCGACCTAGAACCTAGAACCTAGAACCTAGAACATAAAACCTAGAACAACTTCTTTAATTTACCAATTAAACAGCATTCTCTTCCATCCTGACGTTATGACGGCTGCCTTTGCTGCCTAGTTGGCTAAATATCTCCCATGAACGGTCTTACGACTAGATCCTCGACGACGGTCCTACCAGACAGGCTGTACAGGTCATAGACTAGTTTGCCTATGTCTTCTGCGGGGATGAATCGTTCATCGGGTAGGTCTACCCCATCCCAAGAGGCCGTTTTTACAGCTCCAGGCAAGATGCTGAGTACGCGAATGCCAAATTCTTTCATCTCTTCGCGTAGCGATTTGGAGAAGCCAAGCAGCGCAAATTTCGAGATGGCATAACTGCCTCCAGCGGCATAAGCCATGATACTAGCGATGCTACATATATTGACGATGGTGCCGCTTTTTGTGGCTTGCATCAGAGGTAATACGCCCTTGGTGAGGTAATAGGCACTATGGAGGTTGGTCGAAATTTGAGTCTCAAATACTTCGTCGTCCTCTTCGTGGATTTTGCCGGGCAGGAATACCCCGGCATTATTGACAAGGACGTCCAATGCGCCATAGCGGTCATTGAGTTGTGCCGCCAGTGCTTTGACGGCGGCTTTGTCGGACATGTCGCAGACATAGGTGTGCAGGCCAGGCATCTCAGCGGCTGCTTCCGCTAGTTTTTCCGCGCCTCTAGCGCAGATAGCCACTTGAAAGCCTGCTGCATGGAATACACGGGCGATCGCCAATCCTATGCCTTGAGAGGCACCTGAGATAAATATGGTTTTCATAGGGAGAGTTTTGGGTTTGAAGTTTAGCGTTTTGAGTTGGTGGGGCGAAAGAAAACGCTGATTGTTAAGAATTCGCAAAGAAAGGAAACGTTTTCGATATTGTACAGCCCAGAACCTTTAGTGTTTTCAGGTTGAAGTTTCGAGTTAATTTTAAAACCCAAAACCCAAAACCCAAAACCCAAAACCCAAAACCCAAAACCCAAAACCCAAAACCCAAAACCCAAAACCCAAAACTCAAAACTTCTTCCCCTCCGGAAAAGTCTGAGCCTCTTGAATCGCCTGCGCCAGAGAGGCTTGCTCGGCTGCCAGGTGCGCTGGTGCCCACTGAAGGACAGTCCCCATTTCGTCTACAATTGTAGGACCATATTTTTTTACCTTCTCTATATCAAAATAAAGGCGTCCTGTCCTGCGGCTGAAAAAGTCCACGGCTCCATGAACAGCCTCTTGATGTATGCAGAACCAGAGTTCAGCACGGAGGAGGTTCAATTGAGTGTCATTGCCTGATAAGGTATGGACATGAGAGATGAGTTGGGTGACTTGCGTACCATAGTTAGCGATCAAGTAGCCTGCTTCATAGTCACCAAGACCCAGGGGTTTTAGTTGGGATGAAATCTTTTGTTTAAAGGTACTGATGGCCTCCTCACTGTCAAAGTCTCCGCCTGTTAAGACGAGGTTCTTGGTGGTGCAAGGACCTACTTCTTTGCCTTTTTTGCGCATCTTTTTAGCTACGAGGTCTACGACCTTTTCCGACATCTTGCGGTAGCCCGTGAGCTTGCCACCGGCAATCGAGATCAGGCGCTGAGGCGACACAAATAGCTCGTCCTTACGAGACAGCTCTGAGGCAGACTTGCCATCTTCATGGATCAAGGGCCTGAGTCCCGCCCAACTTGAAACCACATCGGCTACTTCAAGATGGATATCAGGAAAAAAATGGTTGACCGCTTCCAAGAGGTAATTCACATCTTCCAGGTTGGTGAGGATATGGTCTAGGCTGTCGTGGTAGTCTGTATCGGTTGTACCAATATAAGTGACTTTTCCGCGCGGAATGGCGAATATCATCCGTCCATCTGGGACATCAAAGTAAATGGAATGTCGGACGGGAAATTTGTCGTGAGGGACAACGATATGGACGCCTTTGGTGAGGTGGAGGCGCTTCCCAGAGAGGGAACCGTCTTTTTGGCGGAGGGTGTCCACCCAGGGGCCAGCTGCGCTGACCACGTATTTGGCCTTGATGTCAAGGCTTTCGCCTGACAAGCGGTCGAGGCATCTCATGCCACGGACATTGCCTTTTTTGTTGTAGAGGAACTCCGTTCCCTCCATATAGCTAGCGCTGAGCGCGCCGTGCTGGGCCGCAGTCTTGATGACTTCAATGGTCAGGCGGGCATCGTCCGTTCGGTATTCGGCGTAGAGACCGCTTCCTCTGAGGATAGTAGCGTCGAGCAGCGGTTCTTCTTCCAGGGTTTTTTCTTTGGAAAGCATGACGCGCTGGTCTTCGCTTTCGACGCCTGCCAGGACGTCGTAGACCATCAGCCCAAAGGAAGTGAGGAACTTCCCGAAGGTACCGCCTTCTACGATGGGCAGGAGCATCTTCTCCGCCACGACGAGGTGCGGCGCCAATCGATGGACTACGGCGCGTTCGCGACCGACTTCCCGTACCAAAGCAATTTCAAACTGCTTGAGGTAGCGTAAGCCGCCATGGATGAGCTTGGTCGAGCGGCTGCTCGTCCCTGAAGCAAAATCGTGTTTCTCGATGAGGGCGACCCGCATGCCGCGGGCGCTTGCGTCCAGGGCGATACCCGCCCCTGTGATGCCCCCGCCGATGACCAGTACATCAAAGGGGCCTTCTTTGAGCTGAGCAAGCAATTGTTGGCGATCTAGGCTAGAAAGGCTATTCATATGGGAATTTGCTGAGGTTATCCCAGCATTCCAAATGCGGGAGATAAATTTTGAATTGAGAATGATGAATTTTGAATGGAAAATAATCATGTCAAAATCCATGGGAAAATGTTTCCTAAACATTTCTTCCCATTCAAAATTATTTCATTCAACATTCAAAATTAATTCTTCGCCAACCCAATTTCCCCTTCAAAAATCCCCCCATATTCATACCAGTCATGTACCCGGACATGGAGGATATTGGGCGCATTGATCAGAAGGGTATAGGCAGGGATGGGATAAGCGCGCTCTACCTGCCAAGAATGCGGATCTTCTGCAAGGATGGGCCCGTGATCATCAAGGCCAGTAGCGCCTATTTTCTTGCCATTAAGGAATACCTGATCACAGTCATCTATTTTGCCCAATAACAAAACGAGGTCTTCTGAGGCTAATTCCTGAGTGACTGTGAAGGATTTTTGGTACCAAGCATAGCCATTGAGGTGTTTATAACCTTGGTATTCCCATGCACTGGGAACCATGATGGGAGACCAGGGACGTTGTTGATTCTGCTTGGGAGACTCCCAAGGTTTGAGGTCTCCAGGTCGAAAATCCCATACGCCGGAGAGGTCCTGTGCCAGATTTTGATTAAGAGCCTTTTTGTAAATGCCTATATCTCCTTTGACAATACCACCAGAGATATGGCTATCATAAACGCGGACGGCGATGACATTGGGGCGGTCAGTACGGAGGAGGTCCTTGGGGATGCGGTAGCGCCGATACGCATTATAGGCAGTCTGAAGGGAAGGAGGAAATTGTCCAGAAAATCCGATCAATTCTCCATTGAAATAGACTTCATCTACATCATCGATATACCCCAAACAAAGAAATAATTCATCCTTGGGGTATTGATTGTATAGCTTAATGGTCTTTCGGTACCACGCGTAGCCATCATAGCCATGAAAGCCTTTGTCTTCCCAGGCAGCGGGCGCGTAGATTTGCTCCCAGTCAAAATCATTGTATCGATCAGAAGCCCAGCTTTTATTGTCGCCGATGGTGAATTTCCACTTGCCTTTCAGGTTATAGACCATGTTCCATTCTCCCGCAAAAAGCGGCTCAGAAAGCAAAATCAGGAGGAGGACGGCAAAGGTCTTGCTAGTACGTGCAAAGATGGTATTAGGTATCATCTGTGTTTTTTTCGGTGTTCTTTTTTGGAGGAAGTAAGGGGAATGCCTACTCGCTGTTGGCCATAATCAATGATGAGGCCATATTTTTCCATCACATCGGCACCCATAATCCCGACGGGGCGATACGGCCCAAATGTACGAAAGAGGTGGGATAACTGAGTAGCCATCAAACGGTTTTTGATCCGTTGGGGGCCCAGCATGAGTTTAGTGGCTCCCGTCATATAGATCTCTGATTGCTGGCCACCGATTCCCGTCGTATGGTGATCATAATCATCACTTTTCCAGGTTGCAAAGCGATATTGCTGCGCTTTTCCTGCTTCCAAGAGACTTATCTTGGCGCCTGAGTCCAGCATGAAATAAGCTGGATGTCCATTCAGCGTGCCTGCCACAATCGGTTGTTTGCCAAAATAAACGATGTCTATATAGGCATACTCCTCAGGGCTTTTGCTGCTCATACAGATGAGGCCAAAGACAAGTAGGAGAAGGGGAATGAGTAGGTTTTTCATGAATCAAAAGGTAGTGGGGGTGGGGTAAAGAGGATAGAGGTTGAGTGAGATGATAGGATTCGGAAGAAATGTTAATCCTCTCGGACAAAGGGTGCATGGTCATCCATGGAGGGCATTTCAAAGGAGAGTTGATGCTGTTCAAAGTCTATGGAAAAACCATATTTCCGCATCACATCGGACCCCAATATGCCGACTACAGGCACTTTGTGGTCTTTGGGCATGGCTTTGCCAAGGCGTGAAAAGTCGGTTGAGACAAACCGAGTCTCCACGTCCAATGCTCCTACCACTACCTCCACGCTCACAGCGATGGGCATAGAGGTTACGTGATTGTCAATCCCGATGACTTTTATCCGATGCGAAGCATCTTTGATGAGGTGAAACCCGTACGATGCTGCTTGTTTCGCGCAGAGCAAGCTCAAGTCTGAGCCTGTGTCGAGGAGGAAAGCCGCAGGCTTGCCATTGAGCTGGCCATAGACAATGGGCTTCTGATCGACTACGCTGAAAGCCAGTTGGTTTTCGTCCAAAGCAGTTTGATAGCTAAATAGGAAAGGAAGCAATGCGAGAAGTAGTAAGAGGGTGGAACGCATGAGGTAAGGTTTTAGGAGGTTTTAGCGGCAAGAGTTCTGTTGGCGTAAGACTCACAATCAAACGGTAGAAGCGTGAACCTTTACCCAAAATTACGTGCCTACTATTTCTTAGATGTCATGGCTGCGTAAAGGAATGTCACAAATTGTAACAAGGTGTTTTGCCCAGTAAAAAAGGTGTTTTAGAACGTGAGAAAGGGCTTTCACAAAGACCTACTTGTGCCACCAAAGTCAAAGGCCTACTTTGAACCCAAAACCCAAAACCCAAAACCCAAAACCCAAAACCCAAAACCCAAAACCCAAAACTCAAAACCTTCTTATGAAACCTAAACAGCTATTTGCCCTTGCCCTTACTACATTCTTATTCCTAAGTACCACTTTTTCCCAAAACACTTCCTGGCCCAATGAACCCTATATAGAGGTTAAGGGCAGTGCCGAAACTGAGATCACCCCCAATGAAATCTATATTCAAGTGGTGCTGAAAGAATATGAGGAGTCGAAAGTATTGGTGCCAATGGCGACGATTGAGGAGAATTTTGTAGCAAAAATGAAAGCAATTGGTTTAGCCAAAGAACATATTCACTTGGACCAATTCAGTACGTGTCATATTCGAGTAAGAAAAAAGAAACACAAACAATTGCAGACCAAGACCTTTGATGTGATGATTACTTCTGTAGACCAGATTCTTCCGTTGATGGAGGCATTGGGCGAAATTCCAGAAGCGAATGCGAGACTCGCCCGTGTCAGTCATTCTGAGCTGGAGAGATTTCGCAAAGAAGTGAAGCAAGAAGCTGCTAAAGCCGCCAAAGAAAAAGCCACGCTGCTGTCAGATGCTGTTGGAGCCAAGATTGGAAAGCCCCTTAAAATTGTGGAAACCAGTCCTAATCAAGCTTTCTATCACCAGCAACAAGATTTTCTTTCCAATACTTATATCAACCAAAAAACATATGCAGGAGACAAAGCCAGTAATAGCTATACCCTTCGCCCTATCACCCTTCGCTATGAAGTCCTCATCCAGTTTCAGGTGGAGTAGGAAGGCATGGTCTAGCAATAGAACCGCTTGACAATGAGTAAATTACACCCTATCTTACTCCTCAATAGCCAACCAAATACGCCGTGGAGCTTCAACTCTCACACAAATCCACGCAATTAAAATTCCTACATTATGAATGAACTGAAACAAGTCAATCCCCTTGCGGTATTGGTCGGCGTTGTCGTACTTAGTTTTCTTGGTTTCGTTTGGTATGGCATGCTATTTATTGAACCATGGGCTGATATGCAGGGACTGACAGAAGCACAGCGTAATACGGATCCAAGTATAGGGACTTGGATTTCAAATATTATTGCTACCATAATTCCGCTTTATGTGCTAGGGTGGCTATTGATAAAAATGGGGGTAAAAGGAATGGTAAATGCTGCCTTAGTAGGGCTATTACTGGCCTTTACCTTTAGTTTCCTGCCTCAGATGATAGGCAACATGTTTGCCTTCAAACCCTATGGACTCGCATGGGTCACTGGGGGTTCAGACATGGTCGCGATGGCCGTCGGCGGCGCAATTCTTGGCGCATGGCCGAAAAAAGGATAAATAGTTAGACAGCAATTTTTTAGAGAGGTCAATGTTGGAAAGCATTGGTCTTTCTTTTTGGAGAAATGATTAAATGAATAGATGAGGAAATGAGAAAATGGATAAGACTGGCCTTTCATTTTCGCTTTTCCTGCTTTCTCTGTTAATTTAGCAGCGGCTTTTAGAAATGATTAGATGATAAAATGAGCAAATGATAATATGAACTTTTTGGGTCAAATCATTAGAACTCAGGAAGCGTGGATTTTTCTTCCTATTTTATCATCTATTCATTTACTCATATAATCATTTTCTTCCCCCATGAACATCTCCCAAATAGAATTTGCCGATAGACTCGAACCCATCCTCGCTGCGATCAACGATCCCGACGGGCCTAGGATGATCGCCATCGAATATGATAGCACGTCCATGCGCAATGCGCTTATCGATGACATCGTCGGCGAATTGCCTGACTTCCAGCACGTTGTGCTAGACCTCTGCCGGACGAAGATCACATCGCTGACCGAGGCCATGCGGGAGAAATTGCCTGAGGAAGTCTACCAGACCGAGACCATAGAAGACGTCGTCTACCTCGTCAACCTCGAAGTGACATTCGCCTTGGAGATGTGGGAAGGTCAGACGGAAAGTGAAGCCTTGGCGAGTTTATTAGCTGAAATGAAAGCCCTCACCGAAGAGCAGCCCTTTGTCTGCCTTTTCTGGATGAGTGAATCCCTGGCAGCACGCCTACAGGCGGATGTGCCAGACTTTTGGCACGCAATCCCACAGCATTACGAGCTGAAAGTAGGCAATGAAGCACCAGCGGTGACCCCCAGTATTGACGAGCAATTGGCCTCGATCCGTGAAATGGAGGAAGGGAATGATCCCCAAGTCATCCCAGCGTGGATAGAATTGGGCAAGAGCTATGCGACCCTGAATCTTCCTGTTAGGGAAGCCGCAACTTATGCCCAAGCGAGGGAGTGGAGCACCAAACTGGAGGATACGACTTATCTCACATCGATATATGCAGCCGCAGGACGCCTTTTTTACCAATTAGATTACCCAAAAAAAGCGCATGAACTGGTAAATGAAGCCCTTGAATACCAGGAGTTTGCTGCTGAAAATGCTGCCGTAGGAAAAGCCCTGTTTCTTCAAGGCATCTGCCTCTTACAAGATGAAGAATCTGAAGGCATAGACGAAGGCCTTGACCTGATCAATCGTGGCCTTGATATCCTGGAATCAGAAGACGATCCCTTAGAAGCAGGCAAAGTCAACATGACCTTGGCGCGCCTCTACACCCAGTGGGGAGACCTCAAGAGTGCCAGGGAACAATATATTCGCAGCCTTTCCAACTTCAAACGGGCAGATGACACGGATCGCCTCGGCCCTATCCAGCAGACGTTGGGATTGATTTTGGAGCGAGAAGGCAATCTGGGACGAGCCGTAGCCTATTATGGCGAAGCAGCCAAATCGTTTGCCCTAACAGAAAATGACATCGCCCAAGCCAAAAGCTGGCAGAGCATAGGCGACCTGGAACAAGGTCAACGCAACTGGCAAGCGTCTCTGACGGCATTTCAAAAAGCGCTTCCGCCTGCCCAGGCCACGGGAGATGAGATGCTTATAGCCGCCATCGAAGACTCTATCGAGAATATGCAAGAGAAAGTCGATAAGCAGCAGACGGATAAAGGGGAAAAGAAAAAGGGATTGTTTGGGAAGCTGTTTGGTTAATGGAGAATGATTTCAGAATAATGATTGATGAACAAGGATTGTTGAAGGGAGGAAAATTGCAGAATGTCGATTGATGAACAAGGATTGTTGAAGGGAGGAAAAACGCTTCACTTCATCAATCTTCAATCCTTGTTCGATATTCTGCAATCCTGCCTTTATCTGTAAACCTGCCTTTATCTGCCATCTTGCCTTAAGAAATTGAGAATGAAAAAACTATTCGAAGACTTTCCCCCTATCCCAACGGAAGATTGGCTCAATAGGCTCTCTACCGAACTCAAAGGAAAAACCTTTGAGGACCTCTCCCAGCTACACTTGGAAGGGATTGTACTTCCCCCTTTCCAGCGCGCAAGCGACGCGGAAGTTGAAGAAAGGTGGCTAGACAGCCTCCCGGGCACGTTTCCATTTCGACGTGGCAACGCCTTCAACCAGCCTGGAGACGACTGGCAGATCGTGCAAGAGCTAGCTGTGGACAGTTCACAAGAAGCCCGTAAGCGCTTGGAAGAAGCCAATGAAGCAGGGATTCAGGCGGTAAAACTCTATTCCTGGGAGGGAAATGGAGGTAAAGACGCGTTTTTGCCTGTACTCGAATCGGTAGATTCTCGGTACAATGCAGTCCACCTATACGCTTCCTATGAACCTCTGGACATCCTCCAGGGACTTTATACCCACCTGGATGCCCAGGGCCATGACCCCGCTGACCTGACAGGTACCCTTACCAGCCTGGCAGTAGATGTGGGAGATGTCTCAAGGGAAGCCATTTTGGAGGCGACAGCCCCTTCCCCCTACTTTCGAGGCTTGGGCATCGACATGAGTGTCGTGGACGAAAATGGAGGCACCTTGACACAGCAATTGGCATTTGCTTTATCCAAAGCAGTAGACTGGATCACGGATACCGATGCCCCTCGCGAACGCATCCTCAACTCCTTGGTATTCACCTTCCCAATCGGCAGCGAATTTCTGTTAGAACTCGCCAAATTGCGCGCATTTCGCATCCTTTTTGCCCGTGTCCTAGAGATTATGGGCGAGACCGATCCGCAACTGATGTCTCCTTTTATCATCGCCCAATCTGCCCGTTGGAACAAAACGCACTACGATGCTCACACCAACCTGTTGCGGACCACTACGGAGGCGATTTCCGCCATATTGGGAGGCGCACACGCGGTGGTAGTCTCCTCTCACGAAAAACTCAACCACCCCGAACAGGCATTTCCCGCCCGTTTGGCACGAAATATCCAACTGATTCTGAAACACGAATCCTTCCTCGGTCAGGTGACAGACCCGGCCGGCGGTGCATATTACCTCGAATATTTAACAGACCAGCTTGCTGCCAATGCCTGGAAGCTCTTCCAGGAACTAGAATCCGCTGGCGGATATGATATATGCCTGGATGCAGGCATGATAGACGAGCTACTAGGAGCTGCTGCCCAGCAGCGATTGTCTGACGTCGCGACCCGAAAGCGCGTCTTTGTTGGGGTCAATAACTACCCTGCTGAAGGCGATGATCCTAATGAGGTCACCGCTATTGGGGAAGAAGGGCCTTCCATGTTTGAACACCTGCGCTTGCGGATGGACCGCTTTGTGAAGGAGACAGGGGAACGCCCATCTGTGTTTCTCTTGAGCTACGGGAACGTCGTCATGCGTAATGCACGCATGAACTTCACCCGCAATTTAATGGGATGTGGAGGTTTTGCCTTTCAGGAAAATCCTCACCCTGAGGATTTTCATACCGCTTTGGCAGCAATGGCTGAAGCAGCGCCAGCCGCAGTTGTACTCTGTGGCGCTGACAGGGACTATACCGAAGGGCACCTTGCCCAAGTCAGAGCAGCCCTCCCAGGGAAGCCTGTCTGGGTAGCAGGAAAAAGCACTGACGCGTTACCAGCTGATGGCTTTCTATACCGGAGCATGAATGCCGTCTCAGCTATTGAAGGGCTACAAGATAAAGTTATGTCTGAAACGTTTTGAGTTTAAGGTTTAGCGTTTCAAAGAATACCCTGAACTCTAAACACTGAACCCTAAACCTAAAACCCAAAACTTCTATTTATACTGCGCTACACGCTGCCAGCCTCCGCCATTATACACCTCAAAGCCTTTGGCTTTGAGGATACGCTTCGCAGAGCCACTGCGCATACCAGAAGCACAGCAAGTGACAATAGGCTTGTTCTGATCCAGTTTTTGGATTCTATTGGGGAGCTGGTCCAAGGGAATGTTGATCGAGCCCTTGACGTGGCCGCCAGCAAATTCGCCTTTGGTGCGAACATCGAGGATCACCGCGCCATCGCGGATGAGGGTAGGGAAGTCGGGCGTAGGTTCCATGCCTAGGAGATTTTTGATAAAGGTTAACATAAGAGAGTGGTCAATTGTAAATGGTTAATGGTCAATTAGGGGAGTTTATTTATGTAGAAGGGAGCAAGCCTAATAAACCTTACCATCAGATTGAATTTGGATGCAAAGTTAGAATAAAATAATATTATAAAAAATTAATATATAAATTTTTACCCCAAACCTTCCTATTATCCTATCGTACAACCCCATTCGCCCCACACAAAATCCCCTTTTTTCTCCTTTCTCTCTAAACGTTCGAACCCCTTCAGATAGACTCAGGGTAAGTTTCGAACGCTCAAACTTTATTTTATCTTTGCGCCATGAACGAAAACACAATCCCCAAGCGATATACCATCACTTCTGCCTTGCCCTATGCTAATGGCCCATTGCACATTGGGCATATTGCTGGCGCCTACTTGCCAGCGGATATTTACGTCCGCTATTTGCGCCTGCGGGGCCGCGATGTGGCATTTATCTGTGGCAGTGACGAGCACGGTGCGGCCATCACCCTTCGTGCCAAAAAGGAAGGCACCACCCCTCGCGCCATCATAGATGAATACCACGAACTGAACAAAGCGACTTTTGAGCGTTTTGGCATATCTTTCGACTATTACCATCGCACTTCTGAGCCTTTACATCACGAAACTTCTCAAGGCTTTTTTAAGACCCTTTTTGAGAAAGGTGAATTTGTCGAAAAAACCAATGAGCAATATTTTGATGAAGAGCATCAGCAGTTCCTCGCTGACCGATATATCACCGGTGAATGTCCCAAATGCAGCCACCCCAGTGCCTATGGCGACCAATGTGAGAACTGTGGTTCCTCTCTCAGTCCTACAGATCTGATCAATCCCATTTCTACTTTGAGCGGTAAGCCGCCTGTGCTTAGAGAGACTACCCATTGGTACCTCCAACTTGACAAATACCAGCCTTGGTTGGAAGAGTGGCTACTGGAAGGAAAAAAGGGCAAATGGAAGAAGAATGTCTATGGACAGTGTAGCAGTTGGTTGAAGGCAGGCTTACATCCGCGAGCGATGACGCGTGACCTCGACTGGGGAGTAGACGTGCCATTGGAAAATGCCGAAGGCAAAAAGCTCTATGTGTGGCTCGACGCACCGATCGGCTATGTCTCTGCGACCAAGCAGTGGGCCAAGGAGAATGGCAAGGATTGGGAGCTGTACTGGAAAGAACAAGAAGACCCAGCGGACAATGCCCGCTTGATTCACTTTATCGGGAAAGACAATATTGTCTTTCACTGTATCATCTTCCCCGCGATCTTGCATGCGCATGAAGGCTATATCCTACCAGACAACGTCCCAGCTAACGAATTCCTCAACCTCGAAGGAGACAAGCTGTCTACTTCTCGCAACTGGGCCGTATGGCTGCATGAGTACCTGGACGAATTTCCAGACAAAGAAGACGTACTTCGCTATGTCTTACTTTCCATCGCTCCAGAGACGAAGGATTCTGAGTTCACCTGGGACGACTACCGCGAGCGCAACAACAGCGAACTCGCCAATATCCTCGGTAACCTCGTCAACCGCATGAAGCTCTTGCACAAGTACTATGGCGGATTGGTGCCACATCCCGAGGGGATTGAAGAGGATACAAGCGCACAAGGGGTACTGGATGAATTGCAGGTATTGATTGGAAAAGTGGCTGAAAACGTTGAAAGCTTCCGCTTTAGAGATGCGCAAACAGAGTTTATGAACATCGCCCGTCTGGGCAATAAGTACCTCACGGATGAAGAGCCGTGGAAAAAATGGAAGACCGACCCTGAAGCGGTAGCGCGCATTTTGTATTCCAGCGTGCAATTGATTGCAGCTTTGGGGATTTTGGCCAAAATATTTTTACCAAGAACCGCCGACAAAATTCTCGACATCCTAAACCTGTCGGCCTTCCCTGTAGACTGGAAAAACCTTAACTCTCGGGAGTTGATCGGTGCGGGACATCCGACAAAAGTGCCTGAAGTGCTCTTCCCGCGTATCGAAGAGGAGGTCATCCAAGTGCAAAAAGATCGCTTAGAAGCGAATAAGAAAGTGAAGGAGGGAGAAGTTCAAGATCAACCTCAAGCTCAAGTAGCACCTGCTAAGGAGGAGATCACCTTTGACGACTTCCAGTCCATGGACATCCGTGTCGGAACCATCCTCGAAGCGGCCAAAGTCAAAAAGGCCGACAAGCTCTTGCAGTTTGTGGTGGATACGGGCCTGGACCAACGGACGATTGTGTCAGGGGTGGCGGAGCACTTCACGCCCGAAGAGATGGTGGGCAAGCAGGTGACGGTGCTGGTAAATCTAAAGCCGCGAAAGATTCGTGGGGTGGAGTCACAGGGCATGATTCTCTTTGCTGAGGACAGTGCAGGCAAGCTGCATATCGTGAATCCTGAGTATGCGGTGATGAAGGGGAGTGTGGTGAAGTAGAACCTCAAAAGTCCTAACAGATTTTCTTCAATCTGTTAGGACTTGAATTATATTGGTAACTAGTATTTGGGGTTTTGTGAATTCCATTGTGTTGTTACTTTTTTTAGAAAAAAGTAACCAAAAAATCGAAACGGGCCAACCAAGGCCATCGCTTCTATCCGTCCGCCCGCGCCCGTTTCATCCCAGCCGCACTTTCCTCTCCTGAGTTTATAAACTAAAGGATTTCCTTTCCTTGATATAAGCCTCAATACCACTCAACATCCTAAAAGGATAATCCCCAATGTTTTTGGGAGTTTGCATGATCTCTACATGATCAAGGTCTTCGACAGCAGACTTTTCTCCTAAAATGGTGTCTAGCATCAGGTAGGTACCATTGGTAAAAATATCTTCCTTTTCCTCCGAAAATTCTGGATAACATACACAAATTCCGACAGCATCGGGCTTTTGCCTGCTTTCTAAGGGAATGAAAAGTGTTTTTTGAGGATCAAATGTTAACCCTTCATGGCGAGTAGTGAATTCAATTCCTTGTGCCTGTTTAAAAGCAATAATTTCCCAATCCTCAAAGTGAGGGGCTTTTTCAACCAATTGGGTTACTTTATCAAAATATCGCTTATCCCCACAAGCTGTTATCACGACTTCCAGTTTTTCATCATCAGACCTTCCCCCTATTTCAAAAAATAACTCCTTATGGTATTTGTGCAGGTGGAACAGGAATTCGTCTAATAATGGTTCTTTCTCTTCATCGGTCATTTCATTGAGAAAGAGGTACTTATAGTTTTCCCTAGAAAACCATTTCCAGAAGGTGTTGATCTTGCGATCTTTGAACATGACCCCTACTGCCCAATATTCGACACGGGCGAATTCGCGATCGGGATCCGCAGACCTGCAAACCAGTAGCTGGCTTTGTCATTGAAATTGTAGCCCAGCCCCAATTGGAGATAATCCTTGAAGTAGCTGGTCACAATACCGCCTGCAAATTCGGGCGTATCGTCGTTGTTGAAATCGTAGGAAGCGGCATGTAACCCAATGCCGAAGTCAAAAAAGTTGCGATAGCCCAGGTTATGGCTGGGAAATTTGTAGAGGATACTTACCAAAGGGCCTCCTTTAAAATTGTCATCCCGCTCTAGCGGCTTGGCAAAGGTATAGGCCACCGTCATCTGCACATGCGCTAGCGCATTCATCATCGGAAAATCCCGAATCTCTGTCATAAAAGGTTCTTTATCTGTGCCTTTGTATAGCAGCGCCTTGAGAACGATGACGTCCCCAGGCTTGCGTTTGCCAGTGAAATTCAGGTCAAGCATGGTAGAATTAGGAACCTGGTCTATGCCTAGCTTTCGCACCTTTTTGCTGACTTTGAAGGCTGCCGTATTGATCTTTCTTCCATAGAGCGCCATATGGGCTGCGTCGCGTGAGTAATCCACGAGGTTATTGGCGGCGTTAGAAAAGTCCTTGGCTAATTGCTTGACGTTATCAACTACCTTCACCCCATCTCCAATGAGGCTATCAATGCCAACCATAGAAGTAATATCTTTGGCAAAAGAAGAGACATCATTGAGTTTGGCTTGTACCTCGCTTACATCTGCAGCAAACCCTCTCAAAACGCCTGTTTTGGTCGTGGCACCGCTCACGCCGCCTGCCGCTGTATACTTGTCCTTGAGTCCTTCAATGTCTTGTGTGAGGGAAGTCCATTCTGATTTTACCTTATTCAGGCGACTCACCACGCTATCCCTAAGGCTTAGGGCTGGGGTGTCCAGGTTTTTTACCATGTCCAACGTTTGTTTCACTTGCGCTGTGAGGCCCTCCACATCTACCGCTTTTTCCAAAATCCTCACGACAACGTTGGACAGTTTTTCAAAAGATTTCCCTTTATCTGTCTTCTCAAAATACGCTGTCAGGTCATCCATTTCTTTCAATTGCTTCTTGGTGAGATAGAGTTGGTTGCGCTCGTATTCATAAAATTGCCCTGGCCGAATATCGTCAAATCCATCCAGATGGATCGGGGTGATGCCACGATCTGTGGCTGACCAGGCAGCAAGCTTGAAGTAAAACCCAGCCGCCTTACGCAGTTCTGCCAAAGTATTGTCAACCGTTTGCATTTCATCAGACAGGACACGGATGAGAATGCGAAAATCCTCATTACTGCCTTTATTTCCTTCATCTTCTTCCAGTGCAGTATTGAAGCGTGTGTTGAATTCGGATTCTTCGGGAAAAAGAGCCATGATCTCGAATACGGCATCAGCTCTGTCTTTCAATGCTTTTTTTAGGTCATCTAAAGACGGTTTGCCAGGTGCTTTGAATACCTTTTCATAGGCATCAATGGTCGTATTCATCTTTTCTATCAACCTGCGATATACCTTGAGGGTCTTGATCAAAGAATCCACTGCCTCGGATCCTTCTTGGGCTAGTTTGTAATCCACAGCACTGAACAGACTGTCTTTGTGGATCTTAATCTCTAGCTGACTATTGATGTCAACTGCTTGACGACGGTCACCCAAGGTACGGATATGACCCGCTTGGTCTACTTCCTGGATACGCAGGAGTTGGGCGTCCAAGGTAGTGACGAATAAAGAAAGAGTGGCTATAAGGAGGAGTTTTTTCACGGATAATTATATTATTGATTAACGGATAGACTGATGATTAATAATCAATCAATATCCCTCTCGGCACGTCTAAAAGCCATAAAAATTCTCGCAGCATTTGGCTGCGTTCCATTCCGAGGAATCATATCGCATATATTGTCAGTCATAGAAACGGCTATGGCCAAGGTTTTCTCCCAATCCTCAACCATATTTTCGGGGTCTTTGAGCGTTTGTAATAGTTCCAATACATCTTCACGCTTTTCAGCAAAGACGACCCACTGAGGCTCATTTTCATCACCGCCCGTCCGCCTGTCGGCAGCCTCTACCAGTTTTTTTGCGATGCCCGTATCTCCCAACACGATAAATAGGATCTTATCATCGAAATCAAGCCATTCTTTGAAGAGTTTCTGAGCCTCTTCTTGATTATCGGTAGGAAGCGTAATTACTTTTGATGCCATTGAAGGGAGGGTTTTGTGGGTAAAAAGGAGGAGAAAGTAAAAATAATCAACAGGAAATAAAGAAGTAAAAAGGGAAGAAAAATGGAAACTCGATCCAATTCAAAATATCAAAGATCAATATAGGATGAAAATCCCATAATCTCCCCTTCGGCAAGCTCAGGACAAGCATTTTTTTTTCTAAACTGGAACTTCCAATTTGACCTTTGTCCCTTTTCCTACCTGACTATTGATGGAAAAAGTGCCCCCTAACTGCTGAGTGCGCGCATCTACATTCTTGAGGCCCATGCCTTTGATCTCATTGGGTGCATGGGCAAAGCCTTTACCATTATCCTCCAAAGCGACCTTGAGGGTCGTTTCCTCTTTTGACAAGGTCAGAGAAACTTGGCTCGCCTTGGCGTGCTTGATGACATTTTGCAGGAGTTCCTGAATGATGCGGTAAAGGTGGCGCTCCACTTTTTCAGAAAGCTTGAGCGGTTCGTTCAACTGGTTGGAATAGGTAATGGTGAGTTCTCCATTGGTATTGAGCATCTCACAGAGTTCGTGGAGGGAGGCTTCGAGGCCGAGGTTCTGAAGGGGCAAGGCCATCATGTCATGGGAGAGGCGGCGCGTCTCATTCCAAGCACGATCCAGCAAGGTCTGGGTCTTGGTATAGGACTTAGTCGCAGACTCAGGGAGCTTGCGCTCCAGGCCCTCCAGGCTCCATTTAACGGCGGCGAGGGTGCCACCTAGGCGGTCGTGCAAATCTCGCGCGATGCGCTCCCGCTCCTGCTCCTGGCCTTCCAGGCGTGAATTGAGGTTCTCAATGGTCTGCTCCTTGATCAGATCGATCACGATCTGACCGTTGATCTTGGTCTGCTGCTCCATGAGCTTGCGTTGGGTGCGCGTGCGGTTGTAGAAATAATAGATGAACCCTATTAGCAAAATCCCCAGCAAAATAGAGCTGATGACTGTCGTCCGAAATCTTAATCCCTGAATTTGCGCTTCTTGCCGCATTTGGGCATTTTCCTTTTCCTTCTTTTGCGTCTGGTAGTAGACCTCGGCAAAGCGGATCGCCTTTTCGCTCTTTTCGCGCACAGACTTGTCGTTTTGCGCTTCGTACAGCTTGCGATAATGCATGACGGAGTCCACATTTTTCATCTTCTGAAAGATGTCCGACATGATGCGGTAGGCGATGGCGACGTCGCCTGGGGAGTTGATTGCTTCGGCGAGCTGGGCTGCCTTGCGCAGGGTATCCAGCCCTTGCTGGTATCGGCCCAGGCGGCGGTAGACGCCGCCGAGGTTGAGGGAGACATCGATGATGCCTTGGCGTTTGCCATGATCTATATGGGTTTTTAGATTGTCACTGTGGATTTCCAATGCCCGGTAATAGAAGTTTTGCGCTTTGGTGGGGTTTTTATTTACCCAGTCATCTCCCATATAGACATACACGACGCCTAGCATTATCAGGATGGGACCTTGGTTGTCTGAAAGTCCTATGGTATTAAATAAATGGATGCTCTGGTTATATTGATCAATGGCATCCTGATAATTTCGCTGATAAAAGGCAAGTTTACCTTTCCTTGCAAAGAAATGCGCTTGTTGTTTGGTTGAAGGGTATAATTGAAGCAATGAATCACAAATTGTCAAATAATTTGCGGCAAGGGGGAAGTCAAATCGATTGGTATAGAAATCGACAAAGTCGAAATAGCTAGTGATCAGTCCTTCTGTGTCGCCTAGTTCTTCCCTAAGCGTGATTGCCTGGGTATAGTCAGCAATGGCCTTGGGATAATTTTGCTGGAGCAAATAAGCATATCCTCGATCACTCAATAGTTTGGCAGCTGCTACTTTATTCCCTAAAGAATCCCATAATTGAAGTCCTTGGGCATAATAATCAAGGGCAATATTATATTGACCTCCCTTGACGGCTAGTGTGGCTATCTTATCTAAACAAGTAGCAGTAGCTGTTTTGTGGTCGAGTAAATAGGCGGCTTGCAGTGCTTGATCAGCTATCAGAAATGCACTATCTAGGTTGCGGGAGCTAAGATTTTCAGTTTCTTCCAACCATTGCTGGATCTCTACAGGTAGTGGTTCACCCTTTGAGATCGACTGAGCTTGCAACCCAATACTCCCAATCCCCAAACAAATAGCCACGACAATGTATTGGCACACAGACATATAATCATCTAAGCATTATTACTCCTCAAAGCCGAATAACCTCAAGATCCACCATGAGGCGGTGGAGGCACCTTCGTCCCTACAACCTTCCCTATATTCAATTGCTGCAAAATCTCAACAATAGGCGAATGACTCTCTACCAAAAAGGCTTTCCGCCTCGCTTCGAGTTCCTTTTCTACTTGAGCCTCCACCGTTTTTGAATCACCAGACCTCGGCGTTCCTTCTGACGTTTCTTCGGCTAATTTTTCCGTCACCTCAGCGCGCACTTTTTCTTCCAACACCTTGAGCAAACCCTCCTCTGCCAATAAGCTGCCGGCATCTTCTGTTCGAGCCAAGCAAAAAGCTATGCACTTGCTCTCGCCTTCAGTTTCATGGGGAGAAACCAATTTGTGAGGCTCATCCATGACGCGGTAGTGGATTTCCACGCGGACGCTGTTTAGCCCTTTCCATTTCGGAAGAGCGGTGTCCAACCCTATCAAAAACTCTTGCGGCCCATAATAATGCATGGTCCTGGCCCGATAGAGGTCTACTTGGATATAGCACTCAACCTCGTCAGGGGTCATTTCCTCCCCTTTAGCGACGACTTTCTCCGGTTCTCGCACATAAATGATATAGTTTTCAGGTACTGAAATGGCGAGTCCTACATAGTAAAATTCTTCTCCTTCTTTGGTGTGCGGATACCCAATCTTCTGAAGACTCAGGTATGGTTTGAGGGTCATCATAACGGGAAAGGTTTTAGGTTTTGTGTTTTAAGTTTTGGGGTCAGCCAAGGGATTCAATATTCATCCTCCACTATTCAACATTCAATCATTCAAAATTAACCACTCAAATCTTTAGCATAACTGACAAGGTCTTTGAACTCAAAAGTATCATTTTTTGTGATAACGCCTTCTGCCTTTGGAGTCCAGCGAGGATTGGCATACCAATAAGAATGGGGGTCTGTAGCGAAGAGGCCCAGAAGGACTTCGGCCACAATATGGCCGCCCATCGTGCCGAGGCGGGTGCCATCTGCTTCTTTTTCCGCCTCTTTGAGGATATACAGCCACAAAGGATCATTGCCTGCCACGGCAGGTTCTATGCCCATGGCTCGGGCCAGGGTCTGCCCCGCGGGCAGTCCCATACTTGCGCCTCGGAGGAGATTGGCTTCAGCGACGGACTTGATATGCCCCCTGGCCATAGGAATCTGATTGAGGGCGGGAGAGAGTTTAGGGGTGATTTTATGTGCGTATTGTGGGGCTGCTTTGTCTGGAAACTCCAGAAAGTGATCCCACTGGATGGACCAGTCTCTACGAAGCGATCGTGAACCCCGTAGGTCATTATCCTTTTCTCCAAACAGGGGAACATCCTTGACTCGCTCATTGAGGTCGTACGTGCTTCGCACGATGCTATGCCCAAAACGGTAAGCTGCTGCAGAAAACTCAATGGGCATATAGACCCGATCTTCCCAGTTGAAATACTCAAAGGTAATCGTTGGTTTTCCCTTGATAGCAGATTGGGGATCGGGAATCTTTTGGTACAACATATCCTCGCCTACCAGTCGCTTCAGGTAATCATGGACCACCACCCATTGATAATGCCAAGTGACGATTCGCTGTGCTTCGGTGAATAGGTCATTTCCTTTGAACCCTTTTTTATTTTCTTCAAACGCTCGAACTACCTTGTTGTGAAATTGAAGAAAAAGAAGGTGAAGCTGAGAAATAATCACGCTCACATCATTCCTAGGGTCGCCTATGATGGCATGGCCAAAGGCATTTCGAGGGAGGTCCTTTTCTGATATATTTCGAGAGGAACCTGCCGCTTTTCCTAAGATAAATAAGGGTTTCCCTGGCACATACATGAAAGGCTGATCCTGTGGCCCACGCCCATATATGCTGTCGAGGTCAAATCTTGGCGTCCGGTAGTTATTGAGAAAGTCAGGATCTTCCTGGCGGTCAAGGCGAGAGATAGGGTCAAAGGTGATGTCGTGACTCACAAATTGCCCAAAGTAGGTGTAACCCGCTGGCATATTGGGGTTGTCATCCCGTCCTCCAGTCCCATTCATTTCTTGGGCGAGCACTTTATAAGCATTTGTAGGGTTAAACAAATCTGCTTGTAGAGAAGCCAAGTATTTGATGGCCCTATCCACTGTTTTGCGGGGCGTAGCATTCTCTGCATATACTCTGGAATAGTCAAATAAATACTCGCGAATGGTTGATAAAGCCCATTGGCAGGTGACTATTTTTTCACAGACGCCTTGTATGCCAGGATTTTCTCTTCGGAATAAGACGACATCCCTAAAAGGGATCAAAGTCTCTAAACTATCCACCAACTCTTCGAGAGCTGTTCTTTCTCCTGCTGTGGTTGAATCATCTTCAGTCAACGACGCTGTTTCTTGAAAGCGTTCATGGTTTATGGCATGACCGATGTCATCGATATGTTCCCGAAACATCGTGAGCTTTTCATGCACTTCAGGCTGTGCTTCTGGAAACCCTTCAGGCTCATCAAAATCTTTGATGAATGCTAAACTTTGCTTGAGTGTACCTTGGCGGAGGAAAACAGGCACATCGGTTTCTTCTGCTCCTTCTTCAACTAAGTAGGCGTTGATGACCCTGATACTTATGAGCAGTTCTTGTATAACTGCCTCTATCCCTCTAATCCGCTCTTGGAGGTTATCTAATTTATAGGAAGGGATGGTTTTCAAAAAT
Source organism: Bacteroidia bacterium (assembly GCA_030430575.1). GTDB lineage: Bacteria > Bacteroidota > Bacteroidia > J057 > J057 > JAUIGE01. The sequence goes on along the minus strand of JAUIKF010000008.1, from coordinate 94,841 downwards.
AAATCGAGTTCCTTTTTACATTGCGCCAGCATCTCATTGGCCCGCTGAATAGCAGATACGAGCGGGACGTCAAAAACCATCTTTGGCATCAAGGCAATCATCTCCTCCTCTGTAAACTTGTGGGGAGGCAGATTGCCAAACATCTTTCTGTAAAAGCCTTGATATAGTTTGGAATGAGTGGGATTAATGGTCGAGTTTCCGTGGTCCATAGTGATCAAATGTAGAAATTTATTGTATCTTTTTCGCATGAAAGCTTCGATAATTCTCTTTTTCGGCATATTGGCTATTTCCATGCTTTCGGCGCAGATTGTCGAAGAAAAAAGCTATGAGGCAGCGGATCAATTGCAATTGGTGCCGCTGGAGGTGACGGGGTGCAGTTTTGTGTGGGTAAATAAAAAGGACCATGAAATCGTGGTCTACGACCTCAATCACGAAGAGCGCAGGCGCTTCTCCTACCCCGACACCGCCTTCGGCGATGCAGGCCTCTACGAGGTGGTCCACCTCTCCGAGCAGCTCTTCGACCTCGATCCCAAGATCGAGTTTGCCTTGGCTGGGCGAGACCGCCACGGCAAGGGGCGCATCATCATTGTCAATGAAGATGGGATCGTCTTGCTCGATGAGCAAGACATCCGTAGAGACGCGATTTATCGCGTCTCTCTTCCCAACGCGATAAGTCGCGTCTCCCACCCCAACGCGATTGATCATGTTGACGGTAGAGACGCGATAAATCGCGTCTCTACAGCCATCTACCCCGCCGCTGGCGGTGCGCGGATGGTCATACCCTATGACGACGGCTCGTCGAAGGTCTTTCGTCTGCCAGGCAGTTGGGTGCCGACCTATTGTGGGGATTGGGAGCAGATGCGGGTGGAATCCCTCAAAGGGGCCAAAACCATTACCCAGCGAATAGATACTATCTATCTTGATGGGCGAAAAGTGTTGTACCAACGAGACACGCTGGTTATGACACCTACAGAATATGAAGCTATTCAAAAGGAGAAAAACACCGCTATCAGTCTGCACGAACTCTCAGGCGATCAGCTCCAGCCAGGCATGCGCTTGGCGCTGCCCAAGGTCGAGTTTGAGCGCGGCCGAGCTGCGCTGGTCAAAGGTTCAACCACAGATCTCAAGCGACTGTTGGAGCTGATGAAGGCACATCCTACGATGGAAGTTCGTTTGGAAGGACATACCGACCAGCGCCTTGATGACCTCAGCAGTGTTGGTAACAATATGCAGCTCTCTTTGCGGCGCGTAGCTGCCGTGCGGAATTACCTCGTCAAGAAGGGCATCGACGGAAATCGCATCAAGACCAAAGGCTTTGGCGGCAAGCGTCCTATTGCGAGCAATGAGGAGGAAGAAAGCCGCCGACACAATCGGCGGGTGGAGGTGTATATTATTTCGCTGTAGGCGTGAGGAAAGTTGAAGAGAAGTAAAAATAATGAACAAGAAACAAGGAAGTGAAAAGTAAGGAAATAGATGAGATATACTGGTTCCGTCCTTTTCATTTTTTACTTTCTTGTTCATTATTTGTACTTAAATTTTACCCTTGTCGGACACGCCCTTTTTTATAATTTAAACCCTTGAACGGCATTAAACCTTTGAACTTCTCTTACAATGAAACCAAATCTTTCGATCTCCCTCTCACTCTCCCTCTTCTTCCTTCCGCTCCTCCTCTCCGCCCAGCCCATCATCGACTTCGTCTCCTATGCGACGGGCTTCAATAAGCCTGTAGACATCGCCAATGCAGGAGATGACCGCCTGTTCATTGTAGAGCAACGGGGAGTGATATACATTTTGGATGGCAATGCCCAAAGGCTTTCTACGCCTTTCTTGGACATCCAAAGCCTTGTGCAAGACAACCGTACTGAACGAGGCTTACTGGGCTTGGTATTTCATCCTGACTTCAAGAATAATGGCTATTTCTATGTCAATTATACCTATTTCGATACAGATGTCAATTTGAATGGAGATACCCGTATTTCACGCTTCAGCGTGAGCGCTGCCGACTCCAATATGGCTGATCCCAACAGCGAATATATTTTACTCGAAATGGATCAACCCTATAACAATCACAATGGAGGGGACCTCAACTTTGGGCCAGATGGTTACCTGTATATTGGTACGGGGGATGGAGGGAGTGCAGGAGACCCCGGAAACCGTGCGCAGAATACCCTGGATTTGTCGGGAAAAATTCTTCGTATCGACGTAGATGCGACTACGGGTACCACCAATTATGGCATTCCTGCGGATAATCCTTTTGTGGGCGATCCTAATGTCTTAGATGAAATCTGGGCCATAGGGCTTCGTAATCCCTGGCGGATGAGCTTTGATCCGCTTACGGGCGATTTGTGGATGGCAGATGTCGGACAAGGAGATTGGGAAGAAGTCAGTGTACAGTTCAGTTCGAGTACAGGAGGCGAAAACTATGGCTGGCGCTGCTATGAAGGGAATGCGGCCTATCGCCCCACGAATTGCGGAACTGCCACCAGTTTTGTCCCTCCGATTTATGAATATGTAAATGATCGGTCCACCACAGGTGCATCCATCACAGGCGGCTATGTCTATCGGGGCAGTGCCTACCCTGGCATGTATGGCTACTACATCTACGGCGACTACATCTCTGGCCATGTCTGGGTCACTAAAGCGGATAGTGCGGCGGGCTTCCCTACAGACTATCAGCCCCAAAGCACGGATCGCGCTTTCAGTACCTTTGGTATCGATGCAAATGGCGAACTTTACGCCGCCAACCTCGGCGCAGGGATCATTTACCAAGTGATCGATGCGTGCAATGGCCTGACAACTCCCGTGCGGTTCAATGATATGGATTCTACGCTGCTTGCCCCCACTGGCCAACCAGGCTATCAGTGGTTTGTGAATGGAAATGCGATTCCTGGGGCCCAATTTGCCATCTATAAGCCCGATACCAGCGGTGCTTTCACCGTGCAGGTGACCTATCCTAACGGCTGTGCGGTGATGTCCGATCCTTATTTCCTCTACGGGACGGGCCTGGAAGCAGACCTAACTACTATTGCCAGTGTTTCCCCAAATCCATTCTCCGAAAGCCTCTTCATTCAACTCGACGAGCAGAAAAGGCAGCCTTACCAGCTCTACCTAATCGATGTGGCAGGCAAGGTAGTTTGGGAACAATCAGGAGAGACTAACGGCAAAATCACACTTCAAGCCATGGATTTGCCTACAGGGGTGTATTTCCTTTCGCTTCAGTTGGAGAAGCGTTATGTGATGAAGCTGGTGGGGAGATGATGGGGATTGAGAATGATAAAGGACATTTATTGATAACTAGTTGGTATTGTGAAAAAAATGAAATATTTTAATTTTTATTATCAAAACAATACCCTTAAAAACAAAAAAATGAAGCATCAAAATAATATTCTTGATTTTATGTTGAAGATTTTTCCTAAGATAACGCAGGAAGTTAGTGACTGGGATAGTTTTGATTTAGTGAAGTTATTAGATAGGATTCTTGAAATAGTAATTCTCAACTTTAATGCAAGTGCTTGTTCTTTGTTTTTAGAAAAAGAAGATGATAAAGATGAATTCGTGTGCGTAGCAGGAAAAGGGTATGCGAATCAAATTGAAGGGAAATTGTATAATATTCGAGAAGCAAGATTTACAAGTTTTGTTTTGAGGGAGAGGAAATCTTTTAACATAAAAAGCAAAGAAGAATTGATCGCCTTTAAAAAAGTGAATAATTTAAATGAGAAAGGAAAACTGGATGATATAATGTGGAGTGGAGAAAGGGATTTTGAGAATTTGGTATGTGTTCCGTTAATGATAAAAGATAGACCTGTTGGACTTATCAAGGTTGAAAATAAAAAAAATGCTAAGGCGTTTTCTGATATCGAAGAAAATACCCTTAAGGTCACTGGGCATTTAATTACACTTTCCATATCACATGCACGATTTTACCAAAAATGGAGACGATCCCACCAGCTTGAAAAGATTATTGAAATTATTCCAGATTTATTATCCTATGAAAAGGAACCATTGCTTAAAAAGATCATGACTTTGACAATGGAATACTTTAATGCTGAAGTTTGTTTTATTTTTCTTAGGAAAGAAGAGGATGAAAACTATTTGTATTGTGCTGAAGGGGCAGGGTATGCTGCTGAAGTAAAGGACAAACAAGAAGTGGTCTATAAATTAGATTCATGGGATGGAATTACAGGTACAATTGCAGATAGTAAGCAGACATTTATTATCAACAGTATTGATGAATTGAAAGAATGGAGGAAAAAAGGCATCGCCAAAAGTAAAGCAGATGTTCATTTAAAAGAGAGAGGGCAATTTCGAAATATGATTGGGGCTCCTTTGATTGCTAGAAATAAGGTTGTTGGCGTAATAAAGGTAGAAAACAAGAAATTTAATGAGAAATTTAGCGCATATGATGCAAAAGCATTAAAGATTATATCTGATGTTGCTGGAATTACATTAGATAGCTTAAGCTACAGAGGAGGGGATGAATTTGATAAAAGTGAAGAGAGTAATTATGATAGGTTGTTAAAAATCAAAAATCATATAAAACAGGGAAATATTGAAAAGGCAATAAATGAATCTATAGAATTATCTATAGAGTTAAACTATAAAGAGACTGAGAGCCTACTTACAATACAGTCATTTAGATATAAACAATGGAAAAAACAACAGTATGTAGTAGGGTTCAAAGAGAATCAGTCAATTTTGACCCAAATTGGATTTAGTGTATTGTCTATATTAGAAGAAATAGAAGTTGAATTAAAGGGCGTACCCAAAAAAACTCCCAATAAAAAATAATCTCTCTGGCTGGAGCACTCATTTCATGTGTGGAAGTTTTGATATGAAATCCGTTCTTTTCCCACCATCAGCCGCAAAAGGAGAACCCCTATCGCTTCAACAGCTTAAAAGCGATTTCCCTTCCTTGGCCTTGTACCATGGCAAGATTGATCCAAAACCAGGCAAACTGCTCGATCAATTCGAATTTGTCATTGCCCCCAATATCATAGCAGGCCCCAAATCCTGCGTCTATTGCCAGTTGGGTGGCAATCGCCTTGCCTCGCTGGCTGCTCCCGCAGGTAAACATGTCGATTGACATGCCTTGATAGGTCGTATCGACCATATTGTTGAAACCAGTTGTATTGAAACACTTTACGACATCAGGGGTTTGGGTGTGCGCCAAAATGGCGTCCGCCGTATTGGAGAACCCTTCAGGGCCACGTCCCCTGACGACGTTCATGGCATCGATGATGACTTTGCCCGTTGTATCGCCGAGGCTTTGTGCGACAGGAATGGCAGCCGTCGCTGGCGTGGCGATGAGGATGACCTCGGCCTGGGCTACGGCTTCAGCCTTAGGATGGGCGGTGGTTCGGGCATTTTGAAGCAAATGTTTCCCCTTAAATTCCGCTACATTTTTTACTCCTAAATAGATGGTATGGCCTGCCTCAGCCCATTTGGTGGCTAGGGCGCCGCCTACATTTCCGGTTCCTATGATGGCTATGTTCATGATGGTGGATTAGAATAAATATCCGTTTACTGGTTGAAGTTTTGCTGGCAATTGTTGGCCTCCCAACATTTCTTTTAAATCCCTTTCTATGGTATTGCAAAGGGCTGTCAAGGGGGTGTCCGTGATGCGATTCTCAAAGGGGTCTTCATTGGCCGCTCCTGTACGTTCCATGATGACAAATACCCCTGCCAAGATACAAGAGAAAGGAATGATCAGCCAGGAAAATGGCAAAAGTGCAGGCGACTGGAAAAAGCTAAGTAGGCCAAACGGCAAGAGACCTGCAAAAAGTAGGACAAATACCCGCGTGAAAAAATCGTACTGGCGGGGCAAGGGGGTGTTTTTGATGCGCTCAGCCGCGCCCTGATAATTGGCCAGGGCCAGTAGCTGGCCTTCCATCTGGAAGCTGTCAAAACCGCCCAGTGTGCCATTGCCCATGGCTTTATAGATTTCTCTGCCCATCAGCAATTGCAGATAGGTAGGTTTATTCTGGGTGGTGACCAGTTCCTGGTATTCTGCTGCTGGGAGAAAAGGCTTCAAGCTTTCCCACGACGATTGCTGACGCAAATGGAAGCGCAAAGCATGTACCCAGGCAATGCAGCGGAGGACCATTTCCCGCTTAAATCGTTCGCTTCGGGCGGGTTCATAATTCGGTTGATGGGCATGGCTGTCAGCAAAGGTGATGATGAGGCGTGCCAATACCCTGCTGGAATTGACAATCCCGCCCCAGATCTGCCGCGCTTCCCACCAGCGGCCATAGGCGGAGTTGTTGCGGAAGGCAATAAAGATCGCCAGGGCAGAGCCTAGGACGCCGATGGGCGTGAAAGCCAGGGCCATTTCCTGGGCCCCTGTAAGGTGGTGGAGTAGCCAGACCAGCCCAGCCCATGCCATCACAAAGGACATGGGGCCTTTGATGTATTGCCAGACTTTCAGGGGGTTGAAGTTTCTTTTTATAATCATCGCAAAAGGTTAAAACTGCTTTCTAAAAAATATCCCTGGATTGCTGTTGATCAGCGAATAGTCCTTCCCCAAGCCTGTGAGGTTGAGGGCCAGCCCCATTTGGTACCCCTTGGTGTCTCCTCCTATCCGAATCCGTTGCACGCTGGCCGCATGGCCTTCGGCCGTGAAGTAGGAAAACAGCTCCAGGCTGCTATATAGCTTCCAGGAAGGGCTGAGGGCAGGTGTATAGCGAAAGATAGAGAACCATGAATACCCCAACTCACGCTGCACAGCGACAGATGCCAGGGCATAGATCATGAATGATTTTTGGGCTTTAAAGAAGTGAACCCCTAGATCTCCTCCTCCGCCTGCCGTGGCTATACGTCCGATGACTGTTCCGCCAAAGCCACTGGCAGTGGTATAGTTGAGGTAAGCACCTGTGAACAGGTCCGTCTGGTTGTCATAATCGACCGTAGCCCTTGACCGACTGAAAAGGGACCATTTCCTCGCCTGATCGAAGGTCTTCAACCATTGGGCATCTACAAAGATGCGCGCTGTGCCGGGCATGACTTCTAAGCTCTGGGCAGCGCCTAGGAGCGGCCCAAAGCTTAGGAAGATCAGGAGCAGCAGTTCCTTTTTCATGACTGGAGCAAGTCTACGACCATGCGTGCTGCTGCCGCGCCCGAATTCTGCTGCTGGCCAGTGACCAGATTACCATCCGCGATGGCATAAGCTGCAAACGGCTCCGCTACTTTGAACGTCGTATCAGCCAATTGCTGGGCTACGTCCTGGATGCGGTAGGGTTGGATCTTCTGGCCTACTGCCTGATCGGCATAGTCTTCCTCTGCATTCGCAAAGCCTGTCCAGGTCTTGCCTTTGACCAACAGCTCCCCGTCACTGCCTTTGGCCTCCAGTAAAAGGGTAGTGGAGTGGCAAACGGCTGCACTGGGCTTCCCGCCTTCATAAAAAGAAGCAAAAAGCTTCTCCAAGTCATGATTGCCACGGAAGGTGTACATCGGTGCCTGACCGCCTACCAGGAAGATGGCATCGTATTGACTGGCATCTACAGCGGAGAGGGGTGGCGTATCTTTCAACAGATTTTGAAACCAGTCTTGTTGCATATAACCAAGGGAGATGACATCGTGGGCAGAATAGCCGCTTGCATCCGTCGGGTCTGAATACCCATCCATGACGATCTGCCCGCCGGCTGTGGAAGCGACCTCCACTTCATAACCCGCCTCCTGAAATACCTGCAACGGGTGGGTCAATTCGGCTGCCCAAAAACCGATGGGCCATCCTGTCTGTTGGGAAGTGGTAGGACTGCTCGCTACCATGAGAATTTTGCCTTTAGAAGGCATCCCGTGTGCATGCACATAGTGCTTTACTTCTTTCACGTTTGTTTCCATAAGTTTTTCCATACTGTTTGTGGTGATATCTTATTAGATCAAAAAGATTGTATGGCAAAAATGGCAGGATATGGTATATTTGGCAATATACTTACCCAAAAGAGCGATACACACTTTTAGGAAAGTATATTGATAGTCAAATAGTTATGCCAGAATTCATGTATAAGAACAAGCTCTACTACAACCCGGTAGAGTTTGCGATGGACCGGATAGGCGGTACGTGGAAGATGCCCATTCTGTGGCGGTTAAAGGACCGCACCATGCGCTACAGCCAATTGAAAAAGGATATTCCGCACATCACGGACAAGATGCTGACATCCCAATTGAGGGACCTGGAAGCCGAAGGGTTTATTCACCGGGAAGTCTATCCAGTCGTGCCGCCCAAAGTAGAATATTCGATGACAGACAAGGGACGGACGTGTGTACCCATCATCGAGACGATCCGCAATTATGGACTTTTCCTGATTGAAGAAGCAGGTATTCAGCACAAATAAGGCGGAGGGAAAAATCTATCGAATTTGGTAGCGTTAGATGTAGGAGAGAATGTGTTTATTGCTCCGAATACTACCCCAAAATTATTTTAGCATGATTCAACGCAGCCTTACCCTCCTCCTCCTAGCTATTTGCTTTACCTCCTTTTCTCCCAACCGATCCTTCCCCAAACTTGACCATCAAACCATCACAGGCGAAAAGATCACCAACGACTTCTTCCAACGTAAAAAGACCCTCGTCATCTCCGCCCATCTGGGCTGTCCACCAGCGATGATCCTCTTCAAAGACCTGGATGCTTTTGTGGAAAAGGCTGGTTTTCAGGTGCTTGTCATTTTAGAAAATACCCATCAACAAGTGCTCGATTTTAATTCGTCGGAGGAAAATGAATGGGCAGGTTTACGGAAGATGTTTAAGCTGGAACCCCTTGCCTATCCTACCATTGCTGAATGCGAAACAGAAAATATTACGATGGACGGCGACAACATGATCGTAGACATCCAATGCCGCAAGCTCTCCAAGAAACTCTGGACCAGGTCATCCCCAACCCTCGTTTTTGTCAATGAATCGGGCAAGATTTATCACAAATTCAAGGGATATTATGCCTTCCCAGAGCAGGAGAAGCGGTTGGAGAAATTGATGGAGATGAGGTAGATTCCCTCAAAGACGCAACAGATTTTCTTCAATCTGTTGTGTCTTCAGCCACCAGTTATCGATCACCATTCTTATTATAATCTGTACCTAAACTAGCCCTTTGATGTCTGCATCCACAATCTTCCCCAACACCGAAGCCCTCCGCGCCCACCTACACGCCAAAGGCAAAGGTGCCCACCTCATCACCTATCGCCCTTGCGAAGGCTATCCGGGCATGGCCCTGGCCCTCATGATCGTCTTTGACGTGCCAAAGGGAATCTTCCAATTGGACTTGCAATGGATGTCCCTGGGGTTGGACCTCTACGGAGACACCTTGCAGGAAAGCTATGTGTATGAATTCCCCAACCTCGAATCCCTACTGATATATATCCGCGAAACTTACGGCCTTGAGGTCACCGACATTCCCCTCAAGTACACATTTGACCCAAGTCAATTTCCCGATCCGATCAAGGATGCGGAGCAGAAACTTGTCTTTGAAGCGGCTTGGCAGCGATTTCAGGTGGATTTTCGAGAGGGGAAATTTCTTGATGGTAAGTTGAAATTAGTGTATACTTCAGCAGGGAATGAATAAACAAATAAGAAAATAAATCATGGCAGAAATCCTTGACCATCTAATCGGCATCATCGCCATCTTTGGCGGCTTTTTATTCCTCAAACAACAAGCGAGAGACAACCCAGATTTCACGCTTTTTGGAATGAGAATCAGACAAGTCACAATACTGGTTTACTTGCTAATTGGGATAAATGTGATATTCATTGTCGTGAAACTGGCATCTTAACCTACTTCAAGATAAAATCCCAAATGGAACTCCTCGGCAGAATCAAAAGAAGAAAAATCTTCTACCTTCAAGTGAGAAATAACCCCGAATGGCACAAATCTCTACCCAAAAACGACTGGGTCGCATTTACGATAGCCAATGAGGAAGACGAAGAATCTCTTCCCCCAGCCGTCGTAAGGTGCCTAGACCGTAATGTTTCTTACACATGTAGTGCGGGAACGGCAGCGCAGCGCACAGAATTCTATTTTGATGAAGAAATCGCCTGGAGAGGCGTTGATTATGAGATTAGAACAAAGCAGGAATATGATATTGGTTTATCTCCAACAACCACCGCGCATGACAATTTTGGAGAAGGATTTTGGTTTGCCTCCACACTGGCATATGACGCCAATCTTCCTATTGATAAAGTCGTTTGCATTGATTTTACCAAAAGAAGGGTGAAAAAGAACTTGGAGGAGCTAATTGATAAGATAAATCAGGGCTGGATGCCAAGTAATGAGGAGGGCAAAGATGCAAAATAATATCTGGTACATAGCCGTCAAAAAATGCGGCCCAGGAACCAAGGATGACTTTGACTGGGAAAAATACAAGAACTGGTCAAAGCTCCATCATCTGACAGAAGTGGTCTCCTTGGATTCCATCCTGTGTCCACCCGTCATAGAACGTGACAATGACAACGATTGGGATCACCTTGTTAAAGAGGATTACATGATAGATTTTTATACCAACCTGGACTATCTAAAGAAGAAGCTGAATGACAAGGAAGGCTATTCCTTATTGGCAGTAGTAAGGGAGCCAGACCATTCAGATAGGCAACCCCGACTTCATGGCTTTGAATTACTGGGATTTGAATTGGTGGATAGGGAAATGAGCATCAGTGCATTGACCAATTGTGGGGGCTTTGACGAGACGTTTATGCCGAATGAGCTGAATCAATATGGGCTAATAGACAATCGAGACAAAGCCTTTGACGTTAGAACCAGGCTGATACAAAACAACCCCGTTGAGCGCCATGCAGACTGCTGGGTATTTGAAATTTGGCGTGCCAAGAATTAATTTATCCAAAAGAATTATTCCTATTTTCCAATCCCTGCGGCATTCACCCTCCCCCCGACGTCTCCGACTCATAAAATAAGCTGATAGCTTTAAGCCATCAGCCTTTGTCAGTATTTCCAAATAACTCCCAAAGACACAACAGATTTTCCTCAATCTGTTGTGTCTTCAGCTTACCTCTACGTCTCACCATTCCTGGATATAACCAGGCTGAAATCAATAATCAGTCAATCAATAATTCCTCACCATGGCTACCTCATCCCTCACCACTTTCCACCAGCAAAACCCCAAATTTACCCTCCAGACAGCAGACCTGCTCGACGATCAGGCAGTCAGCAAGCTGAACTTCAAGGGCCTAGACAAGGCCCAGACCTTGGCCCAGCTCAAAGCGCAACAGCGCCTTGAGGTACTGAGTCCCGATCCGGCTACCGCCGAAAAGTTGGTGGCCGCAGGCTTGGATAGCGCACATACGATTGCGCAGATGACGAAAAACGACTTCGTCGCGAAACACGGAAAGGATGTGGGAGGAGCCGAGACAGCTGAGACGATTTATCAGACCGCCACTACCCGCAAAGCCCAAAGTCAGCACCTCTGGGCGAGCCTGCGGCCCGAACCCTATGCGGCTAGCGTAAAAGCCCTCCAGAATACCCAAGAGATGAAAGAGCCCTTTCAGTCCCTTCCCAGCTACCAGGAACTGTTTGGAAACCTGGATTTCTGCGAATGCGCGGAATGTAAGTCCTTATATGGCCCCGCGGCCTATTTTGTGGACTTACTCAGGCTGATCGAAAAAGGCATCACCCAGCCCAATCCCAATATTCCCAAGGGCTTAAAGCTATTTGAGCGGCGGCCTGACCTAGTGGAGATTCCGCTTACGTGTGAAAAGACCAATCATTTGGTGCCCTACCTACAGATTGTCAATGAAGTATTGGAAAGGACGGTGGAGGAGGAGTTTGCCCCTATTAAGATGACCAATGCCCTTCAATTTGTTTCTCATCAGAAATTCCCATTTATCCTTCCCTATAACCAACCGTTGACGCAAATCCGCACGTATCTGGGGCATTTCAAACGGACCTTGGCCGATATTTTCCATGCTTTTGATCCTACAGGAGCTGACGCTTCCAATACGGCCAGAGAAAGACTTCAGATCTCCTTACAAGAAAAAACCATTTATACCGCTGCTCCGAGTGATCAATTAGAAAATAAACTGATTCAGGAGTTCAATGTAAACTTAAAGGGAGGCTATTGGGGAGGGTTGTACAAATTGCCTGTTTTTATGGAAAAAACGGGCCTTTCTCGAAAAGAAGTAACGTCTCTCCTCCACCTCAACCTCAGTGAGCAAGAGCTCAATGAATCAAAGGGCGTCATCCCTCACACCTTCTTTATCAACCAGTCTTCACAACCTGGTCAGTACCAAGATATTCGTCTCAATACGACCGATCCAGGCAGTCCTTTTGAGGAGGTAGGGCCGCCGACACTCGCCACTTTTGAGCGAATGGGGACCTTTATTCGCCTTTCCCGGCGTTTGGGCTGGTCCTTCTCTGACCTCAACTGGGCGTTGACGACCATCCAGGCTGATATGAGTGCTGATGGGATCGACAAGACCCTAGAGCAGTTGGCGGGGATTCAGCAGTTGTCCCAAAGTCTTATGCTGGACATTCCTTCCTTATGTGTTTTATGGTATGACATCAAAACGATAGGTCAAGGAAATGGCCCTGAATCAATGGCGCCTTTTGATGTATTATTTAATAATAACACTAAACAACCCTACCATCCCAAGGCAGAAAAAGACGATCCGTTTTTTGCGAATCCGCTATATACGGATGAACCCGTCCCTTGGTTGGTCCAAGGGCTTACGACGCCTGCTGAACTGCCCCTTCCCAAAACCAGCCAAGCCCATCAACCTCCCCAAATTCTTTCGGTTTTGCCAGTTAGGTATGAAGGGTTACTAATGCTTGCACATGTCCTCTGGGGAAAAGGAGATGCATTGGAATCCTTTGTAGTTCCGCTGACTGTCACGCGTTTATCTACCTTGTATCGCCATGTGTTGCTCTCGTTAAAACTCAATTTATCTATCCCTTCATACCTCAAATTGCTGGAATTGAAGGGGCTGTTGAAAGCGGGAAATCCCGCCAATACAGGACTTCTCACGGTAGCAGAGGTAATCGATATTTCATCTACAGCCAACTGGCTGGCTGCCAATAACCTGAATGCCTTTGAAGTGGACTTTATCAAAAAGGGTACCCTCAGTCCTTTTGTACAGCAACGGTATTCGCCTGCATCTTTGATTACATTTTTGCAAGCCCTTTTACCCCACCTTCACAAAGACCTGATCCTGGAAAATAGTTTTGCTCACCATAAAATAGGGGCATCTACCTCTGCCAAGCTATTCGAAAACCTATTGATAGGTGGATATATCAATCAAGTAGGGATTATCACCAAAGAGATTACCTCGACCGCTAAGGGCATTTTTAAAGGAATAGACAAATTGGAAGGGGACAAAGCTTCGAGGGCTTATGTCATCTCATTTCTCCAACAACAAGCGAAAAAGCAAATAGCGAGCTTTGTCGCTCAAGCGAGTACCTTTTTGGGGGCTTCTACGAAAGATATGGCTGCCTTGGTAGCGGGAATTAAGGGAATGTTGGACATGCCCTTCTTTTTGAAGTACATGACGATTTTGCCCCTTATCGAAATTTCGGTGAAGGAGTCTGTCAAGGAACGCGTGAAAATACTGCCTCCTGTGACTGTGTATCAGGCATTTAGAGATAGTAACCTGACCATTGGGAGTGCTGAGCACATTAGAGTCAAGCAATTAGCTCCTGGCTACTGGAAGATTCGTGACAAAGTGCATGAGAAAATCTATTTCGCGGATGTGATAGAGGAAACCATATCTGAAAAGACTACGATCAAGATACGCTTCCTCGCGAATGTGGGGGCGATCAAGGAAAGTCAAATTTCGGAAGAGGCGAAGACTTTTATGGCCTGTCTGGCGCGCCACTATCAGCTGGTCCATGGCGCGGGAATAAGCGAAACAGCCATCGAGGCACTCTATAGCCATCCAGATGCCTTTGGCATAGCAGACCTGAAGACCCTCACCTTCGCTGATATTCAGCAGGTATACGGATATGCGTCTCTCCATCAAGCCTTCGACGATAAGCAACATGATTTACTTGCTTTCTTGGAACTGGCTCAGCAAGCCGATACCACTTCTGAAGCCTTACTTACAAGCCTTTCCCTTGCGACTAGGTGGGAGCGAAGTGAAATACAACTGCTGATCGAGGCTTTTTATGGCAAGGTATCGGCTTGCAAGACCATCCCTCAAATCATAGAGTTGAAGCGCGTATTTGACCTGTCCCATGCTTTAGGGTTGGGGATCAAAAACCTTCAGGCGTTTGATCGCCTGAGGACCTTGATAAACGTGATGCCCAATTGGTCTATCTATACGGAGCTAGCATCGGTGATGCTTGCGGCGGTGAAGGCGGATGTGAAGCCAGCGGACTGGCCTGCGGTCCAGCAGCAACTGGATCAGCCAATCTTAGAGGCGACGAGAGATGCCCTTGTGAGCTTATTGATATGGAAACTAGGCTTGCGGTATAAAGGGCTGAAAAATCCCCGAGACCTCTATGAGTTCCTGCTCATAGACGTAGAAAATGCAGGCTGCAGGGAAATTTCTTATATCAAAGAAGGGCTCAACGCAGCACAGCTCTACCTTCAGCGGTGCCGCTTGGGAGAAGAAGAGCATGTGACCATTCGTCCAGAAAACATCCCGCCCATCTACTGGGAGTGGATCATGAACTACCGTATCTGGCAAGCCAATCGCGAAGTATTCCTTTATCCCGAAAACTACCTCAATCCGACGCTCAGAAAGGAAAAGACTGCCCTTTTTAGCGATTTTGAGAAAGAGCTGTCACAAGGCCAGACCTCAGAAGAAGTGGTAGAGATGGCATTCATGAATTATATGAACCAGTTTGAGGCGCTGGGGACGCTAGACATCGTGGAAGGCTATGAGGGCATGGTAAAAAATGCCGAAGGGGAAGAAGAACCTACGCTTTTTATTTTTGGCAGAACTAAAAATACGCCATATCAATACTACTACCTCACGTGTACCCATGATGGGGTATGGTCCCAATGGCATAAAATTGACTTGGCTATTCAAAGTCAATACATCACGCCTGTCTATGCCTTTGGGCGATTGTTCGTGTTTTGGGTGGAAATGACTGTTAAAAAAGATACTGATCCCTCTGGTAAGAAAAATAGCAATGGCAGTCCTCCAAAGATGAAAGTCTATCAGGCTACGATTAAATATTCTTACCAGAATTTCAGTGGGAAATGGGTATCGCCTCAGGACTTGGCCACCAATAAGGTAGTGAATATACAAGCGGCCACCGACTATAGTGGAGGGCTGATTGCACAAGATTCTGATATGGACCAGGAAGTCTGGCAGAAAGTAGAAACATTGATACTAGAGCCGACAGAAGGGGATACAGAAGCAAAAATCCTGGTTTACTACGGTCAGTGGTTGGTCCCAGTTGTTCCAGGGGAGTTTTCTGTTGAAAAATTATCCTTGGATAATTATGGAAACGATGATATCGTTGATTTCCAGCAGCTTATAGGCCATTTGGGAAACCAGATGAATTTTGTAGGGGCACAAGAGGGGACAAGGGTTCTCCCATTCCTTCAAATGACCTTGACAGCGGAGGGACCTCAGACAGATACCCTAGACTATGTTTATTTTGAGCAAGCCGAGCCCGCAACCGCGCCCATTTTTTATCCTTCAGTAGATTTATTTCAACGCAAACTTACCCTAAGGGCTTCCTTTCTCCCATTTTATGGGTTTCTATTCGGTGGGATAGTAGATGGAGATGAAAAAAAACCAGTACTTTTTTCTCAAATCTCTGATCAGCAGGCACAGGTTATTCCAATTAGAAACCAACCCGGAAAATTCATTTTTATCAATGAAGGAGAGGCTTTTTTGGTCAGTAACCCTGATTTCGGACATGTAAGTAGGAACCTTACGTTTTCCCCTAAACGGCAATTTTCCGAATCTGCCTTCCAGGGCTTACCGCTGCTCG
Organism: Bacteroidia bacterium; assembly: GCA_030430575.1. GTDB lineage: Bacteria > Bacteroidota > Bacteroidia > J057 > J057 > JAUIGE01. The sequence continues at coordinate 78,961 of JAUIKF010000008.1, read as the reverse complement.
ATCCTGTCATTATTTTTGCTGCCTTGCAGTTTATGAAGCTTCTCAGCTCCGAGGGGAAAGTGGATCGGAAGAGGGTTGCAGCGACCTCTCTTACTCTGCTGCAGCAGGATATTTCTATATTTTTGCAAGGTGAAAAAAAATCCGTTCCCTTTACAGATTCACAAGCTCGCTATGTGAAGAATCTGCTCCTCTCACAAAGTACGGCTATCTCGTATACCCCTTCTTTTTCAGCACCTGCCAAAAACGTCTCTGAGCTTAATTTCTCAGTCACGCGACTGACTACAGGGGCTGTTGTTTCACTCAGTGCTTCGCTATTTGCGGGAGGCATAGATGCCCTCTTGACCCCTGAGTCACAAAACAAACCTCATATCCCCCAGATGGACTTTCAAGCACTTCACCCTTCATCGCAGATTGTCCATTCCCCTCCTATCAATTTTGGAAACCAAGTATCATTCTCTGGCCCTTATGGGCGATATTACTGGGAATTGTTCTTCCATGTACCCATGCTCGTCGCTTATAAATTAAATACCCAACAGTTGTTTCGAAAATCTCAAAAATGGCTTCAGTACGTCTTTAATCCCACCCAAGGTAATCCCGCTGACACAGCGACTTTTTGGAACTTTTTACCTTTTAAACACCATTCGCTTCAAACGCTCAAACAGCAACTCACAAGCTCCGCAGAAGTCCATGCCTATGACGACGACCCTTTTGATCCATTTGCCATTGCCAATTTACGCATTGGGGCTTATGAGAAGGCAGTAGTCATGAAGTATATCGACAACCTGATCAACTGGGGGGATCAGGAGTTTACGCGATATACCTGGGAATCTATAGTCGCAGCGACGAATCTATATACCTATGCCTATGATTTGTTGGGCAAAAAGCCGGTGGATGAGGGGAACTGTGAAACGGAGAAGCCTGAGACCTTTGCAGATATACAAAAGGCTTATAAAAGCATCCCACAATTTTTGATAGATCTGGAGAATACCTTGGCAACTACAAAAACTCATTCTGCCAATATCGGAACAGGGCAAGTCCCCTTCAATGAACTGCACGCTTATTTCTGCGTGCCTGAGAATGCACAGTTTGTTACGTATTGGGGGCTGGTTCAGGACCGCCTTTACAAGATTAGACACTGTCTGAATATTGAGGGGCAGAAGGAACCCTTGCCCCTTTTTCAGCCGCCTATCAATCCCATGGCATTGGTACGTGCGGCTGCAGATGGAGGAAATGTGCTGGCTGTCGCTTCTTCGCTCACCCCAGCGATCCTGCCGTATCGATTCCCACAAGTGCTGGCCGCAGCGCGTCAGTTCACCCAGACGCTGACATCTCTTGGACAGGCCCTTCTTCAAGCGTTGGAAAAAAAGGATGTCCAAGCGTTGGCACAGCTAAGAGCAACGCATGAGGTGAATTTGTTGAATCTCTCAACGCAAGTATTTGCGCAGCACGAAACAGCAATCGAAGCGAAGATCGCTGCGCTTACAGCTCAGCAATCAAAGGCGAGCAGCAAGGTGAAGCATTATAACGACTTGATCAATAATGGCTGGTTGAAGCAAGAACATACGCAAGTGGCTGATCGACAAGTAAGTGCTGCATTTGCTGGCATTGCGAGTATAGGTAGAGTAGCATCCATATTACCCTATCTTTTCCCTAATATTTTTGGGTTTTCTGATGGGGGAAGTAGATTTGGTGGAGCTGTCAATGCAGGGGCACAAGCTTCTCAAGACATCGCTCTAGCAGCTAGATACCAATCAGATGCAAGCGGTTACACGGCACAATATGACCGTCGCGCAGCGACCTGGACCTATGAAAAGCAGCTCGCCAAATACGAGGTGACCCAACTCGGCCAAGAGATAGCCGCCGCTGAGGCCCGCTTGGCGATGGTACAAGCTGAGTCCACCAGGCATCAGACGGCCATCACCCAGTCTCAGGCTGAAGAAGCCTTTCTCACCAGTAAGTTCACGAATGAAGCCCTCTACGAGTGGATGGTAGGACAAGTATCCTCAGTCTATTTCCAAGCCTATCGCCTAGCTATCGATATGGCCCTTGCCGCTCAGTCAAGCTATCAATTTGAACTAGACAAGACAGATACCTTTATCAACTTCAACTATTGGGATAGCTTACATAAAGGCTTGGTGGCAGGTGAAAGCCTGATGCTTTCCTTAGATCAGTTGGAACAGGCTTATATCAACAATAACAGCCGTAGGCTGGAGATTGAAAAGACGATTTCCCTCGCCCAAACGGGGGATTTTGTCCCTGAGAACTTTGTGCTAAATGCCAATGGATCTATTCCATTCAGTCTGAGTGAACAACTATTTGACAAGGACTTTCCTGGTCACTATGGGCGCAAGCTCAAGACCATCTCCGTGTCTGTCATAGCCAAGACAGATACGGTGGCGGAGGTTCACGCTACCCTCAGTCAACTCAATAATTATGTACTGATGGCGCCGGATTCTGCGGGGGTGAAGTACCTCAATAGCCTATTTGCCAAGACATCTCAGCCGCCACAGGACAATCCGCCTGCTTCCATCCGGGCCGACTGGCTGCCCAACCAGCAAGTAGCCATCTCTACTGGGCAGGATGACACAGGCATGTTTGCCCTGAATTTCTTCCTCGATGACCGCTATTTCCCCTTTGAAGGCACGGGGGCGGTATCGAAATGGATGCTCAACATCCCTAACGACTCCAATCTTGAGATTTTCCATTCCATCACGGATGTGGTGATCAAGCTGCGCTATACGGCGCTGGATGGAGGAGATGGGTTTCGTGGAGAAGTGAATAGCGAAGCAAAAGGGAATAATTGATCATGTTGGTGGACATAGGGGATGAAGGAAAGGTAAGCCATGGATTACACAGATTATCACGGATTTTTTTCTTATTTCATTTACCTTTGAATATGACAAAAGCTGTTTTCCTTTCCCTATTCATCGTAGTAATCTATAGCTGCTCCCCTTCCAAAAAACTGGACGCTGAAACGATGGCTACCAACGCTTGCGATTGCTTTAATCAGTTAACAGAAGGGACCATTGATGAAAGATTGACGCCTTGCTTTTCTCAGCCCATTTCTGAAAATTCCTCCCTAATAGAGAAAGCAGTCCAAATGGGTAACAATGGCTATGCATTGTTTGGTGAGTTGATCAAACGGAGAAAAATGGAAGAACAGGCTAAATGAAAACCATTCTTAGGTGATGAGCTAAAGGGAAGCTTCGTCTTATTGGAAAACTCCCATTTGACTAATCTTCTCCAAATGCTTATTCTTACCCTACAAAACCAACCCAATTTATGATGAAAGCCATTATATCATTCCTTTTTGCCTGTACCATTTTTGTTGCCGTATCCGCCCAGACCGAGGTGTCCACCGTAGCTTGGAAAAATGTGCCAGGCGGTACGCAGACTTTTGTCTTCTCAGAAGAGGTAGATGGAGGGCAAGGCACACGTGTGGTGCTGAATGAACCCGGAAAATTCAGCCTGCTGTTGCTTGATGAGCAATTTCAGCAAGTTCGCAGAGTCAGGGTAGACAAGCCTTCAGATCTCTGGAATATGACGTTGCAACACATGATCCACGATGTAGACAAAGTATATTTTTACTTCCGAGATCACCGTAAATTTTTGATGAAGGCGACCCTCTTTTTTTCGCCTGCAAGGGTAGAGGTAGCGACTGTGTCTATGGGAAAAAATCGCGATCGCGATTTAGAGTTTGTGCTAGGGGATCAGTTTATTGTGATAAAATGGAATATCAAAGATCTGTCTATGACTTTGCATACCTACCGTGGGGATGGGCAGCATCAAAAAGAAGAATTCTCAATTCCTTTTGAAGGGTTTTTTGATAAAAAAATGGACAAGGAATTTGTAGTCGGGCTGATGCATAAAAACCAAGAGTCAGGCTTAGCCCAAAGTCAGTTCAAGCGAAAGGTTTTTGCCAGAGACGGAGAAATCGTCGTGAGTTTTGACGATCCTAGAAATTTGACTACTTCCACTCTTGCTATTGATTTGTTGACCTTTTCTACTGCTACCCAGACATTCCCTATTCCTCAACTGGAAGCGAAACCATTGTTCACTGCAAATTCTTGTTTGTACCAAAATCGCCTCTATCAAGTAGCAGTCAACGATACCAGTCTATGGATGGGCGTAAGTGATTTCACTACTGGGGCAGAAATCAACACGAGCCTGTTTTTGGATGACAAGGAGCTGATGCAAGCATTTGATACGGCGGTGTATCGGCGAGATGGAAGTGATCGGGAGGTCATTCGGTATAAAGAAAAGCTAATTGATCAATTGGATAAGCGCATTGCCATTTCTGTAACAGACCTGATTCCAGGTGAAGACTTAGGCTTATTGCGGATTGGCACCCCGTGGACAGGAACAGCGGGCCATAAGATCTTTAAGGCTTCGCTGATCGTCATGACGATAGCTGCCAATGCTTACGCCGTATCTGGTGCTTATGTGCCGTTAGGCGATGACTTTTATCTGACCTTTGGTCCCAATTATTACTATCCAGACGGGCAAAGAATCTGGGAACATCGAGTAGAATTATTGGGCAAGACAGACCCCCATAACTTCGCCTACGTCGAAGGGGTCATCGATCAAGAAGCCATACGTCCCCTGCTTGCAGAATTGCCCACGCCCCGCATCCAAGAAGTCAAAGACTACCTGACAGCCAATAAATTGACCCGAAAAGCCCGCGCCATGTACACCTTTATCAAAGGCGATGATTTGATCTTGATCTGTCACTATAAGGGGGCATTTCATGTGGTGAAGTTTTAGAGACCGCTCGGGCTTCGCAGACTCAGCCCTCGCTGCGAGAGGCGAGACCGTTCGGCCTAAAGGCCTCACTGCGAGACCGCTCGGCTCGAAGACTCGCCTCGCTTCGAGACAAGAAAAATTGCCTTTAGTCTCGTAGTGAGCCTGAAAGGTGAGCGATCTCGCAGTGAGGAGCTTGCGACGAACGATTTCGCCTCTCGCAGCGACCGCAGGGAGCGGTCTCCTTACATTTTTCATTTTAACTTTCATTTTCATTTTGATTAATTCCTCCAACTCTCACCAACCCCTCTTCTGGGGCTGCTTTATTGCGCTGATCGCCACGGCTTTTGGCTTTATCATTCGCGCCATGATCATCGATGATTGGGCGATGGACTTTCAGCTTTCTGAAACAGAAAAAGGCACCTTGCTGGGAGTTGGCCTATGGCCATTTGCGATCAGTATAGTGGTCTTTAGCTTGATCATCGATCGCATCGGCTATCGAAATGCCATGATCTTTGGCCTGGCCTGCCATGTCGTTTCTGCAGTGATCACCATCTCTGCGAAAAGTTATGAGATGCTTTATCTGGGTACGTTTATCGTAGCCCTTGGCAACGGTACCGTAGAAGCTTACATCAACCCTGTGGTGTCTACCCTTTTTCATCAAGATAAAACCAAATGGCTCAACCGACTTCATGCAGGTTGGCCAGGGGGATTTGTGCTGGGAGGTATCCTGATTATGGCCATGGGAGCCAATGTCAGTTGGCAGGTGAAGGTGGGCTTGATCCTGATTCCCACCATCGCTTATGGCATTCTGCTTTGGAACAAAAAATTTCCGATCAGCGAACGCGTCGCGGCTGGGGTTTCCTATATAGAGATGCTCAAGGAGGTAGGAATTTTGGGAGCCTTGATCATTAACGCGCTGGTATTTATAGAGATAGGGAAAGCATTTGACATGCATATAGGCATTGTGATTGGGCTGATCGTCGCAGCGACAGGGGCTTTTGGGTATTACACCCGCAGCCTTGGACAGCCCTTATTTGTCTTTTTGCTATTTGTGATGATGCTTCTTGCTACCACGGAATTGGGCGTTGACAGTTGGATCACTGAATTGATGGGGCCTGAGTTTGTGGAATTAGGGATAGACGCGGGCTGGATTTTGGTCTATACGGCTGCGATCATGATGGTATTGCGGTTCTTTGCTGGGCCGATCGTGCATCGCCTTTCGCCCTTGGGGCTACTCGCAGTGTGCTCACTGATTGCGGCCATCGGCCTGTTTTACTTGTCCACGGCGACGGGGATCGCCATTTTGCTCGCTGCGACCCTGTACGCGATTGGCAAGTCCTTCTTCTGGCCGACGATGCTCGGCGTCGTAGCGGAGCGCTTCCCCAAAGGAGGGGCATTGACGCTCAACGCCGTAGGCGGTGTGGGCATGCTGGCCGTAGGCATTGTTGGGGCCTCTTTGTTGGGCTTTTTTCAGGATAAAAATATTGACCAAAACGTCCTCTTGTATGACCAAGCCAACAACACGACCATTCATCAATCCTATATGACTTCGCCCAAATCTTCCTTCTTCGGCGACTATATGACCTTTGACCAAACAGCCCTCACCCAAGCGACTCCAGAAGAAAAAACCATCATTCAGGGCATCCAGGACCAATCCAAAAAGGATACCCTCAGCACAGCGGCTATCTTGCCTGTGATCATGTTGGTCTGTTTTGTGGCTTTGGTCCTGTACTTCCGATCGAAGGGCGGGTATGAAGCGGTGAAGATTTAAAGGCAGTGTTTTAAGTTTTAGGTTTTGGGTTTTATGTTTTTGTCCTTGTAGAGGCGTTGGACTCCAACGCCTCTACAAGGACAAAAACGCCAAAACGTCCCCCTACGGAAACCATTGTTCCTTCTGCAAAGTGATTTTCCTTTGCCCATTGTCTTCTTTAACCACTATCTCCACTACAGTATCAGTTTTTGGGACTAACCCATCCATCAAGAGTGTGCAATAATCCTGGAGGCTCATGGGGTCATAGTCATTCCCATTGACAGAAATGATCTGCTGGTCTATGGCCATTCCTGCCTGTTCGGCGGCGCCGCCGCGATGAAGAGAACCGACGTACAGGCGTTTATCGGCTATGTGGTAGGCTGGGCTGAACCCAAAGGTCTTCATCGTATTATTGACCTTAAACTCCTCGTAAGGCGTGAATATCACCTGTTTGGCGTCCCAGTCAAAGGTCATGAGAAACTGCTTCATGAAGGCATTGCCCATCAGGTAATTATTGCCTCCGCTGGTTCTGACCAAGGCACTGTCTAGGACCAAGTCACCGAAGCGAAAGCTATCGAGTCTAGCGATATAAGTCGTGTCTCTTGCCCGCCCAAAAAGCCCTGCCGAAGATTGCCCAACCTGGTAGTTGTAAGGGGTCTGCGGGCGCTTATTGAGGAGTTTTTGGAATAAAGAGTTGGCGAGGGTAAAATGGCCGTTAGAGCCTGTATCGAGGATGAAATTTCCTGAAAGCCCTGCGCCAATATGACCTCTCATGGAAATTCTCCCTTGCGCACTCACCTTGATCGGAACGATGATGCTGGACGCTGTCGGGGCAAATCTGGAGGGATCATCGGTCATCCTGATGACTTCTTTTTCGAAATCGAGCTGCCAATGCGCCAGGCGCATCAGGTTGGAGCCCAGAATGCCGTCCATTTCACCCAGGAGGCAGGACATCTCGGGCGATTTGTTCAAGTTGCTATCTTCCACCACCGCCGCGCCAATGTCTTCAAAGAGAATCCCCTCAATTTCTACGGTAGGCAAAACGACAAAGTCCATTTGCTGCCTGATGCTATTGGAACTGCCTACGCTTGACGAGGCGGCTCGCTTCAGGCCCAACTCCTCCACTACAGACCGCTTGATAACGGTCATAGCGCCTGTGTCATACATGTATTTCCCCGTTCGGTCTCCCACCTTCATTTCTACCACCATAAGATTGCTCCATGATGTCGTGGGGATTTCTTTGAAAAAATTCTCGGAACTGAGTTGGCCAGCCAGGATGACCTTTGAGATTTTGCATCCGCCTAAACAGACCAGAAGCAGTGCACAGATAAGCAAGTTTTTCATAAAAATGGATTTGATCAAATAGGTAAGCAAAATGCACATTTTATTAAAGGGAGATTTGCTAATTCCTAAACATTTATCCCAAATGCTTATCTTGGGCTTATGAAAGAGAGTCCCAATCAGCATACCCTTGACCAACTCCTGACGGATGAAGTCAATAAGGCTGTCCAGAAAGGCAGCCGGTACCTGATCATTTTGGGCGTGATAGGAATTAGTTTTTCCTTGATTGGCATTGTCATGAACTGGCTAGGGGACTTCCTCTTGCCCTTTTTGGTGTCCTTGGTGGGGACAGTCTTCATTGGGGTGGTTCACTTGATGGCACGCAGACGGATGTTGGGCGCTCGCGCCAACTATTTTGTGGTGATCACTTTTGCCCTTATTCCCACCATATTTTTCTTAAGTACTCATTTCTTCTACCCCTATGGTGCGATGACCTTTGTGCATGGCGGGTTTACTTATGTTTACTTTTTTGCCATCATCCTCTCTGGATCATTTTTTGACTTTCGCCTTTCAGTTACGACAGGGTTGGTGTGTGCATTAGGATTACTTGTGTGTTATATATGGGATGGGGATAAATTAATGGAAATCCAGATTCCTGACAATGTCCTGCAGTCAGACTTTGCCCAGCCTGAAATCTTCTATTTGCGGGCAGGATTTATTGCGTTGATGGGCCCAGCAGTGGGCGGCCTTTCCATCATTGCTAAACGACTCATGCGCCGCTTAATGGATGAAGAGGAAAAGCGTACAGAGATCCAGCGATTATTTGGGCAACAAGTATCCAAAGAGGTGGTGGAGGAACTGATCAGCAAAGGGGAGGAATTTCGGAGTAAAAAATGCCATGTAACTGTCATGTTCATGGACATTCGCGATTTTACCAAATTTGCTGATGCCAATACTCCTGAAGAGGTCGCTTCCTTTCAGACGACGGTCTTCAGTGAATTGGTGGACATCGTCCGCAAGCATCAAGGCATCGTGAATCAGATGCTAGGGGATGGGATTATGGCGATTTTTGGCGCGCCTGTAGAGACGCCTAATCATCAGCGAGATAGCTTATTGGCGAGTTTTGAGATTTTGGAGACGATAGAGCTGTTGGGTAAATCGGGCAAGATTCCCCAGATCAGGGCAGGCATAGGCCTGCATAGTGGCCTCGTGGTTGCTGGCAACGTCGGCAATAAGATCCGTCAGCAATACTCCATCACAGGTACAACTGTGAACATGGCGGCGCGTATCGAGCAGCTCAATAAGCCTTTTGCTAGCGAACTATTGATTTCAGAGACGGTTTTTCCCTATTTGCCGGAAGGAATGCCTTCTGAAAGCTTAGGAAAGGTAGAACTGCGAGGCATAGAAGAACCCATAGAGATTTTTAAACTGAAATAAATGAATAAGCAAATCCTTTTGTTGGTAGGGGTATTGATAGGAACCGGGATATTTTTGGGGTGTGGATCACCTGCTCAGGAAACCGATGCTGATCAATCCCCGCCTGAGGTAGCGCAAGTAACGGAGGAATCAGCCTACTTTAATGAATGTCCGCGGGCTGTACCTAGACGCTCTTTGGATCCTGCGACATTTTCAAATAGTGATTTTGAGCTAAAAGATAGCATAGCCATCGAAACCGTACAAGTAGCACCTGATGTATCGCTCGTGATCGAACATCGAGGCTGTTCTTATTTTGTCCAGGAATATACTTTTCAGATATCTCATGCAGACGACATGTCAAATCCATCATCTCAAGATGCCTATGCTTTGACATTGGACTATTTGGGCATGATTGGAGATGCCAATATCTCTCCCATAAATATTCAGGCTGGTCTTCAGGCCATAGAGTCACTTTTGACGAATGAGACTTCGTCTTCTTTAGGGACAGCAATAGCCTTGCCATCAGATGAAATCCCAGAAACGATGACGGTTGAAAAAGTAGAAGCAGGACAAGGAGTTTTGGAGATTGTTGTGCTTTTCTCAATGGGTCCTTTATAGGACATCTGCGAATGGTAACATAGCTCAATATCCCAATATCTGGAACATCTCTTCCGCTGTCTGCTCATGTCGATAGACGGCATCGACAAAGTTGCCTTTTCCATCGCGATCGATGATGATATGCTTGGGGGCGGGAATAAGGCAATGTTTAATTCCCCCATATCCACTGATAGAGTCTTGATAGGCGCCTGTGTGGAAGAATCCCACATACAACGGTTCTGCTTCCTCCTTGCTAAATCGAGGAAGCATCACTTGTTGATTCATGTCCTCAGAATTATAATAATCTGATCTGTCACAACTGATGCCGCCAATGCTCACATGGGCGTATTCATTCTTCCATTTATTGACAGGTAGCAAAATGAATTTCTCATCCATAGACCAGGCATCTGGAATGGTATTCATAAGACTATTGTCCACCATATACCATAATTCCGTATCATTTTGCTGTTTTTGTTCCAAGACAGAAAAAATGATAGCGCCGCTTTCTCCTACGGTATACTTCCCAAATTCTGTGAAAATATCTGGTTCATCTATCCCCTCATCTATACATATCTGCTTGAGATTGCCCACCACTTCGTTGATCATATACTCATAGTCATAGGTAAAATTAAGGTTATTCCGAACGGGAAATCCACCCCCCAGATTCACTGATTTGAGGGAAGGACATACCTTTTTTAGTTGGACAAATAGCTTGATCGCTTTCTGAAACTCTCCCCAGTAATACATGGTATCCTTGATGCCTGCATCCACAAAAAAATGGAACATTTTGAGGCTAACGAATGGATTATCTTTGATTTCATTTTGGTAGAAATCCAGGATTTCACTGCTTCGAATCCCTAGGCGGGACGTGTAATAAGCCGATTGCGGCTCTTCATTGGTAGCTGTGCGGATGCCTATACTGATCTTCTTGCCCAATTTTTTGGCGTAGGCGCCTATCTCCTCCAATTCCGATTTTGAATCCAGAATAATAACGGAATTACTAAATCCAGCCTCTACTAGGTGCATGATCTTTTCCAGGTAGCTTTTGGTTTTGTAGCCATTGTGGAGAATGATTTTATCCTTGGTTACATAACCTTCTTCAAAAAGTTTCCAAATGAGGTCAATATCAAAAGACGAGGACGTTTCGAGGTTTACTTCTTCCTTGAGGGCTGTCTTCACGACATGGGAAAAGTGGCAGCATTTGGTACAATAGCAGTAGTAATAATTGCCTTGATACCCGTGCTTTTTGATAGCCCGGTTGAAAAGGTTTTTGGCTTTTTTGATCTGGTCTGATATTCTAGGGAGGTATATCAGTTTAAAGGGAGTCCCATACTTTTCAATCAAATATTTGAGGGATATTCCATGGAAAGTGAGGTAACCATCTTGGAGGTCAAATCCATCTTGAGGAAAGTAATAGGTCTGATCAATCAGGTCAAAATAGGTGTTTTTCATTTGCCGCAATCAAGAAATAGTGAGAGGAATAGGGAAGAATCAAAATGAAAATAAAAATTAAAACCAAAATTTGCCCTAAGCATTCGCTCACGCCGAAGTCCTATCGATGGGTAATCTGATTATCTTAATGGTTCCATTTATTTTTGAATCTTCCTTAATAGATGGCGGAAATAAACATATTTTTTCTGATTAGCGTGTGTATGCGAATCTATTTTTCGAGTTCACATATGGTTTTAGTGGAGGAAACATATGGTTTTAGTGGAGGAAAGAAGAAAAAACCACAGATTACACAGATTCCCACAGATATTCTTTTTGAATCCGTGTAAATCTGCGTAATCCGTGGTGAATTATTTGGGGAAGGTGATTATTCCACTGAATGTCTCGATGGACCAAAAAGTACCCTACGAGCCCGACCACCCCTTGGGTGTAGGCTCATAAGGCTTCCTCCAAATTCAAAAATTCTTATAGAGATCGTTCGGCTCGAAGACTCGTCTCACTGCGGGACCGCTCGCCTTTCAGGCTCGCTGCGAGATCGTTCGGCTCGAAGACTCGCCTCACTGCGGGACTGCTCGCCTTTCAGGCTCGCTGCGAGATCGTTCGGCTCGAAGACTCGCTTCACTGCGGGACCGCTCGCCTTTCAGGCTCCCTGCGAGATCGCTCGGTCCGAAGACGGACCTTGCTACGAGACTAAGATTTTTCCACTCTCACACTTGTCCTGAGCCTTGCCGAAGGACTCAACCTCACTCTTTCTTTACGCTGCCCATTCTCTGATCATTTCTTCTCCATTGTATTCCGTACTGAGGGTTTCTATTTTGAGTTGATGGGCTTTGGTTGGTTGCTGCAGCAGTCGTGCAATATGGTTGAGATTGGTATTGGGGTTGAGCCAAGCCTTCTCTTGCTGGCGTGGCAAGATCAGGGGCATATGGCGATTCATCTGTGAGAGGGCGTGAGGTGCTTCTGTTGTGATGATGGCAAAGCTATTGACCATCTCTCCATTGGGAGACTGCCAACTATCATAGATGCCTGCAAAACAGAACATGTCCTCTTGTGGAAGGCTGAACTGATACGTAGTGCTGCCCAATAAAATGTCTCGCGTTAGGTGAAAGCTGTCGGCCGGGATCAGGCACCTCCTATAGCGGATGGCGTCCTGAAAAGAAGGTCGTTGAAAGATATTGTTAGCTGTTGCAGTACAGCGATTTTTACCCATCCGAGTATCTCTGGACCATGAAGGGATAAAGCCCCATTGGAAATACCGCAAGCGGATCTGGTGCTGCTCCATCAGTAGAACGGGTGCATACCCTTCAGCCTCAATGGTCTCTCCTTCTAATAGCCGAAGGTTAGGCAATCCAATATCAAAAGCATTGGGGGTATGAGGATATTGATTGAAAGTATAGCTGGCTAACATAATGCGTGTCGTTTTTGATTGACACTTCAATAATACTAACATTTTTGGTTTATGGCAAACTTTTTAGTAAAAAATACTACTTTTTTTGGTTTTGTGGCTAATAAAGTGAGAATGGGACCGCTCAGGCTCGAAGACTCGCTGCGAGACTAAAACACTATATCTTAAACACATAATCCTGCCTTTAGTCTCACAGCGAGGCGAGTCATCGAGCCGAGCGGTCTCGCAGTGAGGCCTTTAGGCCGAACGATCTCGCAGGGAGGAGCTCCGCGACGACCGGTCTCGCAGCGAGGGCTGAGTCCGCGAAGCCCGAGCGGTCTATTTCAAAAAAATAACCCTGAGTTAACATAGTTTGAGTAATTTTGCCCTTGAGAATGGAATTATTGATTGGGTGCTCTTTTTTTGTTAAACTCAACATTAATCAAATGATAGTTGAGAAAGTGCTTTGCAAATCGTTCTATTATCAATAATCTATTATCACGCAGTTAGTAATTCCACAACTATTTTCAACCCAATTATTTTTTTATGAAGATCAACTTGTTACACTTCATTACCACAGCTTTGGTAGCAATGATGTGCTGCCTGGCTACTTCCGCCCTGGGACAGGGCGTGACGACCGCTTCTATTCATGGAACGGTGATGAGTCAGGATGGTACGCCGCTTGAAGGTGCTACAGTCGTGGCTATCCACCAACCTACGAGCACCAAGTACGGTGTCCTCACCCGTGAAGGAGGTAAGTACAACCTTCCCAACGTTCGTGTAGGAGGACCTTATACCATTACCTCTTCTTATGTAGGGTATGGTGAAGGTAAAATTGAAGGGCTTTATTTGAACCTCGGCCAAAATCAAAAGGTCAACTTTTCGATGGCTGAAGAGGGAATGACTACTGATGAAGTAGTGATTTCCGCTGAACTGACTGCGCTCGGAGGTGATAAGACAGGTGCAGAAACAGTGATCGGTGAAGCGCAGATTCAGCGTCTCCCTACCGTCTCTCGTGACTTGACGGACTTCCTCCGTTCTACGCCTCAAGCGACGCTTACTGAAGATGGTGATGGCGAGCAAGGATTCTCTGTAGCTGGCCAGAACAACCGCTTCAACTCTGTCTTCATCGACGGAGCGATCAGTAATGACGTATTTGGTTTGACTGACCAAGGAACCAATGGCGGTCAGGCAGGTATCTCGCCTATCAGTGTAGATGCCATCGAGCAGTTCAACATTGTGGTAGCACCTTATGACGTCACCATCGGTGGTTTCAGCGGTGCTGGGGTCAATGCTGTGACACGGAGCGGTTCGAATACCACACAGGCTTCTGTGTATGGTCTCTACCGGAACCAAGGTCTCGCAGGCAAGACGCCCACTGATGATCCAGACGAAGAGCGGCTAAAACTTGCTGACTTCAATTCTTCTATTGCGGGATTCCGCGTAGGAGGAGCCATCAAGAAGGACAAAATCTTCTTCTTTGTGAATGCCGAGATTGAGCGTCGCAATACGCCTCAGCCGTTTAATTTCAACAACTTTGACGATGATTATTTAGGTGATGCCTCTCAGCAAGACATCGATGCGTTGATTACCAAACTCAATGGTTATGGATATGATCCAGGTACTTACCTCGACAACCCACGTACCGTAGATGCAGAGAAGTTTTTGGCTAAATTGGACTTTAACCTGAGTGATAGACACAACCTGACCCTTCGTCACAGCTACTCGAAAGGGCGTGCAGAGAAGACCAATGCTTCTGTCAATGATGAAATCAACTTTAGCAATACCTACGAATTTTTCCCTTCCACTACCAACTCTACTGCGCTTGAATTGAATAGTGTATTGGGGGCAAAAACAGCCAATAAGTTGATTGTGGGCTATACCACTGTAGTGGATGACCGTGACCCATTGGGTGATCCGTTCCCAAGAATCACTATCAATGATAATTTAGGTACCATCACTGTTGGTTCTGAAGAGTTTTCTACTGCCAACAAACTGGACCAGAATATTTTCACCATTACTGACAACTTCAATATCTACGCGGGCAACCACAACATCACCATTGGTACACACAATGAGTTTTACAGTGTATTTAACCTCTTTGTCCGCCAGAACTACGGCAGCTATACCTATGACTCGCTTAGCCAATTCATGATGGATATGCGTCCTTCTCAATTTGCCCGCTCTTATGCTTTGACACCAGAAGGAACCGTAGAAAACGCTGTAGGAGATGACATTACCCAAGGTGCTGCTGAATTTAACGCTATGCAGTTGGGCTTTTACCTACAAGACGAATGGCAGGTGACCCCTGATTTCTCCCTTACGGGTGGCCTGAGAGTAGACATTCCTATCTTCTCAGACAACCCTGGTGTAGATACTTATTTCAATGATTCTACGATAGATAAAATTCAAGTGTACCACGATCTTCAAGGCGCACGTGCAGGCCAGATGCCTAGCCCGCAGATCATGTTGGCCCCTCGTTTGGGCTTCAACTATGATGTATATGGTCAAGGGAAAACCAAACTCCGTGGTGGATTGGGTCTCTTCACCAGCCGTCTGCCACTTGTATGGGCCGGTGGTTCCTTTGCGAATAATGGCCTGAAAGTAGGTGGTGTATTTGTACGCGATCCCGATATTACTTTTGAGCCAGACGTAACCAAGCAGCCTACTGCTACCGACTTTGGTCAGACCAACGATATCCCTTCAGGTCAGATGGACCTCTTTGCCGAAGACCTCAAATTCCCAAGGGTATTCCGTGCCAGTTTAGCGATAGACCAGAAGCTTCCTTGGAAAATGATTGGTACCATCGAAGGTATCTTTACCAAAACCCTCAACTCTGTTTTCTACAAAAACGTTAACCTCAAGCCACATATCGACCGCCTGGATGGTGCCGATAACCGCTTGTATTTTGACGACCGTGACGTGATTGATGGTACATATAGCCGTATTCTACTAGGCCTGAACACCAACAAAGGCTATGCAGCGAACTTTACCGCTTCGCTTACGAAGCCATTTGACAATGGCCTTACGTTTGGCGTAGCGTATAACTTTGGCTATTCGGAATCACTCAATGACCTGACCTCTTCTCAGAACTCTTCTCAGTGGAGAAATATGGAAGTAGCAGGTAGTAAAAACGACCTGCCTGTCACACGTTCTGACTTCAGTGCTGGCCACCGTGTCGTTGCCAATGCCGCTTACAGGATCAAGTTTGGCGACAATGCAGGCGCGACCCTTTCCCTCTTCTACAATGGCCAGTCTGGCGAGGTATTCTCCTATGTCTATGCAGGTGGCCGTGCAGATGCATTGAGTAACCAGGACTCGCGCGACTATACTGACCTCATCTACGTACCTGCTCGTCAGGATGAAATCAACTTTGTAGGCACTGAAGCTGAGCAGCAGCAGCAGTGGGAGGACTTCAACGCCTTCATCGAGCAAGACAATTATCTCAGCACACGTCGTGGCAAGTACGCCGAGCGCAACGGTGCCCGTACGCCTGCCCTACACATTGTAGACATGCGCTTCCTGGTTGACTTCTCTGTCAATGAGCACAAGTTCCAGTTGTCACTTGACATCTTCAACTTCACCAACCTGCTCAACAAAGACTGGGGACGTCGCTACCGCTCTAGCTTCAACGGCATACAGTTGATCACCTTCGAAGGATTCGAAGATCGCGGCGAAGGACCGCTCACGCCTACTTTCTCTTTTGACAAGTCTTCTGTGACCAATGCCGCTGGCGAAATCGAGTCTAAGGCACGCCTAGCCATCGACGACGCAGGTCTCCTCAGCTCACGCTGGCAAGGACAGATCGGTATCCGTTACTTGTTCAACTAAGGAATTATTGATGATTGATTGATAAATTATTGATTGATGATCAGGTGATAATTTGGAAAGGCGGCCCAGTGGGTCGCCTTTTTTGTGCCTAATTTTCACTATTGCGACGGGTTTAAACCCGTCGCAATAGTAATTCATTCACCCCAAATCCGCCAAATACGATACGTCCCATTTTCAAAAACTACCTCTCCATCATCAACTGGCACTTTCCCATCTCGCCTTCCCACCCAAAACACGCCTCTTTCATTCTCCATTTTCCATTCTCCATTTTCCATTTTCAATTGTTTTTCCTTCGCATTCGGTGTGCTCGCCCAATGTGAATACCATGACTGTAGCGGCGTATAGACAACCGTGAGATAACCAATCAAACGGTCCTCAGTCATAAGCAGATGATCCGTATGTGGCGTTTGGGCTAAAAAATCCAGGACTTCTGCTTGATCTGTCTTGAGACAAACGGTCTGCCCTTTTCCGGCTGCTTGTTGTTGCCCTTGCCAGAGAAACCAGCAGGTATTGTCAAAGAGCAAGGTAAGGCCCAGGCCTATGACCATGGCTAAGGCCAGCGGTGAAGGAAGGGCCTCTTTGAGGCGCCCTGCCCAAGAAGCAATCGTAGGCGCCCCCAACAAGAACAGCGGCGTCCAGACATAGCCACGCGTGAAATGCAGCGGCTGGTGGGGCGTGATAAACCACTCATGATTGGCCAGCAAAAAGCTGATCCCCGCCCAGATGAGGCAAAACCGTGCAAACGGTTGGGACAGTAGGTCACGTACCAATGCCCAGCGCTGCACCTGCCACCCTACAAGCCCCAACACCAGCGCATACGCTGGCAAGTAATTATGGGCCTGGTACGTCCACGCCAACGCCCACTGCTCCGCCACCGCCCGATGCCCCTCATCCAGTGGCAACCACCACAAGTAATAGCCCAAATGCAGCCCCATTAGCCCCAAAACCCCTATCGCAAACCAAAGTAAAGGCTTCGAAGACCCCGTAGGTTTCCAAAACCTACGGGGTCTCTCTGAATGAAGAAATTTCGTGACGTTAAGATACCCAAACGTAAAAAACTTAGAACCTAAAACTTCCATCCCCACCCACGCGCTTAAAACCAGCAACAACTGAATGCCCGTAAAGGGATGCGAAAGCGAAAGCATCACCGCACAACCAAAAGCCAACAACAACCTCCGCTTCAGGACAGCCCACGCCGCTCCCAGAAACAAAGCGTGATAAAACGCTTCGGTAGGATAGATCAGGTTACGGCCCAGATTAAGAAACCACCATCCGTCAAACGGGTCAAACTTCACCGAATGATCCAGCCATTCCACCCAATCCCCTGTTTTAACGCCGAAATAGACGATGCCTGTAATCGCCAGCAATCCGCCACCCCAAGCGAAGGCCCACAATGTGAGCCACTTAAAACGCGGATTTTTCACTAGCATCCAATCCTCCCATAACGCCACCACGACCCGCATGCACACCAGCCCTGCCAGCAGCCCAAACAGGCAGAAGGTCCAACCCGGTGGCAGGCCCAATAATCCTTGTAGCCCTGCTAGCAAGAAGATATGCAACTGGAAGTAGATAGGTTGGGCATCGGCCTGATCGGAAAACGGGCTTGGGTAAAGGAGGGAGAATGCTTCCTGATCGTGGTATTCCCTGGCCGCTGCCATATAGGAGGGCATGTCGCTTTGGATGAAGCCGGTTGGCTGCAGTTCGCCGCCCACAGAGAAGTGGGCGAGGTAGAGGAGGATGACGGGCGTCAGCAGTGCCAGGCTGATCAGCCAGGGGGTAAGCCGTTTCATCTAACAAAGATGAACCTAAAGGATTGCTTTTACAATTCACACCTGTACATCCGTCCCACACGCTTAAACATTATCCGTTGTGGATGACCGAGTATTCGATGATATTTGAGGAGTAAATGAAAAATTGAAAATTAAAAGTGGAGAATTAAGAATTGAAAATAAGCATTCAACATTCTATCATTCAACATTCACTCATTCTATCATTGAAAACTCACCTACCTATGAAAACAACCACTTTACTCCTCTCCTTAACCCTAGCCACATTATTCACCTTCGCCCAGAGCTCGACCCCTGTAGAGCCGCCCACGCCGGCTGATGATCCCATCAAGCCCCAGTATGGCTATATGAGCATCATGCTGCAATATGAAAAACCGTTAGATCAGATGGCAGCTGCCAATTACGACGAAGGATGGGGCTTCTCCATGAGCTGGAAATCCAATGACATCGGCAAATCTTTGCCGTTCAACTTCCAGTTTGGCGGAAGGATGGACTATAGCCATCATGGAGCCTATCGGACCACATTAGAATTGCTAGAACCCGTAGGGGCCACGGCAAGATACCGCCTCACCAATAGTGTATTTGGCATATCTGCTACAGCGCGGATCATCTCGCCTGAAGCGCGCTTCAGGATCTACGCGGACGGTATCGTGAGTGGTCGGTTCTTTTCTAGTACCGAGCACTTTGATTTGAACGGAAGCTTCCTCGGATATGAGGAAGAGGATTCCAATCCGATAGCGGAGGACTTTGTCATGGCCGTAGGGGGCGCAGTGGGCGTACAATACTGGTTTCACAGAAATATAAGCATCGACCTGCGGGCGACTTACCTCACAGGCAGCAATACGACCTTCGCCGACCTCACCACTGCTACCAATGCTGAGAACATCGTTAACGTCCAGCAAGTCACAGCACCGATGAGTGCCGTCTCTTTCCAAGCGGGCCTTACCTTTAGGTTATTTGATGATGGAGATGATTGCTGCAATAGGTGTGATTGCTGTGGCCGTTCCTACAGCAATTCTCGCAACACCTACCGCAATAATAACAACACCTTTCGCAGGCCTGTTAGAAGGCCCATGCGTGTCCAGCCCAGAACCAATCCCATCAAGAATTAGTCCTCAGACCTAATTCCATCTTTGTTTTTTTGAAACGGGGCCTTTTGTGGGGTTCCGTTTTTTTATGGCTCATTGAGCCTTTTAGGGGAGGTCAAAGAATAAGTCATGGATTTTCAAGGATTAAGGGAAACATCCTCCCAAAATCCATTCAGGGAAAAATCAGGTTGGAATGCCTGCTGCCTGCGCCATCGCACGCAGGGGTTCCGAGTCAAGAGAATCTCGGCCCTGTGTCAAAAACGGATAGGAACTTAGTGCTTCATGTATTAAATATCACCTATAGCACTTATTACATCAGTGCACTACTCAAAGACGGATGGGGTGAAAATTCCACTTTTTTTTATACCAATTGATTCAATTTTGCGCAACACGTTCCTTCCGAAATTGAGCTAATATTTCTTGTAACTCCTCCTGTCGGAACGGCTTGCTCAGAAAACCACTCATCCCAGTCTCTAAACAGAGCTTTCGCTCCCGCTCCATCGCATTGGCCGTAATGGCGATGATCGCTGGAGGCGATTCCAGTAACTCCAGAATACGTGTAGTCGCTTCAAGACCATCCATGACTGGCATCTGCATATCCATCAATACGATGTCAAAGTGGTGAGTCATACATAGGTCGATGGCTTCTTGCCCATTTACGGCCAATTGGGGCGTATAGCCCATCCGTTCGAGCATCCGAAGTAGAACCAGTTGATTGACGGCATTGTCTTCTGCTATCAGAATGTCTAGTGGGTTTCTCTGGGCAAAAGGCGATTCACCTGAGATCTCTCGCTCAATGAGAGCAAGGGGGATTGACGCTTCTGCTCCTGGGGTGGCTAGTTCTGTTTTCTTTGTTTGTATGCTAAAGGTAAATGCCGTCCCTTTCCCTACTTCACTTTCTACAGAGATCGTCCCATTCATGAGGGACGCGAGTCTGGCTGAGATGGCGAGTCCTAAGCCCGTGCCGCCGAACCGGCGGGTAGTCGAAGCATCGACTTGGGAAAAAGCCTCAAAAAGCGAAACTTGCTTTTCCTTAGGGATACCAATTCCGGTATCTTCAACTGTGAAAAATAGCTGGAAATTTTTCCCCTTACTTAAGGCTGCGATGGCGTCTTTCTTCAAAAACACCTGGATATTGATCCTTCCTTTTTCTGTGAATTTAAAGGCATTCCCGACCATATTGATCAGAATCTGGCGGAGGCGTATGCTGTCTCCAATGATCTGCTTTGGCACATGGGCACCTAGAGAATAGGTCAACTTTACTGGCTTTACGGCAGCCTTATGTGCAAAAAGATTGAGCACATCTTCCAGGCAATTGGATAAATCAAAGGCCTGTTGTTCGATCTCCATTTTGCCTGATTCGATCTTGGAAAAATCGAGGATGTCATTGATGATGCTCAAGAGGTCTTCACCGCTTTTGCGAATGGTTTTTACGTATTCCTTTTGCTCCACATCCATCTGAGAATTTGCTAGGAGGTCAGCCATACCGATCACCCCATTCATCGGGGTACGAATCTCATGACTCATATTTGCGAGGAACTCGCTTTTGGTCTGATTGGATTTTTCCGCAATTAACCTAGCCTCTTCCGCAAGTGCTCGTGCTTCTCTTTCTTTGGCGGAGGCTTTCCTTAATGCTTGGGTCCTATTCTGAATGATCGTTACCAAAGCCACCAGCAAGATCACGTAAAGGCCAAATGCCCAGGTGCTTTTATACCAAACAGGCAAGACACGGAATTGGATGACCTGAGGGCTACTCCACACAACTCCCCCCTGAGGAAGGGCCCTTATTTCAACTTTATATTCCCCTTCGGCAAGGGAGTTGAGGTGAAAAGTGGCTGAGTCACGCAGGTTTTGATACTGATTCAAACGATCTCCATTTACCCGCACTTGATATTGGATGCCTTTTGTGGGGAAAAAGGGCGTGATAAAGGCGATATCTATTTTTGATTCAAAAGGGAGTTTTGCATGCGCCATTTTTGCTAAAGGCCATGATGCGCCATTTACCCGAAATGCCTTAATGATAGGAGGGGGACAATAACCAAGAGCAGGTATTTTTTGAGAACTATTGCTCAAGCCTTGATTGGTGCCAGCCCAGATTCCCCCTTTCTGATCAGAAATCAGCGCCCGATAGTTGAGGACATTACTCGATAAACCACTGGTTTCATCATAAATCACCGTTTGGCCATCCTTATACCGGCCCAGGCCTCGTATAGAGGCAAACCAGATACTCTCATCTGTTCCTAAAACCAGCCCTCGGATTTCTTCGCCTATAATCTTTTCATCTTCCAGTACTTCTTCCACTTTTCCCTGAAAATATCGGAGCAGCCCCTTGGAGGTAGCCATCCAAATCTCTTGCTTGTCACTGATGGCTAGATCATGCACCTCAAAATCACCATTGGTGGAAAAGGGCAGTGGGATACTGAGGTTGATAAAAGTATCTGTTTTCTTATCTAGGCGATATAAATAGGTCGATTTCCCAACTCCAGCACAATAAATCGTACCGTCTGGCCCCTCTTTGGTAACCAAGATACGTTTCGAAAATCCTTCGCTCGCCCCGTATTCTTTGAATTTTCCTGATGAGTCAATTTTTGCCAATCCAATAATGGGTTTTTGGGCTGGGGTCTGGCTGATCCATAGGTTTTCTCCTTGGTCTGCGTAGAGATAAAAAATGGTTTCTCCGCGGCTGCTGAGATTGATGACGGGCGTTATCTGATCTTCATATTTAAGGAAGATTTCCTGGTTTAAATTCGCAAACCACAATTTGTTGCCTCGCGCAGCCAAGGTATTGATGGCTGCTTCATTTAAGGGGTGTACTTTGCTAACCTTCCAGCCTTTCAATTGCGGCTTCACATGAAAAAGCCCCCCTATGGAAACATATATTTCCCCATTCTCAAGTTGGACAAGCCCATTTGCACTATAATTGGGAAGGCCTGTAATTTTGATAAATAAACGAGGTTTCAATAAGCCTAACCCTTCTGTAGAAGAAAGCCATAAATCGCCGCTAGGCGCTCGAAAGATGTGGTGAATATGTTGAAAGGGGAACTGCGCCCAATCATGCACATTATTCTGACGATAAAGCTCTTTGGTAAACCACTGGCCATTTTTTTGGTGAATCAATTTATACAATCCATGCCCCGCTGTTCCTACAAATGCAGAGGAATCCTCATCTAGCAAAAAGGTAATAGGGGGAAAGTCCGCTGCAAGGCCGTATTTCTCCTGTATTTTTTGGAAGTCAACGGATTCGAAGGATGGATCTGCTGCTTGAAATGGCACCGTTATCCAGGAGATGGAATCTGGTAGCGAAATGACTTCATAGGTTGTTGAAGGGGAATGGAGGATCAATTTGCCTGAGGGATGAAGTCGCAGGTGAGTTTGCTGGAAATCTAGGTTAGGGACATTGAGCGGCGTGAATTCAGAGCCTTCTAAACGGGCGATACCGCTTTCCGTCACGACCCAAAGCAAACCCAAAGAGTCTGTCTGGCTTTGGTAAACTTGAGTACTCGGCAATCCATGTTCAGGGGTATACTTTGTGACCCAAAAAGGCTGAGCAGATACAGATAGAGAAGTCAGACAAAAAAGGAACACAAGGCATTTCATGATAAGAATGAAAGCCTTCCCTTTGAAATTTGGAATGATATGATCTACCCCTTGACCCATTTTACCAACCTTGGGAAAAGACCAAATTTGGCAAAATTGAATAGGCTTTCCAATTGAAATATTAAATTTTGCTCAGAATTATTCCCATCCTTTCCACCAATCCTCAAAATGGGTACTAGAAGGAGAAAAGCACTCCCCAATCCTGGGAGTTATGGCTGGTAATGCCTCCTTCTGCGCCGCTGCCATAAACCGCTCAATCGGGTCCTTCCAATGGTGTTGCGCCAACGCAAATCCCCCCCAGTGAACAGCCATGGCCTTTCTGACCTTAGTGTCGTGCCCTGCTTGAACACTCTCCTCTGGATACATATGGATTTGGTGCCAATTGGGGTTGTACTGCCCACACTCCATCCACCCAAAGTCAAATGGCCCCAGACGCTTGCCTACTTCTTTGAAGTGGTCTCCATAGCCACCGTCACCGCTGAAGTAGAGGTTTTCTTGTGCGGTCTGAAACGCCCATCCCCCCCACAGAGACTTGGCCCTGTCCTTTAATCCGCGCCCTGAAAAGTGCCTTGTGGGCGTGAAAGTGATGGAAATCTCTTCAAATACCTGCTGGTCCCACCAGTCAAATTCCGTGATTTGCTCCGCTGAAATTCCCCATCTCATCAAATGTCTTTTTACCCCCAACGCCACAAAATAGTGCCTTGTCTTTGACTTCAGCCGCTGGATGCTGGCATAATCCAAATGATCGTAATGATCGTGTGTCATCAAAACCAAATCTATGGGAGGCAGGGTGTCGATCACCTCCAAGCTATTTTCAGAAAATCGTTTTACGGGGAAAGGCGCAATCGGCGCCGCGTTGGGCCCCAGCATGGGATCGATCAGCAGGGTCTTGCCCTGGAGGCGCATCAAGACGACTGAATGCCCATACCAGATGATTTTTGCTTCATCAGCGGGTTCCAGAAATACATCTCTCTCAAATGGAAGGATAGGGAGCGCTTTCTTGGGATTGCGCCCTTTCGTCTCAAAAAACTGCTTATACATCAGTTTGGGGACGTTCTGTATACTGAATTCCATGGTGGTCTCCACCAGATTCTCAAACTTTCCCTCTTTCCAGTTGGGAGACTGGGCATATTGTGCTTTTAAGGCCGGGGTGGCTTTCCCACCAAATTGTTCCTTAAATTGTTTCATTCAATTATGATTTAGAAATAAAGATACAAATATGCCCTTATTGGAATCATTTTCCATTTTATTTTGTAAAAGAGGTTATCATAACTGAAATCTTATCAGAGTTATGGTGGGATTTTCTCATGAAAATCTAAAGGATATAAATTTGTCGATACTTATTTTACCCCTAATATTAACGATATGAAATCTACATTTTGTGGTTTATGGCTCCTGTTAGCAGCTTCCGTTTCATGTATGGCCCAGGAACCCGAATCTCCGACTTCTTTTGAGGTAAATTTTGATTCTCTTTTCGCTAATTTTTCCGATGGTACGATTGTCGTTACGGTGTATTCTCGCTACAACGCCAGTGGCGCAGCATGTGACATTGATTCAGGGAAAGTCCGAATTTTATTCCCGGGTGGATTTGGCGGGATGCCCGACTTTGAGAATCCACAAGACCAAAATTTCCAAGAAAAATACAAAGTAGAATTTTGGAGCCAGGGGTGTGTCAGAATGGGGGTTGACGATGATGAAGAAGGCTATAATTGGGCTGTTTTTGAATACTTGGATGAAAAATATGGAGAGGGATGGCGGGATGAAATCAGGCCTGATGCGATAGGGTTGTAGAAGATTGTTTCTTGAAATATTTGGGTATACAGATCCAATAAGGATTAAGTATCGTGTGTACAAAGTTTCTAGTTATTTCATAACAACGTAGTTCTCATTTCGACCAACGGGAGAAATCTAAAATGCCTTTTTGAGTGGTTATTTCCAGGCTTCTAGACCACACTGTTAGATTTCTCCTCGAAGACTCGTCCCAGTGACAAGTTTTTGTATTCAATTGAATGCCAGTCATTTATACTATTGTTCTTTTGCTCGTTTGAACCCCTGCCAAAGCCTTCGGCTTTGGCGTCCCCTCAAGAGGGGACATTAGAAAATGGCTTCGTCATTTTGAGGCTCGTTAGCCCTCCATTTCCAAGGGAGGGCGTCGAAACGAAAGGGTGGGTTCAATGTGTCAAGGCAAAGCCTTCCAGTGTCATTTTATTTTGGCGTGGGCGACAGTCCATTTGGCGCTCGAAATGACCTTTTGAAAAAGCTATGAAAACTTTTTACACACTATATTAAACACCGAAGGCACTAGCCTCCCAAACCCTTATCCCCTGAGAAATTACCACAGATTACACGGATTTACACAGATGAAGGAAAAAATCTGTGAAAATCTGAGCAATCTGTGGTGAATATTACAAGCTATTACTCACGAAAAAATCTCCCGCATCTGATCTACGATCTGATTGCCACCAGACAGCGAGATGCTGTTGATCTTCTCCGCGATTTTCTCCACGTACTCCATCTCCTTCAGCTTAAAGAGCATGCTGTTCTCTTCCATCAGCTTGGCTGTGTTCAGCAAGCTTCGGGTAGAGGCCGTCTCTTCTCGCCGCGTGATGATATTGGCTTGCGCATTCTTTTGGGCGATGAGTACCTTACTCATGATCTCCTTCACATCACCTGGCAAGATCAGGTCCTTGATGCCCGCATCCATGACCGCCAAGCCCAGTTTCTCTGCCTTGGTTGTCAGCGCTTTCATCACGAAGGCTGCCACTTCGTCTTTCTTGTCCAGCAATTCGTCCAGCGTCATGGTGCCCACATAGGCCCGCAGCGCCAACTGCGTCGCCGTATACAATTGCTTCTCGTAAGCTTTGTTTTCTACCAAAGCCTTTTGAACTGCGACGATCTTATATAGGAGCGTAAAGGAAATGCGCAAAGCCGCCTTATCCTTGGTCAGGATTTCCTGGCCAGGAATCTCCAGTTGCAGGGTCCGTGTATCGGCCTTCATGACTGAAATCGCCTCTGGCGTTTTCCAGAAGTAGTAGATGCCAGGCGTCAACTCTTCCCTGAATTTCCCATCTACAAACATCAGCGCTGCCTCATAAGACTCCACCACAAATACCCGCAGGTATTTCGCCACTTCAGGCTTTACCAGCACATTCTTATCGATGGCTTCTGTCACAGCTGACTTGGTGAGGTCCACCATGATAAAAGAGAAATCGGTGATGCCTTTCCAGAAGGCATAGGTTCCCGCTTCCAGCACGCAGCGGAAGATGCCATTTTCATATTGAAGGGCGATTTGCGTATCGGCCACCTCTAGGATGTCCAGATGACTCGCCAACAGCGGATCTTGCAGCAGCAAGCGCAGGTTGAACTGGCTGTAAAACGGCTTGGACCGGTCATAGATAGCTACTTCTTCAAATGGAAAGGTCCAGTAAACACTTGGTGCCAGGGCCTTTCTGAAATCGCCGTTTCGTGAGACGATTCCCATTCTTCCTTGTCCGATTCGTACTCTTTTCATGGGCTTTCTTTTAAAGGATTATTGATTGACTGATGATTAATTATTGATTTGGGGCTTAATATCTTTTTAATATCTAAACACCATAGGTGTCATTTCGACGACGACCGAAGGCTTTGCGTAGGGAGAAGGAGAAATCTAACAGTGCGGCCTAGTAACCTATTCGTATGCAAAAAAAATCAGAAGACAGCCTTTGAAGGTCATTTCTCAAAAGCGGAAAGACCGTTGAGTAGGGATTGTAGGAGGCGTTTTGGGCAGGAGGCCAAGGGGCTTGACTTGGCGGTCCCACCAAAAAGGACTGCTAGGCAGCCTACGGTATCCGGGTCTTTGCGAGACTTTTTCGAAACTGTCCTTCCCGCCGTAGCAGGTCGGACCGACCTTCAAAGCGCGTGTCTTCACCAGTTGGTTGATCATGTTTCAAATGATCGGATCAGATGATGGGGTTTGAACCCATGCAAAGGACTAGTGTTCTACCCATTGAACTATCACAATCAGAATTGTGAGAAGGATTCGAACCTTCAACGTCTAGTTGATACAGAACAAATTTCCGGTAGGCAGGATATCCGATCTCAGCGAGAGGGACACTGTATGGGCTATTCAGAAACACACACCAAGGCCGGGCCTTCCATTCTTCCGCACGCTTCTGGTAAAGAAGATGATACAAAGGAAAAAGGTGAGTGCGCAGTCTTTTTGCGTAGTAAAATTTTTTAGGAAAAAAATTTTACATGGGGAACTCGCGTAGTTTAAATACCCAACAGATTTTCATCAATCTGTTGGGTATTCAGCCCACATCTACTGATCATCACTCCTATTTTTATCCCCGCATATCTTCTTACAACAAATTGCTGGGTCAAAAGATAAATTATCCCTAACTTGCTATAAACCAATCCATTATGAAGCTATCCGAAGCATCTGATTTTTTCGAAAAATTGCTATCAGAAACCAATGAACCCGCTGAAATCAGGGTGTATAAAAAATACATAGCCATTTTATCTGATCTAAACAGCAGGAATCTTCTCGGAAAGCAAGTGCGATTGATAGAAGACAAGCTCGATTCGCTAGCGCTAACGGCAGATGTGGAAAACAGGGCAAAGTATTTCAACCAACAATTGGCTGTGCTCATCAAGTTTTTGAAGGAACAATTGCGGCTGGTCTCAGAAGGGTATTATACAGCTATGGGCATAGCCCTTGGCGTCGCATTGGGCGCTGGAATTGGGTCGGCCATAAACATAGGCGCGGGGATTGCAATAGGCATCGCCATCGGCTTGGCTATAGGGGCAGGCAAAGATGCCAAGGCGAAGAAGGAACGGCGTGTGTTGAAGACGAAGTTGGATTAAGATTATTAATTGATTGATTAATTTGCTCCTTCCAATTGACCTTCGTTTGTCAATAGATTATCTTTCAAACAGTAATTACTGTGGCTCCTCCTAAAATTCCTTTCAAGGAATTTGCCCAATTGCGACGGGTTGAAACCCAGTCGCAATAGTGTAAAATGACAGGCAAAGAACTATTGCGACGCGACTTTAGTCCGTCGCAATGAGGGAAAAGTCAAATTTGACTATCAGGAGGAGACTCATCACTCAATCAATAATTAATAATTTTCCTATGTGGGAACAAAAACTAGCCATCTACGACGAACTTGTCGCCAAATGCCCCCGATTCGAACGCAAGGGCAAAACCGGCCCTTACACCTCCGCCAACGGTCACATGTTCTCCTTCCTCAACAAAGCCGGTGAACTCGGCTTTCGCTTCTCCAAAGAAGTCCAACAAAAATACATCGAAGAATGGAACTCCACCATCTTCAAATCCCACGGCGCTGTGATGCGCGGTTATGTGCTGGTGCCTGACAGCATGTTGGAGGACCTGGACCGCTTGGCGGGGTACTTGAATGAGAGCTATGAGTATGTGATGGGACTGCCGGGGAAGTGATATCTTTAGCATGGAACTTGGAGAAGTGGGGTATGTATTTGATTCGCATTTGTGAATATTTAAGAATGATTTTTATTTTTCTTTCAGTAGGAATCTGAAAAGTAGCTATTTAGCGGCCCCAAACTGATTTAGGGAAATTTTGAAACAATACACAGCATTGAAAATATAGCACAACCAAATTTTAATGCGTTTATCATACCAATTCATAAAGTTCCATAAAAATACTTTTAGAGTTATTATGAGAAAATTTCTATTTATGGATAAATATTTTTTGATATAAGAACTGGCCACTTGCAAATTGGACAGAAGCAACGTAAATACCTCTGGAAAAACTTCCTAATGAAGTTATTTCAAGATATTTAGAAAGATTGGGGGCAAGTTTTTTAGTGAAAACTATTTTCCCTTCCATACTATATATTTGACAACTTATGGGGTTCATCATACTTTCTTTTAATGATACCATTAGTACATGTTTTCCCCTTTCATTACTAACAATATGAAATCTAGATTCTATTGCTTGGTCTCTTATAATGACCGTATTACTATATACTTTTTGATTATTAGGAAGAATCCCAACAACTCGATACGAAGATTGTACAATTGAAGGCGAATAATCATAAAATGAAAAACTTTCTGTTGAACCAAGATACAAAAAATCATTGTTGCTTAATCTTCGGTAAATCTCAAATTTAGAGCTGGAGGGGAAGTTTAGGTTACCCCAATCTAAATAGACTTTATCCTTTAGTACTGTGGCATTCAAGGTGATTGAGGCATTATCTAGCGGAATACAAATAGTAGAATTAAAGCTCAATAAAGGTGTTATTTGGGGAGAAAAACTAGAACTTCTGCATGAAACTGTGTCCATTAAAGGGGTCGCTTTGATTAAGGAGATTGGGGTTGAGGTAGGTGAAAACGATAGAACGTGGAAACATCCGATGTTTTCAATAACATTTCCTTGGCAGTCTGTCTTTACCTGAAGAATATCTTGTGTGCCTAAAGATTCAGTATATCCAACCATGAAAAAACCATCAGGTGTAAGTATGAGATCATTGAATACATCATCTGAAGAAGTTCCATATAATTTCCCCCATATTACATTCCCCCTATGATCAACTTTCAATAAAACAGCATCTTTCCCTCCTTGCACAATAGGGGCATTCTCGAGAAAGCCGACTAAGTAATTTGCTTCTTTTGAATAGGTAATAGAATTAAGGACTAGATTCCCTCCAAGCGCAATCTTATATTCTTGTCCCCAAATGAAATTTCCAGAATTGTCAAGTCTTGCTAGAAAATTTCCTTGAGCTACTCCATTTGATACAACTCCTGTATTAGGATACTTCCATCCCAACACCATCAAGCTGTCTGATTTATCAATGATTACACTATTGAATATTCCTCTGGTACCATTATAATATGAATGTAAAACGTCATTTCCATCAAAGTCAAACTTTGATAGAAAAGGAAATGTAGGGTTGTTATTAAATGGTTGAGCAACGGAATTACCAACTGCATAAATTAACCTCCTGGTTGTATCAAGTGCAATACTATTATAACTCTCACTTGCATCATTTTGAAGGTTATTATTGTTAGTGTTAAATGCCCGCCCAATTGAATCGAGAAGAATTCCATTTGATGAGAGTTGGATATAAAGAATAAAGTCGCCGGATTTGGATCCTGAAATTGTGTTCCTAGAATAACCAATAATAAATAGTGTATCCTTGTAAATCGCTACATCCAACATTTGGCCTCCATTATGATTATTCGTGAATTCGTAATAAGATTTTCCCCAAATTAAAGAAGATAGCGATGGGTTGAATTTATAACCTGTAGGCCGAATGACGGGGCTTATATTTTGGTTCTCAGACGAACCAGATACAAAAATACCATTCCCAGTATCTACTATAGAACTTCCTTCATCTCGTAAGGGGCCACCTATTAAGATACTATCCTTTGTTGTAAAGTCTGCATTTAATGTAGTGAGAAGGATATTCTCATTTGATGAGTTTTGGTAACTATTTGCCAATATTGCGTAGTTTCCGTCCGATTTTCGAATTACTTTAACGCCCTGATCAATATTCAAACCTCCTTTGACACGAATAAAACTTTCTTCTAGGCCAAATGTGATACATTGCAGACCAGAACCTCCAAATTCGCCTAGCGAATGGGTTTGCCCAATTAGGGTTGTATTTCCATTTAGGGGGGATACTTGATATAAGTCTCGTAAAGAATGGCCCAGTGAATAAATCAACCCTGTAGTGGGATGAATTGCAGAAATGTTAGTTACATTATTCATATTTCCAATTAAACTACAACCGCCAGTGGTCAGGTTAATATTATATAAGTTTTGGAAACCTGAGCATTCATCTATTACATAAGCGCTGCCATTAGAAATTAGAAGCTCATCAGCATCATTTTGGCAGGTACCATTAATCAGATTAATTGGACTTCCAATTCCAGTACTAGGATCTATTTTGATTATCCTTCGGCTAAAAATAGTTCCTGGAGGACCTGCTTCAAAAGCGACACCATATAGACAATTATTGCTGGAGTTGTAGGCTAGTGCTTCCATTAATCTGAAATCAATCATGGGAACCCCTTGGTTGATAGGACCGATTAGGGTAGAATGTCCATTTTTTCTATTAATAGTTACTAGTTTAGGATCTGACAATCCATCTACTACTATATAAAAACAGTCTTGGCTAGAATTGTATGTAAAAGCTTCTATTTCTGTGTATTGGGTACCTAAGGGAAAAGCATGTGATATTGATCCTGTATTTAAATCTATACAAACGATTTGGTTATCAATAATCCCATATAAGGAATAGTTTTGACTTAAAAGCTCACCTGTAAAAGATGTTGTGAAAAGGGAAATAAGGACGATTTGTAGGAAATGAAAAGAGTTTTTCATAATAATTAATATATTATCATTTTATAAATCTGTATTAATTAATGCATAGGTTTACCATTCGACTAATTAGTCGATAATATTGATGAATAGACTGACACTATTTCAGGATTGCTTGATTATATCGTTTTTAAAACATCATTTTTTAGTCAAAAATGTATTTTTATGAATTCTCTTGAATTCCTTTCTCAGGCTTTTATTAGGCTCTTATAAACTACCAATAGTTACAATTGGATACACAAGGTGGGGCTTGTCCTCAAATAGAGGTTTCAACTACGGAATAACCTTTTTTGTAAAACAGGCATCGATTGGAAAAGGCTTGGAAATTCATTTGAAACTATTAATTTCGGTACTTATGGCTCTAAATGATTGGCAATATTTCGACTCCCTAATGAGAGAGATATATTTTAGTACTTTTGGTGAAGAAACCACTGGTAGTTCGATTTCTTATTCTGAAAGAGAGATGATTAGTGATAAAATTGAAGAGAATACTGGTCTAAGAATCAGTGGCAAATCGATTCAGACCTATTATAAAAATATATTGGCCAAAGAAGGAAATCAAAAACTTCCGTTGCTTTCAACGCTAGATATTCTCGCTCGATATGTACTTGGTGCGAAGCCTATAAAGCCAAGTGAGAGGAAAAATGATTTTTCCTTTTGGATAAAATATAAGGAATCCAAGAACCAGAAAGCGGAAAAGACTACCCAAACTACAAAAGCACAATATTTTATAATTTCAATTGCATCTATAGGCTTAATTATTTTTACAACTGTTTGTTGGGCTATTTTTAAATTAGACTCCCAAAGTGAAGAATATTATCAAAGATTTGACTCATCTGACCTTGATTATCTTATTAATATTGATTGGTTTTTAATGGGAGAAAAACGACTGGACCTGTGGGGTAGAAATGATAGCAGTGGATACCTGACTTTAGAAACTTTTGAAGGAGATTCTTGGTTAGACGATACCAATTATGAACCTGTGGTTAGAAATATTCTTGCTAGAAAAATAGAGTGTGGTAATTGCTGCGAGGTGATTGTGAAGCTTGTAAATTTTACACCACTTGAAAGGTATCAACAAGCGGGCTTATTCCTTTTTTTTAGTAATCCTGGTGTTGAAGTACCTAGTGTGCGTTATTCTTTAGTTGGCGTTGATGGATTAAGCAGATTAAGTGGTGTTTTTAGGAAGGAATATAGAGTTAGTAAACCTCTATTACACGACAAAGAGAGTAATCGTATCGATTTAGCTGACACTACAAAAGAGAACTCTGTTCATAGAATAGATTCTGTATGTTTGAGACTTAAAGTAAGTGGAAACACTTACTCATTTTCAAGAAAGGTAAATAATGAATCTTATATTTCAGTCAAAACCATGGATTTACCCATTCAGAATCCAACCCATATTGGATTAACTTCATTCCAAGGTTATCCCTTAGTTCCCCCTGTAATACCAATTGCAGATACTATTGATGCTCATTTTGAATCGATCCACATTTTCC
Organism: Bacteroidia bacterium; assembly: GCA_030430575.1. GTDB lineage: Bacteria > Bacteroidota > Bacteroidia > J057 > J057 > JAUIGE01. The sequence goes on along the minus strand of JAUIKF010000008.1, from coordinate 46,197 downwards.
CATGTAATGAATAAAGTTTAAGATTCCTGTATAAGTCATAACTTTAACTAAATGGAAAATGAAAAATCACTTACTCTTGTTATGGGGAAACTTGATAGTAGGTTCATTAGTTGCTTGGGAAAAGAAATTCCCCCCCAACAATCCCTCCTCCCCTGCGTTTCTAGCTAAAACAAAACGCAAACAATGCGCACCGTCTTCCTCCTCCTTCTCCTCATCCTCATCCTCCTCACAGCAGAGCTGTCAGCCCAGCGCACCTACACCCTCAGCGGCTACGTCCGCGAAGCAAGCTCCGGTGAGGAGCTCATCTCCGCTACGGTCGCAGCCCCTGAAGCACGACGCGGCACCTACACCAACGAGTACGGCTATTACGCTCTGGAACTGCCCGAAGGGAAACATACGGTCGTGTATAGCTACTCGGGCTACGAAACCCGAGAAGTGGCGCTAACACTGTCAGCAGACCAGCGATATGACGCAGAATTGGCAGTTTATGAGCTGGATGTGGTGGAGATCAGCGGGGAAAGGGAGGATCAAAACGTGTCGAGCACGGAGATGAGTACAGGGCGTATCAGCGTGCAGGCGATTCGAAGGCAGCCAGCGCTGCTGGGGGAATTTGATGTGCTGCGGTCCATCCAGATGTTGCCGGGCGTGCAGGCGGTGGGCGAAGGTATCACGGGCTATTATGTGCGGGGCGGCGGATCGGATCAGAACCTGATCCTGCTGGACGAAGCTACGGTCTACAATGCTTCGCATCTGTTGGGCTTCTTCTCGGTGTTTAACCCCGATGCGCTCAAGGACGAAGTGAAGCTCTACAAAGGCGGAATTCCTGCCCGTTATGGCGGCCGCCTCTCCTCCACCCTCGACCTGCGCATGAAGGAAGGCAACAACCAGCAATTCCACCTCAAAGGCGGAATCGGTCTGATTTCCAGCCGCTTGAGCGTCGAAGGGCCGCTCAAAAAGGAAAAAGGCTCCTTTTCCATCAACGGTCGCCGCACGTACGCCGACGCCTTCCTCGGCCTCTCTAGTGATCCCGCGATCAGCAATAACCAACTCTATTTCTACGACTTTAACGCCAAGCTCAATTACCGCCTCGGCGAGAATGACCGCCTCTTCCTGTCGGGCTATTTTGGGCAGGACAAATTCCGCCTGCAAAACCGATTTGCCAATGACTGGGGCAACCAGACGGCGACCTTGCGTTGGAACCACTTGTTCAGCGATAAGCTCTTTTTTAACCTGACGGCCATCTACAGCAATTTCGATTATGGATTTGACTGGGATAGGGGAGGGGGCGACCAATTTCGCTACGACTCGCAGATCCGCGACCTGAGCCTCAAAATGGACTTTACCCACTTTGTGAGTCCTAAGGTGCGCCTGCGCTATGGGGCCATCGTGACGCTCCACGATTTTGTGCCAGGGCGATTTGTCCCAGCCGATAGCCAGAGCTACTATACCGCCGTTGCCTTGCCCAATCAATATTCTTTGGAGCTAGGCGGCTATATCAGCAATGAGCATGCGATCACCGATCAGCTTTCGCTGAGTTATGGCCTGCGGGTTTCCGCTTTCGCCAATGTAGGCCCCTATACGCGCTACATCCTGGATGCCGATGGCGTGACGACCATCGATTCGACGGTCTACCAGACGGGAGAGGTCTTTAGCCCTTATTGGGGCTTGGAACCACGGGTTTCTGCGCGGTTTTTGATCGATGAAAAAAATGCTGTCAAGGCTTCCTACCAACGGACCCGCCAATACCTACACCTCGCCTCCAATTCGGCGGCTTCCTTTCCCTGGGACATCTGGGTGCCCAGCAGTGAGCAATTGCCGCCAGAGATCGCCGATCAGGTAGCGGTGGGCTATTTTCGGAATTTTGCGGACAATGTGGTGGAGGCGTCTGTGGAGGTGTATTATAAGCAAATGGAGAATCAATTTGACTTCCGAGACGGGGCGGTGCTTGTCCTTAATGATCGGATTGAAGAGGATTTCCTCTTTGGAGAGGGGGCGGCCTATGGGGTGGAGTTTTTGGTGAAAAAGACGCGTGGCGCGACTTCGGGTCAGATTGGCTATACCCTCTCGCGCGCTATGCGCCAGATCGACGCCATCAATGCGGGGGCTATTTATCCCGCCAATAGCGACCGTCGGCACGACATCTCCGCCCTGATCAGTCAGCGACTGGGCAAGCGATGGACCGTTGCGACGACCTTCACTTACTATAGCGGCGCGCCCATCACCTTGCCCGTTGGGAAGTATTTGTTTGAAGGTGAATACGTCGAGTACTTCACTGAGCGCAACGGCTACCGTATGCCCGATTACCACCGACTGGACCTTTCAGTCAGTCTGGACGGTAAGCAACGGGAAGGCCGCCGCTGGCAAAGTAGCTGGAACCTCAGCGTCTACAACGCCTACGGCCGCAAAAACGCTTTTGCATTCGACTTTCGCCCAGATCCCGATAATCCTTCTTTGACACAGGCAGTTAAGGTGTATTTGTTTCGTTGGGTGCCTTCGGTGACGTATAACTTTGAGTTTTGAGTTTTATTAGAATTGCTTATATCCTTTGTGGTGTTACTTTTTTTAGAAAAAAGTAACCAAAATCCTTCGGCGGGACTCAGGACAAGAATCGAAGCGAGCCAACCAATCCCAGCCCTTCTGTCCGTCCGCGCTCGCTCGCTTCACCCCAGCCGCACTTATTTTTACAATAATTATTTCAACTAACATGACACCCAAAATATTCCCTCATTTAACATTCAAAATTCCTTCATTCATCATTTCTTATTCTATCATTCTCTCATTCATTCATTCTCTCATTTTCTTCTCTTCTTGCGAAGAACCCATAGAACTCCCCCTCCGCGACGCCGACCAGCAACTGGTCATCGAAGGGCTCGTGACCGACGGTCCAGGACCGCATTACGTCCTGCTGAGCCAAACTCAGCCCCTCTATGACACCGCAGCGCCAGCGGCAGTGAGTGGGGCGCTTGTGCGCATTGCTGACGACACAGGCAATGCCGTGCAGTTGAAGGAAGTCCTGCCAGGCAGGTACGAGACAGAAGGACTTGAAGGCGTAGTAGGGCGCACCTATGATTTGGAAGTGATTTATGACGACCAGACCTATACCGCTTCTTCTTTCCTGCCTAGCGCTGACGTGCTAGATTCAGTGAATTATGTCTACTTCCCCACGACTGTCTTGGTACCAGATACGGGCTACTATTTGCGGTTTTATGCGAGGAATGATCCCGATATTCGCTCCTTCTACCTGACCAGGATGTATGTGCAAGACACGGCCTACCGAGATGGAATCGTGCCTTACCTGCTTTTCGACGACCGCTTTGCCCAAGGCCAATACATCAACGGCTTCATCGTACCCTTCCCTGTTAGTCGTGGCGACACGGCTCGATTGGAATTTGCCACCCTCACGCAAGAAGCCTACGACTTCTACTTCAGCTGGGTCCAGCAGTCGGGCTCTGGCAGTCCCTTCGGCGCGCCCCCCGCCAATATCTCAGTCAATATCTCAGGTGGCGCGCTGGGGTTCTTCCGCGCATCGGTGGTGCAGGGAGAGACGGTGGTGATAAGATAAGAAGGTTCTATGTTCTAAGTTTTAGGTTCTATGTTGTTTTTCTTAGAACCTAGATGTATTGACATATTAACTTAAGGACAACATAATATCGAATCCCAGACAGCTTAGCTGTCATTTTGAACGAAGTGAAAAATCTTACAACTCCCTCATAATCAAATAGTAAGATCCTTCGCGGATTCAGGATGATAGATAAACTGTCCAGAAATAATACTGGTCCCTAAGTTGAATTGTCAGTTCACCTAGAACCTAGAACCTAGAACCTAGAACCTAGAACCTAGAACGTTCTCCCCCCCTCTCCCCATCAACATGTGGTTCGGGCACTTGCCAGATTATCGTTTATTTGTAGCATAAGACAGGCACACAGCATGTCAATATATTTTACCTACAAATACCCCCTGCTATTATGAAAAACACGGCAAGCGAAAACGGATTCTTTTCCCCTTCACATACCCTTTCTATTGACCTCATTGAACGTCCAGATGGGCAATTTGACACGCCTGTTGATGTTGTTTATACTGACCCCAATGGCAAAGTGTGGACGGCCCCTGCCAGAACGATCACGGATGGCGCTTCCATCCCATCCCTTATTTCGGGGCTATTTGGTGGCAAATTGAACGAAGAATTCTTATTTGCGGCCATCGTCCATGACGCCTACTGTGCACGCGCCAATGAAGGCGGCCCTGTGTATCAGGTCGAAACCTGGCAAGACACCCACCACATGTTCTACCATGCCTGCCTCGCCAATGGCACAGGGATCGTAAAGGCCAATACCATGTACGCCGGTGTACGTCTGGGGGGACCTAGATGGCCTTTTAATGGAAAAGCTTGTGTTGACCTGAGTGGCTGTGATGAAGAAGTGTTGAGGAATGAAATGGACTATTGTAAAAGCTGGATTGAAGCAGGGGGGGAGTCTTTGACGCTGGAAGATATTGATCGGTGGATGGAAGAGCGCGAGCCTGCGCTGTTGGCGCAAAGCAAATGATCGTGATGAAAAGTTCTAGGTTTTAGGTTCTATGTTCTAAGTCGTCTTTTACCCTAGAACTTAAAACCTAGGACTTACTCGACCCTTATCACCTTCTCCCTCCGCACCTCCCCACTGAGCCGTAGCTCTAGGACATACACCCCCTGTGCCAGTGCGCGCATATCCAGGCGGATACGCGTATCCCCTTCCGCTAGCTGGCGCGTCAAGACGCGCCGTCCTTGGAGATCGTACAGCGCGCAGGTTTCAGTCGCTGGAAGCGGCTCCGCGAAGTGTACCTCCAGCCAGTCGGCGGTGGGGTTGGGGAAAAGCGCGTAGCGCAAGGTGCTGTCAGGGCCTTGGCCAAGGCGGCTTTCGAAGATCTGCGGACTGGCCTTTCTTATGGCCACGTCAAAGATGCGTTTGCTCACATCATCCTGCACAAATGCGATCAAATAAAGGGAATCCCTGCGGTTGCTAGGGATGATGGAAGGACTGGGCCTGTCCGCATTGCGCCAGGCGACATCTACAAATTTGGCTTCTCCTTTGATTAACCCATCTTCCACGACCGTCCCACCTGCATCTGGAAATAGCTTCCGAACCACATAGCGATACGGCGTGCCGCCTCCCTGTGGTAGCCGGTCTTCTGCTACCGCTACATGCAGGACGATTCGTCGCTGCACGTCTTGTAAGGCACTGAATGCCACGCCATTATCCCGAATCGAGATGTCAAATTGAGGATCTTGCAGGATCTTGAGGTCCAGCTCTTGTTGGAGGGTTTCGTATGCAGGGGTCAAGCGGGCGTCTCCATCCAAGACAATATTCGCAGGCCCAGAAATGCCGTAGTAGTAGGCCCGCGCATCGGCGTCGGGACCGCGCTGATTTTCGACAAAAATAGCGTCGGATTCGTCAGGATAGGAGATATGATATTGGAGGTATTGAATGTCTTTTTCGTTAGAATCGATCAAGGCGTAGACCTCGGGAGGAACGTCCTGATTGACAAACTGCTCGATCAACACCTTGCTGGTACGATCCAGAATTGCGAAATTGTCGAAGGCGATGCCTTCTCCTGTGACGCTGGAGTCAGCGCCCATATTGATGCGGAACCGCAGGAGGCTGTCCGTCCCTGCCAGCAGGGAATCAAGGTCTAGCCGTTGACGGACTGTGTGCCAGGGTAGGTTTCCACTCCAGCCATTGTGGCGGACGTTGTCTTGCAAGCCTGGATTGCTCTGTAAATTCTGGTCTGTGTACCAATTAAGTCCAGAACCGACCGTGCCCAACAAATGCCAATTCACCCCTCCGTCGGAGGTGTATTGGATAGAACCTCCATCAAACGTCGCTTCTGTAGCTACCGCCAGGTCCATGCTGAGCATGGGGCGCTTCATCTGACGCAAGTCATAACAAGGGCTTGCGACCCAGGCATTCATTTTATTGGGATAGTCTTCGTCAGCATCGGTGACCCATGCATATTCGCCCGAGGCTGCGCGGTTGAGGAGAGAATCTGAAGGTTTTGCGACCTCCCAGTTGTTGAGTTTTCCCCCTGTGAGCCATTCTCTATTAACGCGATTCTGGTCTTCGAAGCCATCATAGTAGAAGGTATCTCCTGCTACGGCGATGGGGTCAATAACGGGCAGGATGGTCACCTGCTCGATTGCGCTATCTACGCAGCCTATAGATAAGTTTCCATGGAGGTTAATATAACTGGATGTCACTGTCAATTTGGGGAGATAGCGATTGGCTTGGGGATAGCGGTGAGCTGTACCTCTGTTCATACCTGGGGTAGGGTCTGTGGGGTCGCCATAATCCCATAGGTAGGTGAGTTCATCTTTGAATGTCTCAAACCCCTGGGAAGTAGCTAAGGTGATAGAGTCTGAAAAGGGATAAGACCGAGCCACCAGCAAGGTGATATCCTGCTCACAGATTCTAGACCAAGTAAATGCTGCCCCTAAGTCTTTGACCAGTATAAAATCTTCATAACTGCTCTTGCAGCCAAAGGAGTCTTCTACTGTCAATTCGATTACAATAAACCCTGTATTTTGGATGACGATTGAGGTGTCTGGGCCGCTCGTATGGATAACGCCACTATTGAGTCCACTGGAGAAATTCCAGGTAAAGGAGGTCGCCGCCGGTGGTGCGACTGCATGAAAGTCTGTGGATTCTCCTAGACACAAGTGCTTCGCTTCAAAGGAGATGGGAAGCTTGGCACGCCCCAGGAGGGTAAAGGGCTGTGCATCGCGGCTCAGGCATCCATTGACTTTTTGCCTTACCGTAAATACAAAGCTCGAGTCTTGATCAAACTGGAGTGAATCTAATTCAAGGTCATACGAGCTAAGGACAGTACTATCTAGCAAAGTGCCGCCAGCATCGTACCAAAAGTAAGTGGCACCGGTATTGGGGACCAGTTGAAGGCTGGGAGACGCAGTCCCTTCACAATAGGATAAATCGGCGGAAAAAAGGGGATTTGGCGCATCGGGAACTGGATTAGCATCTATTTCTATGGTCGCTGGCCGACTCTCACAGCCGTTGTTATCTATTTGAGTCACATAAAAAAAGAGGTTGCAAGGGTTGTGTAGGGCAAAATAACAGGTGTCAGTAAATTGATAATTGCTAAAGACTATTGTGGTATCTAAGCTGCTAAGCCCTATATCGTTTGGGGAAGCATACCAGACCATGGCATTGCCATTCAGTAGGGGAGAAGTGAGGGGAATGGCTACAGGCACTTCGCCTGTATCGGCACACACCGTAAATACGGCGTCTGGGGGGCGTAAAGGAGCCAGCGCCGAAGCACTTAAAAAAGCGTGGCTCAAGCTATCCATTGGAGAGTCTCCAATGATCGCGGCGTTGCTGACGCGCCGTACCAGGTTGCCAGTGCCTGCCTGAGTGGCACGGACAAGCAGGTCGCTGATCACGATCTTCTGAAATCCGATTTCTGTAGAACGATCAAAGAAGACAATCACGACCGAATCACTCACAAAGATAGAGGGATTGCTGAGGCCATTGCCATGGAGCGTGACTTCGCCTTGTCCCTGGAGCAGTCGAAATCCCACTGGCAGGTCCAATAACAAGGCCTGGGAAGGACCTGGATGAATAGCGCCTCCCGTAGAGTCTACAATGACGATACTGTCCATTTTGGCAAAGGGCGAACCGATGCATAAGTGGAGCGAATCAGCAGGCCTGAGCATTACCCGATGCAGTTCAAACGCACCGATATCGGAGATGGCTGTCCGACGTGTCCCTCGCTGGTCAGTGGAGATGGGCATTCCCACTGCCGCATCTATTGCGGGGCTAGTTGATTCTAGAAAATGGGTGGCGGTAGGCCCGCCATAGTAGCCTAAAGCCGCTACTTGCGGATCGATTGGATTGATGAATGTGCCTGACAAATCACTGGGCAACAAAGGGATATTGCTGTCCGAACCATTGCCGATCAGGTTGCCGCCAAGGGAGGTGATGGTAGCGTTGTTTAGGCCCATCAGGTCAGGGCCTCCGTTCGACACATTGTCTGCGATGAGGTTGTTTTGGAGAGAAACTACTGGCAATGGTGTGATATAAATAGCGCCTCCTGAGTCAGTAGCTGTATTTTGGACAAATGTGCAATGGATAAGAGCCAATTGATTTTGGCCTGTAACGAATAATGCCCCCCCTCTTTTCCCCGTTGCATTCGCCGAAAATGTATTGTTGAGAATCTCTGGGGCAGCTGATTGGGTAGAAGCATAATTGAGGTAAAGGCTGCCGCCATCTGAGAGCGCATTATTGCGCTCGAAGGTGGAGTTTCGAATCGAAATCGACCCCAAACCACTCTCGTAAACCCCCCCGCCAACGCCATCTGTGCCAATGGCCACATTGTTGATGAACTCAGATTCAAATATGGTCAGGGTACCAAAATTGGCAATAGCCCCACCAAGGTCTCCTGTATCATTGTTGGATAGCTTACAACGGGTCAAGGAGCAGGTACTTGCGGTATCGTTGTAGATCGCTCCGCCATAGGTAAGGCCGCCTTGGGCTTGATTGTGGGTGATAGTAGAGCAATCTAGTAAGTGAAGGGTGCCCCCCATATTCGCAATGGCACCTCCAATTCCTTTTTCAGGAGAAGAAAAAGGCAAGCTGAAAGCCAGGACACCATTTGCGTCAAATATGCAACTCCTAAAGGTAGCACCCGCAGAAGCCCCCTTGTTTAAGATCGCGCCTCCACTGGTAGAGGCATTGATTTGCTGGGCGACACAGTTACGAAACCGACAATCGGTAGCCAAGACCGTACAGTTTTCTTGGAGACCATTGTTAAAGATTGCCCCTCCTTCTTCACATATTCCCAAAAAACCATTGATATGAAAATCACAGTCAGTAAGGGTCAGGGAACAAGGATTTCCAGGCGAAGCAATGGAATAAATAGCGCCTCCATAGATGGCTTTGTTTAAGGTGAAATAGGCACAGGTAATCGTTAAGTTTCCTTCATTGTATATCGCCCCCCCATCACCAGCAATGCCTTGGGAAAAGGTCAGATGGTCGATTACCACTGTTGCAAATGTGTCGACACGAAAAATACGTCCATTGCTTTGGGCGTCAAGGGTAATGCTTCCAGGACATGTAGTGCCAAGGCCACTGATAGTCAGGTTTTTATCGAGTAAAATTTCGCTTGCTAAAAAGATTGTATCCCCTGCCAAGGACGCATCAATCACAATGCTATCGCCTGAGTTGGCGAGGCTAATGGTTTCTCGCAGGCTGCCTGCGCCAGCGTCTGCTGTGCTGGTGACAGTCCGTGTTTGGGCCGAAAGGTGGTGGGAGAGAAAAAGTAGAGATAAAAGTATGGAGAGGTATTTCATCGTGATCTAAATTGCAAAAAAATCTAAAAAGTATAGCTCATACGGGAGGCTCCTGGCCGTGCTATCTTGGAGGGAAGGAACATCCCCTATTGCACCAGCCGCCCCCTTCTCCTGCCCACATTGCCACCGCACAAGGGGGCTTCCCACAAAGCCCAACCACTGTCAGTATGAGCGTGAAGGAAGTCTCTTGTCTCGAAGCTCGGCGAGTCTTCGAGCCGAGCGGTCTCGCAGTGAGTGCCGAAGGCGCGAACGATCTCGCCTCTCGCAGCGAGCCCGAAGGGCGAGCGGTCTCAAGGATCCAACCGCCCCTCCGCATTTACCTTCAACAAATTCATGATAAAGGTTTCTCCGAATTCCTGACTGCTGAGCACTGCAAAGCCACCATCATCCGTCATTTTTACAGCGCGACAGATTTCATCTTGTGGGCCTCCATACGTCCTTAGGCCTTTGCCATCATCTGTCCAGAGCTCGACCCCTGATTCATCTACTAAGGTGAGGTAAAGGTCTGAATCCTCTGCTTGAGCAGTACGGGTATGGCCTCCAAGTAAATAGCGTTCTCCAGAACCTTCCGCCTGAACCACGGCCAAAGACCGCCCACTGGCGGTCCCAAGACCTTCGTAAGTTTGCGTCCATACCAGTTCCAGCCAGGGATTTAGCTTAGCTAAATAGAGCAAGGAATCTCCCGATTGGTAAGAAGTCCCAATCATGACATACCCTCCGTCAGCCGTGGCTTGCAGATCCCCTGGGATCACCTGCTCTATCCGTCGGGTGATCGTAGGTACGCCAAAAGAATTGGTAATGGCAAGGTAAGTCCCCAAGCCTGCGGCGTCGGGATCCTCCCCAAAATCTGTCTGGGCAAGGAATACATACCCCCCTTCAGCCTGGGCCAGGACTTTTACCCCACGGTCCGTGCCTTCAAACCCCAATCTTCGGCTCCAAAGGGTATCCCCTTGAAGAGAGAATTGTGCCAAAAAGATGTCTGTACTGTCACCGACAAAGCCTCCCGAAGGCGTAGCCTTTTCGGTATCGACCCACGTTGTCGTACCCAAAATGAGGACCCCATCATCTAAGGGAAGAATTGAGGCCCCTTCGAAGTCATGACCTTCAACGGAGAAGGTGAAATCCACCAGCGTTTGACTAGCCCCCGCAAAGTCTAGGTCCAGGACCCATAGGTGTTTGTGGTCAGTTGCGGTATCTGTGGCAGAAGCCAAAAGGATGTTGTGGCTACCAAAGGTTGTCAGGTCATGAGCGAAGTCATGGCCTTGCTGAAAGTCAAACCTGCGAGACCATTGCGCATCGCCATACACATTTGTCTTCACGATATAGATATCCGAATGCCTGTTCGCTTCCATAGGGTCTTCGGTAGAATAGGTAGTTCCAAGAATCCTGTATCCACCATCATCGTCTAGTGAGAGCCCTGCTGCCAATTCATTGTTTGCTCCGCCGAATATTTTGATAAAGCGATCTGCCTGATCGGGGGAAGGGGTGTCAGAAGGCGAACAACCCCACAAAAGCAAAGCGATCACCTGCAAGGCTGCCAGCTTGATGAAAGAAGCATAGCTTTTAAGGGGAGCTATTTTCTCAACCCGTTTATCCCTTATCTCTATTCCTGTATTGCTGATACAATTCATGCGTATTTCATTTTTTTTCTTTTTTCTGTCTAGGTCGAAAAATGGGATGTTGATACCCTAGCCAAAAAGAAAAATGCTGCAAGAGCGCATCACTATCGACATAGCCAAACAGATGCGACAAGGTTTGATTTTGGTAACGGTTTTGAACATCGATAAAATTCACCAGCTTTTGGTTGAAGCGCAATTCTGCCGTGATATAATCCCGGCCCGCCCACCATTTGGCACCGACCCCTCCCATGACTGAAAAATTGTAGCGCTTGCGCGGTAAGCGGGTGGTTGTCTGCTCTTGGTCATTGCGATCAATGACAGTCAGTTCCACAACGGGGGGATTGTTCAATTGCCGGTTGTCAGCGATTCGGTTGAGGCTAGAGAATTTGCTTTGTAGCAAGACGTGAGCCGCTCCTCCCACAAAGACATAGGGAACCACCCGATTAAACAACCAGAACCCTTCCACTTCTCGGTAGCCAGGTCGGATAGACCGTTTGGAAGGGGGCGTATATTTCAGGGCAATAGGTACTTCCAGCCACTGCTGAGACTCACGAAACAGAACGGTTGTATAATTGAGGTTGAGTGAAGGGTCGGTATGCATTTCATGCTCATACAGGTAGCTATGCCGCTGATAAGCCAACTCCAGTTGCAGGGAGAAGAATCCAATTCCTACGGTGTCGCGGTGTTTCAACCGCTGGCCAAAGGCGGGCATGACCTGCCTATTTAAGGGAACATCTATACCTAGGAGTACGCCTCCGTCCACTCGTTCTCTGTAAGCATCTTGTCGATCTCCCGCACGATTGTGATCTATTGTATAACTATTGGTGACAATCGGGAAGGTGAGGTTAGCGTTTAGTTTAGCATTGATAAATAAGAAGGGATCGGTGCGAAAAGTATAATAGAGATAGCGAAATTCAATCGGGTCAGTACTCCTGATTTCATAGGATGGGGCTACCTTTAGCAGCATTTTCATTCTTTGGGTCGCTTCGGCATCATTCTGTACATAAAGATGACAGATTGTTAACAACCTTAGGCCTTCTATACGCAGGTTGCCTGTCAGGCCTTCTCCCTTTCGGACGTCTGTAAGGCAGGGATTCAGTAACTGTATGGCGTCTTCTATGTTGCCATCATTGAAGCTTTGTAAGGCCCTGGGGTAGGCGTTGTTGCAACCGTTCATAGCGTCCTGAGCAGAGAGCGGAGTGCTCAAAAGCAGGAGCACCCAGAGGAAGAGAAGAAGCCTAACCGAATATGGGGATGCGTACATGATAAAATAGGTAGTTGGGAATGAACATGTTTCAAGCCTTAATTACACTGATATTCAGACAGTTTTTCCGTTGTATTGGCATAACGAATCCATTCCTCTTGTGAAAGCTGTTTCCCTTGAAGCAAAGGGCATAATTCCTTGGCGATATCTGATGCATAGACAGGCCATACCTTGACCATCCCATCATTATACCCTGTAATGAGCTCCCTGCCTCCCCGGCTGAAACTGAGGGTCGTGGCCCATACCTTTCGGTTGCTGGCGGCAGAGACATATTCAAGGATAATAGGTAAATCCAACGGCCTGGCCGTCTGCCAAATCCGTGTCGTCCCATCCTGACTAGCAGATGCCATAAGGGCACTTTGGGGGTGAAACACTATTTCGTTAATGGGCGCATTGTGCCCCAAAAAATGATCGTGCTGGATACGCCTGCCTACCGAGTTGATGGTAAATAAATGTATTTCTGTTTTCTCCTTTTTGCCCAACCCACAAGCCAACTGATACTGCCCGTTTGCCATCAACTTACTGAAAGCAATCGCATATTGCTTGCCTGCAATAGCGGGGGAGCCATGGAATATGATTTCTGGTGCTGGCAATTGGTCAGGGAGGGAAGGGGGATTGAGCGAATAGAGCAGGATATCTGCCCGGTCGGTGATGAGGGCTAGCCAGCGGCCATCTGGACTGATAGCCAATGCCCTAGAGATAGCTCCTGTCGTTGAGACGGGCTTTACGCGCTTTTGGTCCAGGTGATAATACCGCAAAGTGTCGTCTGCCCGGCTCGTGAAGAAGAAAGCGTTTTGGCCAGGCAAAAAGGTTAGTTGTTGCGCATCGCCTTGAGGAAATGCGCCGATCTCTATCGCAGCCAGGGGAGATTGTGCGACAGGAAATTCCTGTAGCGATTTTGTGCTGGAGGTCCCTACCCGCCAGTTAGTGCCAGCAAGCCAATCTCCCTGGCTACTGGCTGCCAAGGCCAGGTTGACCTGAGGGACTTCTGTCAGGGGAGGACTGGCTCTTGGTGGAGTGAAAGCATCACCAATTTGCCACTCAAAAAGCCGCCCATCACTTCCCGTAGAAAATAGGCGCCCATTTGAGGTGTAGCGCAATGCCCTTACCTGGGCATTGCTATCGTGTGCGCGGTATTGGTTGCGCTGATGTCCTTCAAACGTTTGCCATGCATCGTGCAAAGCGCGGTAGATATCTGGGTCCAATGGGTCCCCATTTTTAGCCTTATTCAAGGCGTAGGCTTGCATGGCCAGTATGCCTTGAGTGGAATCTTGTTCTACGCCTAAGGACTTGATCGCCAGGGTTTTGGCGAGTGAGAGTTCGCGGAGGGAATCGGCTCTGGCGGCGTTTGTCTTAGCAAGTTTTGTTTTCTCTTCTGCTACATCCTTTTGTATTTGGAGAGAATCATTTGCTCGAATGGCTGCATCCGTACTTTCGTCTGCACGTTGCTTTTCAGCCCTCACTTCTGCTATTGCTTCCTTTAACCTAGCGTTGGCCTCAACCTCAGCATTTTTAGCACTATCAGCCCGAGCCTTTTCATCTAGCGCATCCTGTTTTGCCGCTAATGCTACCTGCTCTGCCGCCCGAGCAGCTTTTTCAGAACTATCTGCCTCAATTGCTTTCTGAATAGCCACCTGTGCACTACTATCAGCCTCTGCTGTTTTTCTATTGGCTAATTCTGCCTTCTCCACTGCTACCCCTTGCTCATACAGCGCCCACACCAAGCCCATCAAAATCAGCAACACTGCCAGCACCGCCAGTCGCCTCAAATTCTTGCGAAAGCGCGCTGCTTTCACCCGCTTCTTACGGCTGGCTTCCACGAGTTCTCGCTCTGTATCAGACCACATGCGCATGCCTAGGTAGCCTGCTTCGACGATTTTGAGGTCTGCTTCATCGATCACATTTTCGTGATCTTTGACATACTCGGGCGTCTTCTGCTGGATGATGCGCAAGGCGCGGTGACCGGGCTGATCAGAGTTCCTGATCATCTGCTTTACCAGCGGCGCCAAGGTATCATGAGCCAGGCCTGTCATCTCCGCGCCAGCGTCGGTGAGGAGGTAGAGCTCCTTGAGTTTGCTGACCAGGTCGTCAAGGACGTCCTGACGGTGGGCATATCGCGCACGGATTTCGGCTAGGTCATGCGTTTCAGCAGTTCCCAAAGAGGTCGTATGATAATTGAGTAAATCAAGCGCAAGGCCAGAATCCACGATCTCAGGTCGCCAACTGCGGCATTTGGCTAGCTGCTCTTCCAGGAAGTCCTCCATCAAGATGCCGTCCTTTCGCAGGTCCTGGTATGCGGCGATGGTAAAATATCGATTTTCGTCCCGCTCGACATTCAGCCACATTTTTGTCAACAAAATCTGCAAGACGGGCGCAATAGGAGAGTCTTTGTCTACCAACAAATCATCTGCAATCATTTCCCCCAACCCTGGCTCCACACTCAAGTGATAGAGGTTCTTGAGCCGTTCATTTTTGCCAAGTCCATGAACTACTTCTGTGATGTCTTTCTTGCTGAGTTGTTTGAGGAATACCTTCTCGCGCGGAAGCTTTTGCTTTTTGAAGGCTTCTTCTATCTCAGGATTGTATTCTTTGCGATAACTGAGGATCAATTTGCCTTTGGGTCTGCGATCACCTCGCCCAAAAATAGACTTTACCTCCGCTAAAAACGCCTGAAGCTCATCTTGTTGATGGCTCCAGGGCCGGGTAAACATTTCTTCTGCCTGGTCAAGCAAGACCACCAGGGGACGCCCTGTCTCTGTCTCTATGGCCTTCCACTGTTCCAATAAGGAGTCTGTAGGAGGAAGCTCGGTAGGTGAAATAGGAGAAGGGGCATGACCATTTTGGGATTTGAGATCAGCCAGTACCTGCAAGATTTGCGCTTTGGCTTCCCCTTCCATCCCTGCAGCCAGCGCTTCCATCTGCTGAATGCGTTCAGCCTCCTGCTCGCGTTTAAATTGTGCGCCAGAGAAGCTCCGAATCGGGCCTTCTTCCATAGAAGAAGCACCTGAGACTTGACCCAAGGCATGGCCAAGCGTATCGCCTAGCCCTATTCGTTGGCTACGACGCGCATATACCACTTCGAAGTCTTGACGAAGACGAGGTAAGAGCCCTGCATCCAGTAAAGACGATTTTCCCACCCCTGACTGCCCATAAAACAAAATGATCGGCGCGCCCTGAGCCGCAGCCGTTCGTTCATACAGATCCCTGATCGCATAAGAACGCCCAAAGAAAATCTCTGCATGTCCCTCATAATAGCGCTCCAAAAAGCGGTACGGTTGATCGGGAAGTTTGTAGGATAAAGGTAAATCTGGGAGGCCAAAGAGGGGATTGTCCACCGCCTCAGGCAGGTTCCATTCCTGTACAATCTCCGCTCCTTCGCGCAGATACAGCTCCCAGGGAAAGCGTTCTTCCCCTTTGGCTTCTTTCCTGAAATATAGCCCACGGACATTTCCCGTACCCTTTTTGATCTTGATCTCATCCTGGGCTTCCTTCCAGGCGCGGGTGAGCGTGGCTCCGTTGGCCAGGCCTGCATAGAAGCGAGAGGAGAGCTGGGTCGCGATCTTGTCGTTGATGGAATTGGAGGTGCCAATAACAGCGGGAACCCCCGCTTGGGTGAGTTCTTCTGCTTGCTGATGCGTCACGCAGCCATTGAGAAAAATAAGCTGTAAGCTATTTTGCCCACCCAGGAAGGAAACCAACCCTTCTCCATGTGCCACTTCATTGCGATCCGTTTCGGTTTCAAGTAGTAGCTGAAAGCCATCTGCATGACCCCCATAGTGAAATACCGCGATGCGGTCTTTGTAGCGTGCCCGCTGGAATGTATCCATGATGCTATCAATGGTCGCATTCGACTCAATGACCAGTTCGCATAGCCCCGCATCTACTGCTTGTTCCAGGGCAGCTTTCAACTGACGCTGCTCCACAGCCAGCGCGCGCAAGTAGCGCGCTTCGTCTTCGCGCTCATTGGCAAATGCCAGGAATATGACGGGTAGGTTAGCCATAAGAGACCGTTCGCTGCGCTCACTGCGAGATCGTTCGTCGCGGAACTCCTCACTGCGAGAACCGAGACCGCTCGAAGACTCGCTACGAGATTTACCCTGAGTTTATCGAAGGGCTAAAGGCAAAGGCTTCTCTCTTGTCTCGCAGCGAGGTGAGTCTTCGAGCCGAGCGGTCTCGCAGTGAGTGCCGCAGGCGCGAACGGTCTCGTCTCTCGCAGTGAGGGCTGAGTCTTCGAAGCCCGAACGGTCTAATTTACTTATTTTTTCCTTCCGCCCGCGTCAATTTTACAATTTGCCTCCAGAGGACGTAGACCAGGACAAAAGCGACGAAGAAATCTACGAGGGGAGCAGCATAGAAAATGCCCTCCAGGCCCCACCAGAGCGGGAGGAGAAGAGTCACAGGCACAAATAAGCCTACTTGGCGGGAGACCAGAAGGACAGTAGCTTTCAGCCCGTCTCCCAGAGCTTGGAAGAATGATATGCCTGCAAATAGCAAGGCCGTTAGCGGAATGGCAGCGATAGCTACCCTGAAAAGGAAGATTTGATGGGCGTCAAAGGCGACTTTTGGCAGTAGTAAGCCCAAGATTAAACGAGGCCATAATTCCATAAACAGCCATACACAGGTGAGCAACAGAGTGCTACTAAAGGTGAAGACTCCCAGGGCTTTTTTTACCCGCCCATATAGTTTTGCCCCATAATTGATGCCTACTACGGCTTGAAGGGCCTGCATCATCCCTACCAAAGGAATCACCAAAAGTAGAAAAATGCGATATACAGCTCCCATGAGGGCAATTTCTGTATCATTGCCATAATGTGCTACCGACTTGAAAACTACAGCTTGCTGCACAAAAAACATGGCCTGGAGGGCCATGGCAGAAACGCCGACTGACATGACTTCCTTGATGATGGGTTTGTCAAGTGAAAGGACAAAAGGTTTGATGGGAAAGGAGACTTTGCCTTTGGTGAAATACCAGAGGTTGAGGAGGCCATAAAACACCATAGAGACGACAGTGGCCCATCCTGCGCCTTTGATCCCTAAGCCCAATGGCCCGATAAAGAGGGGATTGAGACAAATATTCAGCCCTGCGGCCAGCGCAGCAAATAGCATGGCATGTTTCATATTGCCTTCGGCGCGGATGAGCATATTGGTGCCGATGGCATAGGAGCGGAAGAAGGAGCCTAGCACGATAATGCGAAAATATTGTGTCCCATATTCCAAAACCTGGCCTTGCCCTCCCATAAAGGCAATGAGTTTTCGAGCAAATATCCACCCTGCGAGCATGAGCAGAGAGGTGATCATGAGGTTGAGTGCCACGAGATTGCTGTAGATTTTTTCCTGCTGGACAAGGTCTTTGGCACCGATTGCTCTACTCAGCAAGGACGATGACCCCTGCCCTGTCATGGCCGTGAAGCTACTCACGACAAACATGATGGGAAACGCCAGCGAAATGGCTGCAAACGCGTCTTCCCCGATCATTCGCCCCACAAAAAGGGCGTCCATAAAGTTGTTGATAGCATTGACAGACATCCCCAAGAGGCCGGGGATGGAGAGCTTCCACATGAGGCGCCAAAGGCCGTCTTGCTGGATGCGTTGGCTGAGGTCTGGTGCTGGGCCGGTGGACATTTGCGGAGCAAACTTAAGGTTTTTTTTTGAGAAGAGACCGCTCGGGCTCGAAGACTCACCCTCGCTGCGAGATCGTTCGTCGCTGAGCTCCTCACTGCGAGAACCGAGACCGCTCGGGCTCGAAGACTCGCCCTCGCTTTGAGACAAGAAGAACTGCCTTTCGGCAGAGCCCGAATTGTCTCGCCTCTCGCAGCGACCGTAGGGAGCGGTCTTTGTTTAGATAGTCTTTGTTTTTCCGTCTAATGTGACTGAGATTTCTGTTTAAGCCCTATTTATCCCCTAAACCATGAAACATAATTTTGCAAAATTATCGGTATGGAAGGAGTCCAGACTTTTTGTTAAAAACATATACTCAATTTCTGCTAAATTTCCTGATAATGAAAAGTTTGGGCTAACATCTCAGATAAGAAGAGCCGCGGTCTCTATCCCATCCAATATTTCAGAAGGGTGTGGAAGAGGAACAAATAGACAACTTGCTCATTTTTTGGATATAGCTATCGGTTCTTCATGCGAGGTAGAAACACAACTATACCTTGCATTTGACTTGTACTTTATTTCTGAAATAGAACTCAACCAGCTTGTCGCAGCTGTTACAGAAATTCGAAGAATGATTCTTGGGTTTAAAAGGAGTCTGGTTTAGAGACCGTTCGCTGCGCTCACTGCGAGATCGTTCGTCGCGGAGCTCCTGACTGCGAGAACCGAGACCGCTCGAAGACTCACTACGAGACTAAAGGCAAAGACTTCTCTCTTGTCTCGCAGCGAGGTGAGTCTTCGAACCGAGCGATCTCGCAGTGAGGGTGCAGCCCGAACGGTCTCGCTTCTCGCAGCGAGGGCTGAGTCTTCGAAGCCCGAGCGGTCTCCTCAGCCCGAGCGATCTCTCCCCTCCAGCGCATCTCTGATGCCCAACAGTCCCTCCGAAAAACTGCCCATCTGTTGGACCAACTGTCCGAGCCGGTCCCCTGAAAGGGTTTTTTGCTGGACAAACGTCTCCTTAATGGTGAGCCAGCGTTTCTGCTCAGCTTTTGTCGCCCAGCCCATCATTTCCTTGAAATTGAGGAGATTGGCTTCTGCGCCAGAAGTCAAGGTCTGGGACTCGTTCTCGTAGTGAGAGAGAATCAGGGTTTTTAGCTCCTTGTCGTTCATGATGGGAACCACCTTCTCCACGAGCTTATTCATATTCCGATAAGATCCCTGGAGCTGGAAGGGCGGTTCTGTACGGTAAGCGTCTTCCTGG
The DNA here is from genome assembly GCA_030430575.1 of Bacteroidia bacterium. Classification (GTDB taxonomy): domain Bacteria; phylum Bacteroidota; class Bacteroidia; order J057; family J057; genus JAUIGE01. The sequence continues at coordinate 27,121 of JAUIKF010000008.1, read as the reverse complement.
CCAGCGGAGTAGATATACTGCTGGTTGACTTTGAGGACTACCTCTTGGATGACCAGTAATTTTTTCAACACGCTTAGGTACTCCTGCAATTCGTCTGCGCCAAAATTGGTCTCGAAGGAGATACCTTCGTCGCCTGTCTTGGCGAGATGAATCAGCTTGTGGATGTCCGCTTGTGGACGAGTGGAAAGGCGATGAAGCACCTCGTTGGAAGTGAGCGAGTTCTCGATGTAGGAGTGGCTGAAGGCCAGTTCATTATCACCGAGGATGTCACCGAGGTTGTAGGTGTCGGCGCGGTTGGCGAGCATGTCAGGGATCTGGAACTTGTCACCAGACTCTGTATAAGGGTTGCCAGCCATGACGACGCAGACCTTCTTGCCACGCAAGTCATACGTCCTTGTATGGCCTTTGTAGACGCCTTCTATCTTGCGCTGCCCATCGGCGAGGGAAATGAATTTCTGGAGAAATTCGGGATTGCAATGCTGGATGTCATCCAGGTAAAGCATGATATTGTCGCCCATCTCGAGGGCGAGGTTGAGCTTGGCGAGTTCCTCTTTGGCTGCCGCGTTCGGTGCAGCAGCAGGGTCGAGGGAAGTCACATGGTGACCGATGGCAGGGCCATTGATCTTCATAAAGATCAAGCCCAAACGATTGGCGATGTATTCCATCAAGGTCGTCTTACCATAGCCTGGAGGCGAAATCAATAGCAACATGCCCATGCGGTCCGTCCGCGTATTTTCCCCTACCGTACCGATCTGCTTGGCGAGGTTGTCGCCAATGAGGGGAAGGTATACTTCGTCGATCAGTTGGTTGCGGACAAATGAAGTCAGCACGCGCGGCTGGAATTCCGCTAAGCGCAATTCTTGCTTGAATTTGGCGGTAAGCTCCTTTTTTAGCTCGGAAAAATGCTCAAACATGGGCACGACTTCCCGCTCAAAGCGACGCAGTTTGTCCATGAAATGGATGTAATCCACCGTGTAAGCACCTTTTTCCTGGATCAAGGCATGCTCACCCGTAAGGCCTTCGGCCGATAAAGTCGTGGCGACATTGAGCACCTGCTTCTCATCGAAGCGGTTGCTGAAAATGATGGCCGCAACTTCTTCTACATAGGCTTTGAAAGCATTTGCGTACCCATTGCTCCCCGCATAGGCGCGAATCCACGTTTGAATCAATTCATAGCGCTGCTCTGGAGCCTCTGCCAATCGCTTGATAGACTCCTCGTATTTTTTGGCGGATCGCTTCTTTTTGAGGTAAGCGTTAAAATCTTTATAGACCTTGGCTGCCTCTCCGCTGATCACAAAATGATCACCCAACGAAAGTTCATAAAACAGGTACTCGGCAGCTTGAGGCGCGAGGTGTTGAGGGAAAAGCTTGTGTACTTCGCAGAATAGGCGGAGGTGCTCTTGGAGGTCTTCCAGCAAATCGCTGAACTCCTGGGTATTGGGGAATATCTGTAAGACGACGCCAGCGCCTTTCAGGCGATGGGCCAACAAGGCTTTTTTCGTTTCGCTTACAAAGCCTTCCCACCAGACGGCGGCCATGGCACGCGCCTGCGGCGCATAGCGCAGCAAATCGATCTCAGCGCTCAGCTCCGAAAGGCTCATCAGCAGCTTCGCTGCGTCTTGATCATGCACGCCCTTCACATATCCCTCGTGATAGCGAGGCGCCATGAATTCCTGAACAAACGCCAAGACCTTGGCGCTGTCGAATGTCTGAAATTCATCGATGCTGATAGAGTCGGGTTGACGGAGGTGTTGTAAGATTTGGTAAGCTAAATATTCGCCCCGATAGACCTCTTTATTTTCCGAAACCAATAACTGGTCCCAAACAGGGCGTGTATCCAGAAATTGGGGATCGGTGATTTTTTCGAAAAAATTGGTACCTGACAAGTGGAAATACATTTCTCCATCGCGTGGGACCACAGTAAGGTCGAGGGCTTGCACATTGACAGAGAAGTGGTGGCGACCAAATTTGATCACATTTTCGCCCTGGACATACAAGTCTGTCCGGTCGCGGAGCTGGCGCAAGGTGTCTTCGCGCACCGTCTTCAGCTTTGCTTCGATGTCGCCCGCCTTGACTGAGTCGTTCATTTCACGCAAGGAAGTGACAATATCACGTACCTTCTCCACCATCAAATCCGCGGCAAAATAGCTATTGATCTCTGTCGCTTCTTCGAAGCGGGAGACGCGGTTCTGAATGCCTTTGAGGATGCGCTCTGCAGCACTTTGAAGAGAACTCGCACGCTTATTGAGCGCCTCCACCTGGCTCAGGCGGCGCGTTTCGAAGGCATTGTACAATTCCTCTCGCTTCCCTGTCAGTTCGGCTACAAATTCATCGTACTCACTGAATTTACCCTCCAATTCCTCTACCTGCACCATCAATTTGGTCAAATATTCCTCACATTTCTCTGGTGTATCACAGAGGTCGAGGTAATTCAGTACGGCCTGATTCAGCAATTTCAATTGCGCATTGAACTCGGCAACGGCTTCGGTGCCTTTCAATTCCTTGCTGCGCTGGCGCACCTTGGCTCGAAGTTGATTCAACTGCGAGTAGATAGCAGATACTTTATCGATAATGGCGGTCGTCTGCGTGGCATCATCGATCTTGAGGTTGCTGACCGTCTGGATGAGCAATTCGAGTTCTTGCCCGATCTGGTTGATTCTTTCCTCTACCTTTTCTCCTTCTGCCACTGTCACAAATTCTCCTGCCGCTTTCTTTTCTCCTTCGACTTTTTTCAAATAGGGATCCAGGGCGTCTTTTCGGAGTAAAAAGGTCACACAGGCCTTAGCTGTTTTGTCCGTCTGTTCCGTGACGGTTGCCTCCATTTTTTCCACCTGCTCCAAGGAGATATAGCGCAATTCTTTCAGCGAAATAAGTTCTCCCCGAAGCCGCCTCAGATCAGCCAGATACCCCACAAATTGGTCTACTGACTTCGCCTTATAGCGCTTCAATTTATCAGTCAGTGCATTTGCTTCCGAAGATACGCGTTTCAGTTCCTCTGCCGTATGGGCCTTGAGGCGGCGTACTTTTTCGAATTCGTCGATGGCCGTGGCAGAGGCGTCACGCATGCCTTTGAGCGGCTCGGAGAGGGTAAAAGCCTCTTCGTGGTCGATCCAGTAATAGCTATCCAGAATGTCATTGCACTTTTTGACCAAATCTATATACAGACTCGAATAACTATCATCCTTGTGAATGACAGCCAGCAACTCGTTGCATTCGGCCATGCCGCGGACGAGGTCCTTATTGCCTACCTTGTAGAGGTAGCCTTCCGATTTGGCGGCAGCGACAAATTCGCTCGTGGTGTAGGGCGTCTGCCATACTTGCACGACGTGGTGCTTGCCAGGCGTCTCCTCGGCCTTGAAATAGCAGAGTTCGCCATTGGGGAAAATGCTGTAGCCGTGGCAGGAGATTGGGGTATTGACGCGCTGCTCAACGAGGTTATAGGGCATCAGGACATATAAGCCTGACACCTGGTTGTAGAAGACAAATAGCGTGTCTTCGCCATTGGGGGATGGGATGCGCTTCTCGAAGTGCATGTCCGTGAGCTCATTGTCAAAAATTTTGAACTCGCCGGTTTTGAGGTAATACCCATCTGAGAAAATGAGGCCATGGCCGTCAGGAAGCAATACGCCTGCGTGTTCCAAGGCGTCGATGCGCACGGCTTCTTGTAGCTTTTCATTAAAAATAATGTAGCGGAAGTCCTCTTCCTGATAGGGTTTGATTTTCAGTAGAATCAGGCCGCCTACGTCCGCAAAATAGAACTCCGCGTCGTCGAGGGTCTGTTCTTTGTGGTCTACAGGTTCGGTGTAAATGCCTTTGCCCGTGTCGGTATTGTCTTCGACTTTGATGGTCAGGTCGCCGCCCAAGGTGTCTACAAAAACACGGTCAAGGACTGAAATATGGGGAGATGTCCCGCGCCGCTGCATGTCGCGCGTGGCACGGGTCCAGCGAAATTCGTGCTGCTGGGGAAATTTGACTTCATGGTCAAAGCGATTGCCTAGATAAATGAGTTCATTTTCTTTGATGGCCCACTTGAAGGACTTGATGTCCTGTACCCCTTTGCCTACTTGAAAGACCATATACAAATGCGGCCCTATAACGGCAAACTTCGAAAAAACAGTGTTTTTGTAGTATTTGTAGAGGTTGAGGAAATCTTCTGCGAACTGCTTGTCACCCAGCATGTCGAGCGACTCCTGGTGAAAGGAGTGATCCGACGGCTCAAAGCGGTACATGCTAAAGACGTCAGAGATCTTGATCTCAGTCCTTAGCCCAATATGGACATTGTAGCCAAAGACAAAGTGGTTGTCAATGGCGACCATGTCTCTGGGGATACAGTTATTGTCCGTGGTGATGCGGTCGTTGGCGAGGAGAGTGGTGTCTACCGCGCCGAATATCTCCTTCCGAGCCGCGTTGAGCTGGCCCATGCGGTCGCGAAGCAGGTCACTCTGGCCGAGGAGGCGCTTGCGAATGAGTTCATAGGCGCCGCCTTCCATTTGTATATCTTGAGAAGTATGTTGTTTATCGGGCATCGGAGGGGGGGAGAATGATTAAATGAGTAGATGAATAAATGATAAAATGGGAGGAAGAAAATGATAGAATGAGTGGATGATAGGATGATAGAATCTCAAGAGAGGTTTTTCCTATTTACTCATTTTTCTTCTTCTAATCCTGCTTTCAGCTTTTCCACCAATTTGTCTTGCGCCTTGTCGCCAGTCTTTGCTAGCTCATATTGCATCTCGTCTGTACTGCGGACCAAAAGGGTGCCTAGCAAAGGACTCCAGTATTTGTAATAGGCTGGGGGGTTCCGGTCACTGAAGTCCTTGATGGCGTTGGGGTCGTCTCCGTGGCTATGTGAATAGCCGAGCAGTTCGTAGACAGGAAATGACCCATCATCAACTGTGATTTCTCTCACTTGGCTGAGCTGAAAGAATGATTTTTCATTTAGGTAAATATAGGCGGAGTCGGCTGCTACCACCACGCGAAAGTCTTCGCTGCTGTGTTTACCACCAAAGTCCTCTTTTCTCAAGGTAAATTCCGAGAGGTAGTACTCTGTGGTTCCGTCATCTTCATTGATATAGACATTGTACAGTTCAATGAAATGATAGCCATTGCCGTTTCCTACTTCGGTGATTGCTACTCTGTGCGTTTGCTCAAAGGCCACCTTTCCATTATTCATCATTTGGTACAACTGTCCGTCCGCTGATTGTTCTGCCAGGGAGAGGCAGGCTTCGATGCGGGCTTCTGCTTCTGGCGCGTAGTGTAGCTTTTGAGCATTGGTCTCTACGCCGTTAGCTGGGCCTGCGCTGGTGCAGGCAATTATTATCAGAAGCGGCAGAATGATGATGAATGAATATTTCATGTAGTTCCATTAAGAGAGGAACCATATAAGACATTTAAGGGCATATAAGATTAATGTTGAATGAAGGAATTATGAATGTGTTATTTTCTCACTCGTTATCCTTCATCACTCATAATTTTTTCCTTAAATGATCTTATATGCCTTATATGGTTTGATTTCAACTTCCTAGCTAAGGCCCAGCGACGCGGCCGTCTTATCCGCCAAGCCCAACTGCGTAGCAGTCGCGAGCAAATTCTGCAAGGCAGATTTCTGGTCCTTGTCCTTGGACTTGTCCATCAATTGGAACAGCAAGGCAGAGATGGTCAGGTTCTTCACGTCCTCAGAACTGAGGCCTAATTGCTTGACCATGTCCTTGATTTTGCTGCCAAAATTGCCGTTACCGTCGCCGATGAGGGCTTTCTTGACATCAGTCAAGTTGGTGCTGCTGTCCATGAGGCGGTCGACAGAGCGCCCTTGGGTGATGGCATTGGTGATGCGGTCGAAGAACTCCTGATCGCCACCGACGATCTCGATATTGGCTGCTTTGAGGGCTTCTGCCAAGACCTTGGCTTGGGCCGCAGCGATCTCGCGCTGGATGTCTATCGTCGCCAATTCGACGGCTTTCTCCTTCTCCAAGCGAAGCTTAAACTCTTCGTGCTCTTTGCCTACGCCATCCAATTCTTGCATGGCTTTGGCTTTCTCTGCCACGGCACGTGCATCTGCAATGCCTTTCTGAGCGATGACTTCTGCTTCTGCCAAACCGCGCTTCTTATCGGCGTCTGCCGTAGCGTCGATGACCTGGGCTTCTGCCATTCCTTTTTCTATCGAGAGCTGTGCTTCTACCATCCCCATCTTGCGGTTGGCTTCTGCTTGGGCTTCGCCCTTCAACTCGATGCCTTTGGCTTCAGCCATGGCTTTATCTTCGAGGATACTCGCTTCGGCTTCACCTTCTTTGCCACGAGCTTCGGCCTTGGCTTCCATGACGCGGGCTTCTGCAAGGCCAAGGGCTGCATGCTCCTCTGCCACGGCATCGGCCATGATTTTCTTGGATTCAGCGTCTTTGTCAGCGGCTTCGCGCTCGGCGCTCGCCAAGGTGATGCGACGCTTGGCTTCCAGTTGGGCAGCTTCGGCATCTGCTTCAGCGGCCTTGAGGCGCTGGACGAGGGACTCTTCGGCTTTCTGTTCGGCAGCGGTGATCGCGACGCGCTTGAGACGGGCAGCTTCAGAATCAGCCTGGGTGTCTTTGATGCGCTCTTGCTCTTCTACCACTTCGCGTTCTACCGCGACACGGTCACGGATCACATCCTGGATGTTTTTGCGCTCTTCTTCTACCGCTTTCTCCTTCTCGATCTGGGCGATCGTCACAATGCGCTCGCGCTCAGTCGCTTCAAGGTCCTTGTCTTTCTGGACACGCTCCGTCTCTACAGCGTCTGTGCGCTCTTTATTTTTCTTGGCGACGATGATGTCGCGAAGTTTATTCTCTTCCATGATCTGGACTTCCCGCTCGCGGGCGATGCGGGCGGCGTCAGACTTCTGGCGCTCTTCTTCTTCCACCTTTTGGGCTTCGGCGATTTCACGGGCACGGATAGTCGCGATTTCACGCTTTTGAACTTCTTCCTTCTCTGCCTGTTGTTTTTCCAGTTCCAAAATAGCTTCTTTCGCCTCTACATCCTGCTTTTTGATCACCATTTCCTTTTCCCGCTGAATCTTATTTGCTTGGGTCATCTGCGCAGCCGTCAGGTCGCGGATCTTCTTGATACCTTCCGCATCGAGGATATTGTCCTCTTGCAAAAACTCTACAGGCGTCTGTTCGAGGTAGTCAATGGCACAGTCATCCAAAGAATACCCATTAAGGTCTTTGCCGATAACATCTATAATAGCTTGTTTCAATTGCTCACGAGAATTATACAATTCTACAAAATTGAATTGCTTTCCTACTGTCTTTAAGCCTTCGGAGAATTTCGCTTCAAATAGGGTGTTTAGCAATTGGGGATCAGAAGCTCTAGGACAACCGATCATTTGGGCAACACGTGCTACATCCTGTTTCGTTGGGTTAACCCTTACAAAAAATGCTACTTTGATGTCTGCCCGAAGATTGTCTTTACAAATTAACCCATCTTTACCTTCTCGACTAATGATGATTTGTTTCAAGGAAATGTCCATCACTTCAGCTTCGTGAATAAGGGGAATGACATTCATTCCACTAAAGCTTACTTTAATATCTCCCTTTCCTGTCCTAACAAGGGCTTTTCCTTGTTTTACCTTTCGATAAAAGAGTTTGATGACGACTATAATGCCGATAATGATGACACCGGCAACGATTCCTGCAATGATTAGGATGTCTGAAAGTAGATCCATATGGGTTTAATTTTTAGGTTTTAGGGTTTGATGAGGAGGAAATTGATACGATAAGTGAATGATATAATGACATATAATTTTAAGGTGGCATAGGGACAGTAGGAAGATCAATAGCGATATCGTCTAAAAAATATCCATTAAGTTCTTTTCCAATGATACTAAAAAGTTGATGCTTAAATTCTATGGGAGCATCATAAATTTCTTTTGCTGTGAAATGCTTAGCCACAATTTTTAACCCCTCCAAAAACTTTGGTTTAAATAATTGGTTCACAAATTCTGAACTGAATGTATTAGCTGGCCCCACGGTTTGGGCAACACGCATGACATCTGCCATATTAGAGTTGACCCGTACATAAAAAACTGCTTTAATATCTACTCGTGTTCCATCCTTACAGATTAATGCATCTTTATAGGCCTGATCAAGGATGATGGTTTTGATCGTTGTATCCATTACTTCAGCTTGATGAATAACAGGAAGAATGTACATGCCTGAAAAACTTACCTTAGAAGTCCCTTTTCCCGTTCGGATTAATGCCTGACCCTGGCTAACTTTTCTGTAAAAGAGTTTGAGCAGGATGAAGGCTCCTAACACCATAATGCTCAGCATGATTCCAATGACGAGAAGAAGATTGGTGATATTTACCATAGGGGAAGTCGTTAAAATTTTGATACCACAAAATCATCTTCTTTTGCGTCGTACTCGAGGATAATTGCTTTCTCGCCTGCTTGAATCTCTTCCTCTCCTTCTACACGCACATCTAGCGTAAAATAGATATCATTATGTGTCAACTCTATCCTTCCGATCCCTTTAGGGCGGACAGCGATGGTCACCTCTCCTATTTTTCCAACTAGATCACGCTTAGAAGTACCTTCAACATTCATATCTTTAAAGATACTTTTGACAGGACTTGACAGTATTTTTGTGATAAATAGCCCTACTAACAAATTGGGAATAAGTAAAATAAAGAAAGTCCACTCGCCTAAGTCCAACCACAAGCTATTGACTAAAACTGAAGTCACCCACAGGGTAAGTGCTAATATACTCATGAATACCATAAAAGGGACAGTGCCTAAGTTGAAAAAAGCCAAAACTGACATAAACCAACCTGCACTTCCCCCTCCACTAATATCTGCATCTGCATCGACGTCAACATCCATATCAACGTCGACATCCATATCCAAGTCAACATCGGTTTCCAATTCAAAATCAAGGAAATCAATATCTAAAGCACCGATAAAAACTGTGAGCCAATAAAAAAGAACAAGACCCAACAAAACGGTGTAGGGGAGGTTGGCTGTAGCAATTGACTCTCTGAATAATTCGCCCATGAGGGAAGAAGGTTTAAGGGTTCAAGCGTTCAATGGTTCAAGGGGTAGATAAGCTTTTGAACGACTTAAACTATTGAACCCTTGAACTTGCCTTTAAATCTACACTTTTCCGAGGAAACATGATAAGAAATGCGGGCGGAAATGACGGAGCTTGGGACGTACATTTACCGCCCTGAGGTTCCTGAGAGGAACTGATACATTGTGCCTGTTATCTGTCATTTAGAAAATGGCAGAAGCTCGGTACGGGAAGGGAAAGGTGCCGGGACGCTGATCAGACTGATTTCTTACTTGATTCAAAAATGTTATTAGTGCTTTGACTATCAGTAGGTTATGATCATTTAAGTCAAAAACCTATCATCCTGTTAATCATTAATGAATCAATCAGTAATTATTAATCTAATGCTTTCTTGGGGGGGAACTCACAACAAAAAATGGAAAGTGAATGTCATGATATGTGCTTAAAGTGTTATTTGGTGCTTGTTGACTATATGTACGGAAATATTGAGTAAGTGGTTGAGTTCTTCGAGCAAAAGTGTAAAAAGTCTGTATATCCGTAAATAAATTTTTTGGGTTTTTATGGGGGGAGGTTTTACTTGCAAGCATGAGTGAACTTCAGCTGCCTCCTGCTTTTTTGCAACGTATCCAGGAACAATTAGGGCCTGAATATCAGGCGTTTATAAGTGCAATGAGCGCACCAGCAGTTATTTCGCTCCGAACCAATCCCTTAAAGGCTCATCCTTCGGCAGAAGATTACGTGCCGTGGCACCCACTGGCCTATTTTCTCGACGAACGACCCGCTTTTGTCGCCGACCCGCTGTTTCACGCAGGCGCATACTATGTGCAGGAAGCTTCTTCCATGCTACTCTACCAAATGGTGGATTGGACGCAAGATATGCACATCCTTGACCTCTGTGCCGCCCCTGGCGGCAAGTCCACCCTCATCGCTGGAGCGATGAGCGAAAACAGCGTCCTCCTCGCCAACGAGGTCATTCCCAGCCGTGCCGGCGTACTCGCCGAGAACCTCACGCGCTGGGGCCACCCCAATGTCCTCGTCAGCCAAAACGAGCCGAAGGTGTTCAGAGACTGCATGGACTTGTTTGACTTGGTGGTGGTGGATGCGCCTTGCTCGGGCGAAGGCATGTTTCGCAAGGACCCCAGAGCCATCGGCGAATGGTCGCCTGAAGCGGTTACGCATTGCGCCGTGCGACAGCGCGATATTTTGGCGGATGTGGTGGGCTGTGTAAAACCAGGGGGGACGTTGATTTATTCGACCTGTACATGGTCTCAGGAGGAGAATGAGGAGGTTATCGCGTGGTTATTGGACGAATATGGAGAGGAATTTGAAATAGATGTGAAGGAAATGGAAGTGGATTGGGGGGCAAAAGGGGTGGAAATTCGAGGAATTTCTGATGCGGCGCATCGCTGCTGGCCGCACCACATTCGGGGCGAAGGCCTTTTTCTCTGTCGGCTGCGCCGCAAAGGCACGGCGTCTTCTGAGCTCGAAAGGGAGCCTACGGCTCGCCGACACCGAAAGAGCCGAAAGAAGGGCAAGCAGCCTCAGCCTGCTGTGCCGCATTGGCAAGCCTGGGTGGATGCGTTTCTGAACGATCCCAAAACCCTCATTTTCTCCGAAAAAAACGACAAAATCTACGGCTATTCGAAGCCCTTGACTGCTTTTCTCCAACGCCTCCCCAACTCGCTCCGCCTCATCAAAAAAGGCGTTTACCTCGGTAAACTCTTCCGCAAAGGCATCAATCCCTCCCAAGAACTCGCCATGAGTCCGTGGCTGAAGGAAGGCCTGCCCAGCATGGAATTGACCTTGGATCAGGCTCAGGCTTACCTCAAGAAGGAAGACCTTCCTCAAGAAGCTCCCTTTCGATCAGGCTATCTGATTGCTCGCTATCAGGGCGTAGCCCTTGGCTGGCTCAAGGGTGCGGGGCACCGCTTGAAGAATCACTATCCGATCAATTGGCGGATTCGGAAGGCGTTGTAGGAGAACCTCAAGTGCAAATTCAAGCTCAAATTCAAGAAGAATTTTTTTATATTTGTAAAAAAGCCAAGATGACTGAAGCAGAACTAAAACTTACCTTATTCCGATGGATTGATCAGCTTTCAGGTGATCACCTGCATAAACTTGTTGAGTTTATGGGCAAAAACGTAGAAAAACCTTTGGAACCAGTTTCAGATTTCCAAAATGATCTAGAAGCAGGTTATGAAGCAATGGCTGCAGACAAAAAAAGAGAAGCTGAAGCGATGGAATGGGGTGAGGGGGTTCTTAATTGAGTCTGCAAAAAAAGTTCAATTGGGCTTAGGAAAATAATTGCGATTATGCTTGAACTTTCCCTCCTAATTTACATCCACTAATTCCCAAATAACAGGCCCGCCCAATCCAAAGTTGTATGAATTAGTCTCCAATCGCAAAATTCCCCACTTCGGGTGCCACCAGATATTTTGCTTCATGACCCAATTGAAGCATACTCCAGCACTTCGCTCAATATTCCAGGCATTCTTAAACTCACATTCACCTAGGGTATAATTGGCTTTATCAACTACAGTGCTGGTATCTTCGCAGTAGCTCCCTCTCCATCCGTCGGATTTTTTGAGAGAAAGCGGAATGATCATGTCATGATACTCGCTTAAATTTCTGTACATCTCAAAATCACTTGACGTAACCTTCACCATTCGGTAAAAGGTACGGTCGGGTAATGTAAATTTCCATACGCGAGCAGGGTCTCCATTATCCATAAGGGTGTCTCCTGTAATCTCTACCGTCATGATTTCAGGTTGTGTGGTGTCGCCTTCATAATAATGATAGGTCCATAGGTTGCCAATCTCATTGAGGGATTTTGGCTTTACTTTGTCATTTTTACATGAAGAAATGAAAAGCAGAATTGTGAGAAAGGTCAACAAATTTTTCATAGTACTTTTTTGGGTAAATAACGTGTGAAGAGAAGAAAATACTGCTTTGCATTCATAAAAATGCGTTTGAACTCCGAAAGGAGCCTTACGGCTTGAATTTACACTTTCCTCTTTACTTAACATCCACAATTTCCCAAACCGCATTCTCAAAAGGACCTAGCGAATATTCCTCGGTCTCAAACCGTACAATGCCAAAGTCATGGTTCCACAAGATTTTTTGTTCGAGGAACCAGTTGGTACAGAATCCGGCAGACCGCTCGATATGCCAGACCTCTTCGAAATAACAGTCGTTTATGGTGTATTCTGATTGCTGGGTCACGCTCGCCGTGTCCGTGCAGAAACTCCCCAGCCAAGTGCTGGAAGTCGTCAGCGATCGCGGAATGGTCAGGTAAGGAGTTTCTCCCAAATTTCGATACATCTCAAAATCAGTTGAAGTCAGTTTGACCATATAATAGAAAGTTCTATCGGGCAAGGTGAATTCCCAGACCCGGGCGGGGTCTCCATTGTCCATCACAGTGTCCCCTGTGATCTCTACTGTCATCACTTGGACTGGATTGGTTTGTGAGGAGTCTTGATATAAAAAATGGTAGGTCCACATATTCCCGATTTCGTTGACGGAGTCTGGGGCTACTTTGTCTTTTTTACAAGCAGTAAATAGGAATAGGACGGCTAGGGTAATCAATAAGTGTTTCATAAGGTGCTTTTTGGAGGGTTGACGGAATGATAGGAGGAAATGCTGCTTAGGAGGCTCATGTTGAATTTTGAATGAAAGAATGATTAATTTTGAATGATGATTGATACCCCTCCATATCAAGACCTTCAACAGGCTCTCGTACAGCTAGAGCAAGCCTGGCTCAAGGACCAGAAACGGCTCTGCACGAAGGACCGCAACGGCAACCTGATCGAGCCGAAACCCGGCAAAGGGTATGTCAATATCGGCCTGGGCATCGCCCTGGGCGTGAGCCTGGGCGTATACGCCTTTATGAGCAATCGGGAGATTCTCCTGATTGCAGCCGCTATCCTGTTCGGCTTCTTCACCGTTCTGGGTCGTGGCCAAAATCGCCAGGCCGACATGTATGTATTGAAGAAGGAACTGTATGAGCTGAAGAAGAAGAAATTGGGGATTCTGATGGAGAAGTTTTGAGTTTTGGGTTTTGTGTTTGTGGTTCTAGTGTTCTTTCACAGCTGAAATGTAGGGTAGAAGAGGCGCGGATTACCCACAGTTCACCCCTCCTATCCAGAAATCCACGCCAGCTTTCTTATATAAGCAGTTCCAACTGCTGGGTTGGATTTCTGGACAGTGAATTGGCTCCTTGCATAATCCAATTGCATAATCCAACCCGTGAACTCTACTATACTAAATTGGAAGAACACTAGGTCAAGATTCCCCAATAATCTAAATGCTTTCCCATTCTATCATCCACTCATTCTCCCATCCCCCAACTCCGCCTCAAAAAACGCAAGCGTCTCTGCCAGCAACCGCTCCAGTGCGGGGGTAGTGCCTTTAAATGGCTCCTCTTCAATATCATACACATGATCCGCACCAGGGATCAGGCGCATCTCGGTGAGGGCGGGGTCTGCATAGATATTGAGGGTCTCGGCGGCGTAGTAGGGGACTACATCGTCCTTCTCTCCATGGAGGATGAGAAAGGGTTTGTTGAGATTGGTAGCGGCCATGGAGACGTTCAGCCGGCTCTTGGCATGGCGCTCGATGTCATCGAGCATGTCGAGGCCCATCTTGAGGATGGTGCCGCTAGGGACGTGGCGGAAGGCTTCGTAGCCATCCTTGCGCCAGCGCGCACGCGTTTTTTTGTCCAGTCCGTCAAAAGAAGAGACGGATGACCAAGTCGCCAATGCAGTCACATCGTCTTCATGACGTGCCGTCAAGATCGAAATGCCGCCTCCACGGCTGTGGCCGATGAGGCCTATTTTTTTCTTAAGAAAAGCCCCGAGAAAGTCGGTGTGAGCACACATCCCTACGATTTCCATCAGCTCCTCTACTTCCAGGGAAAAGGTGTTTTTAGCAAATTTGTCTAGCTCTGTGAAGCGGTGCATGTCGTCTCCGATGCCATTGTGGGAGAAATTGAAGGCGATGAAGGTCATGCCGTGGTTGGCGAAGTACTCGCCAACATAGGGGATGTATCCCCAGTCTTTGTAGCCTTTGAAGCCATGGGCATAAATGATACAAGGCCGATCGCCAAACGGGCCATAAACAGAGAGGGAAATGGCGTTTCCCGCCTCTGTAGTGAAGATGTGGTCGGTCTTCATTGTGAGTGGTTTGAGGGTTGAACTCGAAGCTGGAAGAAGTTCTAGGTTCTAGGTTTTATGTTCTATGTTGTTTTTTGCCTAGAACATAGAGCCTAAAACTCAGAACTTTCCCCTGCTTCGTTCCTGAACTTCTTCTGCTGTAAGTCCATATAACGGTGGCGTCTCCACGCCTAGCATGCCGAGGTACATATAAATTTGCCCACGATGGTGAATTTCATGCTCTGCCATGAGGCGGAGCCACTTCCAGAGGCGGAGTTTGGCGCCGCCTGGTGTCTCGGTGCGCTTTTCTAAATCCTCATTGGTCAATTGACGGAAGATGGCCATTGACTCTTCGTGTTTTTCTTCAAAAAATGCCATTACAGCGTCATAGCCGTCTGCCAAGTCCCGCCCACAGCCAGGATAGAGACTCGGTTTGAACTGCGCATTTTCCGCAAACATATAGCGCTCGATGGTGGCCAGATGGCGTACCAAATCGCCGAGGGTAAATTTCCCTTCTTGATAAGTCCACTCTAGTTTATCAGGCGGAATACACTTGACCACGCGTCGGGTGCGGTGGCGGACGCGCTCGAAGTATTGGAGGAAGGTGTTGATGTCTGCCATGGGGGAAAGGAAGAGAAATTCAAGTTCAAATTCAAGTTCAAATTCAAGTTCTGCCTTGATACTTAGTCAAACGTTTTCCGAAGAATCAATTTCAATGAAAAAGCTCCACAGGATATAGAAGATTATATATCCCTACAACCCTATCTGCAACCCAAAACCGCTCAGCGGTTCAAAAAGGGCCATATTATACCGAAAATATGGAAAAAGTGTCAGATCAGGCTGAGAAGACTCAATCCCGTTTAAGGTCACGACTCCCAATCGATATCGTGTGCTGGCAAAAAGGGAGAAGCGCTCATCGAGTCTAAAATTGAGCTGTACGATGGGTGCTATGCCCATATAGGACTTGCGGTGGTTGATCTCATATTGGGGCGGGTAATCATTGGCGTGAGTGCCTTCAAGTTTGGTGAATTCGCCAAAGAAGGAGAGAGAATAACTCAAAAAAAGTTTTTTTTCTCTCCCTGGACTCCAAGTGAGTCCTGCGGTGAATTCGTTGCCTTTGGATTTGGTCATTTCACTGGAAAAGCCTGTATGATAATCAACCTTAAAAAAAGCCTCCCGAACGCCAATAAAGGCATTCAGCTTATCGGTGACTGGATAGCCAAAATCAAAGCCGTTGAGAAAGGAGACCTTGCCATCATATCTCAAAGAGTTTGTGGAAAATAAGCCAGGGCTTTTGGCGAATCGAACGGCGTTCCATCTGGCAGTGACTTTGTCCAGAAACTGTCCGTAGGAAGAAAGGGTGACTCCTGCCAGGAGCATAAACAATAGGTATTTTTTCATAATTGGTACCATTTCTTGTTACACGTACCAATAAAGGGCATAGCTGCCTGGAGGAGGGTGGTAAAATTTTTGCCCTGATTTAAGCCTTTCGCAAAATTTTCTCCATTTTACGCCCCTTTGCCAGTTCATCCACCAGCTTATCTAGGTATCGACATTGCCTATACAATGCAAATTCATCTGCTATTTCTTCAATCCGATACCCACAAACGACCCCCTTTATCAGGTGGGCATTGGGGTGTAATTCTGCTTGTTGAAAAAATGTTTCGAAGGTTACCTTCTCTTCTATAAGCATTTGCAGTTTATCCTCATCATAACCGGTTAACCATTCTATGACTTGGTGGAGTTCTTCTTTGGTTCTTCCATTCTTCTCCAACCTATTTACATAATGCGGATAAATAGATGCGAAGATCATTTTGCCAACTTTTTCATTTTTTTCGGCTGTAACTTTCATGTTGATTTGGGTTTAAATTTTGTAGTCGCCAATTGTACTTCAATGTATTAAAATCATCTATCATTTGTCAATAGATGGTTCATCTTCTGTGAAGCGTAATGGGCATACGCCCTTAGGCATGATTCAAAAATAACTTTGTAAGAATATAGATTTATTTTTTCATCATGCCTGAGAGAAACAAAATGACCAGGGAAAGAATTATCTTTTCTCACCCTGGTCTGATACGTAGGAATTGTTAATTACAAATTGACGGATTATTAATTAAAAGCAAAGAGTTATCTATTGATTATCAGTCATTTATGATGAGCTAATGAATCAATAATCAATCAATTAATAATTTCATTATTCCTTCAAGAAGATTCGAATTGCTATGGCAAGGTCATTTTCTTTACGTTGTGATTCAGATTGGTATCAAGTGTGTTGACATGTACAGAGAAGGTGGCATTGTCAAACGTCGCCCAAACTACTTTCCCGTTTTGAACCCGGAGGTCGTCCCAGTTATTGAGGGGGTGTTTCCCAAGGCTTTTTGTTTTCAGGATTTTTCCGCTTTTGTCCACCACGGCAGCTTCAGTGCCCAGGTAATCCCAAACGGGCAGGACATCCCCCCATGAATCTTGTTCTTCGCCTACTTTTGCCCATTTTTCCCATACAACGACAAACTTATCGCCAATAGCGGCTATGTCTGTATTATTTGAGAATCCATTTTCAATACTGGTGTAATTACTGAGCCACTTAACTTTCCGCTTATAGCTGACTGGTTCAGTGTTCATCCTTTCTGTGTAAATGGTGACATTGTCTTCTGTACCTGCACTTAAAATGTTTTTGGTAGGATCTATGGGGGTTTTATCTCCGTTCTGCCTGCGGGGAGTAGATTCATAATTGGCACTTACATATACAAAACCGACGTTTTGAGGGAGGGGAGAAGGAGCCGTTTTCATCTTTGGATTGTTAAAGACTGCGCCATACCCACTGCCGTTGTAGGCTATTCCGCCTAATCCCGTATAGAAGAAGTTCATCTGACCGTGGGCAGCATCTCCCTGTCCACGTTCTGCCCATCTTTGCGGAGAACTGAATAGCAAGGCCTTTTGCTTCTGATCAAATTTGTCGATAAACACGCCGGGGTGGTTTAAGAAGTAGTCACCATCTGTAGCGTATAGAGAAACCCAGTCTGTGCCATTGTGCAATGCGTCCATCCCAAAAGTGTGAGATGTCTGCCATGTACGGGGCGAAACTGATCCGTCATCCTGTATCTTGATGCGAAAACTCGCAGAGTGTAAGTTGGTGTTCATGCTAGCTTCCCACATATGGATATAGTACTGGAAAAGGTATTCGCCATTGGCATAATCTAGGGTGGGATAAGGCCGATCCTTCAAATTGTCTTGCTTGTACTTGTCCCAAAGCTTTAGATTTTGGGTTGCTTTTCTATCACTGGCGCCTTTGAAGGCGTGCATATAGGTGTTGTCAGACTTGCCATCAGAGGTGACGATGCAGTACTTGTTATCCTCTCCTCTGGTGAAAGCGATTAAGTCGCCTGCTACGTCCAAAGACCGGACCTTGCTAAGCTTTCCATTCTGCTCTTTGTAGGTATGGATTTTTCCCAATCCCAAGCAGAAGGACAGCTCGTTGTTGCTGGAAATGCTAAGCTTTAATTTGGGGGTAGACTGATCAAAGATGCCATTAAGGTTATTCTTTATCCATTCTTTGAGGGCTGCAGGGGGATTGGCTGGATTTAATCCCTGTGCTTTCATGACGATGAATCCGTCTCGCTGCCCGCCTCTTAGATCATTTCCATAACTCGGAATACTCGAAGCCCCCTTAAGAAGATTCCCTGCCCTGGTAGGATTATAAGAATCATCCTTGGGATTCATCATCTCTGTATCAAGGTAGTGTGTAGCCATCATTAATTTTTTAAACGACTCACTGTATTGCAGTTTTACAGCATACACTTGATGGCCCATATTAGGGATATTAAAGGTTCGTGGGAAAATCTCTATTCGCTTTAATTTTTCATTTTCCTTGAACCGATCTTCCAGGCGACTAACAAATGTTTTTGCCTTTTCTTTGTCCAGTTTGGTGAAGGTAGGGTTTGATAAATTATCGACTCTGTAATACTCATCTACCCCCGTTGAGCCCCCTTTGTCGCCTGTATTATTGGCTAGGGCATCGTTGCTGGTGCTGCCTATCTGGCCGTTATTATTGGCATTGGGCCTATTGCTGGTACTATTTGGTTTTTGATAATTTCTTGGATTCTTCGCAAAGCGATCCCTGTTGGTGGGGGGGGAAGGTTTCTTAGCACTTTGTAGGTTCCCATCACTGACACACCGGACGGCAAAGTACTCGTTGGCTTTTCCTTTGGTGGTCCAGCCATACCCATACTTCATCACTTCTGTGAGGTCAGAAGCGGTATTGATGCCCAGGGTAGCTTCTTGTACATGCATGCGGGGGGAGGAGCCTCCGATGGTTTCCCAATCCCATTTGAGCGTAGCTTTCGCTTCTTCCGCGCTTAAGCCAGATTTACTCAGGCCTTTTACATCTTCCTTGGTGGGAACCCGCCATCCGCTGGGGCAGATATTACATTGCTCAAATGCCATGGAGGAGTACAGTGAGCGTCCTTTCCAGTCTTCTTTGTACAGGTTTTCAGGAATGGGACTGCCATCTTCACATTTCGTGGATTTGAGGTTTTGAGTCATCCATACTTTATCCCCTAGTTTAACGGTTTCATAGATATTGCCGTCCAGGTCTTTATTCACAACTACACGTTGCCCTGCTGCACTTGCATTGTTGTTGATTGCTCCACCAGGTCGTACACTGCTTACCCTCCCTTTGTTCCTAGGCTGTGTATTTGCTGTTCTTCCTTCGCTAACTCCTTCCCGCATTTCCTCTTGAGTTTCCCCATCACTTGCGATCAATTGACCCTCACTGACACAGCGGACGGCAAAGAATTCATTCTCTTTTCCTTTGACTGTCCAGCCATACCCGTATTTCATAACTTCTGTGAGATCAGAAGCGGTATAGATGCCCAGGGTAGCCTCTTGGACATGTAGGCGAGGAGAAGACCCTCCGATGGTTTCCCAATCCCATTTCAGGGCTTCTTTTGCCTCTTCCGGACTTAATCCGGATTCAGCCAGGTCTTTTACATCCTGTTTGGTGGGGACACGCCATCCACTGGGGCAGATATTGCACCGTTCGAATGCGGCAGAAGCGTAGAGTGACCGGCCTTTCCAGTCTTCTTTGTACAGGTCTTCAGCGATATGGCTACCGTCTTCGCATTTCGTGGTCTTGAGGTTTTCAGTCATCCATACCTTATCGCCCAATTGAATGGTTTCATAGACATTACCGTCCAGGTCCCTGTTTTCAACTTCTTGTTGTGCAAAGGTACTTCCGTAGCATAGCAGGAAAAATACTGGCAATAAATACAGGAATTTGTTTTTCATCTTTTCTTCATAAGTGTTTAGGCCTACTCTAGTTTAGGATTTTCAGCTATCTCCTTTTTAGGAAAGTGCATGAATAGGCTTTAGGTAACATTTTTGGCTTTTTCTCTTTTGCGACGGACTAAAGTCGCGTCGCAATAGTTTTTTACACCTATTTAAACTATTGGGACTGGGCTTCAGCCCTAACGGTTACCCATGTGTATTGGGTATGGGTTTTTAGGCTCGCGAAGCGGCCTTTGTTGAGGACTCCCCTTCCGTTTGCCGCCCACCCTTCGGCGAGCGTTCGACTGAGCTCACGCCGAAGTCTCAGGACAAGTCTCAGAGAAAGGGGCTAACGGTATGAGATAAAAAATCGAAGATTTTTCCTGCAAGCAACAGAGAAATCATGATTTCTCAAGAAAGCCCCTCTCTTCGCGAAGGTCCATGGGCAGCCAAGAGAGGGGCAGCGAAGGCTGAAGGCCTGAGCGGGGTGAGTTTTACAGCCGTGATGCTCAAATGAAGAAGAATACTTATGGGTAATCAATAGGAGCTTCAGCCCGTCGCAATTGGGCAAACTCCATTAAAAAGGAGTTTGCGGAGCAAACTCCTCCTTCGATAAGATAGCTGCTCATCCAGGAACTTTCTTTTCTGATTCCTTTGCATTAGGAGATCTCGCTTTCCAATATCTTAGCATTTCATTGGTTACCTTTTCGCTAAGAAAGCACTCTATGGATATATAAGTCGAAATGCAGGTAACAAGACTAATATGTATCTTTAAAAAATCTTTTTCACATTACATCCTTAGCTTGATTAAATTGGTAGTATGGCCCTCCCGCGATTTTTGAAACGAACACGATTTTGGAAACGGTTGATCCTCCTCTTGGTGGTGATCCCTATTGTACTATTTGTGAGTGCGATTGGTATTTTTCATTTCAAACAAGGAGAGATTGTACAAGAACTGATAGGAACGCTCAACAAAGACTTTCGCGGGGAACTGGAAGTGAGGGATTCACATATTGATCCTTTTGCTGATTTTCCCTATATCTCTATAGACCTGGAAAATGTGAAGATCTATGAGACCAAAGAAGACCATTCTAAGGTCATAGCGGATGTTTCAGAGGTGTTTCTCGGATTTGACCTTTGGACGATCTTGGAGGGCGATCTTAACATTAACCACATTAAACTAAAAAATGGTTCCATCGACCTGGTACAACATCTCGATGGAAAATTTAATGTCGAAATTGCGCTGACCAACGAAGTAGAAGTCGCGGATGTCGAAGAAGAATTTCACCTCAAGCTGAGCCAGATCGCCTGTGAAAATATAGATGTTCACAAACTTAATGAAGAGAACAATCTCATCATCGATGCCTTGCTATATGACGCAAAAGCCAAATTCTCAACGAAGCCTGAACATACCTATGTCTTTTTTGATGCTGCGTTTGAACTCAACCTGATCCAGGATGGGGATACCACTTTCATCAAGCACAAACATTTTGATGTCCATACCCAATTTGATTACCTGACGCTCGAAGAAGTCATGAATATTTCTCCTACAAGTATCCATTTGGAGAATTCTGAGTTTGCCTTGGAAGGAAGTATTGACTTTAAAAATGATTTTGACCTCGACCTCCTGCTTAGTGGGAAAAAAGAAAACTTCGACCTGATTATTGCCATGGCACCAGAGGAGATGGTGCCGGTGTTTGAGCGGTATCAAAATAAGGGCACGCTCTTCTTTGAATCGACGGTAAAAGGGAAATCGATTCATGGGAATCTCCCTGCTATTGAGGCGAGTTTTGGCTGTGAGAATGGGTATCTAAAAAATACAGTTAAAAATAAGGCGGTAGAAGACTTAAATTTTGTGGGCTCTTTTACCAATGGGGACAAGCGGGACCTATCCACGATGTCCTTGAAGGTACAGGATTTTACGGCTAATCCTGCTGCTGGGAATGTAACTGCCAACCTTTCCATTGACAATTTCACTGATCCCGAGATTGATTTTCAGGTTAACTCTTCCTTTGACTTGGAGTTTTTGGTGGACTTCTTTAACGTGGATGAGATCACGGAGATCAAAGACCTGAGTGGGAGCATTGATCTTCAGATGAAGTTTCATGACATCGTGAATATCGATTCTCCAACACATGTCATCGCCAAGCTAAACGAGGCCTACTATGCTAACCTTAACGTTAAGGACCTGAAATTCAAGTATGGCGCCGATGAAATGCCTGTCCATGATATGGATTTATTGGTAGAGATGAATGGCCACAAGGCGGAGGTCAAATATTGCGAGCTAATGTTAGGGAACTCAGACCTCGCCATACAGGGCGAGATCAGTGACTTGCCGGCAGTAATTCATCATACCAGTGCTGAGATTGAAACAAAGTTAGCGTTGAAAAGCAAATTGCTAGACCTATATGAGCTTACAGGCGCAGATTCCAGCGCGGTAGATGAACAAATAAAGAACCTATCGCTCGATCTCAGGTTCAAAAGCTCTGCCAAGGCATTAACTGAATCACCTAATCTGCCTTTGGGAGAATTTTTTATAGAAAATCTGTATGCCGACCTTCAGCACTACCCCCATTCTCTGCATGACTTTCATGCAGATATTTTGATTGATGAGGAAAACCTCGAGATCGTCGACTTTAAAGGAATGATTGACAAAAGCGACTTCTTATTCTCGGGAGAGTTGACACACTACGACATCTGGTTTGCGGACGTAATGAATGGGGACGCTGTCGTGGATTTCAACTTTGAGTCTTCGGAGCTATGGCTCGAAGATCTACTTGTCTATAAGGGCGAGAACTACGTCCCAGAAGAGTACAGACATGAAGAGCTGAAAGGGCTTAAGTTTCATGGAAATACCATGATTCATTTCAAAGACACCTTCCATTCCGTCGACTTACAGGTGGATCATTTTAACGCAAAGATGGAGCTCCATCCCCTTACTTTTGAGGAGTTTAAGGGACGCATTCACTATGAAGAAGACCACCTCGTCATAGAGGATTTTTCAGGCAAAATGGGCCATTCAGACCTCAAAACGACGCTTCATTACTATTTGGGGGAAGATGAATCGATCAAAAAAAGAGACAATCATTTTTCGCTCGTCTCGCATTTCTTAGACGTGGACGAAGTCATCAACTATAACCCCAGTCCTACCGCCGTGGAGGAGCCTGTAGACCATGATTCGGTGTTCAATATCTATGAGTTGCCCTTCACCGATATGACGTTTGACATAGACATAGATCGCCTGAATTATCACCATCATTTCATAGACAACATACATTCGCGTATGCGCATTACGCCCAATCATTATCTGTATATAGATACCCTTACGATACATACAGCTGGCGGCCGAATCGCCACCAATGGCTATTTCAATGGCTCCAATCCCGACCTGATCTATTTCAGTCCAGACATGTATGTGGAGAAGGTGGATCTGGATAAGCTGTTATTGAAATTCGATAATTTTGGACAAGACCACGTGGTTTCAGAAAATCTGCACGGAGAGTTCTCGGGGCATATTACAGGGAAAATACACATGCATACCGACATGGTTCCCAAGATCGACGATTCGGAAATTCACATTGACGCCCATGTAGAGAATGGCCGGTTAGAGAACTTTGCGATGCTAGAATCGTTCGCCGATTACTTTAAAAATAAAAATTTAAGTAAAGTGATCTTTGATACCCTGGAAAACCACCTGGATATGACCAATGGCGAATTGACGATCCCCAACATGACCATCAATACCTCTTTGGGCTTTCTGGAGTTTTCAGGCAAACAAGATATGGACTTGAATTATGAGTACTATGTCCGCATTCCGTGGAAGCTCGTCAGCCAAGCCGTGGCCAGTAAGCTCTTTCGCAAGAGAAAGGAAGAGGTCGATCCCGACCAAATAGATGAAATTCAATATAGCAACAAGAAAAAGACCAGGTATGTCAATGTCATCATCACAGGCGATGCGGATGATTATACGGTGAAATTGGGGAAGAAGAGGGGGAAGCGGCAGAAGGGGTCTTGAGGGGACTGGGTTTTGGCGAGGGGTAAGTGGCTAGCAAAATTTATTCAACACCTTTGAATAGACTTGAAGTTTCGTTCATTGAATAAGAGATTCCCGAACTTTAACCAATTCAATAAAATCACTTAAATTCAATAACCAGCTTTTCTGATTGAGGGTATATGTCTCATGGATGGACTGTGGCAATACCAACTGTAGCAATTTTTCCTGCATTTTTAATGTCTGTCTTTCGCTGATTCCAGGTTCAAGAGTTAGCAGGTGTTTTAATTCAATTCTATTGGCTTCTGCTAATACCTGATTCCACCTTTCTTTACAGGTAGATTTTACCCCAAGCATTGTTAATAAACTAGAAGGAAAACGTTCGTTATGATATTCCCTGATACTAGGGAATAGGTAATCCGGTTTAGAGTTTTGTTCTGTAATTGCCTGTCTGGAAAATGATAAATCATGATTCTCAAAAATATAAGTTAGGTGATTTTCCAGTGCATATCCCATCCTTGACTTCCTCCTGTTTTGAACAGATAGTGAAAATTTTATAAAGGCATCAACATCTTCAAAGCCTTTATCAAGTTGTTCCTGAACAAGATATCGTTCAAGTGTTCTGAACAATATTTCTTCGTGGTTAATCCATTTGATAAGAGTGAAATCAGGATCGTTTATTAAATCTACATCCTCTGCTGTTTCCCTGGCAAATGCTGAAAATAATCTGGTAGTAGGGAATTTTCCTCCAAATCTACCTATGATGGTATCTAACCAACTATCTTCTTGTTCTGGTTCCCATCCCAGGATTTCAAGTATCTTTGATTCTACATAACCAATTTCCCGGTCTTCTTCGCCGTCCAGTTCTTTTACCTGAAATTTTTCTCCCTCTCCAACTATATCGAAAAGCCAAAGCATCTGTCGTTCATAAGTACTTCCCCTACGAATGATGGATAAGAAAGCAGTACCATCAGGTTTTTTTGCAATCATCAGGAGATCCCCTTCCAACGCTAATTGGATCACTTCATTATCATTTGGATAGTACAATCGATATTCTGTACGTGAAGGATGATTTTTTCTTGCGTCATACCAGGTCAATGTGTCGCGACTAATTAAGGTCTCTTCTTCATCTTCCCCAAGATAAATGAAATCTGTCTCGATCTGAACCTTTTCAGACCCAAACAATTTCAGCATTGATTTTACTCCATTGAATTCATGTTGATTTGACTTGGTTTTGTCTATCTCAACAGCACTCAATCTTTTTACTATAACTCCTTCAAAATATTGGGAGAGTCGGGACATGATTCGTTAAAATAGAGACAAAAATTAGTTTTTTAAACCTGGAAAAGCCTTTCGACAACATTTGCTCCTATTGCCTTTACCAATGGCATAACAACTGAATTCCCAAACTGTCTATATGCCTGAGTATCAGATACAGGAATAATAAAATCATCTGGATACCCTTGTAAACGAGCACATTCCCTGGGGGTCAATCTCCTTGGATTTTTCCCCTCTTGTGGGATAAGAATTTCTGCCCCATCTTTATGATATCGGGCACTTATTGTCCGTGTTATACCATCAAAATCAGCAAGACCGTATCCAAATCCATTCCCCTTCGCCTGATGCTTCTTTGCATAGTCCTGAAGGTATTTCCACAATTTATCTGACAAAGTGTATTTGGGATCGACATCCTTTTCAAGGATATCTCGAACAATGTGATTAGCTTTTGGCATTTCTGGAAATTTGAATTCTGCTTCAGGACCATAAACCTGTTTATCAAATCCAGCGATAAAAATTCGTTCCCTGTGCTGTGGAACAAAGTGCTTTCCATCAAGAACTTTGAAATGAATGGAATACCCAAGTTCCTTCAAAGTATCTTTAATTATCCTAAATGTTTTTCCTTTGTCGTGAGAAACCAAATTCTTTACATTTTCCAGAAGAAACGCCTTGGGGCGTTTTACTTCAAGAATTCTTACTATATCAAAAAAAAGGGTTCCCTGAGTCTCATCACGAAAACCATGAGCCCTCCCTAGGCTATTTTTTTTGCTAACACCTGCTAAAGAAAAAGGTTGACATGGGAACCCAGCCAATAGAATGTCGTGGTCCGGGATATTTAATTCATGAATTTCCTGAATATCACCAAATGGTACTTCTCCGAAATTAGCCTCATATGTTTTTTGAGAGAACTTATCCCATTCTGAAGTGAATACGCATTTACCTCCATTCCTTTGAAAGGCTATTCGAAATCCACCTATTCCTGCAAATAAGTCAATAAACTTAAATTTAGGATTCTCAGTTGGAGGAAAGGGAACATCCCATTTTATGGGAATTTGATATTGAAAAGCCGGTTCTTCAACTAACTTGGCTTCTTCAAGGTATTTGTATGCCTCTGATTCAAAATACTTTTTGGTACCATTTTCCTGATTTTGAATGTAGTGTGAAAGAGAGGCCAAACCATATGAGCTGTTTTTTGTAGCGGCTTGTGTGTCCAGATTTAGGATTTTACGAATATATGAATAGTCTATTGTCCCCTTTTTCTGCATTATTGACTTCCTCATAGGTTTTATCATTTGGTATTCTTGCCCTTGAGTTAACTAATGTTAAAACTCCTGGTTTTTTCTGAATGGATATTTATATATGCAAATAAAATTAGCAATTTTGTAAAGATAATGAAAACATTTAGAGATTTATCCACAAAAAATAACAATACCTCTTATCAAAGGACTTCATGGTTCTTTATATACAGATTTTTAATCTCGCGTATCTACCTATTTTCCCTTATCCTTATGAAAACTCATTTCTTAACTACAATCTGTCCACAAGACAAGTTCTCAACCTGCGGAAGCAAGCGATAAAAAAGGTCTTGCCCTTTCATCACCAGCTCTGCTCGGTTCCTCCCTCTTTCCTGGCTCCAGGCGTCAGCCCTGGTCTGATAAAAGATCGCTACGACATAAAAAAGGCAATCCCCATTTGACTGGATCTTTCGTTGAAACTGGGTCGATTCATCCAGAGACGCCAGCGCTGTTACGCCATAGCTAAATAAGGGCTGTTTGGCTAAAGTCATCGTATCTGGCGGCAGGAACAACTTGACGAAGGTGTTGGGAGAATTGGGAATGGCAAATGAATCAGCGGAAAAATGAAGGGTCAATTCTACGGGGTTCTCGGTTTCATTCACTACCCGAGTAAAGAATACCAGGTAACTGTGATTGAAATGGTCTGTGGTAGGTCCTTTGTAAGGTCCGCCCTTTGGGAAGCTGTTTTGGATGGTTATTCCATTGTGCTCCGTTTCGCTGTACCAGTCCGTGTCTATGCTTTGTGCTTTTGCGAAAGCGTAAGTCAATAGAAACGACACTAAGAATAGGATAAATTTCATTTTTTTACTCGCTTAAAGATCAAATCATCTAGAACTATTTTTCTCTTGCCTTTTCTATATAAAGACACTTCTCTAAAGTGATTAGATATAGGAACTTCTCCTGTTAGCGGGTCGATGTATATAGTAACTTTTAATGGACGGTGTTCAGAACTTGAAAGGAATACTTTATTTACTGTTTTAGACTTTGGACAGTCTTTGCCAATTAGTTCTGGCATTTGAAAAAAAGCAGAACAGTTCTAGCTTAAGATTATGGTATTAAAAAAAGCGAACTGTTCTGCAAAGAACTATTAGGATTAAAACTACG
>JAUIKF010000007.1 GCA_030430575.1 Bacteroidia bacterium | reverse complement strand
TTAGTGCTTCCATTTGGGCGTCGCTCAAGTGTAATTGAGTAGGCAAGTTTTTTGTTTTTGATAATCCAAAATTCTGCCTACTCTTTCTCTTTTCCAAAAAGGTTATTCACTAGGTCTGAGGTATAAACCTCTTCACCCAGCAAGGTCAACGGGTCTACGACCATACAGCTTTCGCCGCCCAAGGCAAATTGGAGGAACGCATCTATGTTCCGAACCTAGCCACAGGCGTGTACCTGCTGCGGATTCGGGTGAATGACAGATATGTCTATCGAAAGGTAGAAATAATTAGGTAGGCGTATTTGGTTAATACGCGCTGACACGGTCTGGCCAGGATTTCCTGGCCGGCCGTGTTTCTTTGAAGATCGTTTTAGGTTTAGGGTTCAGAGTTTAGGGCTGAATTTGCTTCGTAGACTCAAAAAACAACGCTCGAACCCTGAACCCTAAACTCTGAACGTTCAAACCTTCCTCCTCAGAATCTCAACGACCTCTTTGCCAGCGCCTCACTCCACTTCCACAAAAAAGCGGAATCCCACAAATGGGTTTGGGCCTACATATGTGTCTTCGCGGTCTAGTTGGAGGTAATAGCCAGGGCTGTTCCAGCTTCCGCCTTTGGTGATGCCCTTTTCGGCCACCATTTCTGCGACATTGCCACAGACTTGGTACATGCCGCCTGGACTCGCAGGGAAGCCATCTACAGGGGCTGTGATCATGTATTGATCGGCAAAGTAGTCTGAGCCAGGCTCGTCAGTGGCCACGACAGGCTTCTTGGTCTCAGGATCTACGGTGATGGCGGACTGAACGACATATCGGAAATTGGCGCGAAAGTGGCCTCGCTTGTCGTGGACATACCATCCTGGCCAGGCATAAACGACCGTTTTTTCGTTTTCTAGGCCCAATCGAGCCGCTTGTTCCCATTCCGCCTTAGAGGGCAACCGCACACGCACCTTTTCAAACTTTCTGTTAGACATCTCATTGTATTTCTCTGTCAGCCATTCACAGTACGCCTGGGCAGCTTCATAAGAAATATTCACTACTGGGTAGGGATTAAAGGCAGGGTGATCATCATAGACGTTTTGCAAAGGGTCTCCGTGTTTCAAGAAACTTGTCCAGCCAGCCGTATCAGGATAATATTCGTGGGTGGTCAAATCTTCGGAAGTAGCCGTAGCAGCAAGGAATTCTCTGAAATCGATATTGGAGACTTCAAATTTGCAGGCCCAGAGCTTATCAGCGACTTGGACGAGGTTTCTTTCCAGGTGTTTCCCAGATTGAATCGGCTTAAATTTGGTGGAGGTGTTAGCGCCAATTAAGGCAGCAGCGAGAAGGGCTACTAATAGGAAGTAGCTTAATGGCTTTCTCATGTGGATAAAAAGTTTATAGGGTGAAATAATCGAATTAATAACGATCAATCAGCGCAACATATTTTAAACATAAGACCTCGGAGGTTTTGGAAACCTCCGAGGTCTATGTGCTTACATAAATACCTGATTAACAGACTACTAATACAAGGTGCGGCTGGGATGAAACAGGCGCGGGCGGCCTGCCCTGAGCAAAGCCGAAGGGACGGATAGAAGCGTTGGCTTTGGTTGGCCCGTTTCGATTCTTGCCCTGAGCGGGGCCGAAGGGTTTGGTTACTTTTTTCTAAAAAAAGTAACATAACCAATCTACTCATACTTCAATGCCTCCACCGGATTCGCCATAGCCGCCCTCGTCGCATGATAACTCACGGTCAGCCATGCTATGACCATGGCAATAATGCCTGAAGCCACAAAGATCATGGGCGAGATAGCGACTCGATAGGCAAAATCTTCCAGCCAGATCTCCATAGAGAAGTAGACAATGGGAATTGCCATAAAAAAGGCAACTATGACTAACGCGGTGAACTCCCGGCTGAGCAGCAAAATCAGCCCTTGGACAGAAGCGCCATGCACTTTTCGGATACCAATTTCCTTAGTGCGTGTCTGTGCCGTATAGGCTGCCAACCCAAACAAACCCAGGCAAGCAATGAAGATCGCAATAGCCGCAAATACTGAGAAAAAACCATAAAAGCGTTCGTATTTCTTGTATTGCTGATCAAAGGAAGCATCCAATAAATCGTATTCAAAAGGACGATTGGGAAATACGCCTTTCCAAACCGCTTCTATCGATTGAAGCCCAGCGGTGAGCTGTCCAGCAGGAAGTTTGACAGAAAGATATGCTTCGTGACGTTCGCTTTGCACCATGATAAATGGCTGAATCTGTTCACTCACAGACATAAAGTGAAAGTCTTTCACCACGCCGATCACGCGCCCTTGTTTGCGCTGCCAACTCAACTTTTGGTTGAGCGCTGCTTGGGGACTTTCATAGCCTAGGCGTTTCACCCCTGCTTCATTGAGCAGAAAGCCTTCTTCCTCATCTGTTCCATATTTTTTATCAAAAAAACGACCTTCGACCAATTCCAATTGATAGTTTTCTACAAAACTTTCATCTACCGCCAGGAATCGCATATCACTCCATTTGGCGTCTTGTCCCCACCCTATCCGCACCACATTATTGCCCATCGCCACACCAGGCACCGCGGAGGAAATCGTAGCGTGAGCCACTTCTGGGAGCTTTTCCAGCTCCTTTTGAAGCACCTTGAAAGATGTTTGGGCATTGGCACGACTACGCATGGGCAACACAATGGTATTGTCTTTAGCAAAGCCCAACTCTTTGCTTTTCATGAAATTGAGTTGGTTGAAAACGAGCAGGGTCCCAGCGATCAAAGCTACAGAAATCGTGAATTGACACACCACCAAAATTTTCCTCAAAATTTTTCCCTGACCACTTGCTGAAAATCGTCCACGCATCACCTTTACCGGATCAAATCCAGACAAGAAAAAGGCTGGATAGAACCCCGAAACTACAGCTACAAAGAAGCCAATTCCACAAATGGCGACCATCAATAGGGGATTGTCAATCACATTGAGCGAAAGGCTTTTTTCCGTGAATTCATTAAAAAATGGCAAGACAAACTGTGTGAGGCAAACAGAAAAAATCAGGGCTAACATGGTCATCACCGTCGATTCGCCCATAAACTGCCCAATAAGCTGTTCTCGCAAGGCGCCGACCGTTTTCCGAATCCCTACTTCACGGGCCCGCTGCATGGATCGGGCCGTTGCGAGATTCATGAAATTAATGCAGGCGATGATCACTAAGAAGATGCCGATGAGGATAAACATGTAGACAAAAGCAGCTTTACCATTGGGGCTGATTTCGCCTCTAAGGTCAGAATGAAGGTGGATATCGGGTAAATTCTGAAGATAGTATTCTTGTTTATACCCAGACCCTTCTTCTTGGTCGAGAATGTACTCAGCTGATACCCGTTTTACTTTTTGCCCAAATGCCTCAGCATCCACCGACTCTTGCAATAAGAGATAGGTGTGGAAGGAAAAGCTCCACCAATTATTCATATAATATCCAAAATCCTCTAGCGTCTTGAGGGAAGATATCATGTCAAATTGTAGATGTGAATTGGAAGGAATATCTTCAAGAATTCCAGTTATTGTGAAAATTACCCGTACAGTATCGCTTTTCAACACCATCTCCTTTCCCAAAACATCTGTTGTCCCAAAATACTTATTGGCTATTTTTTCC
Organism: Bacteroidia bacterium; assembly: GCA_030430575.1. GTDB lineage: Bacteria > Bacteroidota > Bacteroidia > J057 > J057 > JAUIGE01. The sequence continues at coordinate 160,776 of JAUIKF010000007.1, read as the reverse complement.
GAAATCACCAGCGTATTTATCCCGTTTAATGCAGTCTCTGGGTTCCCAGATTTTAGTCCAAAATCAAATACTTGAAAGAAGCCAGAATCCGCAAAATGCAAATCTTCAAATAGCTCCTCATGGGTAGTAGGATGAATAAAGACACTATTATCCCGGTCATGAAAGCGGCACGCGCTTTCCACCTCTGGATAATCATCCATAAGCACCTGGGCCAAAGCAGGGCCTATGGGGGCCAATTCTTCCGAGCCAGCATCATCTGGCAGATAATATTTGCAATAAATCCGGTGAATACGGTCCGCCTTGCTATGGTGCCGGTCGAAGGTCAATTCGTCCTGAACATAGAGAAAAATTAGCAAGGCTGCGCTGATTCCTATCGTCAATCCGATGATGTTGATAAAGGCATAAATCTTATTGCGGCTTATGGTGCGGAAAGCTACTTTTAGGTAGTTCTTAAGCATAATTGGAGAGGGTTTTCGGTATTGGAAATGAAACCATATAAGGTTGCGCGCTGTATTCTCTTAAATGCCCTTAAATGTCTTATATGGTTCAAAATCAAGCTTCGTGCCACAGCATAACACACTGTATATCAATAACTTAACTCAAATACACGACATATTAACGCCCGTCATCGCACAAAATCGTCCGAAATCGGACGGTGTCCAAAAATAAGCGCAACTTTTTGGGGGTGAGATTTGTCTTTATCCAAACACGTGTTAGGTCTATCAACACAGTGGTGGGCAGACCTAACACATGTTCTGAGGCCACTCATAAAGAAATAACCAACTGCCCCATGAAGAAATATGGCGAAGTGCTGATCATCGATGATAACGAAGACCTTTTAAAAGCGGCAAAAGCCTTGCTGAAGCGCCATTTTCGGCAGGTGGACACTTTGCGCCAACCTGCTGGCATCCCAGCGATGATGGCCGATACGGCTTATGACCTGATTTTGCTGGATATGAACTTTGCGCGGGAGATGGATAGTGGAGAAGAGGGCTTCCAATGGCTGGATCGCATCCTGGAACTTTCGCCCGCAGCTATTGTGGTGCTGATTACCGCCTATGGCGATGTAGCGCAGGCCGTCAAGGCCATGAAGGCCGGTGCCACCGATTTTGTTCTCAAGCCCTGGGACAACGATAAATTCATTCATACCCTCAAAACTGCCATGGAGCGGCGTCATACACGTTTGGAAGCTGATCAACTGAAGTCAGCAGCTCTGTTAGAAGCGCATAGTTTTCAGCAAATGATTGGCAGCAGTGAAGTGATGCGGCGTGTATTTGATACAATTTCTCAAGTCGCGGAAACGGATGCCAGTGTATTGATTTTAGGGGAAAATGGGACAGGAAAAGAGTTGGTTGCCAGGGCTTTACATCAAAAGTCCTTACGAGCTAAAAAGCCTTTTATCAGTGTAGACCTAGGAGCGATCACTGAGACGTTATTTGAAAGTGAATTGTTTGGGCATGTGAAAGGCGCTTTCACCGATGCACGGGAAGACAAAGCGGGTCGCTTTGAATTGGCGGCAGGTGGCACATTTTTCCTAGACGAAATCGGCAACCTCACCCTCAGTCTGCAAGCCAAGCTATTGTCCATTCTTCAAAACCGAACCGTCACACGTGTTGGATCCAATAAAGCCCGCCCTGTGGACATTCGCCTTGTCTGCGCCACCAATCAGCCCATCCGCGAGATGATTGCCAGAAAGGATTTCCGCGAGGATTTATACTACCGCATCAATACCATTGAAATTCAGCTACCTGCGCTGCGAGATCGCGTGCAAGACATCCCCTTATTAGCCGCATTTTTTCTCCATCAATACAGCGAAAAATACAAAAAGGACGTGCGCGGCATTCACCCTACTGCGATGGCGCGATTGGAGCGGTATAATTGGCCGGGAAATGTGCGTGAATTGCAGCATGCGATCGAGCGGGCGGTGATTATGAGTAAAGGCGATCGCTTGCGTACCGAAGACTTTTTCTTCAAGGCTCAAGCCCAACAACAGGAAAAAAAGCCCATAGATGCAGGCATGTTAGAGGATTTGCAATTGGAAGAAATCGAGCGTATTATGATCAAAAAAGCCCTCAAAAAGAACCAGGGCAATATCACAAAGGCCGCTTCCGAATTGGGACTTACACGAGCTTCCCTTTACAGACGGCTGGAGAAATACGGGCTATGATTTTCAAGCATTTCCGCAGCGGTATTATCCTCCGCGTCCTCTTGCTTGCCGCAAGTATTTTGGCAATCGGGATTGGAGTTTTACATTACCATAAACACTTCAACTTCCTCAGTATCAGTCTCTTGGTACTTATTGTTTGCTTCCAAGTACTTAACCTGATTCGCTATGCCGAACAAGTCAATAAAAAGCTGAGTCTTTTTCTGGGGAGCGTGAGACACTCCGATTTTCAGATCAACTTTGATCCAGGACAAACAGACCTAGGCGAAAGCTTTGAAGAAGTGTTTCAATCTTTTGACGAAGTAGTCGCGAGTTTTAAGCGCACACGTGCGGAGCGCGAAGCCGTGCTGCAATTCCTGGATACGATTATCCGACAAGTGAATACGGGCCTGATGGTAATGGATGACTCAGGAGAAATTACCCTTAGCAATCCTGTAGCTTATGAGTTGTTAGGGGTGGATAAAAAGCTCCGAAACCGGAGAGACTTGGAACAGTTACTTCCACAGTTTTACGATTTTCTGACTGCACTGAAAGAGGGACCATTGGGTCATTTCAGATTAGGGGAAGAGGTTCATTTATTGGTCAAAAAAACCATTATTAATCTTCAGGAAAAGCCATTTACCCTGATCTCCTTTCACAATATCAAAGCAGAACTCCAACAAAAAGAAACGGAAGCCTGGCAAAAGCTCATTTCTGTCTTGCGCCATGAAATTATGAATGCCATTGCGCCCATTGCCACCTATACTTCGACGCTCAGGGAAGTAGCGGAAAAAGATTTTGTGCAAAAAGGGGAAACGATGGAAACACCTATCGATGCCTATGAAACCCTTCAAGAAGGGTTAAATACTATAGAAGATCGTAGCCTCGGGCTCATGCGATTTGTCGAGGCGTATCGCTCCTTTACCAAATTACCTCCCCTCAAAATCGAACGCCTTGCTGCGCGTTCATTCCTTGAAAATGCCCTCCAACTCATGCAGGCAGACCTGATCGCTCAAGGTATCAACAGCGAAGTCCTTGTCTCCCCCCCTACCCTTCAGCTTGACGCAGACGAGGCCCAACTCAACATGGTTCTCCTCAACCTCCTCAAAAATGCCATCGAGGCCCTCACCCAAACAGATCAGCCCCGTATCCGCCTCACCGCCCAACCCTACGGCAATGGCATAGAAATCCGCCTCATCGACAACGGTCCTGGCATCCCCAAAACCAAGCAAGAGGACATCTTTGTCCCCTTTTTCAGTTCCAAAACAAATGGATCAGGTATTGGGCTCAGCCTGAGTCGACAGATATTGCAATTACATGGCGGAAGCCTTGAACTGGAAGATGGAACGCCAGGTCGTACCACCTTTCGGATCCGATTGGAATAACCGTAGAGACGCCGATTTATCGCGTCTATCCCCGTAGAGACGCCGATTTATCGCGTCTATCCCCGTAGAGACGCCGATTTATCGCGTCTCCCCCGTAGAGACGCCGATTTATCGCGTCTCCCCCGTAGAGACGCCGATTTATCGCGTCTCCCCCGTAGAAACGCCGATTTATCGCGTCTCCCCCGTAGAGACGCGATAAATCGACGTCTCTACTCAAAATCATATACCATCGGTGGTCCCCCCAGCAGCGACTTCGTCGCTGCCCGGATCGCAAGATGCGTCGCATCTTGCTGGTAAGCAGCCAGGTCGGCTTGCGAAGCAAAGCCCATCGTCATGACAAGGTCATAATTCGTGACCAGGCGCGGATCGCCTGTGGCGGCGGGCTTCCCAAGCGAGAATCGCTTGACGAGCGGGATCGTGCCTAGCTTAGCGAGACTATCAGTGAAAGCCGTCGTTTCGGCGTCTGAAATGCCCTCCTTCAGTGTGAAGAGCACCATATGCGTCAACGGGCTATGCATTGTATGCTGCGCCTGTTCCAAAGCCGCCTGAGTGGCCGCAAGGTTGGCATTTGCTTTGGCTAGTGCCAGTTCCAACTCCTCATGTTTATGGCTCTGGCAGGAAATAAGCCCAGCCATTAACAAAAAGGTCAAGGGAAATAACCAGCTTATTTTGACTTTCATTTTGATTTTAATTTTAATTCTGACCTTCATTTGCTTTCTCCAACCCCTCCACCGCCAATCTACGATTCGGCGTCCGCTTAAGGCCTGCCTCGAATGCTTCGGCAGCAGCTGCATTTTTCCCCGCAGCCAGTAGCATTTCGCCCAGCAATTCATGAGTAGGCTTGGGAATGACAGGTGGCCCAAACATAAAGCCCAAAGCAGCCTCTTGCGTGGCAGCAGATTCCATCAACGTGATAGCAGCCGTATGATTTCCTTCTGAATGACGCTGAAGGGCTTTTAAGGTCTGGATCATGACGCGAAGCGTCTTGACAGCTTCTTCGCTCAATTCAGAGCCGTCGGGAACCGCACAGCATTGAGCGGCTTCTCCAGTCGTGGTTATGGGAAGATTTTCTTTAGGTAAAAGGGCTTCAATGGCTTCTGTTGCTTGTTGAAGTTGATTCAAGGTACCCCTTTTCCACGCTACATAGCCCGTAGTGAAATGGTAAATCGCTTGGGTTTTAGGGTTAATGACTTCCCAGTTGGGTTCCATGTCAAATGCTTCGCTTTCCCAGTCTTCTGTGTCGATGAGGTAGGAGGCCCGCATCACAGCCAGGTGATATTCTACGCGCCCGTGATCACTGCGCTGAGAATCGTGGTACATGCTGTCCAGCAGCATTTTGGCATGAGTTGCATTACCTTGCTGCGTATAACCATACATCAACCACCAAAAGCTATGGTATCCCCTGTCTGAATAGCCTTTCAGACCTTTACGCTCGATTCGCGCAAGAGACGCTCGCCAGGAGTCTTCATTAGATGCGACGACACGGTCCCAGTCCCCTGTGGCGACAAAGATATGCGAAGGCATATGCAGTGCGTGCGCAGCCGCAGGTGCGACCTTCGCGTAGCGGTGAGCGGCGCGGAGTCCAAGCACGGCATGCACAGGATCATCATACGAATGGATCAGATAGTGTAATGCCCCCGGGTGGTCTGGGTTCTGTTCATAAACCGTCTCCGCTACAAACGCGGCCTTCATATAGGTGCTATAATCACGTGGGCCTTGGTTGGCCCCCAAAATAGATAAGGCATAAAAGGCGGTGACTTCAAGGTCCTCAGGATATCGTTCATGCATTTTTTTCAAATGGTCGCGATACCAGAAGTCACGTTCTTCCTTTGTTCCATCTCCAAAAAGTATTTCTACCGCCTCCATGAAATACTGTTCTCGCTCAGTGGGTGCTTGGATAAGTCGATCTTCTGACATATCACTCAGCTTCATCAAGGCCGAAATGCCCTTTTCCTTATACTGGCGGTGCCAGATAGGATGATTGTGCGTCATGGCTTCGCCCCAATAGGCCATGTAGAAATCGGGTTCGATTTGCTGTGCTTCCTGAAAAGCTTCAGCAGCATCCTCATATTCGAAGCTATGTAGGAGCAAAACGCCTTTGATGAAGGCGGCGTTGGCAGTTTCAGACTTGACTGTCACGGGAAAGTCGATGCGGCCTAAACGCAAGTCTTGGGCGGGTAGGAGGCTGCACAGTGACATAAGAAAGAGCATTATGAATTTTGACATAATGGGATAGGTTGATAAGTAAAAACAAGAAATAAGGAACAAGAAAGCCAAAAGTTAGTCCTTGAGAACTCTCAAAAACCATCTGTCGCTTTGACAGTTACCTCAAATAATACAGCTAATTTTTGCGAGTATAAAAGGGTTTTCCTAATATGCGGACCGTCAAAATGGCAGACATCATTTTCAGAGACTAATTTATGAATATTCAACAAATAAAACACCGATATGGGATTATTGGTACCTCTCGTGCCCTCAATACTGCGGTGGAAATAGGACTTCAAGTGGCTCCTACAGATGTGACGGTGCTGATTACGGGGGAAAATGGAACGGGAAAAGATGTCTTTTCACGCATCATCCACCAATTCAGTAAGCGGAAGCATTCCAACTATATCGCCATTAATTGCGGAGCTATCCCTCAAGGCACCCTTGAGTCGGAGTTATTTGGACACGAACGAGGTGCATTTACGAGTGCGTATGAAGCGAGGAAAGGCTACTTTGAAGAAGTAGAAGGGGGGACCATTTTTTTGGATGAGATTGCAGAGATGCCCATGGAGACACAGGCGCGGTTATTGCGTTTATTGGAAAATGGCGAATACTATCGCGTGGGTTCCAGCAAAGCCCGCCATGCGGATGTCCGTGTCATCGCAGCCACCAACAAAAATCTTTTGGAGCTGATACGCCAAGGCAAATTTCGAGAAGACCTTTTCTTCCGCCTCAATACAGTGACCATACAAGTGCCTCCTTTGCGGAATCGAGGCGATGATATAGAGCTTTTGTTTAAATATTTTGCCCTCGAATTTTCTGACAAATACCGTCGAGATCCTATTCTCCTGGAGGAAGAGGCCGTTCCTTTACTTTATAAATACCGCTGGCCTGGCAATGTCCGCGAACTCCGAAACCTGGTGGAAAAACTTACCGTCCTGGTCAAAGGAGATATGGTTTCCCCCGAAACCCTCCAAAGCAATTTGCTCATCCAGGAGCGGTATCTCCCAAGTATTGTAAGGTCAAATGACTTCCGGTCCTTTGAGGCTGAAGAAAGCAGTCCTCAAGAAGTGGCTGAGTTAAAAAAACTCATCTTTGAATTAGGAAAAGAAGTAGCGGAATTGAAGAATGCGATTTATAGGGAAATAAAAGGCCGCCCTAGTGCCGCAGTCGCAAGTGGGGACTATCGCCCCATGCGGTATCCACAGTATGATGATATTGGGGCGAATTATGATGAAAATGGAGAAATTTATCCTTTGGAAGTAGATAATCGCCCACCGATGATAGAAGAGTCCCTTTCGTTGGCGCGCAAAGAGCGAGAACTGATCGCTAAAGCCTTGGAAAAACACGGCTCCAACCGCAAAAAAGCTGCTCAAGAATTGGAGATTTCGGAACGCACCCTGTATCGTAAGATCAAGAATTATGATTTAGCATAATAATTCATAAATAATATTATTATTTTTGTGTTATGAAATCATTATGTTTTTTCCACTCAAAAAATAATTGGCTTTTTCTTGCCATTATAGTAGGTTTTCTCCCCATTGCCCAAGCACAAAAGGCAGCCTTACCCCTCAAGGTCAATGGGTACGAGTTTACCATCGACACAGAGATCGATGCTACAGGCGTCAAAAACCAAAACCGCTCCAACACCTGTTGGAGTTTTGCCACCCTGTCCTTCCTCGAATCCGAACTCATGCGGATGGGGAAAGGGACCTATGATTTTTCGGAAATGTATATCGTGCGCAATACTTATGTGCAAAAAGCGGAGCGTTATGTACGGATGCATGGTCAGTCTACCTTTGCTGGTGGAGGGGCCTTTCACGATGCAATCAAAATCATGGGCGAATATGGGCTGGTTCCTGAAAGCGTCTACGACGGCATTGAGATTGACTCAGACCAGCACCTTCATGGGGAACTCGATGTTGTCCTAAAAGCTATCGTCGATGCCGTGATTCAGAACAAAAACAAGGCGCTTAGCAACAAATGGCTAGAAGCTTATGCTGCCGTTTTGGACACCTATTTGGGCACCATCCCAACTGAGTTTGAATATGACGGCAAAACCTATACGCCTGAGAAGTTTGCAAAAAAACTAGAACTAGATCCAGACAATTATATTGAGTTAAGCTCTTTTTCTCATCATCCGTACTATGAGGAATTTGTCCTTGAAGTGCCAGATAACTGGTCTTGGGAGACAGTTCAGAACTTGCCGCTGGACGAATTGATCGAGACGATCGATCATGCTTTGGAGAATGGCTATTCCATCGCCTGGGGCGGTGATGTGTCAGAAGAAGGCTTTTCCTTCCGTCACGGACTGGCCGTAGTCCCTGCCGTGCCCAAATTTGGTGGATTTGACTCCCCAACAGAAGAAGTCGTCATCACGGAAGAAATGCGCCAGGCGGCTTTTGACAATTATAGCACACAGGATGACCATGCCATGCACATCACAGGCATCGCCCACGACCAGAACGGAACCAAATACTACCTCATCAAGAACTCTTGGGGAGATGGAAACCGCTGTGGGGGATACCTATATGCCTCTGAGGCTTATATCCGCTATAAGACCACTGCGATTCTGCTCCATAAGGAAGCCATTCCAAAGAAAATCAGTAAGAAACTAGGGTTTTAGAGACCGCTCGGGCCTAGGAAGGCCCTCGCTGCGAGAGGCGAGATCGTTTGCGCCTGCGGCACTCACTGCGAGACCGCTCGGCTCGAAGACTCGCCTCGCTGCGAGATTCACCCTGAGCGCAGCCGAAGGGCTAAAGGCAGGTCTTTTAGTCTCTTGTCTCGTAGCGAGCCTGAAAGGCGAGCGGTCTCACCTCTCACAGCGAGGGCTGAGTCTTCGAAGCCCGAGCGGTCTCTTCGTTGCATAAATCTGTACATTCGTAGCAAAATGAATTTCTGTGTGTAAACTTTGGGAGGGAAAGGACATCAAAGGGGTGTAACAAAAAATTAATCACTATGAACATTCAACGAAACATCCTAACCCTCAGTCTTATTGCCAGCTTGATGATCGCTCCATTTGCCTTGTCAGCGCAAGCACCTGAGGACAAGAAAGCGGCCATGAAAGCCCTTCGCCAAGAGGCCCGCACGTATGTGCAAGACAACATTCACCCAGTACTGAAAGCTCAACGTGAAAAACTAGATCTGGTCCTTTCTCAAGCTGAACAGAATGAATTAGCAGATATCCGCCAACAATTGGAGGACCTGCGTGAAGAGAAGAAGGCACTACGTCCCAAGCATGCTCAGCGCAGCCAATCACATGAGCCTCCTACGCAGGAACAAAAAGATGCCATGCGTGCTTTCCACAAGCAGCAGCGGCTCCTGATGGATCGCGCCTGGAAAATCGCAGATGCCCACGAGACGACTATCTACAAGCTACTCGACGAGGTAGAACCTCAGCGTCAGCAGTGGCATGCTGACCTCAAAAAAATGCATGAAGATGCACGTGGCCAGTTCCAAGGGCAACGAGGAGAAGGTCGGTCTCAGCACCGCCAAGGACCTCCACAAGGGCACCCAGGTAAAGGCCATGAAATGCGCCACGGTCATGGTTCAGGCCATGGACATGGCCTCAAAGGCCGCGGAATGAGCCTACTCAAACACTTACAACAGCCTGTAGGCTTCTTGCTTTGGAATGGAGAAATGCCTGAGAGAAAGAAAGGAAAACTTGGAGAAACGGAAGAAATGCCGTTCCAAAATGAAGACCAAGGCTTCCAGGTATTCCCTAACCCTACAGGCACCGCCAACAACCTGCGGTATACCTTAGAAACGCCTGGAACAGTGACCATCAAATTGCTCAATAAAGACGGCGCCGTAGTTAAAACCTTACTCCAAGAAAACCAGTCAGAAGGTAGTCATATCAAGACCTTTGACCTCGGAAATCTGCAAGCAGGTGTTTATTACTATCAAGTAGTAACTGCTGAGGGGAAATACGTGAAGCGGTTTTTGGTGGAATAGGGAAAAGAAGAAATGAGTAAATGATAAAATGAGTACATGATTAAATGACTACATACATGCTTACATTTTATCATTTACTCATCTATTCATTTTATCATTTTCTTTATACCTTCGAGCCATGCGATTGACCAAGACTAGTCAGGACAAATTGACTGATATTCTCCGTGCCCAAGGGTATACGATCCGTTATGAGCGTGGCAATTTTCGTGGAGGGCATTGCATCGTGATGCACGAGAAGGTGATTGTGATCAATAAGTTTTTTCCATTGGAAAGCAAGATCAATACGTTGATGGACATCATTCGCGACCTGGAAATCGATGAAGAAGCATTGACGGAAGTCCAACTCAAGATTGTCCAACGCCTGAAAAAGCAATAGCACCTTAGGAATTATTAATGATTCAATTGACTGATTATTGATTAATAATTTCATCATTCCTCCCCTTATGCAAGCATATAAATTCACCTCAGAAAGGTTAGGATTCCGATTGTGGGAAGAAAAGGATTTGGTTCCTTTTGCAGCCCTGAATAGCGATCCTGAGGTCATGGAATTTTTCCCCAAACCCCTTACCACTGAAGAAACAAAAAACTATATCACACGCCTTAATCAACATTATGGAGATTATGGGCAAACCTTTTACGCTGTAGACACCCTTGAGAATGGCGAATTCATTGGGTTTATTGGCATTGCATATCCAACTTTTCCGGCAGATTTCACGCCCTGCTGGGAGATTGGCTGGCGGCTGAAACGCGCTGCGTGGAATAAGGGCTACGCCACAGAAGGGGCTAAAAGGTGTCTGGACTATGGACTAAATGAAAATGGCTACGAAGCCATCTATTCCTTTACTGCCACCATCAATCATCGGTCTGAGCGCGTCATGCAAAAAATCGGTATGCAAAAAATCGGTGAATTTGACCACCCCAAGGTCGAAGATGGTCATCGGCTGAAAAGACATGTGTTGTATAAGGTTGAGGAAATGAGAGAATGAGTGGAGGAGAGAATGATAGAATGAATGATATATTTGCTTTATTCCGCTAGCATTCTCAATTTTCCATTCTCAATTCTTAATTCCCCTTCATGCGCATCATTCTCACTGGCACAGGTACTTCTCAAGGCATTCCTGTGATCACCTGCGATTGTCAAGTCTGTACATCTGAAGATCCCAAGGACAAACGCCTACGCGCGGCTTGTGTCGTGGAGACAAGGGAGGGAAATTTTGCCATCGATGCAGGGCCAGATTTCAGGTACCAAATGTTGCGAGCGGGCATTCGGGAGCTGGATGCAGTAGTCTTTACCCATCAGCACAAAGACCATACGGCTGGGCTGGACGATGTGCGCCCCTTTATTTTCAAAAACAAAAAGCCGATGGACATTTATGCAACAGATGATGTCCTTAGGCATCTCCAAGGGGAATACGCCTATGCTTTTGAGGAAAATCCCTATCCTGGGGCGCCGGTTTTTAACACTTTTGAAATTGCCGAAAATGCGTTTCAAGTAGGAAATACAGTTGTCAAACCCATTCCAACCATGCATGGAAAATTGCCAGTTTTAGGCTTTCGGATTGGAAAATTTGCCTACCTGACGGATACGAACTTTATTCCTCCTACCTCCCTCTATTTACTTCAAGAATTAGACGTACTTGTGCTGGATGCCCTCCGGCTAAATCCCCACCACTCACATTTCAGTCTAGATGAAGCCATAGAAGTGGCCTTACAATTAAAAGCTAAAAAGACCTATTTCACCCATATCAGTCACCTGATGGGGCCCCATGCCAAGATCATGCAATATCTCCCTTCAGGGATAGAATTGGCGTATGATGGGTTGGAAATTATTCTGGGAGATTGATAATCATGTGTAAAAAGTTTTTTCACCTTATCATTTCAACAAAGTTGTCATTTCGACCAACGGGAGAAATCTAACAAGCCCTTTCGAACGGTTATTTCCAGGCTCCTAGACCACATTGTTAGATTTCTCCTCGAAGACTCGTCGAAATGACTTCTTTGAATATGTGCAAAGACTTTTCACACACGAAATAGCGAGAAATTTGCTCAAAGGGTGTATCTTGAATTCCTAACAGATTGAGGAAAATCTGTTAGGAATTAGTGTCTACAGACACCCAACAGGGTTGAATCAACCTGTTGGGTGTCCAAGGTCCTCACCCTCAACAAACATCCCCTTTTACCCACATCCTAATGCCCCATTCACCCCCCATTATCGAAACCGATCGCCTCATCCTACGCCCCTTCCAAATGGAAGACATAGGCCCATCGTATGAAATGAACCTCGACGCAGAAGTGAGCAAGTACACCGGAGACGGCGGTGTCGTATCAAAGGAAGAAATGCACCGACGTATCACCGAGGATGTGATGGGAGATTATGCGAAATACGGCTACGGCAGATTGGCTGTAGCGGTAAAAGGCGGTCCTTCATTCATTGGATTTTGTGGATTAAAATACCTAGATGACCTCAAAGAGGTGGACCTGGGCTATCGGCTGATGAAAGCGTATTGGGGCAAAGGGCTAGCGACAGAAGCAGCCAAAGCATGCGTGGCTTATGGGTTTGAGGCCCTGAAACTAGCGCGGATGATAGCCTTGGTATTGCCCGAAAATGTGGCTTCTGTGCGAGTCTTGGAGAAGCTGGGTTTTCAGTATGAAAAGCAGGTAGAGGAAGAGGGCTTGGTGGCGGATCAATATGAGCTCGTAAATTTCAAGTCAATCCAATATTAACATCATGCTGGGATTATTTCTTATTTACTTTATCGGCAAGCAATTCTATGATTTGGCATTTGAACACGATAAGAATAAGTGGGGATTTGCCATCCTTGGGGTTATCTCCTATTATGCCTCATCCTTTATTGGCGCATTTATTATTGTATTCGGGATATTGATGATAAGCCCAAATACCTTAGATACCATTCCAGATATCGCCTTAGACCTTATGGCAGTTCCCTTTGGTCTTCTGGGTTGTATAGGCCTCTATTTCTTTCTCAGAAAGACTTGGGAAAAGCAGGAAAGGTTTACAGAAAATATCATCGACGAAATTGGGGCTGATCACCCTGAAGATTTCTAAGTTTAAGCCATGTTCCAACTCATCCGAACCACGGGTCAAAACCCCGATTTCGTCCATCTAGTAAAGCTTCTAGACGCTTACCTCACCACCGTAGACGGCGATGACCACGCCTTCTACGACCAATACAACAAAATCGACAAGCTCCAACAGGTAGTCATCGCCTATGTTGAGGGAAGGCCTGTCGGCTGCGGTGCGATCAAGGCATTTGCTCCCAGCATCATGGAAGTTAAACGCATGTTTACCTTGCCAGCGAGCCGTGGACTAGGCATCGCCTCTAAGGTCCTCACCGAGCTGGAAGCCTGGGCGGCGGAGTTGGGAGCTGAGAAATGTATCCTGGAAACGGGCAAACGACAGATCGAGGCGGTAGCCTTCTATCCGCGAAATGGCTACCAAGTCACCCCCAATTTTGAGCCATATGTGGGCGTCGAGAACAGTGTGTGTTTTGAGAAAGTGATAGGATGATTATTTAAAAAAATCTGTGAGAATCTGTTCAATCCGTGGTTTATTTGCCTCCTGTTCCAAAATCACCAACTAATCAAAATTACCGCTATGTCTCGAATAATTAACTGGATGACCTACAGTACCATTATCTTCCTCCTCTCAGCTTGCAACCCATCCCCTTTGACCATTGAGAAATGCAGTCATACGTCTGAAATGGGGGGCGTGCAAACAGCTGGTGGAGGCATGATCAACTGGCAAACCCAATTATCGCTACGCACCAAAAAGACAGTGACCATAGATAGCCTATTGATTAGTGGTAAGGTGTATAGCCTTACCAGCCCTAAGAGTATCCAGCCAGGAAATTACACCTTGACTTTTGGCTACAATGGAGAAGTCAATTTCCAGCCAGACACTTTCCAAACATCTTTAGGAGCGCAAAATGTATGGCTTGTGAAGACGGGTTTTCGCTATAATTACCCAGATGCAGCGACGGTATTTTACCAAGCTAACAAAAACTCAAAAGTTGCTTCTCGGGCGGCGTTTGATGACTTTGAAGAAGTGGCTCATCCGTAGGTTTTTATTATTGATCCTCACACCATGCCAGACCTTACCATCAATTGTCCCAAATGTGAATGGGCGCCAGAGCCTTCGGACCGCTGGACCTGCGAATGTGGTTTTTCCTGGAATACCTTCGAGACAAAAGGGAAGTGCCCCAATTGTGAAAATCAATGGGAAACAACCTCTTGCCCAGCCTGTGGAAATGACTCTCCCCATGAATCGTGGTATGTGGACCCTTCGATAGCCCCCCCACCGCTTTCCGCTCATGACCAAATGTTAACCAAAAGGAAACGACTGATTGAAGCCCAACTCATTCATTATGGAATCAGGAACAGCAGAATCAGCTACTTACCTTATTTGGATTTCGATGAAAGCCAATTTCAATCCCCTTATGAAGTGGGTTGTAGGATATTGGTGTTATGGGCTGTCGCCTACACCGCCAGCTTTTCTGAAGAAAAGCCAGAAGTAAAAAACTGGTTAATGGCCGTTGGCTTGTGGGAAAAAGTCTCTCATGCCGAAAAGCTGCTATTTCAGAAAAAACAACCCAAGCGGGTCTTAATACATCTGACATGGAGATTGCAAGCCATGCTCGTCTTGTGCTGGTGTGTCGACCTGGTGACAGAATTGCCTTCTTTGGATGCTGACGTAGACTCGATAGATTTTGAATCTATCATTGATCAATTGCCCGTCTTTGATGATCTGGGAGATTTCCTTGAAAATCTTCATTACCGAGCTAAGGAAGAAATCTTCATCGAAAATATTATCAACGAAATTGCAACGGGATACTTCAGAGATAATTTTCTGGGCAAGAAAACAGATGATTCAACGATCAACGATGGCGTCTCTTTTGAAAGGCATCAAGCATTGAACTGGGTACGGAAATTTGGCGGTATATCGGAGTGGGATGAAACGTTGACTTCGACATAAGGGTAAAACCTAGTATGAAAAACATTTTTACCCTCATCAATATTTCCCTAATCCTCTGGAGCTGTCAATCCTGTATGACAGGTGATTTAAACTACTACAACTACCCTGATGTCCTATTTTCCAATAACAATGATAGCATAGATGATATTCTTATCAATATTCCTCCTGTTGAATTTTGTGGCCAGGATCATTATCATTTTGTTGACATCATTGCTAAATATAAAATTGATAGCCTAAATGAAACTGGAATAGATACCATTCTTTTCTATCGACATTGGCTTGGAACCAATGGTTTTAATGGATATGGAAAAATATTATGGAAGGAAGGCAACTCTACCAGGCAAATGCAATTGAATTTTGAAAATTACAATGGGAGGTATGGAATAAGCTCCATTGACTTAAAAACTGACTTAAATCCCCAATCTATTGATTTCTTTTTTAGTCACCAATTGGACACTGTTCAATCTAGTCCAAGAGAGCCCAAAATTTCTATTTCCCATGATGCAGATCATTTTGTTTATGCATTTGTCCGAAGATTTGCCCTAAATGACCAGACATGTTTCCATGTATCAGGACTCAATATATGGGAAGACTCTCTCCATCTAAAATCCCAATTAATAAGGTATTTGACCATCAACCCTTATGACTATATTGAACTTCTTGAAACACGCAGGAAATAACAAAAATCCCGAATCTTCATTAGTGAAAATTCGGGATAACTTTTTTATACAAAATCAACTCCACTCCCCTACACCTCTTCCACCACGCGATTCTCAAAGAGAATCTTCCCATCAACCGCCGTCACGGCAATAGAGCCATTCCGCGTGACCGTTCCTGCCAAGATCTCCTTGGAGAGGGCATTGACAATCTCCTTCTGGATCACCCGCTTCACAGGCCTTGCCCCAAATTGAGGGTCAAATCCCTTGTGAGCGAGGTAGCCGATGGCTTCGTCAGTGAAGGTCAGTTCCACGCCCATCTCTTGCAGTTTGGCGGCAAGCTGCTGTACTTGGATTTTCACAATTTTGTGCAGATCTATTTCATCCAGCGGAGCAAAGACGATACGCTCATCGATGCGGTTGAGGAACTCAGGGCGCAAATGCTGCTTCAGCAATTCCTCTACCTGGCCCTTTACTTCCATCAATACGCCATATTTATCGTTCTCATCTACGTTCTCAAACTTCTCCATGATATAGTGAGACCCAAGGTTAGAGGTCATGATGATGATTGTGTTCTTGAAGTCCACTACCCTCCCCTTATTATCCGTCAAGCGGCCATCATCGAGGACTTGTAGCAAGATGTTGAAGACATCTGGGTGAGCCTTCTCGATTTCGTCGAGCAAAATCACTGCATAAGGCCTGCGGCGCACGGCCTCCGTCAATTGGCCACCTTCGTCATAGCCCACGTATCCGGGAGGGGCCCCTACGAGGCGACTGACAGCGTGCTTCTCCTGATATTCAGACATATCTATCCGCACCATCGACTTCTCGTCGTCGAAGAGGAATGACGCCAATGTCTTCGCCAACTCGGTTTTCCCCACGCCTGTTGATCCCAGGAAGATGAAGGAACCAATCGGGCGATTTGGATCTTGTAAACCCGCTCGGCTACGCCTGATCGCGTCAGAGACCGCCTCGATGGCTTCGTCCTGTCCTACGACTTGCTTCGCCAGTTCATCCTCAAGGCGCAAGAGCTTCTTGCGTTCGCTCTCCACCATCTTGGTGACGGGGATGCCCGTCCATTTGGAGATGATCTCCGCAATGTCCTCAGCTTCCACCTCCTCCTTGAGCATGCGCAAATCCGACTGATAAGCCATTAATTCCTCCTTGAGGCTTTCAATCTTCGATTCTTCTTCTGCTATTTTTCCATAGCGCAATTCCGCCACACGTCCAAAATCTGATTCACGCTCAGCCCGTTCCGCCTCTTGCTTATAGTTTTCAACTTGTTCCTTAGCAGCTCGAATCTTCTGAATAATCTCCTTTTCCGTCTCCCAATGCGCACGCAGGCGCTTGCGCTCATCGCTCAGATTGGCGATCTGACGCTCGATTTCGCCCAGCTTTTGCTGTTCGCGTTCGCGCTTGAGGGCTTCGCGCTCAATCTCTAAATGACGCAAACGGCGCTCAATCTCGTCCAATTCTTGAGGCAAGGAATCAGTCTCCAAGCGCAATTTGGCCGCAGCTTCGTCGATGAGGTCAATGGCCTTATCTGGCAGAAATCTGTCAGAGATGTATCGATTCGAAAGCTCCGCAGCCGTCACGATGGCGGCATCGGTGATGCGCACCCCGTGGTGGACTTCATAGCGTTCTTTGATTCCGCGAAGGATAGAAACGGTGTCTTCTACGCTGGGTTCGTCTACCCGCACCGTTTGGAACCTGCGCTCCAAGGCTTTGTCCTTCTCGATGTATTTCTGGTATTCGTCCAAGGTCGTCGCGCCAATGGCACGAAGTTCACCCCGCGCCAAGGCAGGTTTAAGGATATTGGCAGCGTCCATGGCGCCATCCGTTTTGCCTGCGCCTACCAATGTATGGATTTCGTCGATAAACAAAATGATGGAGCCATCAGCGTCAGTCACCTCCTTGATAACCGCTTTGAGACGTTCCTCAAATTCTCCTCGAAACTTCGCTCCCGCGATCAATGCGCCTAAATCCAAGGAGAAAATCGTCTTCGACTTCAGGTTTTCAGGGACATCTCCCTGTACCACGCGATGGGCCAAGCCTTCGGCGATGGCAGTTTTTCCTGTCCCTGGTTCTCCGATCAGGATGGGGTTGTTTTTGGTGCGGCGAGAGAGAATTTGAATCACTCTGCGAATCTCGTCTTCACGGCCGATCACAGGGTCAAGCTTGCCTTTGCGCACCATTTCGTTGAGGTTGCGCGCATATTTTTTTAGGGCGTTGTACTTGTCTTCGGCATGCTGATCGGTGACACGTGCGCCTCCACGCATTTCTTCCATCACCTGCTTCAGGTTCTTTTGGGTCACGCCTTGCTCTTTGAGCAGGTTGCCCACGCCGTTCTTGGCTTTGACCAAGCCAAGCATAAGGTGCTCCAGGCTCACAAATTCGTCTTGCAGCTTGCCTGCCGCTTGATTGGCGACTTCAAGAACCGCGTGAAGGTCGTTGGAGAGGTATTGGCCGCCGGTAGCACCGCTGGCCTTGGGATAGGTGTCGATCACTTCGTCTAGCTTCTGAGCCAGAAAACTCACGTTCACGCCTAGTTTCTTTAGCATAAACGAAATCAGTCCGCCGTCCTCCTCTAGCAATGCCTTCAGCAAATGGCCCGTTTCCACGGCTTGTTGGCCTGTTGTCTTCGCCACTTCGGCTGCGCGCTGCACAGCTTCCTGGGCTTTGACGGTATAGTTGTTAAAATTCATTTGGCTGTTTTAGGTAATTTTGAATGAGTGAATGTTGAATTTTGAATGGATGATTTGGACATCGAGCATTTACTTATTCAAACAGTTCCATTAATTTTTTAGGGTATCCCTTGCTAATCCTTCGTGGCAAAAGGACTACCAATCCTAAAAAACGGCCATTCTGGCAGCATAGGGCGACATTTTGGCTGGATTTGAGAAAGTTTTTGGAGGGGATTCTGCCAAAAAGAGAAGGGATTTTGGATTTTGGGAAGGATAAAGCCGTTATTTACTTACTCAAGCTTTAATCTTCATTTCCATGCTTTCTATCCGTCATATTTGGCCATTTGCAGTTGCAGTTCTACTTGCGGGGCTGTTATGGACAGAGATTTACTATGATACAGGTTCTCGATTAGCACCAGACCTCTTTTATGCTTTAGGGGATGGTTTTTTCCTAATAAGTCCTATTTGGCTAATTTTTTCATCCATCTATTACCTCAGACTTAATCGCTTTTCAGGAGATACGTTTTGGAGCATTTCTGTCATAGGAACTCTGCCTCTTCTAAGTCTCCCCATTCTATTTTTTGCAAAAATGGGTGAGGTAGGTTTCCTAATTATATCCATCATATTCCCAGTAGGGCTCTTTATTTTTTATTCCCTGCGTTTGCGGAATAAGCCCCAGCGCATGTGGATTGATTATGTAAAATGGGGGATAGTAACGGGCGTTATCTGCGTCCCGTTGGTGTTGTCTGTCCTTCAGGAATATAAGATTATTGAGACAATGTACCCCTTTGGCATGCGTGATGAAACATTTGGGTTTATTTGCCATATGCTCATTTTAGCCCTATTTGCTTTAAACATCTACCACTTGCATCTCCGACAGCGGCAAAAAATGATCCTGCGTCAAGAAGCTCAAATTGGAGAGATAGGAAGGGAGGAAATCAGTTAAAGGGTTTTATTTTTCAATCACTTACCCATGCCCAACACTCGGTTAATATGGCCTTTTGCAGTTGCTATCCCGCTAGCAGGGCTGTTTTGGTCGGTGGTTTTTTTGAGAGAAATAGAATCTTGGGTCGCCATGTACTTTACAACAGGCACGGTTCAGTATTTCTTTTATGCCTTTAATCCAGTCTGGTTCACCTTTATGGCCATTTATTACCTCAGGTTGAATCGTTTTCCCAAAGACCTATTTTGGATAATTAGTCTTATTGGAGGCATTCCGGTATGTAGCCTTATCATGACCTTTGTATTGAAGCCTGAAAAATATGTAGAATTAGGTGCCTTGTTGATTTACCCTATAGCTATCGCTTTCTTTTATTCGCTGCGAATGGTATACAAAATACATCGAAATTGGATCGATTATACCAAATGGCTATTGATCATGGTCACTAATAGCTTAGTACCCCTGTTGGTGTTTCTCGATGAATACGAATTCATCAATCTGGATTTCCGCTTTAACCTGAAAGGGGAAACCTTTATTTTTTGTGCGCATATGCTGCTTTTGGGCCTTTTTGCGCTGAATATTTATCATTTGCATCTACGGCAGCGCGCCAAGATGCTGATGCATCAGGAGGCGCAGATTCAAGAGATTGGGGGTTAAAAATGGCGGGGGATTTGTGGCCTGTAGAGACGCGATAAATCGACGTCTCTACGGCTGAAGGCAAATTATCATTTTGCCTTCCCCCTGCTCCGCAATATGATATTTATCGTCGTGACCTTCGGCGAATCATTATGCACCTTCGTGGTGTGAATCAATTCCCCATTGGGGTCATGGACGTAGAGCTTGATGTCGGGTCCGCCGACTTCATTTCGAGACAAGATGTATTCTTCCGCCTTATAGTGGATTTCGTATTCTCCTTTTTCGCCCACTGTGGCTTGGTCGCCAAGTGGATTTTCGCCATTCACATCCTGGTCTACAGCTTTCACCAGCAAGCCAGGAATGGGGTTGTTCTTGGCATCGGTCACGGTACCTCTTACGATACATTGTCCCGTCACTACTACCCCATCATCAGGCGGCGTACCGCAGGCATCTTCCCCTAAGACGATTTCGCGATTATCTACTTTGCCCAATACCAAGAACAAGGCTTCCTCTTCTTGATGGAGCACCTCTTTGTCGTCATTGGTCACGCGCAAAAACATGGCAGTCTTGGCGTACTTTTTGGCCAATTCTCCTGTCTCATCCTTGACTTGAAGGGAGTATAGGCCGTTTTCGTCCGAGCATGTCAGCCCTAGTGGCCTAATCCATTTGCCCTTCTCATCAAATAGCGAAACCGTCAGGCCCGACAATCGCTTATCGTTTTCGTCCCTGATCGTGCCATAGACCATCCAGGTATTGGGATCAGTAGTGGGGACACGCGTCTTGGAACGAACCACTTCCTGGTCGTAGGCTTTGAACAGCCTAGGGTTGGTGGTCAGTTGGCGATCGACCTTTGCCACACGTGCGTGGTTCTCGCCATATTTCGCGACCAAGCGTTTACGCTCGCGTTGCTGCGCAATATCCTTGGTCTGCTGCTGGTCTTGGCTCCGCTGTATGCCCAGCGTCCGCTGGTCCTCCAACGCGTCAAAGGATTCTTTGATCTTCGCCGCCTTTTCTGTATCTGTCAGTTTTCGATTAACCATGGGGGGTGAATTTTGAATGACTGAATGTTGAATTTTGAATGGGAAGAAAGAATGCGGATTAGAATAGACCATCACATATTTTTTCTTCCCTTTTCACTTCCTTATTTCTTGTTAATTATTTTTACTTTCTCCTATCCTCTCACCATCATATAATTATTATCCGCATACCTCACCTCCTGCTTCGGCGCAGCTCCGCCTACCCCTGAAAGTGAACCGATGGAATTCAGTTCTCCATTGCAATCTCTGGTTCCCAAGAATCCTTCAAGGTTGTTCGCTTTCGCTTCGCGGGTGCCATAGGTGAGCAAGCAATTCGTAGATTGGTTACTCGTGGTCGTATTGAGAATACCCAAGGAAAGGAGCGAATAAAGCACTGCGGTAAAGCCATCCTGAAAACGATTGTCTGTGGTACGGACCGTGACACCTGCAAGCACCGTATTGAATAGGACAAGATCAATGGGTTGTAGGCTTGATGACACCGTCGAGGCCTGTTGTGACCTGAGGAAAGCAAGCCCCTTGCATTCTGACTGGTTGCCGTCAAAGCTGATGTCATCTAAGCTTGCGATGAGTTGGGCAGACAGCGCTAGGTCAATTTCCAAATTGCGGAGGTCCAAAGTGGTTTGGTTATTGGCAAAAAGAACATTACCACTGGGCATGTATTGTAATAAGGCAATCTGTCGCTGTACCGAAGCGATATTTGAAGATCGCGTCGTCCCCTTTAAATTGAGGTTGCCCAATTTCGAAAGCCTTGGCAAGATGGCCATTTTGAGAACGTCTTTGGACATGCCCAAATTCAATACGAGCACCGCGCCAGCAATCACAGACAGGGGATGTCCCAGATCTATTTCGTGAGACGTAAATTGATTCCCCACGATCGAGACTGGGCCAAATGCGGTGAGCAATAAGGCTTGGCCTAAGGGCTGTACAACAATATTGTCGTGGATCTTGGCAGCGGGTACGCCGTCCGATAACAATTCATCCTGAATCGCCTCCACAAACTGGCGTTTGAAAGACATGCCAATGACGATGCCGCCGCGGTTGCCAGGCCGTGCTTGGGCTGTAAGGCCGCCATCGGGGCCTGTGAGGGTGGTTCGTGGGCCATTATTCAGAATCCTATTGCGCGAAATCTCAACATCCTCTCCATTTAGCATATATACCCCACTAATAGGATCAACAAAGCTTACCCCATTGTCTTCAATCCGATTCTCTTCGATCATCGCATTTTCACAACTCGCCAAAGCGATGCCCCCAAAACCTACCTTATCGGTCAGGTCCTCGGGAATTTCTTGAGGCACCTGCATGGCACAATGGCTGATGTGATTTCGATAAATCGTGAGGTTTTCAGCCTGTACCAATAAGCCAGCTTCCTTACTTGCAGGATCAAAAAAAGCGATCACGCCTATGCCTGAAAGGCCCATGCTGTTGATGCGATTGCCTTCTATGGAAATTTCGTAGAGGAAATTTCTAAACTCCTCTGCTAGGGTTGCTCTCAAATTGGGGGATAATTCATTATACCTCAGGTAGCCAGTCTTGGAAGCAGATGTATTCGCTACGCGGTAAGAATCGACTCTGCCCTGGTCATCATACTCTTTTAAGTTGTTTGTAGAGCGATCATTTGTTGTATTTGGAGCACGTAGGTCTGTTGTCAAAACGGCGTCTATTACCTGCAGAACTACAATCTCTTGCTGAGGTGCGGGAATATGCCCAAGCGTAACCCCATTTCCAGCCCCGCCGATGATTTCATTTTCCAATAACCGTACGTGTTCTGATCCGCCCCCTATCATAATGCCACCTAGTGATTGGAAATTGGCTCTTGGCGCACGCAAAACGAGGGAAACGTATCGGTAAAATTTACCCAAATACACTGACCAGACAAACCTTCTCAAATAGAATCCCCTTCCATTGCCACATGGGTCAAATACCCCTCCAGGATCGTCTGGATCATCTCTCGGATCGTTAGGATCATCGGGATTGGGAGGCGGGACTACGACGAGTTTATTGCGCTCGATCAATACTTCATCAGCTAAGCAGAAAATGCCGTTTTGGCCTTCTGGGTGATCTATGAGAGCAATTTTATTATAAGCAATGTGAATGTTATTCTGGCCTCGGGCGATATCATCTACCTGAACATATATCCCGTATTCGGCAGCTAATATATGATTGTGGTGAATGTGAATATCCGACGAAGGCGCTCCCCTGGAAGCTGTCTCTTCCAGATGAATGGCTGTACCTCGCAGGGCGACAAAGTGGAGGTTGTCTAGGGTAATGTTTTGGGAAGAATCGATGTGAATAATGGGTTCTACCAGGCGCTGCTCTCGCGCAGCGATGATGCTACGAGGCCCACAGCCATGGATTCGGATATTGGCACGATCGACAATGGAGACGTTGGCGAAATGCTCCCCTGGAAGCACGCAGATCTGCCCGCCTGCGGCTGGTAGGTTCTGAAGTGCTTCTTCAATAGAGTTAAAATCGCCATGGCTATTTATTCCATCCCCTACGTGGTAGGTGCAGCAAGACTCCAAGTCTGTCAGCGGACGGAATGTCTTGCGACAGTCGCGAATGATTTCCCCCTGTACTTCTTCGTTCTCTTCTGTCCAGCGGATCAATGCAAGCGGCGCATAGAAGCGGCGAATGCCATGAGGGGCTGCGCCTGCCTCTAGTTCCCAAGGCACCACTTCGTCGCGTGTCTCTGGGCGCACGGCGATCACCCAGTGGTCATCTCGGACATAATCAGAGCCATCGAAGGTAATGCTTACGCCAGTAGTTCCCAGCGTTTGGGCAGTACCAGGCGTGATAGCAATGGCAGGGTCCGAGGTATCTCCTGCTCCTCTATTCCAGACCCGCATATAGTAAGCGGGGACTTCCCCTTCAACCCCGATTGTATCGCTATCGCTACGATCCGTCCAGTTCATGCCAAAATCCGCTGGAATCGGCGTAGCAAGGGTCAATTCCTGGGATTCTGGATTAAAGGATGTTAATACGCGAGATAAATGCCCTCGGGTCTCAGCCACCTTTTCTCCATTAGAGAGAACAGCTGACCACGGGAGAATCTCTACGACCTGACCAGCCAAGGGCCAGTGGTGCTGATCTTTGGGCAAGGTCAGCATCTTCACGGTATCCCCACTGCCTTCAATCCGATATAAAGGGGCCGCATTATCAAATCCCCAAACAAAGTGATCTGCATCTACGATTTGCACGCGAATCGCCTGATTCTCCGCGCCGAGGTAACCGCCTTCTACAGAGGGCGTACAGAGGTCATCTACTGTGCCTTCAGGGTCGTACCCGACTTGCAATCGCACCCGAGGGATCAATTCATGATCTTCCCCTAATTGGCCGCGGTTGTTGGCCTCCCATTCGGTGAGCAAAGCTTGCCAAGCAGTACGACAAGTATTTGCACCTAGGTTTGGAGCGATCCGTACCCGCCGCATATTTCGGATGCGGGTAGTTGTATCGGGTCCACCAAGGGCGACTTCGAAAAGTTCTTCGTCTTCGACTGCGCTGACTGGCTGTTGCCAGGCTTCGAGGTAGACGAGGTCATACCGATCATCGGCCAGATCTCCTGCGTCAGGCAGCGGGAAAGCGTCTGGCCGCAATTGTAGCCAGTCTTTTTGTGTGCGAAAGGTTTCAGGCAAGGAAACCCCGTCTCCTTCATTTAGGTCCATTTCCAGGCGAAGGCCGCCCAGATGAAGTACGCCTGGCAGAATATCAAAATCGACCAAGTCATCGTCTGTCCGAAGGTTTTCGATTTTAAATCCCTGATCGGGACTGCCAAACGGCCCGATGATTTCCGCTCGGGAACGACGCTGCTCCTCGGCTGCTATACGTTCATTTTCATTCCAATCATCGTCAGTCAGTACACGTCCCTGCTGCATGCGCACAC
Source organism: Bacteroidia bacterium (assembly GCA_030430575.1). GTDB lineage: Bacteria > Bacteroidota > Bacteroidia > J057 > J057 > JAUIGE01. The sequence continues at coordinate 136,263 of JAUIKF010000007.1, read as the reverse complement.
TTTCGTAGTGCTTGCGGGGGTCAAAGGAAAATCGGGAGATATCGTATGCGCTCATGGTAGTAGCTGTTAATTTTGAATGAGTGGATGAGTGAATGAGTGAATTTTGAATGTTGAATGAGAGAATTTTGTATAAATAATCAGTCAATTAATCAATCAATAATTCCTCAGGTTTCATTGATAAATATGGGAATCAGGCCAAAGGGCATGTATTCGGCCACTTTGGTCTTGAGACTTTTCAGTTTAATGGGGTTGATAAGGGAGCTGAAGGCCCCGATTTCGGAGCCGTTTTCGGCGCCTTCTGCCAAGGCTGCTGGCGCTGTTTCGCTCAGCTGCGCATAGCCTGGATGCCCAAACACCCTGGAAGTAAACCAGTGACTGGAATCCGTGAAGGAGAGCAATTTGTGGGGATAAGCACGCGGCACGCGGCTCCCTTCGGGTGCTACGCTGAAGCGGAAGCACCCAGATTGGGTATCGGTGATATGGGCAGCGTCCGTCATCAAGACTTCAGATGCTTCTATCTGGTGGAGATGAGTTGTACCAAAAATTGTCGTGCGGTCTATTTTTGCTACTGCATCGTCTAAATCAATCGCTGCTACGGCACCATCTACCGACTGTATGATGGAATCACAGACGACCAATTCCTCCACCAGTCCATCCCCTCGCACTGCAATCGGTCCCATAATACTATGGTCGATGATTAGACGCTCTACCGTTCCTTCAATGATGAGCGGTACAGGAGAAATCGCATTTCCTGCAATATCCTCACTTCCCCCTGGGTCTAGCGTACAATGACGAATCACCACACATTCATAGTTTCCACCTAATCGTATTTCAAATGCTCCTTCCGCGCCCATCCACAGCCCATCTAGCGTAAGGAATGAATTGGTATTGGGACCTGTTCGCAAGCGCCAGTCTTCTGTCAAACGGATATAAGGCCGCTGGTGATTGGCAGCCTGCAAAGTGAGGTCGCGGATCGTATTTTTATTGGCAATGGGGCCATAGGTTTGGCTGTCCTGAATCTGGGACGTACCGCCTAGGTGGTCTAATTGAGCAGCAGCAATCGCTCCTCCAGTAGCTGGGATCAAGGTCCCTGGCACGCCTTCTTCCACATGGCGGCGGTCATACGTTCCCGCTCCGATATCGCCCGAAAAGCCATAAGCATAATTTACGACAAGCCCTTCTCCAGCTGCGCCGTCAGTTCTTCTCAGGCGGCCATTTTCGGCATCTATAATGAGGTTCTTCTCAGGGGGAAGGGGCATAGCTGAAGGCGTTTGCAAATGGCCTGATATCGTTTCTTCTTCAAGCAACGAAGGGCCTGTGCTATCGGGAATTCGGACGTCAATAGACCGTGGTAATAGGGCATTTTTCCCACAGTCAGCAATCAAGCCATGGGAATAAAGCGCGAGGCGGAACAGTGGATCGGCAAAAGTAGCCGCGTTCTGGAAGGAGTCAAGGGTCTGGCGCAAGCGCGCTTCTGTCCTGAAACGAATGCCACGAATCGTTTCTAATTCTGCAATAGTTGCAGCGGAAAGGCCAAAGTCATTGCTTAATGCCAAGACGGCTTCGCCATCCAGTTCATATTCAGCATGCCCCAATAAACGACAGCGGATCGGCACAGGCAGTTCCCATTCTTGAATGACTTTCCATTCTTCATCCCAGTCAAACCGCTCGGCACGATTGCGAAGCGCAAATAATTGTACCTCACGGCCAGACGGATCAAAGCTAAAATTCTCTCCATCTCCCAAAGAGAAGGGCGTACTATTTTCAACCAAATAAGACTTCAGGCGATAGAGGTGAAAGGCCAGTTTGGGTATGCCGTAACGGCCCGTTTTACCCCTATGTCGACGCATGTCGGGCGTATGGTGATATTCATCAAATGGCCCATCGGCCAGTTCGCTTGCGTGCTGCTGACGCAAGTTTGCCCAGCCACCAGGAAGTGTCCCTGAAAGAGGTCCAGCAAGCGGCTGAGGGAAGGGATCAAGGCCATGTCTGCTTCGGCCTAGTCGGCGGAAGTTCTCCACGACTTTGCCTTCCCAGCCTGTGATGTCACTGATGAGCTCTTCTAGGATGCGCAAGGTGCCTTTGCGCCGCCGATAATAAATCGTCTTGGCGACATCGATGCGGCGTCCACGCTTGTTTTGGGCGGAAATGAGGCGGGTGCCTACGAGGTCCGCCAAGTAAGGAACCGCCCAATCATTGCACCATTCAATGAATTGATCTTCCCAGAGGCGATCATTGCTCCGTCGAACGACGGCAGCTTGCTTGGCCATGATCTCCACCATGGACCGCAACACGCCTGGATTATCGCTATTGGCATCCTCAATGCGATAGATCGCTGGGATCATCTCCCAGAGTTTTTCTGCAAAGTAGGTATCAAACCCATCTGCAGCCGCATGTGATATTTCTTGTGATTGAACCATTTAATTATTTATTATTCATTGATTGATTGATTATTAATTCTCTTTTTATACAAAGCCTGCCAATCAATAATCACTAATTAATCAATCAATAATTCCCTATTGTCACCTTCGCCTCAAAATCAAAATACCTCCCCGCCCCAGGGCTTTTGGCAAAAACCGTTAAGGGACCGCGATTCCAGTTTACCTGTTTGACACAGGTGGTACCTTCGATGGCTAAGATGGCCTCGTATAGCCCACTTCGATAGAATGGGCGTCCTATGCCCACATTTTCAGGAATTAGAAAGCCTGATTTGGCATCCATTAATTGTTCCTGAATCGCTTCCAACAATGGCTCCTTGGCATATCGGGCATCTCCTTCCACATCTATATGAAGGGCCACGGGGATGGCAGTCGCTTGTTTCACTTCAAAAGGCGTGGAGGGGTCAGACACATTGCGAAGGCGCTCAGTGATCGTACCTTCAATATTATTTTCTCCTATATACCAGACATGAACTACGGGTCGCTGCTGAGTCCCTTCCCAGCGCCATTGGGCCTGGACGACACGCACACCAGGGATAGCCAAGGCCACTGCTTCCATGTCATGGATGGAAACTGCCCGTCCAAGAATCAAGGCGGAATCAGGCGCGTTTTCGCGCATTTCGCTGCTCGGCTCCGCATCGGCTCCGCCACTGGCGGCAACAGGATTGGCCACAGACTGAAGTCCCTGGACTGGCTTGGCGATCTGGCTGATCGATCCTGACGGTGGCGCGGCTTCGCCCGCCCCAAAACGGTAATGGGCCACGACATTGCTCATGCCACTGGGCAAGCGCTGGCCCCTCTTCCCATCGCCAAAAATCACGTAGGATTCTTCATCGTCATCTTGGCGCACGACATACACCTGATCTTCAGGTTGAGAGAGGTAGAAGTTAGGAACCTCAGCCCATCGGATATTGTCCACATAGACCTCCAGGGTATTGATCACCCCCTGGTCATTGTCAGCGGAAGCAGACAGGAGATAAGTAAGCGGTTTCTTCTTGAGTTTGAAGGTTTGATGGGCTAAAGATGCATCTCCATTGCCCAAAACTTCATTGAACACGCTTTCCCCGCGACTCGCTGACACCACATTCCCAAACGCCTTCACAGGCGCAAACAAGGGATTTTGCCATTTGCTGAGATCAGAAGGCGTGATTCCATTTTTCCTTTTATCTAATTCTCCTCCTATCGATACTCCCAGGGTATTTACATCTTGAAGGAGGTAAGATTTGGGTTCATGGTTTTCTAGGGGGCGATTAATTTCTGTGGTAAAATGGAGCGAATCTGTCGAATGTAATTCTTCCTTGGCTTCGCGCACCACCTTCCCTGCAAACTGCATGGCATAATGCACCGTTATCTCGCCAACTTCTACCCCAGATAGTGCGCTTTTTAGGGCTCCTCCATCAGCGCCATTGTCAAACGTAACCTCGGTTACCGAAACTTGTGAACCAGGAATATCAAATGTATTTCCATTAATATTCATGGTGCTTGGCTCCACGGCATCCCGTTGGATCGTTCCCACAGCTTTTACTTTCGCCCAGTAAAGCTTCTTTTTCCAGCCTACTAAGACATACTGACTCGATTTGATCTCACGGATAATTTGCCCTAATATCAACCTGAGATTTGTACTACCTCTCTGTACCGAATTCCCCACATCCGTAGTCGTCCACAAATGCGTCGATTGGGTTGGGGTCAACAACTCCAAATCTTTCACCCTAACAGACGAGGAAAGATTGATATTGGAAGTAAATCCCACTTCCGTATAAATCTTTCCATCTACGCCTGAAAAGGTTTCTACTGTATCAACCGCCAAGGCCCTGTTGTTGGAATCGTTGGTTTTATGGTGAACCATCAATAAGGTATCCCGCTCAACCTCTGCTTCTGGCATGACCAGTAAGTGGCGGGTTCTGGAAGTATTTATCGTCTTTGGGTAAATGTATTGGAGGTCCCATTGATTGGTAAAGGGATGAATAGCCGTATCAGCATCCAGTTCAAAGATTTGAGGGGCTTCCTCGTCAAAGCCGCCTGAACGGAAGGCAGTACCTTTAGGAAGGGTAATAGGCTGTCTGCCGTCCGCCATCGCTGCGAGCTGAACAGTAGCCGCCACTGCAGGACGAGGCAAATAGCCTAGCAGGCCGATGAGTTTACGCAAAGAGGTGCGCAGGCGCGCCGTCCTTAGGTAAGATTCATGGGCGATGACTTCATCATAAAAGGTCAAACTATCGCAGATATATGCCCACATCTCTAGCAGCATGACGCCCAAGTCATCCGACTCTCTCGCATTCCAATGATTAAGTGGATAATGCTGCCGAATATCGGCCATCATGGCTTTCCTGAATTCAGGGAAGGTCGCGATCTGCCGAGGGATCGTGCTCATGCCCGCAGGTATCTCCAACGGCTGGGGGTGAATCCATTCGTCGCAGGGGCAGGATATGGGGGAATGATTATTCATTATTGATTCATTGATTATTGATTGAGGACTGTTGTTAATATTTTGATAATCAGCATATTAAACTCAAATACGTTAATTAATAATTAGTCAATCAATCAATTTATAATTCTTCACGCGCCTCCATTCATGATCAAGTTCAAAGTCCCTCGTTCAGGAAACAGCGGATTGTTTTGTAGGCGAATAATGGTATTTGCCCCAGGATCGTAACTCGATTCGGTAAATGCCTGCCAGTCAAACCAGCCTCTTCTGCGAAACTGGATAGCCTCCACAGCCCTCACGCCTTCTACTGCTTGTATCGCAGCCTCAAGGGTAGATCGGTTGAGTGATGTACCAAAGGTGAAACGGTCTGGTGAGAAATAGCCTTCTTGGGACCTGGGGCCTTTTTTGCCTAATAAAGCGGTCAAAATATGGGCTTTAATCTCGCCTTTGAAGACGCGAGGTTCTATACAGACCGTGATCTTCAGGTCCATATTGGCATAGACGGGTTCCATGACATGGGCCTCTCTTCCTGCCTGGCGAAATTTGTCCAGTTGGTTGGTGAGCTGGCGTTGCTGGGTCGGTTCGACGACAACAGCGCCTATAGGATCAGGCGTTACAAAAGCTGACAGCCAACTGCCTGTCCACCTGAATTCTGCGCCCGCTCGTTCGACCCAGTCAAGGCGCTCGGCGGCTTCCGCATAATCTTCGGGCCGTACGGCGCGAAAGTTGACGGAACGAAAAGCTTCGGGGGCATTGAGCCTTACTTCTGCGAGGGGCTCCGGTGCGATAGCATTGGAGGCAGCAAAGGGATTGCTCACCGCCGTCACAAAGCCCGTCCCTAGGGCGGAATTGTGCACGTAAGCCTCCTCAAAATGAATCAAGGATTCGGCAGGCACATTACTCCTTTTCCCATCGCCCAAGCGGTATTTCACCTGAAACACTGTCCCTTCCGCAGGCATTAACCCAAATTCTCCTTCTCCAAAACGAATGGTGGTGCCTTCATTGCTCGCATAGTCTTGGTGAACGATTTCTTCTCCATCACGCAAGTATCCAACCACACGCCGCCAAGTCCCATCTTCAAAGGTAAAGTGGCGATCCGTAGGCTGAGAGGAGGCAGTACCCATCAAGGAACGACGCCATTGCCAGCCATGCTCTCTGAAATCCTGAATGGCGCCAAAGGAATCTACATAATCCCAATCAGTCCCATCGTGCGTCACTTCTTGCATGAAAATCTCAGGAAGCCCTGATTCCGCTGTTTCACCTAAGTAAACCAACGCCTCTGATTCAGATCCTGGCAGGCTAAACAGGTAACTGACCGTTCCGTCTCGGCCTTGACGCTCTACAGCTTGCGTCACCTCTCGATAGACTGTCTCAGGGACAGGCAAGGTATCAGGGGCTACGCCAATGACTTGATAGGCAGTATAGGTTTTCCCAGCGGTCACGGGCAAGATATTGCCCCGAACCTGGAGTAGGTTCATGTCCATTTCGAATGGCAAAGCTTGTACAGTTTCCCACTGGATGTAGGTGATCGCCGTTCCAAAAACGGGGTCCATATCGTCTCTGACTGTGATCAGGCGTACCAAATGTCGCTTGGTAGGCCGGTCTGGAAGGGCCGTGGTTTGGAGAAGCACCCATTTACCTGGAATAATCTCTCCCGTGCTGTTTTCCTCAAAATCATCAAAAGGTAATACCGCTTCATGTGCACCAGTCAAATACATCTCTGTGCTACCCAGCGGAAGGCAGGTATCGTCTTCGTCCCAGCAGTGGGGCTGGAATTCATTCCGTGCGCTATCGACTTCGTACATTTTCTCTGAAAGCACTTCGACCAGATTTTTTCCTACTTCAAATTCTATTTTTTCGCCATTCTCTCCTTCAGCCCACACGTCCACGCCTGCGGGTATTTGGTCACTCATCCCTGTCTGGACCGTCACATCTAGCCATGTACTGGCTCCCAGGCCATCATGCATTTCATAGTCTACAAACCGGGCATGTTTACGCACAGACCGCCGTTGGGTGGCCGTTTCCAGGAAGGCTTCTCGCCCGATCCGGTCCTGATAATAAGCCATCTCGTCCCCTAGCGCACTCATCACCTCTACAAGCATCACCCCTATATCCGCTTCCAATCGGTCATTCCAGTCTGGATACTTTAGGGAGGCAAAATCAAGCAAGGCTTTCCGAAAGCTTCCAAAATCCCTTGCGAGATAATTGATAGGAAAGTCTACCAGCTCTTCTGGGGGGCATTCATGGGTTGGTGTCTTGCAGTCGAGATCACTGGGGCAATTGGCTTTGAAGGTGAAAGAAATATCGTTGAAATAGCGGTCTACGCGGTTGTCGTTGATGTGCAATTTGTAGCGTGAGAAATCTCCGGGGAAGGCAGTAGTTAGTTCTAGCACAAAATCATCGCCATCACCTGGCGCCCAGTTCATGGCTGTCACGGGCACTTCAGGCAGGAATTCTCCTCCAGCAGGGCTGTAAATCCTGATTTGTTCTAAAGTCAGGTCAGCCACCATGCTGGCAGGGCTAGCTGCTGCATCTACCAGGGTATCTGGTGAGCGCAAGAAATGCACATCCAGTTGGGTCTGGTTGGCGTGGACATAGATAAATTCTATGCCGGTGACGCGATTCTGGGCCTCCAAGGCCTGCCTTCTGTCTGCTGCGTTCATTAGAAAAGAATGATAGAATGAGTGAATGCTGAATGAGTGAATGTTGATTATTTATAAGCTTACTTCTATGTTTAAATAAGTGCGTTCTTGCAAGGCTTTGATGATAAATACCACTCGGATATCGAGGGTTTCTTCTATGGGTTTCACTTTGACATTTTCTACTTTGATGACTGTTCCCAGCCATTTTTCTAATGCCTGAAAAACGCTTACTTGGGCTAAGCTTGCGCTGATTTCGCTATTGGGATTAAAGAGCATGCGGCGAATCTCACAGCCAAAATCCGGGCGATTGACGCGCTCCCCAGGATTGGTCAGCAAGACTTGTTTGATCATCTGGATGACATGCTCCCGGTAGTCATTCTCCTCTGCCAAGGTCTTCAGGCCCTGGTTGACGGCAAGTGGGTAGCGGATGCTGTTGATGAAGGTGTCCATGAGGGGTCAATGATAGAATGAGTGGATGATAGGATGAGAGAATGAATTTTGAATGGTTAGAAGAAAAGTTCAAACTCAAGTACAAGTTCAAGTTCAATTATTTCTTTTTGAGTTTGAGTTTGCATTTGAACTTCTCCTGTCAATTTCCGTCTATGCTTACCTCCGTACTATGCGAATGGCTTGTGTCACCAGATGAGTGGCTATTCACTGTCACATTAAATGCATCTGGATTGGCGACAAGGTGATCTACTACCCCTTGAGCTACCGCTACGAAGATCAATTGCATATCCTCCGTCATCACTGGAGCTGAGCCTTCTTTGACCCGTACCCATTCATTCCTAAAGGCATCTTCCATTGCCCTGGCCATGCTTGCGCTGAGATCTCCTATTTTGCCTGCTTTAAGTCCCATGTTTTCAATGATAGAATGAGTGAATGATAGAATGTTGAATTTTGAATGATTGAATGTTGAATGGAAGAATTTCTTAATTGAATTTGAGTTTGAATTTGCGTTTGAACTTTCTTTACCCCGTCCGCACCCTTGTTGAAATCAAGGTTGGCAAAGGCGGCATCATCGGCGGCACAGGCGGGGCGGGTGTTACAGGAATGACGCCAGCAGCTAGTTCGCCAGGGTGTAGATGCGAATTGAAGGTGTTGGTGAGTTGGGTCAAATAGTTCATCAATTCGTCGCCGAAGACGACAGGATGGGTAGAATTTTCCACCAGCTCTATCATCGGCGCTTCCACTACTGCTTTCACAGCGCCTTTGATCCGAATTTTTCCTTGCATCACTTCTATCGTCAGGATATTGGCGCCTGCTGCATCGCTGATACTGATGGACTGGCCATTGTCGTCCATAGCCACCAGCAAACCCATCTGGGTGCGAATCACCTTCATCTGGGGCACAGGAGGCGCATTTGTTTCATTTTTGGGCGTTTCATTGTCTGCCCAGAATCCGCCTGTCCAGATCGGGTAAGAAGGATCTCCTGCTTCAAATTCTACCCAGACGCCTGCCCCGATTTCTGGGATCATGTAGTGGCCTGCCCCTGTCCCTGTATAGGGTACACACGGCATGGCCCACGCCATCAATTCCCCCAATACTGCTGGCACGCTGACTTGGATACGCCCTTTGGCGTTGGGGTCGACATTGTTCATGACGAGCCCTCGGTACTTCCCAAAGTATCGGTTTCGTACCCAGTCCAGCAGTTGTTCTATGACGTTTTCTTCCATGTCTTCTTAGGGAGATTATTGATTGTGGGGAAATTTTGAATGAGTGAATGTTGAATTTTGAATGGGACTTCGTTTTTGATTTTTATTTTAATTCTCATTTTAATTTTCATCCTTCCCTACAGTTCCCATCCATTCCTGATCAATTCCACCTCCATCGTATGGGCCATGGCATCGATACGGTGTTTCACGCCCGCCACCAAATAATTGCCACTATGACGGCTACCTGCGCCTACGACGTTGGCGAGGGTATGGGCGCGGACGACCTTGCCCAAGCGGTGCAGACTCGTCTGACAATTGGCACGGATAAACCATTCCGCCTCCAAAACAGCTCCTTCTCCTCTCGCCATCAGGTCGCCTACATCGTCGACAGGAGATGAAATATGCGTAGAGCGCACATCCTGCGTGATCGCTTGTAAATTCATCGCACCTAGCGGTGGTTGTGGGCTGATCGGAATCACCCCTGTCAAAGGGCCTTTGGTACTCAGGTCAATCTGAGTGCCTGTCGCCGTGGAAGGGCGCTCTACATCCCAGTGAATATGCAGGTCATCGATGTTAAAATTCTCGCGGTTGATGATCAGGTCTACTGCAGGCATTCCCAACAGGTTGGGACGCTGGAAGTGCGCTGTTTCAATGCCGAGGGCATTGGTGGTGATCCAGAAATGGCAGCCATTGCGTCGCGCCAGTTTTCGCACAAACTGCAAGTCCGTGCTCCGCTGGATCAAACTGTGCTTCAATTCAAGGTGACGGGCTGAGGTGATGGCGACATCAGGGATGAGGGCATAGGACCCCAAAATAGCGGTAACCGCTTCGCTATCTGATACATTGGGCCATACTTGAGAGCTGAATTCACGATCCATCGCAATGGACTTATCTGCGCCTCTGACATCTACGTAGGAACCTTCGCCTCCATTTTTCAAGTAGACATTTTGACTAAAAACGGGGCCTTGTACCAAGCATTCCAAATTAGTCTCCAATGGAACCATCACCGAAAGGACAGAACCAGGCCCGATTTGGGGTTCACGCAGCTTGGGAATGTCACCATCTTCAATATCAACTGTGTAGCGAATATTGTAATAGGTCGTTTCCCCCAAGCGCTCGTGCACCTCGATGTACTCCACGGCCTGGCTATCTGAAAGCTCAGGCACAGGCAGTCCGTTCATATTGATGAAAGCTCCAAGTCCCATGGGGAATTATTGATTACTGATTATTTATTATTGATTCAGGATTTATCACAATCGACTGGTTATTAGTATCTTATCACAAAGACCCATTAATAATCAGTCAATCATTCAATTATTAATCTCCTCATTTACTGGGGATGTTGATCTCTGATTGTTCGGTTAAGGCTTCGGGCAACATGACACCATTTGCTTCGCTGATCCACCAGAATGCAGCCCCATCTTGGAGGTATTTGTAGGCCAAATGGTCTAGTCGCTGGCTTTGCTGTCGCAGGTGCTTGCCTAGTAATGGCCCTTGAGGGGCAGAGGTAACTGGCACTACTGAGACTTGTCTCCCACGACTATCTTCGACAATGTAGGGTTCGAGTTTGCTGTATCTGCTTTTATCTTCAAACATGAGGGGAAGGAAGTTTTAGGTTCAGGTTTCAGGGTTCAGGGTTGTTGACGAATAGGGAGCAGAGAGAAGGGAAAAGGGAGTAAACAAATTCTTGTCTCTTTTCTCTGAGCGAAGCGATCTCTTTTCCCTATTCCATTCTATCATTTTATCATTCTATCATTCTATCATTTCTTCAAAACGGCAGCATGCCCAGAATCGACTCGACGCTATTGGCGACATTGGCAACGGCTAGGGCTTTCTGTTGTGTGCGGTAGAACTTGTAGCAAAACTCCGCGATCTCTCGACTGAAGGCATTTGATAAGCCATCAGGAAAATCTCCTGGCTGGAGGATCTGCATGGCGAGGGTGATCTTGGCGCGGATCGGGTAGAGTAATGGAGAGAACTCCTGCTCTTCCACCGTGAAGGTGGTGATCCGTACTGGGACAATTTTCCCAGGTCCCCATACAAATAAGCTCAGCGGCACCGTCGGGCGTTCTGGCGGTTCAGGCAGTATTCCTCCTAACCCCAATGACCCAGCCAAATCTCCCAATAGCCCTGCCCCACTCTCACTTGGATGGAGCAAAAGTTCCAATGCTGCCATCCGATCCGCCACACCTGCTACGACCGCCACAGGGTGGCTTTCGGGCTGTTCCAATGCATCCGATGCGTCTAGTTCCAAGGTAAGGCTGATACTCTCTGGTGGCGCAATCGGTTGAACCGTTCCCGCTGTATTTTTTTCACCTTCTGCTCCAGCTTGAGGAGCAGTTACCGTAAGGGTGCGGGTCAGCGTAGCAGGATTGTATTGGAAAATAATGACCTGCGGAATAGGCCCAATAAAGCCATTGCCTAGCTCTACAAAGGCACCTTTGAGTAATTTGGGACTACGTGGAAATGGCGTTGACATGGGAAGCAATTTTGAATGATTGAATGACTAATTTTGAATGAGGTACTTATTGTAATTTTTGGATAATGGCTTGGATGATCTGCCGCGCTAGCTGTTGGCGAGAGAGTGCACCTGTGACCTGCAATTGCAGGTCAATATCTCCAAGGTTTCCGCCTCTTTCGCCTACCCCTATTCCTTCAATCAGGCCCTGAGAGACCTCTTCAGCGAGAAGTCTGCTTTCTCGCTCACTGAGCCCTGGTATGCGTAAGATCATTTCTTGTATTTCCATGGAGAGACAGTTTTATGTTTTAGGTTCTATGTTTTAAGTAGATGGGGTGGAGCAATGATCATTGTTTTTTTATTTTCCCTAGTCTCTTTCCCCTTTTCCCTTTTCCCTGCTCCATTCATCATTCATCATTCATCATTCATCATTCAAAATTCTTAATTCTTAATTCTCTTCTGTGCATCTAGGCTAATTCGTCTGCCTTCTTTCATCAGCTCTCGTTCAAGTCCGAGGAGCAGGTGATTCATGCCCAAGGGCTTGCCTTCTCTTTGAGAGATAAAGAGTGCAGAGAGAATAGAATTCTTGATCTGGGCACCTGTCAGTTCTACTTGCTTGGCCAATTTTCTCAGCGGAACTTCCAAGGCATTCATTTCTTCTTTGTCCACTAATTCTCCCATCACTTTTGTCCAAATCGCCTGTCGCTGCTCGGCATTCGGCTTGGGGAAATCGAAGACATAGCGCAAGCGCCGCAAGAAAGCCGAATCGATATTCGACTTTTTATTACTGGCCAAAATTGCCACCCCAGGGTAATGCTCTATGGCTTGCAAGAGATAGTTGGTATCGGAATTGGCGTATCGGTCGTGGGCATCCTTGATGTCTGTGCGTTTCCCAAATAGCGTATCCGCTTCATCAAACAATAGCAAGGCATGCATGTGCTTGGCCTCCGACAAGATCTGATCGATATGCTTCGAGGTCTCGCCAATATATTTGCTGATGACGCTTGAGAGGTCTATTCTAAAAAGGTCTAAAGCCAACTCATCTGCGATGACTTGGGCTGCCATGGTTTTGCCTGTGCCAGGTGACCCCGTAAACAGGGCCATGAGTCCTTTTCCGTGAGGGAAAATCCGTTTGGCTTCGGGGCGCTCCCAAAGAGACTCACGCGTCCGCGCTTCGAAGACAAAGTCCTCCAGGTAGCGTTTAAGCGAATCCGAAAGCACTAAGTCATCCCAAGAGAATGGACAGTCCAATACTTGGGCAAGTTTTCCCAGACGGTGACGCGTGGAGGCGCGAAGTACTTCTCTAGCTTCTTCTGGGGATTCCACCCCCTTTTCCGCAACCTCTACCAACTGTCCTACTGTGACTTTATAGCGTTTTACGATGTGGTCAAAGTCCTCTATGGCCCATTTCGAAGATGCTGGCACCAGTTCGTACCACAACTTTTCGCGGGTTTCTATGCGGAGGGGAGAAAGGGTAAAGGAAATATCAACCACCCCTTTGATGGGCTTTGGAGGGGTATTATCTGAATGAATGAGGAACTGAAGTTGAATAGGCGCGATCAGCTCTGGCCAGGTCTGTTCCATCAATTTCTCCCCTGTCCAAGCCAGGGCAAATCCGCCTAGATACGCCATGCGCTGGGCACGGATATAGGTTTTAGTCCAGGCATCAGGAGCAACTTTGTCTAGATCTACGACCATCAACGGCTGGCCAAATTGCCAGGCAAGGGTAGCAGCAAAGGTCTTGCGGCCGCCACCTATCGCTCCCTGAACACGCAGCCGAATGCGTTGATAGGCATTTTGTTGAAATAATCGGGTGCAATAGGCCTGAGCTTCCTCAAACGGCCAATCCGCAAGCACAGCTTTAGGATCAATAAACTTCGCCTTCCCGATGAGGTGCTCATCTATGGGGTCCTTCCCAAGAAGCCACAAAGCGATATGAGCATCACATTGATACATCGCTGGTTCCGTGCGATTGCCTGACTTCGAAGCCACCAATTCCCAGGTGAACAAGGAATGTAACGAATGAGAAGCGAGGTTATAGGGATGGGCAAAAAGCTTGGCAACAAGCATAGCCGTCACATAGCCCCTATGGGTATGATCTTGCAAATAGCTAAAAACGCGTTCGAGTTCGGGGTCCAAATGAAGGGCCAGACACGTTTGCAACAGGTCTACCTCCACCTCATTTAGCCCAAACAAAAATACCATGCGCTTGAAGCGAGAGGTCTCATCTGTGGCAATGGCATCCTCCACCTCGCGAAGTTGCTCATTTAATGGTAGCAAAGAAGGCGTTTCCTCATACCAAGCAGCTTCGTTGGTTGGGGTATCATTTGCTTGCAACACATGATCTACTACTTCGTGGATATTCAGGGCATTTTTTTCGCCCATATCTCCTGATTCCCACAAATGCCGTAACCATAGGACCCTGCGCTGGGCACGGAGCCTGATACGCAATACTATCCAGTCCAAGACAGGATCGAAAGAGGGGACATGATTCCCCCGCTTTGCTGTGGCGTTATGTTGGGTAGCATTCATGGTCCAGGTACCGTGATCCATTGGGGCGGAGACTCCGCGCCATTGGCAAAGATTCGGAAAGGCAGTATTTGGTTGGTAGTGAGGCCCGTTGGAAGGATAAATTCCAACGTCATGGCATCAACTATTCGATAATTTCCATTCGAAAAAGGAGCTGGAGCCTCAGGCACCGTCAGGCGGTGTTGCCCCACAAATACATCTATTTCTATCAATTCTTCTCCGCCACCGCCCGTTGCGGTGAAAAACGCACCTGAGATCGTCCAGGTGTCATTTATGGTAGCGACAGGTACGATCGGGTCTAGCCTTGGGGCAATGGTAAAGGGGCATTGATTTGATGCCTGGCGGACGATCTGTCCGCTTGTGGCATGTGTACGGGTCACTTCTACCCGTGCGCCATAGATGCCAGGGAGGACAGGCATTGGCGTTCCATCTGCCAGTTCGGCACTTTGCTGAACGGTCGCTGAAAGCGTCTGTTTATTCACGCTTACGCCCCAAGCCGCAGTGGCATAAGCAGGCGTAGGCCATTCCTTAAAAATCAGTTGCAAACGCACTTGGTCTCCCACAAAGTCCACTCCGTCAAAATTCACGGCATCACCAATTGGCACTTGGGCGGGCTGAAGGCGGATTTCGCGGGGACTCCCGTCCACGGGAGAATTGAAAGAAAGCGTATTATAGCTATTCAAAATGCGCGGAGCGCCTGAGACAAAGCTGAAGATATTGTATTCCAGGACCTTGCCAGCGCGTGAGGTGATGGTTTCAGGCTCGAGTAGCACAACGGACACTTCATAATAGGCTGCCAGGGTTAAGGGCGTCTCTCCAGATGTCCAGAAGCTCACAGCTTCGGTATGTGGAATCGGCTGGAGAGATATTTTGAAACGATTGCCACGGCCCATTAAGTCTACATGAAACACTGGAGAAAGGTCTGTAGATCCTTCATAGACAGTTGTGTCAGAGATTTCGGGGTAATCGTGAAATGCTTTTAATGCAACAGCCATCATTTGCTGTTCTAACATGGCATTATCAGCCTCAGGCTCTGCCCCAGTACTATTGGCACTCACTTGGTAATATAAGTTGAGGCCCATAGAGGTGAACCTCACCGGAGGGGTATTACGGCCTGGAGCGGGAAGGTTTTTGTAATGGGTGTTTTCGCTAATATGGTACAAATAGACCCCTATCCCGTTGGCATTGCTTCTAATAGGGGGAGATGGAAGCACTGCGGGCGGGGCACCTGTCCAGTTGGCAGGCACCTGAAAGGCGCGATCAAGCAAATTGATCAGCGTCTGCGTTACATTGGATATGTCCCTGAGTGCCATGTGGTAAGAAATGAGTGAATGATAGGATGATAGAATGAGTGAATGAATGAATGAATGAATGAATGAATGAATTTTGGATAATTCTCTGTGTAAAGTGCTGATAATCAGCTCATATTTTCATTTTAATTTTGATTTTAATTTTCATTCTAAAGTTGTCCGAGTCCATATTTGAGTTTATAGGAATGGCCATTGAAGCCATTCGTGGTTTTTGCAACCTGTTTCACAGGTTGTGGAGGCGGCTGGACCGTGGTCACTTTTGGTGCCGCCTGCTGTATCACTTCTACAGTCAGTTTTCCGATTACCAATTTGGGCTGTTGTTTGGGTTGTTTTTGAGCTGCAGGAGTAGGCACAGGCCGTTGGATAGGCTGTAGCTTTGTTGGCTGTTTTGCTAAGGGAATGGGGCTATTTTTTTCTGATTCCTTTGGCACAATTAGCTTAGGCTGATGATCTTTTCCTTGAAGGTTCTCAACAGGTCTTTCTACCTGAACTAGAGGTTCCTTTGGCCTAATTTTTTCTTTTTCTTCGCTTATTTTTTCCACTCTATACCTCGTCTCGACACTTGTTGGGAGAGGAACCACGGCTTCTTGTTTGGGGCTTACAGGCGGTTCCTGAGCTGCGGGCTGACTGGGTGGTACTTCTTGAGGTATCTGAACTGGAATCGATGAAATTGAATGAGAAATAAGGGCGTCTAGCTTTGGCGGCTCAACGGGGATATCCGTTGGAGCTGATGGGTCCCTTTTCTCGTCAATTGTAGATGGCGCAGCTTTTGGGTTATTCAAAGACCTTAGATTTTGAGGCGAGAAAAGGTTGTGCTGTGGTGATTGAAAAGTAGGATAAAAGGATGTGGCTGCTTTCCCTACATCTGCAATCGCCCCTTTCACGGGAGGCAAAGCCTCCCTTCCCTCATCTTCTGAGCGTTCGCCAGCCTGAATATGTGATAAGAAGGGATTGCGAGATTGCAATGGGGTCATGCTCTTTGCAGCTCCTTGTCGGCTTCTATTGACGATATGTGAGAAATAGCCTTTCATATCGTTGATTCAATGATTTTGGCGTACCGCTGACGCTCGCTGCGTGGCAGTTGGAGGATCTTGTCATGGCTCCATTTATAGGTGGAGGCCAGGAGGTGTATTTCCACCCAAAGCCTGCGTTTTTCGATTTTGAGCGCGTTGAGCAAATAGGATTGCATGTCAAACTGTACACCCATCTCGTGGCCACATTCAGGGCATTGGGCTTTCATCTCTGTGGCAAGCATAGGCGCGGCCGTTTGGATCGCCTGCTCTATGGCCGATTCGTCTTCTGCCCATTCTCCTTCCACTACACATCTTTTGATCAATTCCTTTCGCGCTGCCTCATTATCCAACCCCCAAATCGCCAATTCATCTTCGCCTGTTGGCACCCTTAGCTTCACGTCCTGATTTAACAGAAATGAGCCATCTTCCTGCCATTCGACTTGCTGCATAGCTTCGTTGCTATCCAAATGTTGAAGGAAAGCATCCAAAGCAAAGTCCATGTCATAAGGCGAATGGCAATTGGCACATTCCAAAGCACTCTCAATTTTATTCCCAAATACCTGGCTATAAATACCCGCCAAAAGCCTGTCACGGTCTGGCAGGCTCAGTTGGCGCGGCAGCTCCGCCGTCAGCGGTGCTACAGGTGGGGCATCCACCAACACCCGCTCCACCAGCCGCATCGCGGCTGAGGCGCTTGTCCCTTCGATTTCCTGCTCTTCAAAGCCTGAAATCTCGCGTAGACATAGCCAGTTCACGCCTGGTGTGAACCTCACGGGTTGGTAGTACAGAGGCATTAGTTAATGATAGAATGAGTGGATGAGAGAATGATAGGATGAGAGAATTTTGAATTTTGAATGATGAATTTTGAATGGGGAGAAGAAAAGTTCAATCTCAAGTGCAAGTTCAAGCTCAATTGTTGTCTTCTTTTTTGAATTTGAACTTGTAATTGCACTTGTACTTTCTTCAGTCCTTAGAACCAAGAACTTAAAACCTTTCCCTAAGATTCGCTTGGCTCCGCCACACCCATATCGCGCTCCCATCCTTCATGGACGAGTTCCATGGATTCGATGGCTACGGCGTTGCCGTTGGCGTCGAGTTCAGGCAGGGCCTGGTAAGAGGTGACCCAAGCGCGATAGACATTATATGCCTTGGCGACTACGCCTTGCTCGTTGAGCAGTTCGATACGCAGGTCTTTGCGGAAGTCTTTGAGGGACATCGCGGCGTCGCCTTCGATGTTCCAGATGAGCTTGGCCCAGTTTTCAAATTCGAGGTCGTGGGTGACGCCACGCTCCAGCGTGATGTTGTCGTAGGTCGTCTTGGCGGGCGATTTCCTAACAGTACTAGGGTCGCCGCCTTCGCGGTGCTCCACTGGCTCGGTGGTATGTTTAAGCGCACCGATCTTGCTGACGCCAGCCACAGCCCGCCCATCCCAGATGATGCGGAACTTGAAGTTTTTATAGGGGTCAAAGCGGTGCGCATTGACGATGAATTGTGTATTTGCCATTGGGAAGAAAGTTTTAAGTTTTAGGTTCTATGTTTTAAGTTGACTTTGGGAGAATTGTAAATTTTTTATTCAAAATTCATCATTCTACATTCAAAATTACACCTCTATTTGTCCAGCGATCTGCTGGAGGTGAAGGATCACAAACTCTGCTGGTTTGAGGGGGGCAAAGCCTACCCAGACGTTGACAACACCAAGGTTGATGTCGTTTTGGGTGGTCGTCTCGCTGTCACATTTCACGAAATATGCCTGATCACGCTTCTGGCCTTGGAAGGCACCTTGGCGGAAGAGGTTTTGCATAAATGCGCCTACATTAAGGCGGATTTGTGCCCATAGGGGTTCATCGTTTGGCTCGAAAACAGCCCACTTCAAGCCTCTGTAGAGACTTTCTTCGATGAAAAGCGCTAGCCGTCGTACGGGGACATATTTGTATTCTGATGCGATCTGGTCTGCGCCATTGAGGGTTCTAGCACCCCAAGAAACAGCTCCATAGACTGGGAAGGTCCTGAGGCAATTGGCCCCCAAAGGATTCAACATTCCATTTTCTGGATCTGTCAGGGTGTAGTTCATTTCCTGAACGCCTACCAGATTGGCTTCAGTACCGGCAGGTGCTTTCCACACGCCCCGATTGGAATCGGTGCGGGAATAGAGACCAGCCATCGTTCCACTTGGGGCAGAGATACGGAGTTTACCGCCTTTGAGGGGATCAGCTATTTTGATCCAGGGGAAATAGACCGCTGCATGGTCGCTGTTGGGGAAGGCCGTTCCAGAGATTTCTGTCGCCATCGCTGAAGGGGTATTGACCGTCGGATCGGGGTCTACAATCATGAAGGCACGACGCTCGCGGCAATAGGCTTCGCTGTCGGCGAGGATGCCTGGATCGTGAACGCCAGGGAGACAGAGGATATTAAAAATATCTTTTGCTTCGAGGGCAAAAATTCCTTCGCGATTTGCGCGGCTTCCGATGTAATTATTGTATGCATTGGCTGTCGTCACAGCCTCCTCACTACCATTTTCAAGCATGGTATCTATTGGGAAGGAACTGGCAGCATCATTGACTCCGTCAAGGAGGTTCAGACCTGCGGCCATGTCATTTGATGAAGCTACGGATACCACAATAGTGGCGCCTGTGCCTCTGCTGCCAGTCGCAAGGACCAGTCTGCGATCACCAGCGGCAGTGCCTGGAATGACACTAGCTGTGAATTCGCGATAACTGAGAACTCCAGGCTTCAATGCACGGACACCGTCCTGAATCCGCTGGGCAAGGACAGCCATATCAGCGTCATGATCGCCTGTGGCGAGATCAGAAGTATTTACACTAATAGAAAGAGGGACACTTCCGTCTAGGCTAATCAGCATAGCGCCATCTGCGCCCAAGTCTGCTTGAGCGATATCTCCACTGGTCAACGTAGCACGGGCGGGCGTCTCAGCCGGGCGTATGCTAGCTACGGCATCTACTTGACTTCCTCCTGCTGCGATGGTCAATTCCAAAGCGGTTGAGGCGTCATTGGACAGGCCTGGCAATACTTCCACGCGGGAGTTTTCTCCCGTTTCGCCAGCAGAAGACATCAAGATGCTATCTCCATCAGGTGCACAGGTGAATCCGCTGATAGCAGCATTTCCATTCGCCTGATTTACAACTGCGGTTTGGATAGCTGAACAAAGGTCTGCTAAACTGCCTGTATCAGCAGGGACATTCAGGATCACATCCAATGGATCAGAACCATTGATAGCCACACGGAAACGATTATGGGTGGCATCTAGCAGCCCCAGGGTGGTCGCCACATTGGCATAAACAGCACTGGAGGCCGTTCCCGCAACATTGGGAGGCGTGCCTACCCGCGATACGGTCACCAATTGGGAGACTTCGTTGATTACATCCTCCGCGTAGCGAGGATGTTCACTATTCATAGAAAGGTTGCTAAATGTCTCAGTGCGTACATCTCCAGGATTATCAGATGCAGCATAATTGATGGTTAGGTTAAAGGTGCTATCTGGGACACTGGTATTGTGATCTACCCGCACTTCTATGTTATTACCTTCAGAGCCCGCATCTATCGCCGTAATGGTCAATGCATCCACAGGGGTATCATCTTGAAGGGTACGCGTGGCGGTAATGGCGTTATGCGCCACACGAATGATGATGGCTTGGCTGCCGCCATTGTTAAAAAACTGGCGTACGCCATAACTCATTTCAGAGTCTCCACTGAGGCCTCCATAGATGGTCTCAAACTCTGAGAAGTTAAAAATGGTCACCGCTCGATGGATGGGACCTCGCTTGGCAGTTCCGACAAAAGCTGTCACGGAAGTGCTGACACCGACGATGGTGCGCACGCCGCTAGGAACTTCCTGTACATATACACCAGGATAAGTGGGTTGCACGGGCATAATAATATTGTTTTAATGGATAAATGCTGTTGTTGATTACCCAATAAAATTCGGATATAGCCCATGAGATTCCTAGAACGAAGGGAGGAACGGCAGGTTTGGCGGAGCAGCGGTAATATGGCGGAAGGAGTGGTTTTTTGGGAAAAACTATCCTTCGCCTTTTTTCGCAAAAAATTACTTAGGGAATTCTTTTTCGAAAAACTTATGCGTGCTTGGTCGTAGGTTTTCCAATAGCTTTTCATCTAAAATATAGATGGAAAAGTTTTCAGCGAAGGCTTCCATTAGGTCTGTCATCGCATAATTTGAAATCCCTGTATCCAAGGTATTGATATTATCTTTCATAGCCACCTGTGGCCCTTCAGGGTTGGCTTCATTCTGAGTAGTTGCGGCCTCATTTTCTTGATCAATTTTCCGATTGGTTTTCCTTGCGTCTTTGACAGCATTCACCCCATCCTTCTCCAGTGCTTTACCAAAAGCTGTCAATAATTGCTCATTCGCTTTTGTATTACCTAATTCATATCCAGCAATTGACTTGGCTGATGTAGCAGCTTTTCTTTGGTTGACAATCTCTTTTTCCAATTCGGCAATTTTATCCTTCATCTGCTTCTCCTCAGCGCTTTCTCCCTCTTTAGTGTCTTCCCCTAATCCCCCTAACGGATCTCCGCCTAGATCGATCTTTATTTTGGGGTTCTCCAATTTTTCTTTCAATTCTTTCTTTTCCTTTTCTGCTTTTTCAGCCGCATTTTGAGCGTTAAAAAGGGGCCTTAAATCTATGGCATGGCCTAACTCATGAACAATCTCATAGACTGCATTAGAAGAAGCACCTACCCTTTTGGCAGAATCAGAGAACATATCTTGCCAGATAGATACGACATCCTTTCCTGAGTCATAATGTCCATCTTGTCCTCCAGGCCCTTTCCCTGAACCTTCAAATTTAAAGCTTATCCCATCAAGCCTGCTTCGAATCTTCTCAGGAATCAATGTTACAGCATCTACGATGACTTTGCCTTGATCATCAGAGAACGAAGAACCAATATTTATCTTAATCTTTCCTACAGATACTTCTCCCTTAAAGCTTGTCCCCGCAGCGACTGGCGTGCTAGCGGCAGCAAGGGTCTGGGCCTTTTCAATGATCATTTTTTCACTTGGAGATGTGCCATATCGGATAAACCGAAATACAGCATGCTCTCCCTTGTGAGGGGTAAGATCCAGTGCCAAATCATATATGTGATTAGGAGGAAATATATCCGAACCAGAAGTGGTAGATTTAGAGACTAATTCCCCTGCGACACTTTTGAGGCCTTTTTTATGGTTTTCATCTGTGATAGTTGCTCCAAATTCAGCTGGAATAGTTAAGGTTACACTGGTCCCTTCAGCCGGGTCAAAATATTCCTTGGTCCATTTGTCGACGGTTGGCTGATCCAATGGCGTCCTAGCTATTTTTAATGTCTTTCTTTTTTCCAGCGGCACATCAGTCAGGGTTTTCCGCGAGATTTCAGGCACCCCATTCCCCTGCTGCACCACATGCGTCAACTCATGTGCGAGAAGATGCTTCCCTGCAGCCGAATCGGGGCTATATTCTCCTTTATTAAAAAATACATCCGCCCCATAAGTAAAGGCGCGGGCGTTCAGCCTTTCACTCATCTGGACCGCTTGCGGGTCCGTATGCACGCGGACACCGCTGAAGTCATGCCCAAATGCCTGATTCATGGTATTTTGAAGAGGACCAGGAAGGGCAGAGCCCCGGCCCTTGGCACCGCTCAGCTGAGAGCTGAGACCATCAGGTGCCGCAGAACTACCTTCAGCTGATTTCCGCATCAGGGGCTTCCTTTGAATCTCTTCTTCCTCCTCACAAGTGGCACATTTTCGCTGAATGCTAGCAGCAGGCGTCATCGAGGGGGCATGGCGCGAAAGGCCCATCACGTGGTCTGCCATCGCGTCTGCTTCGCGCTCATAGCGATCATTGGGCTTATTGACTGTGAGCTTGGTCTGAACAGTTTTGGAGAGTTTAGAAAAAGAATTCATATGCAGGTATTTCTACAATTAAAAACCACAATACACCATTAAAAATGTGTTAAGACCTCGGAGGTTTTAGCCAGTGCTATTGATGAAACCTCCGAGGTCTAACCTAAGCTTACCGATACAATATACCGAAAAAAGGCTATTGATTCCTTTCATAGATTTTTGTTAATAGGTATCCCATCCGCCTGGTGGGGGACTATCTTGATACGTACCATGTTCCTTTTTTTCTTCTGTCCCTTTCCAGGCATTGTGATCAGCATCTTCCAATTCGAAATTTTTGGATTTATTTTGATGCGCATTCATGGCATCCTTCAGGGCCTTAGCGGCATCAATATCGTTGTTGTGGCTGTCCTTAGCTTGTTTGACATTTTCCTTCCAAACTTTGATAGCCGGTTTTTTGTGCCCCATTTGAGCCCCATCTACTGGCATCCAAGCTTTTTTCCCATATCCTTTCCCTTTATATCCTTCAAAAACAAGCTGCTTTCTTCTCTTGGGGTTTTTCAGTATGGCCTTTAATTCTGCACCTGAAATGGGTTTTGCAGTACCTCCTTTCATTACTCTGATTTTTCCTTCTCCATGCATCCGAATAACTACCTCTAGCCATTTTGGGCTATATTTAGGTGGGTTAGGAGGAATGGCTTTTTTCCTAAAGTCTAAAGGATCTATCCCTTGTTCTATTTCCATTTTCCGACCACCACGCCTTCCATGGTCCTGATCTGGCTGATTGTGAGCGATGGCATCTCTTCCTGCTTTGGGGTCTTTCGCCAGGAGTTGTTTATTTTCTTTGGATTGATCCCCTGCTCCTATTTCCCTATGTTGTATATCCGTTCTGCGACCTTTGGGACCAACCGTAATTTTTCCCCCTCTTCTTTTGTAATCCTCTACTTCCCGCCTATGTCTTTC
The DNA here is from genome assembly GCA_030430575.1 of Bacteroidia bacterium. Classification (GTDB taxonomy): domain Bacteria; phylum Bacteroidota; class Bacteroidia; order J057; family J057; genus JAUIGE01. The sequence continues at coordinate 112,979 of JAUIKF010000007.1, read as the reverse complement.
GTCATCGGCTAACCTACTGCTTCCTTTTTTCCCCTCACCTTCTGGGGTATGGCGAACTGGCGGGGAATGCCCTGGACTAGGCTTAGGGGCGCTAAAGGTGCCAGGTGGATAGATATCTGTATCCATGATAAAGCCATGATTTTCATACGTCCATCGATTGTACTCTTTGATTGAGGCAAAACGCTTACTAGCATATTGCCCATTACCGAGTGGATAATTAATCACAAATGGCTTGGAGTGGCCTGGATAATAGGAATACATGGTAAAGTCCATCTTCCCGTCGGGCATCTTAAAATCAATCCTAGAGGTCTGGACGGTGCCTCCTGTCTGTCTTGACTGGTCCATTAACCCGCCAAAATCTCCCCTAAATCCACTGGGGTTCACATTGATAGGGTGAACAGCATTGGTACGCGGATCAACCGGATGGTTATGCGTCCAAATCTCCCAATTATTGTCTAAATCTTTCGGAATGGTAACAGAATTGGCATCTCCATAAATTAACCGGAACTCCCCCGTTTGCTTATTTCGCATAAGCGCAAATTCAGCCCCAGGGTTAATGCGCACCGTTTCAAAATAATGCCGCTCAGCATCAGCTTTATTTGTAAATCTACCCTGGTGAGTAGGGTGTCCTTTGGGAGACTTTTTAGGTTTAGGCGGTTTGGCTTTGTAAAGTTCTGGCTTAGGCGTTTTGAACTTTGGCGCATCTGAGTGAACCGGGTTCCCTCCTTCAGGTGCTACTCCTGGAGACATAGAATGGGGGTTCCTTCTCTTGGGTGGCTGAGCCTTGTATAAAGGCGTTTGGGGAGTTGGAGCGCCCTGTTTTTTTGCCGAGGTGGGGATGGCCAGCGGCGTCTTCGAATCATGATCTGTGTGCGGGCGTAGCGGGTTGTGATCTCCATGAGGGGCGCCTGGGCGAGGGGCTGATGGAGAACTGCCTGCATGAGGACCAGCAGTATGGGAATTTCGGGTAGTGCCAGGGCTGTCTGTATCATGAGAAGAACCGCCTAATTTTGCTTTAGAAGCATCCATTTTTGACTTAACAACGCTCATGATTGCATTAGCTGCAATTTGCACTACTTGGCTCCATCGTTGCCTAATTCTTTTGTCACGTGCTTTCAGTTGTTCTTCTGAAAGCGTGCTTTCGTCTACTTTTGACTCCTCATATATTTCGAGTAACAGGGGACCGACTGGTGCAAGGTCTACAAGCCCTGAAATAAATTTAAAGATTTTGTTTTTAGCTACGGTGCTTTTGAGTCCAATGAGCGAAATAGCAATGTTAAACAGGGGGATTAAAACGGCAGGACTCATGACGTCCCTCGTTTTTTGGTACCCTTCTACCACCCCTTTTATGCTGCCCAAAATGCCGACGAAATTTACGGCCAGTTTCACTTCTTCTGGACCAAATAACAGGGCGACTTGGGTTCCTAAAGCTCCTTCAATTTCTCCTATTTCAAGCGGAGTGAAGTAAGCATCATTTTTTCCCCGTCCTACGTTTTGCTCTAACCATTGGGCTCCTTCGTTGAGGGATCCTGCCATCGCTCCCGTAACACTGACATGACCAGTTTCTTTATCGACCCACCCTTCAGCCCTCGCGTAGTCGCCTGCAGCTGCGAAAAAAGTTGCCCCACCCATTAAAAATTGGGTACTCATTTCGCTCCCCATATCTAAAGCGCGATGAAATGCTGTGCCTTTCGTCCCAGTTTTATCAGCGATGTAGTCAACTGCTCCTTCCCGAGCATCTCTCATGGTCTCTCCTACCCAGACCATCGTATCAGCAACTTCTGTCACCTGAGCAGCCGCTCCCTTTAGCACCCCTACGCCTTCCAATAATTTGTCCCCAACCTTATCACTGTATTCCCCTATCTTCTTTCCCCCTTCTCCCATCTCGCTGATATAGGTATCCCATCGTGTTTTTGCTTCTAGCAGTTTCCGTTTAGCCTTTTTCAACTCCTTAACCGCAGTTTCTGAATCTCCTCCAGCCAAGGCTTCTAGCCCCGCTTTGACAGGAGCATCTGGCCAACTCCATATGGCCAAAGGGGGTGGTTTTATCCCAATGGCCCAATCTACTCCTTTGCCAATCAACCCCTGATTTTGGAGGTGCAACTGGTGGGTTGATTTGCGTTGTTGCACATCTAAGGTGATTTCTCTGAAAGAAGCATTGAGTTGGCGATTTGCCCTTTGTAGTTTCTTAAACTCTGCTTCTGTAAGCAATACCACCGTCCCATCAGCCCTTTTGGCTTTGTATCGTTTAGGCTTGGGTTTTGGGTTTATTTTTTGCTCAGCTGTCGCAAGGATTGCTTTCTGCGCTTCTTTAGAAGTTCCGCTAGTTCTTTTGAAATATTGTCCTAGCGCATCTTTAGGGTTGTTTAAACGTGCCCTTAGTGTTTTGGCGATTCCCATAGGAGCGATTTGAATAAGGCGCTGGGCCTCATCTATGCGACCCTTTTGTAAGGCTCGATTAAAAGCTTCGGGATAGGTCCAGAAGCGTTCGCCGAGAGAATGGATAGATCCCTTGGATTCTCTTTGAACCATCAAATTTGAGCTGCCTTGCTTCCCTCCTCCCTGCTGTAACACATGCGTCAACTCATGCGCCAGCAGACGTTTACCTGAAGATGAATTGGGATTATATTCCCCCTGATTAAAAAACACATCCGTCCCATAGGTAAAGGCGCGGGCGTTTAGCCTTTCACTCATCTGGACGGCTTGGCTGTCCGTGTGGATGCGGACGCCGCTAAAGTCATAGCCAAAGGCTTGATTCATCGTGTGGTTAATAGGCCTGGCAAGAGTTCTCCCCCGGCCTTTGGCACCGTTCAATTGGGAACTGAGGCCCTCAGTAGCTACCGAATTGCGTGCTTCTGCCTTCTGCATCAAGGGTTTTCGCTGGACTTCTTCCTCCTCTTCACATGCGGTGCATTTGCGCTGAATGCCATTTAGGGGCGTCATAGACGGCCTCAATGATAAGCCGTCTTGGGGCATGCGCATGATATGATCCGCCATGCGATCTGCTTCAAGTTCGAAACGGTCACCAGGTTCGTTGACCTGCAGTTTAGGCTGGATCGTTGGTTTGGCAAATTGTGTCTTTTGCTGTACTGTAGGGCTAGTTGTTGGCATAATTGGGAAAAATTAAACAACCGCTCTATCCGTATCGGCCAATGCATCAGGAATGCACTCGATGGTCGTGCAGCCAGAAAGGGTGGCCCACTTATTTGGGGCAAAGGTGCCAGCCGGCGGTGGGGATTCATCCATACCAGGGTTCCACCCAGAAGGATCAGGGTTGCTCATCCCTAGATTACGGGCTATCTGTCCTACAAAGGTATTACTATTGGGGCCCCATGTACAATAATGCCCAATGGGGTAAGCCTGAAACTGATTGTATACATCACGGAAGCTAAATGGCGTAAGTGTGCAGGTTCCTGCGGCAGTTTGGTCACTGGGGTAATTCCAAGCGGGAATTCCCTGCCAGCAATCGCTGGTGCGATTGACTTGAATTGGCTGCAAGCTGATCGTTTCGTTGCCTGCCCCTGGGGCATCCAGTCGGAAGAAGGCATGGGTGCCTACGGGAGAGGTATCCAGGTCTTTGGAACACATGTATACAGGACGCGTATTGTCTCCTTCTATGGGTTCAGGGGTAAAATCGTCTTCCCCAAACTCAGTAGATGTTAGCCTAATAAGAGCTGAACGGTTTAGGCTTCGCTCTTCTTCTGAAGTGTTGGGACGAACACATTGCCCTATGGGGGCAGCAGCAAATGTATCAACTCTACTTTGTGCAGCAGAAGGCATGGCAAGATAAAGAGAAGTCGCCCTAGCAGCTCTCAAATCTGTATTGACCCCTTCTCCTCCTTGGCAATCAGAAAAACCTAGGATTTCCCAGGTTTGCTGGGGGGTAACACTAAGGCTATCCATAAAATCCACCCAAGCGGGATTGGTCGTTGGGTCTCCTTTTATTTCCCCTCCATCCACGGCAAAATTAGAAATCATTAACCCTACGCCTCCGCTGGTAATTTCGTGAACCACCATGGGGCTCGTTCTAGATCGAGTTATCTCTCCAGGTTCTCGATCCGGGCATTCTTCTTCAGGTTCACACGTCAAAAATCGTTGAATGCTATCTGTATTTTTCCCTTCACTTTGCTGCACTACATGGGTTAGCTCATGCGCCAATAAATGCTTGCCTTCAGATGAATGAGGGTTATAGGCTCCCTGGTTAAAATAAATGTTGGAACCAAAAGTAAATGCTTTGGCATGAATGCCTTGGCTCATTTGAGCTGCTTGCCAGCCCGTATGCACCCGCACCTGGCTGAAATCTCGACCAAATGCCTGTCCCATGGCTTGTTGGGTATGAGCAGAAAGGGGCCTGCCTTGGCCTTTGGTCCGGCTGAGTTGTTGATTGAGGGTGTTGGTAGCAACAGGCCCATTGCCATCGGTTTTTCTTTGCACCATTTTCTCCTCTTCCTCACATTCAGCGCATTTGCGCTGGAGGCCCGAAGCAGGTGTCATAGACGGTGCCTGGGATGAATAGCCCATCACATGGTCCGCCATCGCGTCGGCTTCGCGCTCGAAGCGGTCATTTGGTTTATTGACTGTGAGCTTGGGCTGGATCTTTTTGGGGAGTTGGGAAAGGGTATTCATACATAGTTATTTACAAGAATTGATTCGTGTTAACCCTTTCAAAAGGGTTACAGACCTCGGAGGTTTTAGCCAGCAATATTGATCAAACCTCCGAGGTCTTTATTTTATTTATCCTACAAGATACCGAAAAATAGGATACCGATGCCCCAAAACCCAAGGGGATCGGAGCATCGGTAAAATAGCAGGATAAACGGTCAGGCGGACCATTAGATATTACCGCGAATGGTTGTGCATTGACTTGCCGTTAATTTGGAATCGGTAGCCGTATTGCTAGGGTGCATGAGGTTATCAGCGGGCAAGTGGTGGAAGGATCCGTTGAGCAAAATATGACCAAATTCATGAGCTAAGGACCTAAGCGCAGCAAAATTGGTCATATACACATAGTTCAATGTCAGAGGGGTACTGTTAAATGGTGGATGAGAAGTCCCTCTTGCCCCAGGGCTTATGCCTTCAAAATACAATACCTTTATCCTTCCATTTAGCCCAAAGGTGCCCTCAATATCTGGAATAAGGTTTTGCTCTTCTGTCGTATCTGCTTGGTTGGAGCCACGATTGAAAGTCGTATTATTTCCTACCAAAGGATCTGAGTATTGCGGATCAACAGATGCTCCTTTTCCTAAAACAAAGCGCACGCAGCAGGGACTAAAAATCCTATTGGCTTCTGCCAAATCTGGATAAGGGGAACGGGTCGAGCCGTTAAATGACAATATATCCACTGTTACGGTTTTTACCCCATCATCACATGCTGTATCTCCTTCGGCTCGCTGTATCCCAGGCGTTCCTCCCCCACCCTGCTGCACCACATGGGTCAGTTCATGCGCCAGCAAATGCTTTCCGCTTGACGAATGAGGACTATATTCCCCTTTATTAAAGAACACATCCGATCCATGGGTAAAGGCACGGGCGTTCAGCCCTTCACTCATCTGGACCGCTTGGCTGTCCGTGTGCAGGCGTACCTCGCTGAAGTCATGGCCAAAGGCCTGGTTCATGCTGTTTAGCGTTTGGCGAGGCATCGCTGAGCCACGGCCTTTGGCACTGCTCAATTGAGAAGTGAGCCCTGACGCGTCTGCGGTATTCCCATCACCTGATTTCCGCATCAAGGGCATTTTTTGCACCATTTCCTCCTTCGCGCTACACGCTGCGCATTTGCGCTGTACGCCAGAAACAGGCGTCATAGATGGTGCTTGTCGTGTATGACCAACGACATGATCTGCCATCGCGTCAGCTTCTTGTTCAAACCGATCTCCGGGTTGATTTACCTTAAGTTTGGCTTGAAAAAAAGGGGTAGGTGGCTGAGAGGATTTATGTTTGGATTGGGTGGCTATAGCATGCATACAAATCAATTATTAGTCGATCCATTTACCATTCTTCCTAATTCATCTGCTGAATATGGTCCAGGAATGCGCGCTTACGACGTCGAGAAAGCGGGACGTAAGAGCCATTATTCATCAATATAGTCCCTTCATTGCTGAGCTTTCGGATGTGCCGCATATTGATCAAATGAGATTTATGCGTGGAGAAAAAACCATGGCATTGAAGCATTTTGGAATACTCTCCGATATTATAAGAGCTGATAAAGTCTCGACCTTCAGTTGCAATGATGAGGGTATATTTTTGCAATCCCTCACACCGAATGACTTCTTCGGCCTTTAAGAACTCAATCCCATCCCGAGTAGGGATGGCAATTAAATTGTTGGGGCAAAGCGACTTGAGCATTTGGTTCATTATTTTTCTTTGGGCCTGCTGTTCTTGGCGCAATCGAATCCAATGCTGTGCATAGTCCACAGCCATGAGTAGCTCATTGACCTGAAAGGAGTTTGCCAAGAAGGTACAGCTATAGGGAAAGGCAGTTTCTCGTTTGGGATAAGGGTCCTCAGAGAGAACAATGGTGGTCATCATGGCGTCGGCATCTGCTTCCATATAGGAATAGGTACCCATGGCCATGTTTTTTTCAATAAAGAGGAGGTCTGGGTGCAGGGACTCGATCAACCTGTGGGTTTCTTCCTGCGAACAGGAATAACCTTGAATAGCAACTTGTGGGCAATACATGTCCAGGAAACGCTTCAGGTTATCAATGGTCTTAGATTCTGGATGTGCTAAGAGGGTATTGATCATGGTGGAGGTGATTAGATACAGATGAAGCTAGGGAAGATTCATAGCTGTATATGTTATCTATGACTGGAGAAATACAATGGTAACCATTCAATGGAAAATTGGTGAAAAATCCACCAATTTGGGGGAATCACATCATCTTATCAGAACAAACTGGGGCAAGTGGAAGGCAGGAAAACCAGGGAAAAATAAATATACCACTCGTTGGATAAAACAACAAGTGTTTAAAGGGGAGATTCTTTCATGGGAGGTGAGACCGCTCGCCCTTCGGGCTCGCTGCGAGACATGAAACAAGATGACTTGCCTTTAGTCTCGCAGCGAGGCGAGTCTTCGAGCTGAGCGGTCTCGCAGTGAGGGCTGAGCTTGTCGAAGCCTGAACGGTCTCGCCTCTCGCAGCGAGCGAAGCGAGCGGTCTCTCTACAACTTCTTCTTCAGCTTGTCCATCAACATCACAAATGGCTTTGTGTTTTGCATGATGTAGAAATGCAGGTAAGGGATCCCTGCATCAAGGAGTTCTAGGCACTGCTTATAGGCCCAATCTACGCCTACTTGGATCTCTTCTGCCCGCGACTTGGTGGCCATCATGCGGTCACAGAGTTCTTCGGGAATATCGATATGGAATATCGAAGGCAAACGCGTCAATTGGCGTTTAGAGGTAATGATCTTCATTCCAGGCACCAAAGGGACTTCCATCCCATTGTCCCTGACCATTTTCCGAAATTCAAGGTATTTCTGGGTATTAAAAAACATTTGGGAAACGCCATACTTGGCACCTGCGTCCACTTTTTCTTTGAAGGCTTGCAGGTCAAACTGCAAGTTGGGGGCGGAAAAATGCTTTTCAGGATAATAGGCTACGCCAATGCAGAAATTGGTTTTGGAAACATCCATCATGTCTCCGTCGAGGTACTGGCCTCGATTCATGTCCACAATCTGCTTGACCAGGTCTACTGCATATTTATTGACCGTACGGTCTTTGGGCAATTGGCGGAGGTTCTGCTTGTCCCCACGGATGGCGAGGATATTTTCGATCCCGAGGTAGTTCAGTTCTATTAAGGCATCTTCCGTTTCCTCTTTGGTGAACCCTCCACAGAGGATATGGGGGACAGGTTCGATCTCATATTTGTACTTAATCGCTGCGCAGAGGCCAAAAGTCCCTGGACTCTTTCGCTTTACCTTTCGGCGATAGGTACCGCCAGGCAGTTCTTCCCAGATCACCTCTGCAGCATGACTTGTCACGTCAATGAAGGGAGGATTTAATGGGACAATAGATTGAATCGCTTTTTCGAGTTGGGCAAGGTTTCCGCCGCGTTTAGGCGGGATAATCTCCACACTGACGGTGGGATTTTTGACTGAACGCAAGTAATCTGCTACGTGCATGAAAAAGAAAAAAATTGGTCGTTCCTGAATAAAAAAATGAGAAACACAAAGGTAAGGAAACCCATCAAAGGAACAACTCAATTTACTTAAATCGGATCGCAATTACTGGATCAACTGAAGCCGCAATCCCCGCTGGGATAATCCCTGCCAGCAAACCAATCACTAAGGAAGTGCCTAGGCTGACTACAACATCAAAGGTTGTGACAGAAACGGTAAATGGTAACTCCATGCTATTAATCACAATTTGCAATATCCCAACTCCTACTGCAACTAGTCCAAGACCGATCATACCACCTATCAAACAGATTATTAATGCTTCTATGACAAATTGATAGAGGATAAAGCCATTTGTAGAGCCCAATGACTTTTGGATACCAATCTCTTTGGTTCGTTCACGAACAGATATATACATGATCAGTCCTATAGTAAAAAGGCTCACAAGTAGCGCAAATATACTGATGAAGCCTCCCCCCATTCTCAAGCTATCAAACACACTATCCAACATATTCATCAACATTTCTTGCTTATTGATAGAGAAATTGTCTTCCGCTTGAGGCCGAAGTCCTCGACTTGCACGCATCAATCCGATCAATTCGCTTTCTACATAATCTATCTTATCAGAAGAAATAGCTTTTACCGTCAGCATCTTTTCCAGTCCCCAACGCTGGTTGATATTATACATGCCAGTGACCATCTTATAAGGTACATACACTATTTCATCCTCACTCGGCCCACCCAATGAAATCCCCCGTTTAGCATATACCCCTATCACCTTCAGTTTATCTCCCCCTACACGAATGGATTTTCCTACGGCAGGTTTATCATCAAATAATCCTTTGGCAACCTCATAGCCCAACATGCACACATTGGCTCCGCGGAAAAACTCAATTTGGGAGAAGTTACGCCCCTCTGCCAAGTCGTATACTTTGATCTTTCCCATATCTTCCGTACAGCCAGTGACCACAATCGAATTTACCGCTTTACCTTCAAACTTGGCCGTTTGCCCGCCCTTTGAGACTTCATAATACACAGCTTCTACATCACCAAGCTCGTTTCTGACTTTGGTGTAATCCTTATAGCTCACTTTGGGCCTGCCCCAATATTTATACCAATCCTCCCCTACGTCCTTCCATGGCCAGTTATGGACAAACATGGTTGTATTGCCCAATGCAGATAGGTTTTTGGTAATGGAGTATTCCAAGGAATTGACCATTGACAGAACTCCTGTAATCAATAAAATGCCAATGGCAACCCCTAACATGGTGAGGAAGGTCCTCAATTTATTGCTCCCTATAGCATGTATAGCAAATCGAATTCCTTCAAATAAAAACTGAAATATTCGCATAACCTTTTGGGGAATTATTTATTATAAAATTGAATGATTATTGATTCAAAAAGGAAATGCCTCTTCTTTTGTAATCCAGAGATGCCCCATTTCCTAAATCTCATGTGCCAAATCAATCATCAATAATTACTAATCAATAATCTTCTTAGTCTCGATTACTTGTAAAAACTTACCGTTTACCTACCTTTTTTCGTTAATATTGTCTTTAATGAATTATGACAAATGACTTTGCTCTTTATAAAAAACCATCATTCAAAATTCGAAATTCATCATTCAAAATTTTCCCCTCCAAAGAATCCCATAAATTTATGAAAAGATTACTCCTGATTCTCGCTCTTTGCTTGATGACTCTGGGTACCCAAGCCCAGTACTTGCTGATTCCGATGGATTACACCCAACGCGAGCATCTCAAGGCTTATGGACTCGCATACTGGGTGCTAGAGTACCAGATAGAAGTTGATTGGCTACTCAATTATAGGGGCGGCAGCTTTATGTTTAAATCTCTCCCCATGTTTGAAGAAGAATTGAAGGTGCGCAATATTACTTATGAAAAAATAAGTGGGAGTAAATCTACAGAAATACTCGCCTACGTTACTTCAGATGCGGTCAATATGGATGCGGTCAAATTGGAAACGCCACCGAAGATCGCGGTGTATTCTCCTAAGAATAAACAACCATGGGATGACGCTGTGACCCTTGCGCTGACCTACTCTGAGATTCCCTATGATGTCGTTTATGACGCTGAGGTATTGGATGGAAAATTGAGCGAATATGACTGGCTACACCTCCACCACGAGGACTTTACGGGCCAATATGGTAAGTTTTGGGCATCTTACCGAAACCAGACTTGGTATCAGGAGGAGGTAAAATCTCAAGAGGCAACAGCCAAATTGTATGGGTACGATAAGGTCAGCATGATGAAATTGGCTGTGGCAAAAAAGATCAAGGAATACCTCATCAAAGGCGGATTCCTCTTTGCCATGTGCTCAGCTACTGACACCTATGACATCGCCTTAGCCGCCGAAGGAGTAGACATTTGCGATCGCATGTTTGACGGCGATGGAGCTGATCCCAATGCGGATAAAAAGCTTGATTATTCCAAAACTCTGGCTTTCAAAGATTTCAAGTTGGTACGTGCCCCTACAGTCTATGAATTCTCCAATATCGACTCCAATTATGGTCGTCGTGTCATGGAAAATATAGATTATTTTTCGCTATTTGAGTTTTCTGCGAAATGGGACCCCGTCCCAACCATGTTGTGCCAGAACCACACCAACACGGTCAAAGGGTTCATGGGGCAAACAACCTCTTTCAAAAAAGCCCTCCTGAAGCCAGAAGTCCTCATTATGGGTGAGCTCAAAGCCTATAATGAAGCGCGCTATATCCACGGTATTCTTGGCAAAGGCATGTGGACATTTTATGGAGGCCACGACCCTGAGGACTATCGCCATTTTGTTGGCGAGGACCCTACAGAGCTTTCCCTTCACCCTAATTCTCCTGGTTATCGACTGATTCTTAATAATATACTCTTTCCTGCTGCGCGGAAGAAGAAACGTAAAACATGAAAAAAATAAGCCTCCTTATCGCCATATGTCTCTCGACCTTGATGTGTCGGGCTGACTATATTCTAATCCCGATGGATTATAGCCAGAAGGATCACCTCAAAGCCTATGGCATTGCCTATTGGGTACTTGAATACCAGATAGAAGTAGATTGGTTGTTGAATTATCGGGGAGGAAGTTTCATGTTCAAATACCTTCCTATGTTTGAACAGGAATTGTCAGTTCGAAATGTGAGCTATGAGCGGATTGTGGATGCAAAATCCATTGAAATTTTGGCCTATGTGACATCTGATGCGGTCAATATGGATGCTGTCAAGCTGGAAACCCCTCCCAAGGTAGCGGTGTATTCTCCCAAAAGCGCTGACCCTTGGGACGATGCTGTGACGATGGTTTTAACCCATGCGGAGATTCCATATGAGACCGTATATGACCCTGAAGTATTGGAGGGAAAATTGGCTGAATACGACTGGCTGCACTTACACCATGAAGATTTCACAGGGCAATTTGGCAAGTTCTGGGCTCGCTATCGCAATGCGGGATGGTACAGGGACCAAGTAAAAAAGCAAAAAGCCAATGCACGGATGCTGGGGTTTACGAAGGTGAGTGACATGAAACTGGCAGTCGCGAAAAAAATCAGAGAGTACCTCATTGGAGGGGGATTTCTATTTGCCATGTGCTCTGCGACAGACAGCTATGATATTGCGCTAGCAGCTGATGGGGTAGACATCTGCGAACACATGTTTGATGGAGATCCGATGGATAGTAACCCTGACACCAAATTGAACTTTGACAATACCCTTGCCTTTAAAGATTTCCGACTGGTCACAAATCCAAGCATTTACGAATTCTCCAATATAGATACCAATACAGGCCGCGTACGGCGAATCTCAGAATCTATTGATTATTTTAGTTTATTCCAGTTTTCTGCGAAATGGGACCCAGTACCCACGATGTTGTGCCAGAACCACACCAGCACTGTAAAAGGCTTTTATGGGCAGACAACTGGCTTCCAAAAATCTCTTTTGAAGCCTGGGGTGCTTATTATGGGCGAATTGAAGGCTTATGACGAGGCTAGGTATATCCATGGTATTTTGGGTCGCGGCATGTGGACCTATTACGGCGGGCATGATCCTGAAGACTATCGCCACGTCGTGGGGGAAGATCCTACGGATCTCTCACTCCATCCCAACTCTCCGGGTTATCGGCTGATTCTCAATAATATCCTTTTTCCTGCTGCACGGAAGAAGAAACGGAAGACTTGAGACCGCTCAGGCTCGAAGACTCGCCTTCGCTGTCAGATCGCTCGGCCTAATGGCCTCACTGTCAGACCACTCAGGCCGAAGACGGCCTTCGCAACGAGATCGCTCGAAGACTCGCTGTCAGACTTGCTCTGTCGAAGGGCTAAAGGCAAGTCTTCGAGTCTCTTGTCTGACAGAGAGGCGAGTCTTCGAGCCGAGCGGTCTCTCGTCTGACAGTGAGCGACAGCGAACGATCTCACAGCGAGCCTGAAAGGCGAGCAGTCTCCCGCTTCCCCCATTTCACCCACCTCAGCCAGGCGACTATTGCCAATAGAAAAAAGACAACTTGCCAGAATTCCAGGTGCATGAAGTCAAAGGCGGATGGCCAATAAACACCCGTAAGAAAGAGGGTGATAATTCGCAGTAGGTTCAGGCCCCACAAAAATAGCAAGCCCCACCCTAACCCTATCAACTTAATGCGTGTGGTCATGGGATACGCCACGATGGCTATGGCAAATAGGGCCATCGCTTCTAGCCCGTCACACCCAATACTTACACTCACTGAAAATTGAGAATTGGTAATGGAAATCCCTTCTGAATGTGTGTTTTGTCCCAATAGCCATAGGATTTTACTTCCCAGAAAGGCGTCCAGCTTTACAATTGGGGTATAGAGGTAATGATAATAAAAATCAGTGGCATAAAGCGCATAATATCCGATGACCAATCCGCCAAAAACGAGTAAGAACCTAAGAGGTGATGGTTTCTTTCCATTTGCCTTTTGATCTACCGATAAGGAATTATCCTGAGAATTGGATACCGACTTATCCTGATTATGTGTACCGTCTTGTACCATAATTAGCAAATAGCAAACTTTTTTTCAAAAGTGTCCTTTATTAGGACATCCTTTATGCCAGGAAATATTTGTGGGTTGTGGAAGTAAACCTTAATTTACCTTCCTTTTTTAGGCAAAAATTATCAGAAACTTGCAATTTTATACCTTTCACCATATTTTTTTCACGAAACAAAATACAATTTTCAAAAATTATTTCTTAATGGCATTGCTTTTGATTTGGATTATCACATCCGACGCTCCCATTTAATCCTAATTTTTCATTACGCTGATTTTTATGGCACACTCTTTTACTAGAAACTTCTCTTTTCCGCAGCTTGTCTTTTTTGCCTTTTGTCTACCCTTCTTTTTTGCTCCAGCCCATCTTTATGCCCAGCAATACGCTGCGCATATGGAGGTAGGGAATGATTGTACCCTTGGGCATGATACCTATAACGATTTCTCGTTTACCATCACGAATTATTCAGGACTGGTGACGGCCAATATTGACCGGTTTACTATTGACTTATCAACCTGTATACTACAAGATCTGTATTTTGATCCACTAGGCGCAGCAGGTGACAAGGTGCTCAAATCATTCACCGCTAATAGCGGTGCTTCTGCTACAGGATTGAAAAATAATTTTCATTACAACCAAGATCCAGCCTCAAAAGGATACAACAGCCTTTGGGTATCATTTAACACATCGAACCCTGCAGATGATATGTTTGGGCCTTTTAACACCTTTTCTTTCTCGATTGACATCGATCATAGTAGCCTGAAAAACTATGATGGCCTGGGCAATGTAGGCCAAGTGAGTGGGGCCATGTTGGCTGGTGCTACTGTGGTGGTAAGGTATGCTGATGGGACTCAATTCACCACTCAGCTCACCCCTATTCCTGGATGTGATGGGAAGGTAGAAGCCACAGTCACCAGTGATTGTAATTCTCCTACAGCGCCTAGCGTAAGTGTCATTTCTGTCCCTTCGACGCCTGCCCTCACCTTGGAGCCTAACCATGTAGTCCGTGTTACGGGGACACCATTTGACAGTGTGATGCTGTATGTGGCGGAAGGGGCGCTGGATTTACATGATGGGGGCCATTCTCCATCACCTTATGACATAGATCCTTTTGAGGCCAATGTGTATGTGGAATTTAGGGAAATCCTGCTCAATATCGGCCCTTCGGGGATGGTAGATGTAGGGATCACACTTACCAATAGTCGCTCAGATGGCGGATTCAATTATATTTACGCAGCTACTAGAGGGGATAGTTCCAATATTGTCAAAGACGGTCAAGAACGCCTTTGTTCGGGCACTGTTTCTGCGCCAGCAATTTTACATTATTACAAAGGGGTTTGTGTGAATTGTGGCGGCAGTGATTATACAACAGCTGATGGGGTTATCTATCAAGAAGATATCTTTGATTCTCGAAACGGCTATCAAAATGACGATTACACCCTCTACGAAGGCATTGAATTCACCACAGAAGATCAACTCTTCAAAACCCAACTCAAGGGCCTCATGGGATTTAACGTTCCAGTTCCAAATGGAGATTATGAAGTAATATGCCTCTTTTCAGAAAATAATTATGGAGCTGTCCTTGCTCCTTCTCCTTTCAATATGGGTGGTGTGGGCTCTAGACTCATGGACATCAAGGTAGAAGGAGTTTTGGTTGACAATGATTTGGATATCTATTCGACCATTGGCGGTGCTTCCAAAGCGCTGATCAGAAGATATGTGACTACGGTATTTGATAGCAACCTGGATTTAGATCTTGATCCACATGTCCCAGCAGGGGAGGTACCTGTGATATCTGGATATTGTATCATACCCCTAGCCCAGTCCGTTTTTCCCGTGGAGTTTCTCCAATTCACAGCTGCACCGGTTGATAAAGGCGTAGAACTTAAATGGACAACGGCCCAAGAAATGAACAACGACTATTTCACTGTCGAGCGTTCACTTGACGGGACAAGTTTCAGCGCTTTGGCTGATATTCCTGGAACAGGCACTTCAGATAGTCCTGTCGACTACCAAAGCTTGGACAAACGTCCCCATTTTGGTACGAATTATTACCGCATCCGCCAAACGGATTTAGATGGGGCAGTGTCTTACTCACAGACTGTGGCGGTATTCCTCCACCCTACCCCACAGGTGTCAGCATATCCAAACCCCAATACGGGAAGGAATTTAAAACTACACCTGCAAGGGTACGCACCAGAGGAATTGGTCCATGCATGCCTGGTAGATCTTTTGGGCAAAACGCATCATATCGACAAACTCCAACTGGACGCTAATGGGGAGATGCAAACGAATTGGGACTTAACGGCTCTCCCTACAGGTATCTACCTGCTTAACCTTCAGGACAACGGAGGCAGAACGATAAATACCAAAATTATCCTGAAATGACAGAAAACTGAGGCAAAGCAGGTAAATCTGCTTCACAAAATGCCCGATTTCGATAAATCGGGCATTTTTTTTGAAATAACTTTTAATATTTGGAATAAAACCATAATTTCAAGCCTAGATAGCACTTTGTAATTGATTTAACCAGAATTTAGACTGCCTGTGAAAATATTTCGACTCCTTACCCTGCTTTTAGGATGTGTTTTTTGTGTTGTAAGTTGTAAGGTTCCCCAAGAAAAACAGGTGGCTGCCAGCGATACGCTTACCCTTCCCATCCCTTCTATGAAACGCATGTCCGATTTGCGTTACGGACTAGAAGTCAAAGACCATGAAGTGGTCCAAGCTTCTATTCAACGTAACCAATTTCTATCAGACATCCTCAGTTCACACAATGTGGGTATGGGCATGATAGACCGACTGGCTAGGCAGTCGGTCGAGGTATTTGATGTGCGAAAAATGAAGGCGGGGAATCCTTATGCCATCATTAAGCAAAAGGCAGACACCTCCAAGGTGGACTATTTTGTCTACGAAATCAATAAAGCGGACTATGTGGTTTTTGATCTGACAGATGGCCTAACTATCTACGAAGGACAGAAAACTGTCACAACGGAAGAGCGTGAAGCCTCAGGCATCATTTACTCTTCTCTCTATATGACCATTCAGGAAAATGACCTCGATCTCAATCTATCAGGGATGTTGTCTGATATTTTTGCGTGGTCGCTGGACTTTTTTCACACACAGAAGGGTGATTATTTCAAGGTCATTTATGATGAGCAATTTGTAGAAGGCGAATCAATCGGTATTTCAGCCATCAAAGCGGCACAATTTCATCATGCAGATCGCGATCATTATGCTGTCAATTTTGCCCAGGACGGTCGTCCTGATTTCTTCGATGAGGAAGGCAATAGCCTGCGGAAGGAGTTTTTGAAAGCTCCACTCAGCTATTCCCGGATCAGTTCAGGCTTTAGCTACAGACGCTTTCACCCCATCCTCAAGCGGTACCGCCCTCACCTCGGCGTAGACTACGCTGCCCCTCGTGGCACGCCTATCCACGCCATCGGCGATGGAGAAGTCATTGCTGCCAGCTACAGCAGAGGCAATGGTCGCTTCGTCAAAGTCCGTCATAATGGCGTCTACACCACCCAGTACCTTCACATGTCAAAATTTGCCAAAGGTATCAAGACTGGCAAGTCTGTCAAGCAAGGCGACGTCATCGGTTACGTAGGCTCTACAGGCCTCGCTACTGGACCGCACTTGTGTTTCCGATTTTGGAAAAACGGCCAGCAAGTCAATCCACGCACCATCGAAAGCCCTCCGACAGAACCTGTGCGAGAGGATAATCTGGTCGCTTATAAGCAGGTAAGTGATAAAATGCTAGGACGTCTTTCTCAAATTCCGCTGGAAAAACGAGAAGCTCCAATTGCTTCGAATTGAAGAGGGTTTAGAAAAAACGCAACTTAGAACGCAAAACATACAACCTAAACTGCTCCCCCATTTTATCATCTACTCATTTATTCATCTACTCATTTTCCATTCTATCATTCTATCATCCTCTCATTCTCTCATTTCCCCAAAAAGGGCCTACGCATGATGCGCAGACCCGTGGGCGTTAAGGAAACATGGGTGTTGACTAAAGCCCAAGTACTTTTGCGTCAACGTGGTATTTTGAATAGACATCGATGGCGACGTCATTGGTGATGAATTCGTCAGATACGACTTCAACACGTAAGGAAAAACGATCCTTCAGAAGGTATTCTCTGAGATTATTTTGCACAGTAGTCAGATCAAGTTCAGCGCCTACATTGGCAGGGACGTCTTCTTGGTAGGCAATCCGTAATTCTGAGAGGCTGTCTGCATTGATAAACACTTCAATAGATTTCAAGAAATCGAATCGCTGGTCGTTCGGGGCAGTGATGGTCAGGGTCATCTGATCTAGGGTAATTTCCTCTACCAATTCAGCCTCTGTGTCATGGAAGGCAAATTCCGTTTCTGCCTGAGTCGTCACTTCTGGACTAAATATGTCCAAAGGCAATGCAATCCCTGCACTAGCAGGTACTTGTACAGTAGTCGTGTATTCAAGGTCGAACATGGTCAATTCATCCAGTTTCTGGCATTGAATCATAAGACCGACGATCAGTAAAGTGATGATAATTAGCTGGTTCTTTTTCATGGGTGTTTTAATGTTTTTGTTAAAAGGGATGAACAAGGATTGAAGTAGGTTAAAGTCCTCTCGATTTCCTAAATCATCAATCCTTGTTTGATATTCTGCAATCGTGATTAGATCTTTATCGCGTCAGGACCACCAAGTACTTGGTGCCTTGCCAAAATGCAACAGGATCGAGGATGGTAAGGCGTTCCTCCCCATTTTCCATTTGTGCGACTTCATAAGAGCCTTCAGGATGGTTGCTGAGGACTTTTGCCTTTTTCCCGTCGAGGGGAATGCCGATGGGAGTCTGTGTATCAATCGGTTTGAAAGGAGTGGCTTTAAAGGTCTCTTTGACCATTGGAACTGAACCAACTCCAGCTACACCGCCGGTAGTTTCGATAATCTGGTGCGCCTTAAGGGTTTTGGCAGATCCTACGACAAAATAGCCTGTATTGAGTTCTTGCTGCTGCTCGCGAATGATTCGCGCCTGGATGTGATCTTTGGTACGCTGAACAGCCAGCGTATCTTCAAGTGCCAAGGCTTTTGTACGGAGGGTGCCGTTGGACTGCTCAGAGGTGTGGAGTGCTTTGGAAAGCAATTCATTCTTTTTATATGCTAACGTCATATCTGCCTTGAGCTGCTCCAAGGTAGTCTCCTTCTCAACAAGCTGACGGTTGAGGGATTTCAACGCTTCATCTAAGCGGTGCCACTTCCCCTGATCTGATGCTATCTGAGCAGACAAGCTATCAATGAGTTGATGATTATGATTCAATAAAGAATCAATAAAGGCCAGATCTGAAAAGATCACTTCCCAATAAGTAGGGTCCTCAATCTCGTTTGAGGCCAGGCGAAGGATACCGTTTTCGCGCTGGACAATGTCTTCTAGGTTTTGCTCAAATGTATGCAGGTGGGTGCTTACCTCAGCTATCAGGGAATCCTGATGCTGGTATTGAGTACGAAGGGCTTCGTTTTCTGCTTGAAGCTTGTTGATGCTATTGCTACCACAACTGGCGAGGATGAAACCAATCACACTGATTGTCCAGCCACTGATGAACCTTTTCATAGTTTGATGATTTGATGAGGGGTTAAGTAAAAAATTCAATTCAATAAAAAATCAAATCAATAAAATATGTGGTAGCAATGTACTTTTCTTTATTCAATTCTGGTTCCAGTATATGAATTTATCCTTAAGTTACTGTTTATCAATCAATTACTCCTATCGTAATTCATGCATATTTTTCTCTTTTTGGGAAAACAAGGTTCAAATTGATGAAAATAGGGCATAAAAACACCTCGGATGTTTTGAAAAACTCCGAGGTGTTCACTGCTAACCTATCTTTATCGCTTCTCCACCTTAAAGGTATGTAATACCTTTCCGTCATGATCTTTCAACACAAGTAGATATGCACCTACAGCTAGATTTTTGAGGTCCAACGTTTTTTCGTCTACTCCTTTAACCTGCCAATCTTCCACCGAAATCCCCACTGAGCGCCCAAGCACATCATAGACTTCCAGGTCCAACTGCATTGGCACTTCCGTATTCAGTTCCAAGATAAGTTGGTCCTGCGTAGGGTTGGGGTAAAGGGAATAGTCCACTAGCCACTGATGTAGGTCATCTACCCCATCAGAAAAGCTTGTCTCGGCTTGTTGGAAGCCTTGGGTAAGGGTGAGGGTCCCACTCACAGCTGTCGTCACGACAGGTTCACCTACCGTTGCCGACAGGCTGATGGTTCCCGCTGTGCTATAATTGCCCGTGGCACCAATGACTTGCCGTTCAAGGCTGAGTTGGGCTTGGGATATTAGGGGTAAAATGAATAGTAGGGTTATGATTAAATTTTTCATAGTCATTGTATGGATTAAGTTGCTATAAGAGGAGAACCATATAAGGCATATAAGTCCATATAAGCCCTTTTTCTTCACTTTAATGTCCTTAAATGCCTTATATGGTTAAATCTCTTAATCTTCTAACGCTTCAACTTTTTGCTTCAACGCTTCAATCTCCTTTTGCTGCTGATCGATCATTGTTTGCTGCTCCTGAATGGCTTTGACAAGGACAGGAATAAGATCGGAATAATAAACGCCCATACGGTCGGCTTCAACCTCTGTCTTTTCGCCTGTTTCCTCATTGGTCACCCATTGGGTGTCTTTCACTACCTCGGGAATGACTGTCTGTACTTCCTGAGCGATGAGGCCCAGTTTTTCGCCTTCCTCAGGCTGGGCTATCCATCTGAATGAGACAGGATTTAGCTGTAGCACATGCTTTAGTCCATAGGAGATTCCCTGAATCTGGGTCTTCTCCCTGCGATCGGATGTATTGATCGTTCCATTGGTCGCGTAGACAATGGACCAGCGTTTAGAGGAAGTTCCCAGATCGCGGTTATTGTTCATAGATGGGACAAGGCTTGCATCAAATTCGAGGATAAATCCGCCCCCATCTATGATGGTCTCAACACTGCCTATCCGCATTTCTCCAAACACATGGAATAGGCTCAAGGGATTCAAGATACCCACCCCTACCCTACCATTTTTGAGAATGGTCATGGCATTGGCGCGGGTGGCATTGGACAGGCCTATCCCTACTTCAAAAATAGGGTCTGTGATCATCCAGTTATTGGGCGTTCCATTACCCACATTAAAACTGCCCACAGCTGTAGAAGCAAAAGCACTTGATTCCAGGCCACGTCCTATAGAGGTACTATAAGTTCCTGTAGCTTTGGCTTGATAGCCGATGGCTGCCGAACCTTCTTTTGTTGCATTACTCTGGTACCCAATAGAAATAGAATTGCCTCCATCAGCGACCGCAGAAAACCCCATGGCGACCCCATAGGAGCCATTGGCTTCCGAGACGTACCCCAATGCTGTGGAAGTCGTTCCTCTGGCTTTTGTCCCAAATCCCAACGCTGTAGCGTAGGCGCCTATCGCATGAGTATTGAATCCTGCCGCCAAGGAGGAACTCCCATCAGCCCGGGTTCCCCGACCTAATGCAAAGGCGCTATAGCCCCTTGCACGGGTATCTGTACCGAAGGCAAAAGAATTAAGCCCCATGCTATCGCGATCCCAATAAGGAGAGGTCACACCGCCTGACAAAGAACCTAGTCGAAAGGCGTGAAGCCTTGGCACCCACATTAACTTATCTCCTCCACCTGTTGTGTCTGCTCCCCACAGTACATCCTTGCCGTCCCCAATGTGAAAATCCGCGCGATGTGCACTCGCAGAGTCTATCAAAACCCCCACTTTCCCTTCCTTATAATAAATGTCCTTCCCGTTCTCCTGCCAGATGTTGGGAATCACACTATCTGTGGAGGTAATATCGAAATTGGGATAGGTACCTGTAATAGCCGTCGCGCCATTTCCTGTAAGGGTAATGACTTGATCTGGATCTGTATTGATAATGGTGTCTCCGACCACTTGGATGCCTACACCGCCCTTGTAGGTAGTGAAACTATCTGTAGAGCTGATGTCAAAATTGGGATAAGTCCCTGTAACGGTGGAAGCACCACTGCCCGTAATCGAAACGACTTGGTCAGGATCTGTATTGATAATAGAATCAGCGATCACCTGAATGCCTATGCCACCTTTGTAAGTAGTGAAACTATCCGTAGAGCTGACATCAAAATTGGGGTAAGTGCCCGTTACTGTAGAAGCTCCGCTCCCCGTAAGGGTGACAACTTGGTCTGGGAGAGAATTGATAATGGTGTCGGCGACTACTTGGATACCAGGCCCGCCTTTGTATGTGATGATGGTGTTTTCATCATCTGCTGGGAGCCATTCGGTTCCATTCCACTTGAGGACTTCACCTGTAGTGGGGGCTTGGGTACCAACATCCGTCAAATCACCTAAAGCCATATCTGCTTTATCAGCAAATAAGCTATAAGGAACACTGATCAATCGGGTAGTCCCCATATCACTAAAGCCCGTTCCTCGATCTATTTCCACTTTGAGACTTACATCCCCATCTCCCCACTTTATTCCTGTAAAGGATCCAGATACAACGGTCCCTTCTCCTATTTTTGCGGAGAACAGTCCATAATTATTGGTGGTAACTGAGTGAACTTCTTCATATACACTAGTACCTGCTTTCAGCAGCGTAAAGCGCACATCCACAGTTTGGCCAGCCATCAGGGCGCTTCCATCTCTGGCTACAGCCTGGTAATTAAATGATTGAGGCGTTTGCGCCTTTAGCAGATTCGCAGTCAGGAGGAATGACATTGCACATACAATCAATGACAGGAAATACTTTTTCATAAAGAAGAGGTTAGGAGGTAATCAACATTAAAATGGAATTAACAAATAATTAATCCACTCTAAGGTACTCATTTTACTAAAACTACCCCTACCCTATTTTCTCTGAGCAACTTTCTTTTCCAATGCTTCTATTCGCTTGTTTTGCGCATCAATAAGTACCTGCTGGTCTTGGATAGCTTTAATCAAGACTGGGATGAGGTCTGAATAATAGACACCCAAGTGGTCCAATTCCACGACTTTAGCTTCCTCAGGGCTTTCGCCAGATTCCCAATCATGGGTTTTCACTACTTCTGGAACTACTTCCAGTAAGTCTTGGGCGACCAAGCCTAACTTGGTTTGTGGATAAGGCGCATTTTTCCACTGAAAGCTTACAGGTCGTAATTTCATCACATCTTCCAGGCCGTAATTGAGGGTTTGAATATTGGTTTTATCTCTGCGATCCGAGGTGTTGATCGTCCCATTGGTCGCATAGACATCGTCCCATCGCAAGGAAGAAGTGCCAATATCGTAGATGTTGTTTGAAGAAGGTCGCAAGTCACCGCGCACTGCGATTTCGCTTGTTCCACCATCCTCTATATACTCTACCGTCTGGAGCCGTATCCGCCCATTGACATGGAGCCTGTCGAGAGGAACGCTCGTCCCTATCCCAATATTTCCATTTTTCCTGACTGTCATGGCATTTGCCCTAGACGAAGGTCCTGTACCTATTCCAATCTCAAAGATAGGATCTGAGGACAACCAGGAAGTCGCGCTCCCCCCTCCGATATTGTAACGGCCTACGGCCATAGAGGCAAAGGACTGTGCCCTGACAGCATTGCCTATGGCTATAGAATAAATAGCTTGCGCTTCCGCAAAGTAGCCTGCAGCAAAAGAATAATTCTGCTCTGCATCTGTACTATACCCTAGCGCCGTTGATCCCAAGGCAAAAGCATCTGTATTGAATCCCATCGCGGTCGAATACTGCCCATCAGCATTTGAGAAGAATCCAGAGGCAAAGGCATAGCTATTGGTCGCTTCCGTGTCACGGCCCATAGCTGTCGCGCCAAAGCCCTGCGCACGGGTGTTGTAGCCCGAGGCAAAAGAGTAAAGCCCGATACTATCGCGGTTCCAATATGTACTGGAAGCACCTGTCGCCACAGTCCCTACTCGAAAAGCGTGTAGATCAGGTAGAAACATCAATTTGTCCCCATTCCCCAAGGTATCCGTTCCAAAAAGGACTCGATGGTCATTTCCCACATGAAAAGTAGTCTTTGGAGAAATCCCTACATTTAAGCCTAACCGTCCATCTCCTGTAAGGGAAAGGAGGTCCCCAGAAGCGTTATTCCAAAAGTTAAGACGATCATTTCTATTATTACTGGCGATATAGGCAGCAATTGTCCAATAATTGCTTCCATTATTGTTCTCAAAATTAATCCTTGTATAGTCATTTCCGCTTTCATGGAGGAGGATATGAGGGTCAGACAAATTGCTATTGTGATCAATTTCAAATCTGCCGTCAGGGGTAGTTGTTCCTAATCCCACATCCCCGCTGCTATAGTAAGCACTTGTGCCATTGAGGCTCCAGACGCTGCTACCAACATTATCTGACCCTGGCGCCCATTGGCTTCCATTCCACTTGAGGACCTGCCCACTTGTAGGCGCAGTGGAAGAAACTGCGCGCCCTTGGAGGGCATCCACCGTAGGGTTGGGAAAGGTACTTCCCAAATCACCTCCTGCGGCATCCCCTATATTGATGTCATCGCTGGCATTGGTATCGCCCGTATTATTGATCACCGTTCCAGAAATGTCAATTCCGATCCCCCCAGAATAGGTGACCCCAGCATTGTCATCAGGAGCGGGTGCCCATTCTGTTCCATTCCATTTCAGGATTTGCCCTGTAGCCGGGAGAGTGGCACTTACATTTTTCAAATCTTCTACCGCCATATCTGCCTTATCAGCAAAGAGGCTATAAGGAACACTTACTAGTTTGGTTGTCCCCATATTGGTAAAGCCTGTTCCTGTGTCTATTTCTACCTTTAAGTTAAAATCACCATCTGCCCAATTGATGGCATCAAAAGCCCCTGAAACCAAACTCCCGTTTCCTATGACGGTCGTAAATAACCCATAATCATTGGTCGTAACGCTGTGGACTTCCTGGAATATGCTCACTCCTCCAATGAGGATAGAGAACTGAACATCGAGGGTCTGGTTGGCGAGGACAGTGCTACCATCTCTGGCAACAGCTTGGTAGTTCATCGCCTGAGGAGTTTGCCCATAAAGCCCTCCTCCTAAACACATGAAAAATAAACCAATCATGGTAGCCGGAAGCAAGTAATTTGTTTTCATTAGATAAAATTTTAGCGTGAGGATAATTACTGAAAAAGACTATAGCTCATGTGGTTTTTTATAAGTTACAAAATACTATGGAAATTTAACAATGGAACATCCTTTAGCGAAACTTGAGTTTCGCTAACCTATTGGAAAGAAGATACCTGCCTACTTACACAGGAGCTAGTATCCAATATTTCTCTATACCAATGGAACTGACAATTCCGTCGCTTCCTGAAAACACTGCAGCAAATGCGCAAAGTCCTCTTTGGTATTGTAAAGGTAAGGGGATACACGTACCACTGGGCCGCGCCAAGAGACGTAGATCTTTTCTCGTTGGAATATCTGTTTAAGCGTGTCTTCGTCCATTCCTTGTGGAAGGCGGATACCAAATAAATGGGAAGCCCGATGGGCTGGGTCTTCAATGATGCATCCCATCGCTTGGAAATCTCCAACCACAGAATCTACCAATGCTTTGCAGTAGGCCTGAATGCGAGCAGGTTGCCATTCAATCACTTGGGTCAAGGCCGTTTGAAGGATGGGTTGTAGAATAAAATTGCTGCTTTCGCCCACCGTATAGCGGGCCGCTTTTGGACGGTATTCGTCCTGATAGTTGATCAGGTATTGGAACTGATCACTGTTTTTCCTGGCGTACCAGTTGTTTTCAATAGGTTTACCTCCGTCAAAGTAAGGCCCATAATAAGCCATGCCGATGCCATAAGGGCCCATCAACCATTTATAGGCTGAGCAGATCACCGCATCGGGTTGGAACTCAGCCACATCGAATGGCAAAGCACCGATGGACTGCGTCCCATCGATGATCATCAAGGCGCCAACCTCGCGCGTCTTGGCACGAATCCGCTTCAGGTCAAACAACGTCCCATCCGCCCAATGGATGTGACCAATCGTCACAACCCTTGTCTGGAAGTCAATGGCCTCCATGATAGCTTCATTCCATGCTACTCCCCTACTCCCCTGAGTATCAGGCGCATCAACCATGACTACTTGTGCCCCCGTCTCTTTGGCACGTTCCCTCCAAGGATACACATTGCTGGGGAATTGTTCACTGGCCATGACAATCTTTTCGCCAGGTTGGAATGCGATGTTATTGGCAACATTGGCCATGCCATAGGAGGCTGATGGGATAATGGCGATCCGGTCAGGGTCATTGGCCCCTATCAGGTCAGAAAAGGTCTTCCTTAGTTCTTCGCTGGGTTTGAAGAAGGAATCTCTGTCATAGAAAAACGGGTTATTCTTCTGGCTGACAGCTTCGATGCCTGCTTGCTCGGCGGAGCGCATCATGGGAGACATATAGGCTCCGTTAAGGAAAGTCACCTCTTCAGAAAGGGTGAATTTATCTTTTTGAGGGGAGAGAGGATTCATGCGGATGAGGGTTTTCGATTAAAGTAGCAAAGTACAAATAACGAACAAGAAATGTAAAAGGGAAGAAGCTGCAAATGATACTTTTGACTTTATGATTTCCTTCGATTAGACTCAGGACAAGCCTTGTTAATTATTCTTCCTTAACCCTACAATTCAACCCTGAAAGTGCATTAGATTTATAAGGGTCTCAGTACCTTTTCCCAAATCCGACTTCATCGTCACGGAACCTCCCAAGAGGCTCACGCGGCCCATGATACTTGTCAAACCGAGGCCTGTACTTGGCGTACCATTACTCATTTCAAATCCGCCTCCATCGTCCCATACACGGATATCCATCCCTTCTATGGATTGCTGAATGGCAACACCTATTTCGCTGCAGGCTGCATGTTTGATGCTGTTATTGACGAGTTCCTGTATGATGCGGTAAAGGTGAATTTGTTGTTCTTTAGGAACGGAAAGGGGTTCGGAAGGTAGTTGTAGGGCAAAGGATAAATGGGCAGATTTCCGGATCATTCGCGCCATGTCTTTCAAAGCGACGGCAAGACCGTTTCGTGTCAGGGCTGGCGGTGCCAGGTTATGGGATATCTGACGCACCTCACTCACAGAGTCATCTAGGAGGCCTACTGCGTCCTGAAAAGCCCTTTGCTGGGCTGGCGGAACGGAGTTTCCGACAGCAGAGAGATGAAGCTTTGTAGTAGACAGCAATTGCCCTAAGCTATCGTGCAACTCGTGGGCGATACGATTGCGCTCTTTCTCCTCCGCTTCCAGCACCGCTCGGAACTGGGTCGTCTGCGCTTCCTGCCGCGCCCGCTGGAAGCGGCGTTGCGCCCGCAGGCGGTAAATGATAAACGCCAATAATAAAATTAGCAGAGCTGCACCAACGATCAATAAACTATTGTACAGTTGGGCGTTTTTCAACTCCTGCTCTGCTGTCTCTGCCCGCAAATTGGCAATTTCCAAGTCCTTTTCCTTGGTCTTAAATTCTGTCTGAAATCGGGTAAGGGCTTCCATTTTCTCCGAATCATATAACGAATCGGTCAGTTCATAAGCCTCTTCCAGCACCTTATACCCTCCCTTATAATCCTCCATTAACCCCAAAACCCGCCCAATATAACGCTTCAGGAATTCTACACGCTTCATATTGGGAATAGATTCTGCAATCGTTAAGGCTTCTTCATAATGAGCCAATGCCTTTCTGTACATCAACTGGTACTCATCATTGATCCCTAAATTGATCAAAGCATCTAATGATCGGACCTTATCACCATGTGATTTTGCCATGGCAAGGCCTTCCTGAAAATTGACTTCTGCTTTTGCATATTGGCCAATGGTCATCTGAGTAGCCCCCATATTGCCTATCGCCACAAAATAATTTCGGGTATAGTTAAGGGTATCATAAATGAATTTTGCTTTTTCATAATATTCAAGGGCCTTATCAAACTGCTTCATATCGTCTAGCATGGTGCCATAATTGAGGTAACTATTCCCCAAATAACGATCTTGTTTAGTTCGGATATTTTGCTCAATAGCCTTCAAGTAAAATGACTCAGCAGTGTCAAAGTCTTTCAAGCGTTTATAGAGATTTCCCATCGCATTCAAGGCAATGCTGACGGTACGCTCACTTTTCAATAGGCGCCCTAATTCGAGGGCAATCGCCTGCTTCTCGATTGCTGTCTTATAATCCCCCAGATATTTATAGGCACTGCTTTCGTGCGCTGCACCAGCCAGTTGCATCGCAGAATCACCCAGCGCCACTGCGAGCTCATATTGGCGGTTACCGTAATGGCGAGCAGAATCGGTTTGGGTAAATAAATAGGCATGGGAAATCCAGCCCAGTGTCTGAACTCGTTCCGTATCAGGCTGGGCCTCCACAATCCTCAACATACTATCAATGTCGTGGTTCTGGGAAAATCCTCTTTCAACAAACAAACAGAAAGCCATTAAGATAATAAGGGTAAATCGCATAGGTGGGAGGTTCAAGGGTTCAAGTGCTGCAAGCTATACTGGTCAGTTAAAATTAGTATTTTTCCATAATTGCGACGGACTAAAGACTTCGGCGATGCTCAGTCGAACGCCGCGTCGCAATAGTTTTAGGGGATTTAGCCGCTCGAACTTTTGAACATTCCTATACCAATCCATAAGCAAATGAAAACTTCACTAACCCTACCAATGTCTTTGCGCCAGTTTTCTGCAAAATATGCTTGCGGTGGGTATCCACAGTCCGAGGGCTGAGGAAGAGTTTTTCGGCGATTTCCTTGGTGGATAGTTCTTGGCAAATAAGTGACAGCACTTCTGTCTCGCGAGGACTCAGTACTTCTTCTATCGCAGGGCGTTCTGGCTTCGTGGGTTGATCTTCCATCAGAATATCCAGGACTTCTTTGCTATAATAGGAGCTGCCCGCATAGATACGTTTGATCGCTCGTACCAACTCATCTCGTCCAGAATTTTTGAGGACATACCCCTCGGCTTCTGCATCGAATATACTTTGAATGATACTATAGTCATCATACATGGACAGAATCAGGACTTTCTGTGAGGGATTCTGCGCTTTGATGGCTTGAGTAAGGGCTATTCCATCACACTTTGGCATATTGATGTCAGTGATGAGCACGTCAACTGTTCCCTCAGTTAAGGCATCTAATGCCTCATAACCATTGCGGGCAAGTCCTGTGACTTCAAATCCTGCTTCTTGTTGCAGAATGCCTTTCAGGCCATCTAGGAAGATCTCGTGATCGTCTGCGAGGAGAAGGGTGATGGGGGGTTCCATTAGGATTAAATCAAAATTAAAATGAAAGTAAAAATGAAAATAGGAACTGATAATGATAACCACGGATTTCCCCTTTTAATCTGTGTCAATCTGTGAAATCCGTGGCTAATTCTTTTTTCATTCCTAATCCCTAAATTAGGATTAATTCATCTTTCTGCACGCGATGCTTTTTTTACCCGCGCGATAAAATATCAGTTTTTCACGCTCATTGACAGCATATACTGGGTCACGGTCGCCTATGACGATTTTCTCCATTACCTCTCCCCCAAATTTATCAATTTTTGCCAACCCAAATCCCGTAGCATCTGCTTCCTTGAATTTGGTGCTAATATACATGTACTGATCACCTTCTGCAGAATTGGGGCCGCCAGAAGTCATCAGGGCTGGGGTATAGGAATAATAGGAATATCCTCCAAGGGCATTTGCATTTTGCTGGCCTAGACGTTGGCTATTGTAAGTCGCAGCAGCGGCTACAGCGGCGAGGGCTACGTTTTGGGCGATGGTCACGAGGCTGGCGCCAGGAGCTTTGAAGGCTTGGTGGTATCGTACTTTTCCGGTGTTTTTATCTATCCCTACCACATTTTGAGAGCCGATGAGCATCAGTTGGTCGCCATGGACTTGCAGGCTGGAAAAGCCATCATTATAATCAAACTTGATCTTTTCATTCAATACAGTAGAAGAAGCATTATGGATATCAATCTTCACCAAGCTATTTTTAGACACCGCATAATAATCTTCCCCATCTTTCAAGAAGAGAGATTCACCAGCTCCCTTGAGCTTGATAGGTTTTTTCCATATTTCCGCCCCTGTCTGGGCATCGATCAATTGTACGCCATTATACGTCAGGACCAAGATACCTTGATCGGTGATGTACATATCTCTTACTTTTCCAGTTTTATTGGCTTTGGCTTCCCATTTGAAGGCCCCGCTTTTGGCATCAATAGCGAGCAATTCTTCACGGAAGGGGAAATAAAGCGTTTTGCCGTCAGGCGTCAATTTCATCACAGAGAATCCGTTGACAGGCATACTGGCGACGTCGCCTTTGTCGGGCTTGGTTTTGAAAGGCTTAAAATCCGCCTGCCAGATGGGTTCACCTGTATCAAAATTGAATTCGCCCAACTGGCCGAGGCCAAGGTGAAGGATCCCTGTGGTTTTGGAGGTATAAACAATGGGCTGAGCACCAGAGAAAGTATTGGTAAGGGCCGCAGACTGGGGGAGAGAAATGTCATGTGGAAACCAGGCATTGAGTGTCCAGAGCTTTTCATTTTTATCTATATCCCACGCATCTACCGTATTATTTCCCATATATACCCACAACTGATTCACAGAGTGAGCGATCGTTGCAGCAAATATATTTTCAAATTTCACGCCTGTATCCGCATATTCCTTCCCTGTGAGGACATTGATGGTCCGGTTGCGAGAGAGCATGCCCTTGTCAGAGACAAAGATCAGCTCACTACCGCTTAGGATCTCCACACGGTTTTCCTCCACTTTTTTGAGTTTTTCATTTCTCCATAACACTTCTCCACCGGCATCTATTCCGTAGAGGGCATCATCTGTCCCCACGACGGCGACACCTGCATCCGTCATCTTGATGAGGTTGACATTCTTGTCAAAGGATTTGTCCCAAAGCTGAGCTATACTGAGCATGGGGAGGAGGACTAGGCTGATCAGCAGAAAATTACGCATTGTTTTCATCACTTTTTGGTTTTGATTAAATGGCAAAGCCTTGTGCTTGCCTGATGAAAACAAAGGTAGGTTCAGGCCTATATGGGCGAATCCGTAGCGCTAGGTATTTTGGCAGGAAAAATTCAAGTTCAAGTTCAAGTTCAAGTTCAAGTTCAAGTTCAAGTTCAAGATTGTACTTTGAACTTGAGTTTGAGTTTGAGTTTGAGTTTGGGCTTTTTTCACCCAAAAAACGGGGGTGTAGTAGTATTGTAGGGGTTCAATTTTAGGAAGAGAGTTTACTCATACCCTACATTTGGAGTCATCAACTCAGCCAAAATTTAACTCAAACTACATCTTTACTTTTTTATCATGAGAAAAATTTTCCTTTCAACACTTTTTGTGCTAGTCACTGCCTTTGCTTTTGCACAGGACTCAGTGAATATCACTTTTCATGTGAATATGAACAATGAGACCGTTGCTGCAACCGGGGTATACCTCGCGGGTGGTGCTGGTTTTGGTGTTCCTGGTGACAACCAGATGACTGACCCAGATGGGGATGGCGTCTATAGTATCACTATGAGAAGACCTGAAAACTGGAGCAGCGATTATACCTTTACTAATGGGAACTGTCCATCCTGGAACTGTAAAGAAAATATTGCTGGCCAGCCTTGTGCGACCATGCCTTGGAGTGACCGCAACCTTTCAGTAGGCGTCAATGACACTACCCTGTGGACTTGCTTTGGCGTGTGTTCCAATGATACTTCTTGTGCGCCCCCTCCTCCACCAGACTCTGTGAATGTCACTTTCCAGGTCAATATGCGCCAGCAGACAGTAGATCCTACAGGCGTTTTCCTTGCAGGTGGCGGTACTTTTGGAAATCCGGGTGACAACCCGATGAGTGACTCAGATGGTGATGGAGTTTACGATATTACCGTAAGACTCCCTGAAAATTCTTTTAGCTATTATATCTTCACCAATGGCAACGCAGGCTGGGGCAATAAAGAAAACCTCGCTGGTCTTCCCTGTGGCGATCCTGCGAACTTCAATGACCGCTCTTATACCCTCGGCGTCAATGATACGACGATCTCAACTTGCTATGAGGTTTGCTCCAACGACACCTCTTGCATGCCTCCGATGGGGCCTGACTCAGTGAATATCACCTTTCATGTAAATATGAATCAGCAGATGGTGGATCCAGGAGGCGTTTATGTAGCTGGTGGTTCAGGATTCGGCCTTCCTGGCGACAACCAGATGATGGATCCAGATGGGGATGGGGTATATTCTATCACATTGAGAAGGCCAGAGAATTGGAGTAGCCACTATGCATTCCTCAACGGGAACTGCCCCGCATGGAATTGTAAAGAAGACCTTGCGGGCCAGCCATGTGCAGACCCCAACAATTTCAACGACCGTTTTATCTCTACTTCTACCAATGACACGACCATCTGGACCTGCTTCGCAGTGTGTTCTGATGACACGTCTTGTACGCCTCCTATGGCGCCAGACTCTGTAAATGTCACTTTTGAAGTGAATATGCGTCAGCAGACCGTAGATCCTACGGGTGTATTCCTTGCTGGCGGAGGTACTTTTGGAAATCCTGGTGACAACCCTATGAGCGACCCTGATGGCGATGGCGTTTACACGATCACTACCAGACATCCTGCAAACTTCTTTAGCTACTATATCTTCACCAACGGCAATGCAGGTTGGGGTAATAAAGAAGACATCGCTGGCTTGCCATGTGCTGACCCAGGCAACTTCAATGATCGCTCGTTCACACTCGGAACAAACGATACCACCATCTCGACTTGCTATGAGCAGTGTTCTAATGACACTTCTTGTATGGCCCTACTTCCTCCTGTCAATATCACTTTCCGCGTCGATATGAAAGAGCAGACAGTAGACCCATCAGGCGTGTTTATGGGAGCAAACTTTGATAACTGGAGCGGTGGCATCCAAATGGATGACAGTGATGGTGACATGATTTATGAATATACAACCGCTTTGGATCAAAATGCGCTCATTGAGTGGAAATTCATCAATGGCGCCAACTGGGCAGGTCCAGAAAACTTTGACCCTGCTTCCAGTGATTCTACTTGTACACTCACTACAGGACCTAATACCAATAGGGTCTACACCACAGGTTCAGCAGATGCGACACTTGATGCCTTCTGCTTTGACTCTTGCGGCGTATGCCGGACAGTAGGCATCGATGCGCAGGTGTTTGACAAAAACCTTTTCAAGGTGCAGCCTAACCGCGTGAAAGACATGACGACCCTCGTCTTCTCTTCTATCGCAACGGATGTTCGCGAAGTGACTGTATTTGACGCTACAGGTCGCCAGGTTCTGGCTACGACTATCGCTGGAAGCGAAACGCGTCACGCACTCAACGTTGCCAACTTCAGCAACGGCATGTATTTCATCACCGTCCGCCAAGACACCAAGATTGGCACACAGAAAATGATCGTAGTTGATTAAGTATTGGATTGATACCTACGTGTGAAAGAAGGGCAGTTTTGAGAAGTTTACTTTTCAGGCTGCCCATCTTTTCTTTTAGCAGATACTTACCTCTCACACCCATTTAAATCGTCTCTTTATCGTGGCCAAAACCACTCTTTTCCTTCTTTGCCTCCTTGCCTCATTTTCATTTACTTTTGCCCAAGATTGGCAACTCGTATGGCAGGACGAATTTGAACAAGCTGGCCTGCCCGATAGCAGTCGGTGGTCTTATGACCTCGGTGACGGCTGTCCACACTTATGCGGCTGGGGCAATAACGAGTTGCAGTCTTATACTGATCATTCAAAAAATGCGCGAGTAGAAAATGGCCACCTGATCATTGAAGCACACAAAGAGCAGACCCATAATAGCGCTTTCTCCTCCGCTCGCCTGGTCTCCAAAGGCAAAGGGGATTGGCTAAACGGCCGGGTAGAAGTACGGGCCAATCTGCCCAGAGGCAAAGGGACCTGGGCTGCCATCTGGATGCTTCCTACCACCGCTTCGTATGGGATATGGCCAGCTTCTGGCGAAATCGACATCATGGAACATGTGGGATTCGAAGCTGACACGGTACATGGAACGATTCACTCCCTTGCGTTCAATTGGCTGAAAGGAACTGACAAAAGCGGATCGATTTACCTTCCTGATGCTGAACAGGCATTCCATGTCTACGCCATTGAATGGTCTGAAGAGAAAATCGACTTTTTTGTTGATAACACCTTGTATTTCACCTTTTTGCATACAGGCAAAGGATTTGAGGAATGGCCTTTTGATCAGCCATTCCACCTTATCCTTAATTTAGCCATCGGTGGAAACTGGGGCGGGCAACGAGGTATTGCAGAAGGTATCTGGCCGCAGCGGATGGAAATCGATTACGTTCGGGTCTACCAAAAGAAAGAGCACGCCGTAGACGAATATCCCGCTGATAACGCCATTGATAAAAAATGAGCCGTAGAGACGTTGCATGCAACGTCTCTATGGCTCATTTTTTCACTACTTTCGCATGGTAAATCGCCTGCCCAGTTTTCACTGTTAGCATATACAGTCCCGCAGATAAGTCCGCTAATCCCATCACACGGAGGCCATTCTGGGTCCATTCGGTTCTGATGGGGAAGGATTCCCCCCGAAGGTTGTAAAGCTGGACAGCCTGTGGTGCTTGACTCATCTTTACTGTTACCTGATCTTTTGCAGGATTGGGGTATGGAACTAGAGAAAAAGCTGCGAAGGATTCTGGAATCGTATGGGTAGTGCGCTGGTTGATGCCAGGATTCAGGGGAATTAGATTCAAATCGCCTAGGATAATATAGGGTATATTTCTGCCTGTTACAGTGGTACTTTCAACCGCTTCAATGCCTCTAGGGTTTGATTGACGGACTTCAATCCGGTTACCTATATATACCTGATTGGCGATGCGGATCGTGCAGTTATTGATACAAGAGAAAATGCTTGTTTCTATGCCTTGATGGACTGATAGTGGGGTAATAGTAATAGCTTCGGGGGCATTTTCAATGACAAACTGAGGAGCCGCCTGCTGGATGTCGCAATGAAAGAATGTATCATCACATACGGTAATCGTTGCATCAAATCGCGGCGTGGTGGTATTTGCACAGTTGACATGAAGCCCATTCCATTGTTTCCGAATCGTGACATCCATCAATACTTGGGGAGTTCTCCCTGTCCGGCGTCCCCTTACCCTATGCGTCAAGCTGGCCCCTTGTGGTGCTTGGGGCCAAGGAATCGTATCGTAAATAAAACTCACCAGGCTATCTCCATCTGGGTCCACGGCAAAGCCCTGATTGCCCGAATGGTCCAAACCGACAGCCTTTAGCTGACCCGTTGGCCCCACAATGACATTTGAACCGCCAAGCGGTGTGAAGTCAATTCCGTTCCAAGAAAGGCTAGGACCGCCTTGGGCTTGACTACTAATTCCGGATAGGATGAAGGAAAGGAAAAAGATAATAGAGATAAAGCGTGTGTTGGAAAAAGATAGCGTTTTCATTTTTGTTTGAGATAAAGGTATGAGAAAAAGGTAAGCGTCTGAGTATGTTTTCATGAGTCGTAGCCTATTTTTTCGATCACCCATTTCTCTCATTTTTTTTCAAACATCTGATTTCCCCTGATCGCTACGATTTGCCTAAATCTTGCCTCAACCTGATATATCCCAACAATTAGCGTATCTTTGCAGCTTATTAGCTATCAACATTATACATGACATTTAAAGAATTAGGAATTGTTGAGCCTATTTTAAAAGCGCTCAAAGCGGAAGGATATACCCACCCAACGCCCATTCAAGAACAATCGATCCCCATCTTGCTTCGCAGAAAAGACCTCCTGGGCTGCGCCCAGACAGGCACAGGAAAGACGGCAGCTTTTGCCATTCCTATTTTGCAACATATCTACCTCTCCAATCAGCAAAACAGAGGCAAACGCAAAATAAAAGCCCTCATCGTCACGCCTACACGCGAATTAGCGATTCAGATAGGAGACAGTTTCACCACCTATGGCAAGTTCACAGGCATCCGAAATACGGTTATTTTTGGTGGGGTCAAGCAAGGATCACAAACCAATGCCCTCGCCCGTGGCGTTGACATTCTGGTCGCGACGCCTGGACGATTGTTGGACTTGATCAATCAAGGTTACATCTCCCTCAAAGACGTCGAATACTCCGTCTTGGACGAAGCCGACCACATGCTCGACATGGGCTTTATCCATGATATCAAGAAGATCATTGCCAAATTGCCCCCAAAGCGCCAATCCCTCTTTTTCTCAGCGACGATGCCCCCAGCCATCATTCAGCTATCGCGGAAGATTCTCGGAAACCCTGAAAAAGTGACGGTCAAACCCGAGCAAGCGACAGCAGAGCGGGTAGAGCAGGCGGTCTATTTTGTGGCAAAAAAGGAGAAGATCAAATTATTGACCCACCTCCTCAAAACCAAAGGAGCTGATTCCACCCTCGTCTTTTCTCGTACCAAACACGGCTCTGATAAGATCGTGCGACTGCTCGAACGCGCAGGCATCCACGCTGCCGCTATTCACGGCAATAAGTCTCAAAACGCCCGCCAGCGGGCACTGGGTAGGTTCAAAGACGGCAAGATTGCCGTCTTGGTGGCTACCGACATCGCCGCGCGCGGCATCGATGTGGAAGAGCTCTCTCTGGTCATCAATTATGACTTGCCGAATGTCCCTGAGACGTATGTCCACCGCATCGGACGGACAGGACGGGCCAAGGCCAGTGGCGTAGCGCTATCCTTTTGCGACGTGGAAGAAAGACCCTATTTACGGGACATCCAAAAACTGATCAAACAGCAAGTGCCTGTCATTGCAGACCACCCTTTCCCCGACGAACGAGAAGAGGATTTGACCCAAAAACCCAAGAAACCTAAACGTTCATCTAAACCCAAAAGACCACAGCAACAATCAAGGCAAGGAAAATTTGGAGGAAATCGGAATAGCGGAAACAGTCAATCAAAGGGCAGTAGGACCTATTCGCGGAGGAAACGGTGAGTTGGTTTGATATGGTAGGGACAGGGCATGCCCTGTCCCTACCATATCAAACAAAGACAACATCAAGAAAATGCTGGTATAAACGCCAGCATTTTTTTTACATTTGTTTAAACAGAGCTAGATGCGTAAAAAATTTAACATTACAGGTTGGTGTGATGCCAATCAGCATTACATGGCTGATACTTCTGAGAAGTTTCGACAGATCATGAATATGGTAGAAGAAGGGGCATATTTTACCATTAATCGTCCCCATCAATTTGGAAAAACAACCATGTTGCGACAAATAGCCAATGAGCTGAATACCTCTTCGCAGTGGTTGGTTTTTCGGATCAGTTTTGAAGGGTTAGGAACGGCTATATTTGAGGATCCAGCCCTTTTTTGCAAAACATTTCTCAGGCGCCTCTCTCAACAGATAACTCAAATAGGACATACGGAACTAGCTCAGTGGTTAGATGAGAAATCTTCCCATTCCCATTCACTGGATGACCTTTCTGCTGTAATAACTTCCTTAGCGCAGACAGTATCGCAAAAGCTCGTTTTACTTATTGATGAAGTCGACAGCACCAGTAATCAATCCCTTTTTCTTGAATTCTTGGGAATGCTACGCCATAAATACCTCAACAGAGACCTTCAAATTGAGCGCACCTTTCATAGTGTTATTTTGACCGGTGTCCATGATATCAAAACCCTTAAACTGAAATTTAGCCCTAATACACCTTCTCTGCCATATAATAGCCCATGGAATATTGCCACCGATTTTGAGGTTGACATGAACTTCCAGGCACAAGAAATCATGCCTATGTTGGCTGAATATAGTCAAGCATCTGGTGTTGAACTAGATCTCCAAGAATCTGCCAAAAGATTGGTTTATTATACATCAGGTTATCCTTTTCTCGTAAGTGCTATTTGCAAAATCTTAGATGAAAAAATACTTCCTCAAAAACAAGAGGCCGTTTGGACGACAAAAGACATAGACTTGGCAGTCAATGCATTGATCAAAAATAAACGAAGCAATACCAATTTTGATCATCTAATAAAAACCCTTGAAAATAATCCTGAACTGTATCAATTGGTATTCAATATTTTAATTGAAAAGCAGCATTACGATTTTAATATTCAAGACCCCATCATCCACCTGGGCGTACTTTATGGAATTTTTGAACAAGCTGACGGAAATGGCCTCAAAATTCATAATCGGATCTATTCTGAATTGATTTTCAATTATATGACAAGTAAAGTAAAGAGGCAGGTTAATATGGGTGGATATGACCTAAAAGAAGATTATTTGCTACCAGATAATCAGCTAAATATGAAACTTGTATTGGATAAGTTCCAGCGGTTTATGGTGGAGCAAGCAAGTGAAAAAGAGCATACTTTTTTGGAGAAAAATGGCACCTTACTGTTTTTGGGATTTCTCCAGCCCATTATCAATGGTAGCGGATTCGCATTCAAAGAAGCGCAAATATCTAGTGAAAAACGCATCGACGTTATTGCTACTTTTTATGAACACCAATACATCATTGAAATGAAAATTTGGCGAGGGGAATCTGCTCATGAAAAAGGCCTGGCCCAACTAGCCGATTATCTCACACGCCAGCATTTATCAGAAGGATGGCTACTGATTTTTGACTTTCGGAAGAATCGTCCAGCACGAGGAAGCAGGTGGTATGAGATTGACGGGAAACAAATTTATGCAGTTTGGGTTTAGGGTAAAATCTCTTTCAACTCTCCCTCTATATTTAGAAAGAGGCAAACCATGCGAAATCATCCCATATTGGCAAGAAAGCTTGTTTTTACCCTCCTTTTTTGGGGAGGGCTATTGCTGGAAGGGCACCTTTGTCTCGGACAGAAGCATGATTGGCCCATGTATTTTGACCACCTGACCATCAGCGAAGGCCTATCGCACAATACCGTTCACTGCCTCCTACAAGACCAGTACGGCTATATATGGATAGGTACACAAAATGGCCTTAACCAATACGATGGGTATGGCTTTGAGGTCTTCCGCTCCAACGGTGAGGCTCCAGGCAGGGATGGATTCATAGGGAAAAGTATTACCGCATTATTTGAAGATCGCGCTGGAAATTTGTGGATAGGAACAAGTAGCCAAGGCATCAATGTGCGGCGGAAGCACCAGAGTAGGTTCGAAAACCTTCAATCAGATACTGCTTTTACCTATATCAAAGGATTTGAAATCACCTCCTTTTATGAAGACCAAGATGGGCATATTTGGATAAGCACGCTCAATGGAGGACTTATAAAATACCACCCTAAATCAGGTACCTCCCAGCACTTTACTTCGGATAATAATAACCTCTTCTCCAATGCGGTTTTTGATGTGGTGGAAGACCAACAAGGGACTATTTGGGTCGCGACAGCAGGGTTAGGGGTAAATTACCTAACAGGAGGGGATCAGTTTGCGCTGGTAGAAGGCTCCCCAACTGGCCAAGGAAACCTAGCGGGGTTTAGAAAAACACTTTTCTTAGATGATGATCACCTGTGGTTAGGGACTGAAGGTTCTGGATTGTACCAAATAGCTATTCCCTCTCATGAGGTTACTCATTTTCCACAAACGAATGACACCAATGGACTCAGCTCGAATACAGTCAGAGACATTTTCAAATCTACCGATGGCCATATGTACCTTGCCACCGATGGAGGGGGACTCAGTGTTTATGATAAGGATTTGGGAACTTTTACCGCTCATAAATACCTTGCAGATGACAAGACTGCCCTTAATAGCAATGCGCTATTTTGCTTTTTAGAAGATCGGACAGGAAATCTCTGGATAGGAACCTATAATGGGGGCATTAACATTTTCAAACCGCATAAAACCTGGTTTGACTTTTATTCGCCTGCTTTTGGAAAAGGGAAAGAATTAGCCAATAAGTCGATTTTGGCGATTCACCAAAGTGATCAGGGAAAAATTTGGGTAGGCACTGATGGCGGGGGACTGAATTGGTTTGATCAAGCAAACCA
The DNA here is from genome assembly GCA_030430575.1 of Bacteroidia bacterium. Classification (GTDB taxonomy): domain Bacteria; phylum Bacteroidota; class Bacteroidia; order J057; family J057; genus JAUIGE01. The sequence goes on along the minus strand of JAUIKF010000007.1, from coordinate 73,990 downwards.
CCGCTTCCAACTCCCCGCTTTTAATCAATCGTCACAAAACCCTAATTCCCTGGCAGGAAATGTCATCAAGACACTCTTTGAAGATCGCCAAGGGCGACTGTGGATCGGGCTATTTGGCGTAGGAATGGATGTGTACGACCCATCTACGCAAAGCATTCTACATACTGGTGAGCCTAATGGCGCACCTGCCAGCCTTACCAATACCAATGTTTGGTCCCTTGCAGAACGAAAAGATGGGACTTTGTGGATTGGAACCATCGGCTCGGGACTGCATGTCTATGACCCAAACACCAAACATGTGACTGTGCACAGCTTCGACCCGAATCGCCCAGAAGGGCTATTGGAACTCACTATCATGACGGTATTCGTAGATCAAGACGATCACGTATGGATAGGCATGGCTGATAAAGGGCTTAGCAGGTGGGAGGATGACAATCAAGGATTTATTCATTATCAGCATCAAATAGATGATACTGCTTCCCTCAGTAATGATGAAGTGCGAAGCATCTTCCAGGACAGCCAGGGAAACCTTTGGATTGGGACTGAAGGCGGTGGTCTGAATCGTTGGCTGGGAGATGGGCAATTTGAGCGAATCGATACCGAGGATGGACTGATTGCCAACAGTGTCATGGGCATCACCGAGGACCATGAAGGGATGATCTGGATTTCGACCTTTGAAGGAATTAGTCGCTTTGATCCACAACATAAGACCTTCCGAAATTTTGGGTTCCATGAAGGCCATAATGCCAACCAATTCAATCAGATGGCCATTGTCACAGCAAAGGATGGGCAGCTTTTGTTTGGCGGCATCAATGGTCTAAATGCTATCAGACCTGCCCAAATCAAAGACAAAGTCGCTCAGTCGCCTATATTATTTACCGATTTCAAGGTATTTAATACTTCTGTACCTATAGGCCCCCTAGAAGATGGGCGAACGATTCTCTCTGACCCGATAGAAATCGCCGACCAAGTCTCTCTCAAATACTATGACAACTCTTTTTCCTTTTCCTTTGCTACCATTGACTATACCAATCCCCTAGAAAACCAATTTTCTTATAAAATGGAGGGCTTTGATGATCAATGGCAGGAAACATCCTCTGGGCAGCATAGCGTCACCTATACCAATCTGGACCCCGGCAGGTATACTTTCAAGGTAAAAAACCTAGAATACCTCACCCAAGTAGCCATTTTCATAGAACCTCCTTTTTGGAAAACTATCTGGTTTCGAACCTTAGTTACCCTCCTGTTGATTGGCCTATCTCTTGGCGGGATATACTTTGTCATCCAGCGGAGAGAAGCTGCACATAAACGCCAGATCCTCGAAGCAAATAGCGAAATCCTCCGTCTCAAAAATGAGAAATTGGCAGATGAAATAGCCGCCAAAAACTCAAAGCTCATGTTCTCATCTGTCCAGATGGCGCACAAAAATGAGATGCTCACGACCATCAAAAATGAGGTGACAGATTTGGAAGTAGCGCATGACGCCAAATACTTGGGCTTGATGCGCATGCTAGACAAGGAATTGAAGAGTGAAAATTACTGGAAGGAGTTTAATCTTTACTTCAATCAAGTTGATAATAATTTTGGACATAGCCTTCGCGAAAAGCATCCCGGCCTGACCCAGAACGATATGCGCATCTGTGCCTTGATTCGCATCAACCTCACCACCAAGGAGATTGCCTCTCTCCTCAATATCTCTTCACGCGCTGTCGAGCAAAGCCGTTATCGTCTGAAAAAACGATTAGGCCTGAGCAAAGAGGAAAGTCTTTCTGCCTATATCATCAACTTCAAAAGTTGAGGGTACCCTGTAGAGACGTTGCATGCAACGTCTCTACAGGGTACCCTCAAATAGCCTGAAGTGCTATTGTAGTAGCCCAAAACCCCCTCTAAAAACAGGTAGTAGTGCTATTGTCGTAGCCCCAAATAGGGGCTTTCAAGCTGTATTCGCCTATTTTTGGGAATCACGTTCAACCACAAATTTTTGATACATGCGAAAACATTACCTTCTTCTTTTCCTGCTTTTGCTCGGAACCTATGCCCTACACGCACAGGTAACCGTCAAGGGAAAGATCAACGATCAAAATGATAACACTCCTTTGGCAGGAGCTACCGTATTCGAAAAAGGCAAGCCCAATGGTACGCTTTCTGGAGATGACGGAAGCTACGAATTAACTGTAGAAAATGATCAGGCTACGTTAGTCTTTACCTACTTAGGCTATGCCGATCAAGAGGTTCCCTTAGATGGCAAAACCACTATTAATGTCTTACTAAAAGAAGACATCTCAAATCTAGATGAAGTGGTGATTGTGGGATATGGGGTACAGAAAAAAAGTGTGGTTACCGGAGCCATCTCCAAAATTAAGGCAGATGACCTAGAAGACATGCCGCTTCCTCGTGTAGAGCAAGCGCTCCAAGGCCGTACCTCAGGCGTACGCGTCACCACCAACTCTGGCCAGCCAGGGGAAGCATCCACCGTCCGAATCCGCGGGACGAGCTCTATTAATGCTTCTGAGCCGCTCTATGTAGTCGATGGAGTCCCCATCGGCGGCGGAATCGACTTTCTCAACTCCGGCGATATCGAGTCTATCGAGGTATTGAAAGATGCAGCTTCTGCTTCTATTTATGGCGCTCGCTCTGCAGCAGGGGTAATCTTGGTGACTACCAAGAAAGGCAAAAAAGACCAAATGACGGTCAACTACAATGCTTATTATGGCACACAGGCCCCATGGAAGAAATTGGCCCTCCTCAATTCGACAGAGTATGCTACGCTCATGAATGAGTCTTCTGTAGCTGCTGGGAGAGGCGTCATTTTCGATGATCCAGCTTCCCTGGGCGAAGGAACAGATTGGCAAAGTGCTGTTTTCAATAACAACGCGCCCATCATGAACCAAGAACTGAGTATCTCAGCTGGTGGTGAGAAGTCGCAATATTATGTCTCTTTTGGCTACTTCGACCAGTCGGGAATCGTCTCTGACGCTCAGAGTCGCTACCAACGATTCAGCGTACGCTTGAACTCTACCCACAAAATCAATGACCGCATCACATTTGGCAACACAGTTGCATATTCAAGAATCAAAGGCGTCGGCATCTCTACCAACTCAGAGTTTGGTTCTCCGCTCAGCCGGGCGATCAACCTCGACCCCATCACACCTATCCTGGAGACTGATCCTGATGTATTGGCGAGTGACGTATTTACCCTACAAAATGTAGTAAAAAACGAAGACGGCATCCCTTATGGCATTTCTGATTACGTAACCTCAGAAGTCCTAAACCCTGTAGCGGCTTTATCTATCCAGCAAGGGTATGGATGGAGTGACAAGGTGGTAGGCAACGTATTTGCGGAAATTGAAATCATTGATGGGCTTAAGTTTCGCACAAGCATGGGTACTGACCTTGCTTTCTGGGGAAGTGAGAATTTCACCCCTATCCATTACCTCAACGCCGCCAACAGGGTAGATGTCACAGGGTACAACCGTGCGCAAAACCGTGGGTTATATTGGATTTGGCAAAATACCCTTTCCTATACAAAGAGCTTTGGAAACCATAACCTTACCGTATTAGCAGGTACTTCAGCTGAGCGAAATGCTGGCGAGGGGATTGCTGGAAATGTGTTAGGGCTAGATGTAGACAATATTGAGGACGTAGCCCTTAGAAATTCCATTGACCCTGATAATCAAAGCTTCAATGGGTTTAGATATGAAGGGACCTTAGCTTCTTACCTTAGTAGAATCAACTACAATTTTGATGAGCGGTATTTGCTCACTGCTACCCTTAGAAGAGATGGCTCTTATAAATTTGGCGATAACTATAAATTTGGCAATTTCCCAGCCGTATCAGCTGGGTGGGTATTGACGAATGAAGAATTTCTCACTGGGAACCCTATTGTCAATTTCTTTAAAGTTCGTGCCTCTTGGGGCGTCAATGGAAATGACCAAATTGGCGATTTTCTTTATGCATCTACTGTTGGTCGGGGGCGAAATTATACCTTTGGGCTAGGTGACCAGTTGACAGGTGGAACCAGCCCCAATGCCATCGCCAATCCAGACTTGCATTGGGAAGAGACTCAGCAAACCAATTTTGGCTTTGATGCCCGTTTCCTCAAACGCTTAACCGTCACATTTGATTGGTTTAATAAGAAAACCTCTGATATGCTCCTACCTATACTCGTTCCTGGTTATGTAGGAAATGAAGGGCCTATCGGCAATATCGCTGCCATGACCAATAAGGGCATGGAACTAGAGTTGGGCTATAAGAAGAAATTTGGCGACATCGATTTTAGCATCAATGGCAATTTCTCTTATGTGCAAAATGAAGTGACTGATTTGGGCCTTGACAAGGAATTTCTTGTAGGTCGCCAGTTTCTCGGTCCTCAAGGCTTGCAACTTACCCGTACAGCAGAAGGCCTCCCGTTCGAATATTTCTATGGTTACAAAACCGATGGCATTTTCCAAAATGCCGCTGAAGTGGCAGCTTATACCAATGCGGATGGAGAACTCCTTCAACCCGATGCGCAGCCAGGCGATTTCCGTTTTGTAGACACAGATGGCAACGGAATGATCGATGATGATGACCAAGGTATCATTGGTGATCCTACACCCAATTGGACATATGGCGGAACTGTTAACATTGCTTGGAAAGGGTTTGACTTGGTCATATTTGCTCAAGGCGTTGCGGGCAACCAGCTCTATAAAGCTACCCGCCGCTTTGATCTGCAAATGGCCAATCTGACAGGTGACGCCCTTGATCGTTGGACAGGAGAAGGAACAAGCAACACTTATCCTCGCTTGGTGATGAATGACCCCAATAAGAACTTCAGCCGCAGCTCTGATTTCTATGTGGAAAGTGGCTCTTTCTTTAGAATCAAAACGGCCCAGCTCGGGTATTCACTTCCTTTCTCCGTCACCAACAAAATTGGCATCAAAAGAGCCCGTTTTTATGTCTCAGGTAATAACTTGCTGACCATCACCAAGTACTCAGGATTCGATCCTGAGATCGGTGGTGGAAGTTTCGGCGTGGACCGCGGCATCTATCCGCAAGCGCGCTTTTTCTTAGTGGGTGTTAATGCTAGTTTTTAATCCAAATGAAAATTAAAATCTAAATGAAAATGAAAATTCAATATAAATTTCTCTACCTATTCCTCGGAAGCTTATTCTTGGTTTCCTGTGGAAAAGAATTCTTAGACATACAACCTCGAGGCCTTGTCCTAGAGACTAATTTTTACCAAACGGAAGAAGAGTTATTTGAAGGTCTGGTAGCAGCGTATGATGTCTTACAGTGGGGTGGGACAGATAATGCTTGGACCATGAAACTGGGCTTACTAAACGCAGCCTCAGACGACTGCTTTGCAGGGGGAAGTGACGCCTCTGACCAGCCGAGTTGGGTAGCTTATGACAACTTTACTCTTGATCCATTTCTTGGCCCTCAAAGAGGTTTGTGGAACAAAGGCTATGCAGGCGTTTACCGTACCAATTTGATATTGGAGAAAATAGAAGAGGTAGAGGACCTCGACCCTACCTTTAAAGCGAGAACCATTGCGGAAGCCAAGTTCTTGCGGGCATATTATTACTTCGACCTCGTCCGCTTTTTTGGCAATATCCCATTGATCACTACCGTCCTCTCAGGTGACGAATTCTATGAGCAAGTCCAGTCAACCCCTGCTGAGGTATATGCCCAAATAGAGCAAGACCTTAATGATGCCATCAACACCGTAGAATTGCCAGAAACAGTTCCTTCACAGGAACTCGGAAGGGTCACCATGGGAGCTGCCAAAGCGCTGCTAGGGAAAGTTATTTTGTACCAAAATAATGAAGGCAGAATGAATGAGGCCGCAGGTATCCTTGCCGGTGTTGCCAATTCAGGCTTCTATGCCCTCGAAACCAATTTTGAAGATATCTTCAAAACTAGCAATGAATTTGGGATAGAATCGATATTTGAGATCAATTATGCCAGCAATCAAAGAGGCGGATGGGATCGATTCATCAACGGGACAGAAGGCAACTACGATGTGCAGTTCTTTGGCATGCGTGACTATGTAGGACCTACTTTCGCCACTGGCTGGAGTTTCTGCCCTGTAACGCCAAAACTGGTAGCAGCTATGCAAGGAGATCCACGTATGGAGCATACCATCATTGATGGACAAGCCCTCAAAGACCAGGGAGCGAGCTATACGGAAGGGTTCCAAAACACTGATTATTTCATTAGAAAATATGCTGGGTTGCAGGATGAGCGCGCATTGGATGGTGAGCCTGCCCTCAACTGGGCCAACAATGTCCGCGCTATTCGCCTGGCGGACGTAATGCTGATGGCAGCAGAAGCGTATGCACGTGGCGGTGATGAGACCAATGCCAAATTGTTCTTGAACCAAGTCCGTTCCAGGGTCGGCCTAGCGAATGTAACCGCTTCAGGAAACGCTTTGTTAGATGCCATCTACAAAGAGCGCCAGCTAGAATTGGCCACAGAAGGACACCGCTTCTTTGACTTGGTGCGCACGGGACGTGCTGCCGCGGAATTGGGTGACCAAGGCTTTACAGCGGGGAAAAATGAATTATTACCCCTTCCTCAGACAGAGCTTGACATCACTGAGGGGAATTTGAAGCAGAATCCAGGATATTAAAGAATCTATTATTAATTGACTGATTATTGATTGATTAATTTGACACAACTAATAATCATTGAATAGTGAACTGTCTTTTAATTAATAATCAGTCAATTTTATAATTAATAATTCCTAAAAATGGTAAATGGTTAATTAATAAAAACGAATATGAAGACTTATTTAAATATATCTTTAATAGCATTACTCATAGGACTGGTTTCTTGTAATCCATTTGTGGAAGAAAAATCAGAATTGGGGCCTCTCCCCTCTCCTAGCTTCGAGATCGTACAAGGAGCTACGCCCAACGACTTTATCGTCAAGAACACTACCGCAGGTGCTTTCCTGACCAATTGGGAGTTTGAAGACAATGGGACTCAGACGGGAGAAGAAGCGGAAGTGAACTACACTTTCAAAGGCACTTATAAAGTGACCATGACGACCTTCAACCGTGGAGGCTCCGCTTCTATCACAAAGGATCTCGTGGTCACGCAAGATGACCCAAACGCTTGCTTTGGCAATTTCGAAAAACTGACAAATTGTGATCGGAAGGTGTGGATCCTCGCCCCAGAAGAAGGCGCGTTGCATATTGGTCCCAGCCTTACGGAGACTTGGTGGGGAAATTCCTTGGCAGACATCACTGACCGCGCTTGCCACTTCGATGACAAGTATATCTTCACCTCAGATGGGGTGTTTGAGTATGACAATAACGGTGACTTCTGGGCGGATTCGGATGATATGGGCAATGTATGGCCTAACGATATGGGGATTACAGTAGGATGTCATCCAAGCACTGACTGGCCTGCTGCCTATAAAGCCTGGGACTCTGGCGTTCACGCTTTTAGCATAGATGAGACTTCTCTCACGGTCACTGGTCAAGGAGCTTGGATTGGGCTGTACAAAGTGGGAACTACGGGTGAAGTTGATACCCCCCAGTCTTCTGTCACTTTTAGCATTTTAGAAATGACCAACAATCGTTTGGTGCTTTATGCAGACTACGGATGGGGTGTATGGCGTATTACGCTTGTGCCTCAGTAGGAGGATTAAAGTAAAAGTAACGAACAAGAAAGTACAAAGTAAGAAGTCAATCTTCCCTTTGTACTTCCTTGTTCCTTGTTAATTATTTTTACTTTTCTTCAAACCGCTCAAAATAAACCAACGCATTAATTAATCGCCTAAAAATTCTATTCCCATGAACAAATTTGTCCTGCTACTTCTCAGCCTAAGTTTACTCTTCATCGCATCTTGCGCAGATTCCGATGACGATGGTCCTGAACCTGTGCTACCCACCCTCTCTGTTTCTAGTGTGACACTCTTCGAAGGGGATGCGAATACCACCTTTAACTTTCGAGTGACTGCAAGTGTAGCATCCGAACAGACAATCACCTTCGAGTATAAGACAGAAGAAGTAACTGCGGCGCAAGATGAAGATTACCGACATGTTAGCGGTTCGATGACTATACCAGCTGGCGAGCGGAGTGCCGTTTTGGAAATAGAAATCCTGGCTGATTCTATCAAAGAAGCAGATGAAGAATTCAAAGTTGTCATTTCAAATCCCACCAATGCGACCATCGCCAACGCAGAAGGTGTTGGGACGATTCGTAATGACGATACCTTTATCTTTGTCCCCCAAGACGGCTATATCACGCCAGAGAGCTATACAGGCTATGATTTGGTATGGCGGGATGAGTTTAATGGCAACTCGCTGAATATGGCGGATTGGCGATTTGAAATGGGTGCCGGCGGCTGGGGGAATCAAGAGCTTCAGTATTATACTGACAGAAGCGAAAACCTACAAGTAAGCAATGGCAATTTGATCATAGAAGCGCGTGAGGAAGCCTTCAACGGGGCACCGTATACTTCTGCAAGGATTATTACCCTCGGCAAACAAAGCTTCACACATGGCCGCGTCGACATACGCGCCATCCTGCCAGAAGGCCAAGGCATCTGGCCTGCCTTGTGGATGCTAGGCGAAAATATCACCACCATTGGCTGGCCAGCCTGTGGAGAGATAGACATTATGGAGTTGGTAGGACACGAACCTGAAACCGTTCACGGAACGGCACACTGGGGGCCTCAAGGGCAGACTTTTAGCATTAACAAAGGGGAGCCCTATTCACTCACTGGGGGGCAAAAATTCTCGGATGAATACCACGTATTCTCCATCATTTGGGAGCCCAACTCCATCAAATGGTATGTCGACGACAACCACTACTTCACCCTCACCAATGCGGACGTAAATGGGGCTTACCCCTTCGATGCAGATTTCTTCTTCATCTTCAATATCGCCGTAGGCGGTGTGTGGCCAGGCAATCCAGATGCGACTACCCAATTCCCCCAAACTATGACTGTGGATTATGTCCGCATTTTCCAAAAGAAATAATAACACATCGTGCAATGAAAAAAGGAATTTTCACGCTATTAGCAGCCTTGCTATTAGTCAATATATCTATGGCCCAAAATGATGCTACAGAAGCCCAAATTGATGCCCTCCTAGCAAAGATGACCTTGGAGGAAAAAATTGGGCAAATGAACCAATATTCCGGCTTCTTCGATGCCACCGGCCCTGCGCCTGCCGAGGGATATACCAAAGAGAGATATGAACATATCAAAACTGGAATGGTAGGCTCCATGCTTAATGTCCGCGGTGCCAAAGAAGTCCGTGCCATGCAGGAATTAGCCGTAGAAAACTCCCGCCTAGGCATCCCGATGATCTTCGGATTTGATGTCATCCACGGGTTCAAGACGACTACGCCTATCCCCCTGGCTGAAGCTGCCAGCTGGGATTTGGAAGCGATTGAGCAATCAGCTCGCGTAGCGGCTATCGAAGCCTCAGCTGCCGGACTCAATTGGACCTTTGCTCCCATGGTCGACATCTCCAGAGATGCTCGTTGGGGCCGTGTGATGGAGGGAGCAGGAGAAGATCCTTATCTGGGTTGTATGATTGCTAAGGCACGGGTCAATGGCTTTCAAGGCCAGGATTTAAGTGCCAATAATACCATCGCAGCGTGTGCCAAACACTTTGCAGCCTACGGCTTTGCCGAATCCGGCAAAGACTACAACACCGCTGACATCGGCCTTTCGACCCTGTATAATGTGGTCCTGCCTCCCTTCAAGGCAGCAGCAGAGGCAGGTGTTGCTACCTTTATGAACTCTTTTAATGAATTAAATGGCATCCCCGCCACCGGCAATGTCTTTCTTCAAAGAGACATCCTCAAAGGAGAATGGGCTTACAAAGGATTTGTGGTGTCGGATTGGGGATCAATCACGGAGATGATCGATCACAGCTATGCGGAAAATGGGCTTCACGCATCCGAATTAGCCGTAAATGCGGGTTCAGATATGGACATGGAGTCTCATCTCTATGTCAAGCACCTCAAAAAATTGGTAGAATCTGGCAAAATAGCGGAAGCCAAGATTGACGATGCGGTACGAAGGATTTTGCGGGCAAAATTTCAGTTAGGCTTATTTGATGATCCCTATAAGTACTGTGACGAAACCCGGGAAGAGACGCTGATCTATCACGAAGATCACATGGCGAGTGCCTTGGATATAGCCAAGAAGTCCATCGTCCTGCTCAAAAATGAGGGAGGCCTCCTTCCCCTCCCCAAAGAAGGAAAGAAGATCGCTTTGATCGGTCCTTTGGCCGAAGACAAGAATAGCCCCCTTGGCAACTGGCGCCTCGCCTCAGATGACCATACGGCCATCTCGGTAGTGGAAGGTATGCAAGCCTATCCCAGCAATGAACTCACGGTAAGTCAAGGCGTAGCCTTGATCGAAGGCGAGACCAGCTTCCCATCTCATGTAAAACTGAATGAAGACGACCGCTCAGGCATGTCTAAGGCCGTCAAAATCGCCAAGAAGGCCGATGTCGTGATCATGGTGCTCGGGGAGCATGGCTTCCAATCTGGCGAAGGACGCAGCCGTTCAAATCTTGGCTTACCAGGACTCCAGCAAGAGTTATTGGAAGCTGTCTATAAGGTAAATAAAAACATCGTTTTGGTCTTGATGAATGGGCGTCCCTTGGCTCTGCCTTGGGCAGATGACCATATCCCTGCTATCGTCGAAGCCTGGCAATTGGGTACGCAGAGTGGCCATGCTATCGCTCAAGTACTCTATGGAGACTACAACCCTAGTGGCAAATTGCCCATGACTTTCCCACGGGACGTCGGTCAGGTGCCTATTTATTACAACTACAAAAACACTGGGCGTCCAGGTCCTAAAAACGAGGTCTTCTGGTCGCACTATACCGACCAGCCCAATACGCCACTATATCCCTTTGGATATGGATTGAGCTATACCTCATTTGAATACACTGACCTGAATATTTCTGATCCAACTGCTGATCGGACGGTAGAAGTTAACATTACCCTCAAAAACACAGGGAATGTCGAAGGAGAAGAAGTCGCTCAGTTGTATATCAGGGACCGCGTGGCTAGTGTGACCCGTCCTGTAAAGGAATTAAAAGGCTTCAAGAAAGTGGAATTGAAGGCTGGAGAAAGCAAGACGCTTACCTTTACCCTTACAGAAAAGGAACTCGGTTTTTATAATAATGAAGGCAAATATGTCGTCGAGACTGGGGACTTTGAGGTGATGGTGGGTGGAAATTCTGTGGAAACGCTGAATGGAGAGTTTCGGTTGGAGTAAAGAAGCCTGCGCCCCTATTTTTGAGAACCATATAAGGCATATAAGTTCATATAAGGGAGAAGATTGTCTTAACTTATATTTTCTTATATGCCTTATATGGTTTAATCCCACTCCTTGCAACAACACAACTATGAAGCATATTTCCATTAGACTATTACTCTTCTTCTTCCTCCTAGCCTGCTCGCTATCAGCTTTTTCACAGAGCTTTCTCAGCACCAACGGCAAAGCCATCGTCAATGAAGGTGGCGATACGGTGCTTCTCAGAGGCATGGGACTGGGCGGCTGGATGCTTCAGGAAGGTTATATGTTGCAAACCGCAAGTTTTGCGGGGGCACAGTATCAGATCAGAGATCATATAGAGCAGCTGATCGGCAAAGCTGATACCGATGCGTTTTATGACGCTTGGCTCGCCAATCATGTCCGGAAAATCGACATCGATTCCCTGGCCGCCTGGGGCTTCAACTCGGTCAGGCTGCCTATGCACTACAACCTATTTACCCTTCCCATAGAAGATGAACCTGTCGCTGGGCAAAATACCTGGCTGACCAAAGGTTTTGAGTTGACAGATAGTTTGATCTCGTGGTGTAAACAAAACCAGATGTATGTCATTCTCGATCTACACGCTGCCCCTGGCGGCCAAGGCTACGATCAAGGCATCTCCGATTATGACCCTACCAAACCTTCACTCTGGGAGAGTATCCATAATCGCAATAAGACCGTTGCGCTATGGAAAAGGCTAGCCGCCAGATACGCCAATGAACCCATCGTGGCAGGCTACGACCTCCTCAATGAGGTCAATTGGAACATGAATGGCAATGCTGCCTTACACGCCCTTTATGGGCAAATCACTGACAGTATCCGTTCAGTCGATACGAAGCACATCATCTTTATTGAAGGCAACTGGTTTGCCAATGATTTCACGGGCCTCACGCCCCCTTGGGACAATAATATGGTCTATAGCCCCCACAAGTACTGGTCCCACAATGACAAAGCGTCTATCCAATGGGTCTTGGACCTCCGTGAGGACTACAATGTCCCGCTCTATCTTGGGGAGTCAGGGGAGAATTCCAATGTGTGGTTTAGAGATGCGATAGCACTCTTAGAAGGCGAAGGGATTGGCTGGGCTTGGTGGCCGATGAAGAAGGTGGAATCCATTTCGGGGCCGCTTTCAGTGGTCAAAACGAGACCGTACCAGACCTTGCTCGATTATTGGAGTGGGACGGGCGCCGCTCCTACCGCGGCCACTGCGAAGGCCACCCTGATGGACCTCACAGAGAAGCTCAAATTGGAGAACTGTGCGTACCAAAAGGATGTCATAGATGCGATGTTTCGCCAAGTCTTTTCTGACGAAACCATTCCCTATAAATTGCAAAAGATCCCAGGGGTCGTCTTTGCCACCAACTATGATATGGGGCGGGCAGGAAGTGCCTATTTCGATACACAAAATGCCAATTATCATGTATCCACAGGCAATTTTACCGCATGGAACAATGGGTGGAGCTATAGAAATGGCGGGGTAGATATAGAGCCGATTTCAGATAACATCAACAATAATGGCTACAATATAGGCTGGATAGATAAAGGCGAATGGCTGCAATACGAAGTGGATGTCGCGGCAAGTGCGGTATACGAAATGCATGTACGTGTAGCCACATCGGGGTCCGATGGACGGTTGCGCTTCAGTGTAGATGGAAGTGACATTACCAATGTGCGCTATGTCCCCAATACCGGGGGCTTTCAAAACTGGCAAGACCTGGTCATCCCGAATGTCATTCTCACGCCAGACGATAATAAACTGCGATTCCACAGTGAAGGGAGTGGGTTTAACTTGAGTAGCTTTAAGTTTATCCAAATCGGAGCTACGACTACGATACCAGCAAACTATGTATCTGCACGCACCTTGGATGACCAATCGATCCAACTGTTTATCAATAAGGCCCTCGCTGGCCCTCTCCCCGCTTCACCAGCTGATTTTGAGATTTTTGTGAATGGAAACAGCGTTGCTATTACCCAAACGACTTTGGACACCGATAATCCCAAAATTATCAGGTTTGATATTGGCCCTAAAATGCAGGCCAGTGACGTGATCAAAATCACATACAGTGGCAGCCAAATCGATGCGCAGGACGGAACAGTATTAAGCACATTTTCCCTGAAACCTGTCCAAAATACCATTCCCATCATATCTCGTATCCCTGGCAGAGTAGAGGCAGAAGATTTCTTCTATCAATTTGGCGTGGGGCTGGAAAATACATCTGATACGGGAGGTGGGAAAAATATTGCCCATCTCGATGAAGGAGACTATTTGGACTATTATGTAAATGTAAACCGTTCGGGCATTTATGAGGTAGATTTCCGGACAGCTGCTGAAAGTGAGACGGGCGAATTGCAATTGCAATTGATCGATGCCAATGGAGGAGTAAAATTCCTCCGCAACATCAACTTTGCCCCCACAGGTGGCTGGCAAGATTGGGCTACTACCAGCGCCTCGGTCCTTTTACCAAGCGGTATACAGCAACTCCGTGTAGTCATTACCAAACCTCAATTCAATATGAATTGGATGGAATTCCATTTCTTGACTTCGAATGACGACCCTGAAGACCTTTTATCGCTTAACATTTATCCCAATCCCAATAATGGCCTGTTTACGCTTTCTGGTTCCTTTTCCCACCCACAAACCCTGCAACTCCAGGTTTACAATATGTTAGGGCAAACACTTATAGAAAGAAAGCTCACAAGTGTCAAAGACTTAAGCCAGCAAATCGATCTACGGGCATTTCCCAATGGAAATTATTTGGTGGCGATCCAGACAGAAGATGGACGGATTTGGACCAAAAAAGCGGTGAAAATTGACTGATTTATTATAAATTGAGGACTTAGCGTAAGTTCTCTACTCATCTGTGTAAGACGTCGGCCAGCATAAGTTTTTGCGAACAGCAGAATTTATGCTGGCTGGCGCATTTAAAATCATCATTTTACATAACCCATCCCCTTACATCATGTTAGAAATTGCAACCTTCGAATCTGTCGTATCCTTCTTAACTTGTATTGCTATATTTCTTATTGGTTGGATATTAACAGAGCCATATAAGCTTCAGCATTATTTGGGTATAACCTCTCCTCCTGAACATCAAAAAAAAGTAGCTCAGATAGCCAGTTTGATTAAGTTAATAGGAAAAATTCTTATGGTTATAGGCTGTGTTAAAGCTCTCTCAGCAATTGGATCATTGATTATCCTATTTTCTTAATTATTATGAAAACCTTCTTCCCATTCATCCTACTCCTCCTCCTCCTCAGCTGCGGCACCTCCCATCAACTCAAGCAGCTAGGTAAGCATTACCAAGCTCACGAAGACTATAAAAGCCTTGTGAAAATCGTAGAACTACTACCTTCTGATGCGGATACAGCTTTGGTAAAAAGCCTTCTAGGTGAACCCATAGATATGGGCTTTGACTACCGCTATTTGATCGATTCTACTGGAGAAAAAGGCTGCGTGATTGGCGCAGTTTTTCATATAGATGAATTGGGGAAAATCGATCAGAAATGGGTAGATGAAATCTGTGAATAAATGGACATCCGTGAATTAGCCCAACAAGATTATGATGCATTTTATGCCTTGCGAGATTTAGCCATAGATACTTCTCCCGAAGGATTTATTTCAACCAATGTAGAAGATCGCCCAGGTCGAAAAGCATTATTTACCTCCCTCCTCTCACACCCAGATAGCTTTATTCTAGGTGCTTTTGAAGGTTTTTCCCTCGTAGGCGTTGTCCGGTTTGAACGATATGACCGCATCAAATTACACCATAAAGGAGCCATCAAAGGCATGTTTGTTCATCCTGAAATGGCAGGAAGAGGGATTGGCACATTATTGCTAAAAACAGCC
The DNA here is from genome assembly GCA_030430575.1 of Bacteroidia bacterium. Lineage (GTDB taxonomy): Bacteria > Bacteroidota > Bacteroidia > J057 > J057 > JAUIGE01. The sequence goes on along the minus strand of JAUIKF010000007.1, from coordinate 58,865 downwards.
TTGGATAAGATTTCCCAAATTGAAGGTGTGCTTCATGTCAACTTATCTGTTATGGCAGGAAATGAAGCTGCAATCTCTTTATACAAAAAAATGGGGTTTGAAGTCTATGGTGTTGAAAAAGAGGCTATTCAAGTGAATAGGAAAATGCTTGATTTGCTGTTGATGTCGAGGAAAAATAATTAGGATAAACTAAGAAAGTAAAACCCAAAACCTAGAACATAAAACGTTCTCCCCTACCACGTCCTCAGCACCACCACTTTTCCCTGCCGTTTGGAAAATACAATCTCCTTCGCGGCTTCGTCGCCAATCAGGAAATAAAAACCCGCGCTTTGAGGATCAGCAGCGATTTCATCCCAAATCGCCTTATCAGAACGCGATGCATCAAATTCATCTTGCGGTCCTATCGCAGGTTGGGAGAAATTGGATTCACCAAAAAATTCTTTCAGCCGCTTGACCAAATAGGCTTTTCGCTCTTTATCCGTCGGAGGAGTGTCGCGATCTCCCAGAAAACTAGGGTCTATCAAGTCCGTGGTGGGGAATTCCTCTCGATATAGCTCTGTACCATCAGCAGTAGTCACAGTGAAGGTCGCCGTGGCATCAAAGATATTTTGCCCCATTACCACTAGACCAAATTTATCAAAACTTTCAGCACTGGAGAAGCCAAAGGGTGTCTCTACTCGATAAATCTGCTTAGCAGGTTGAGCCGCGGGTTCAGGCGAAACAGCAACAGTATCTGGGTCGTCAGGAATAGATTCTGCTTGCTCTTGCTGGGTCTGTTTTTGGGGATTGCAGGCAAAAAGGAAAAGGAGGCTAATAAACAATAAACTAAACAAGCGCATGGGGAAAGTATGATTATTAATGATTGAAGATTGATTGAATAATGTCTACCAATCAATCTTCAATTTATCATTAATAATCATTCAATCAATAATTTGTTAAAACCTAACGGCCACATGTGCCCTAGCGAAGAAAGGAGTGCCAGGGGTAAAGTGAATTTCGGTCACTGGTTCCACCTCACCTCGCAAGCGTGAAGTCGTTTCAAATTGCGCTTCGCGCCATTCGGTGTTGAAGATATTTTGCACAGAAACCCCTACCTCAAACTGGCGCCACTGATAGCTAGTCACGAGGTCACAGAGCAAATAGCCTTCGGCGGTTAGGCTATAATCTTCATTGGCTGGGCGGTCGCCCAGGTAGCGATACCGCAAACTGACAGACCACGGCTGGCCCTCTCCTTTAAAGGTAAGCCCACCTGTACTGCTAAGGCTCGGCGCTAAGGGAAGATAGTTTTCACCTGAAGCGGCATCTCTCGCCTTGGCATCTGTATAATTCACGTCTCCATCAAGCCATAAATACTTGCTCATTTGCCAACGGATAGACCATTCCACGCCTAAGCGACGCGTCTCGCCACTGGCCTCCACGATGCCCGCATCCCCCACATAGACCAGTTCTTGGTCCATCTTCAAGCCCCAAAGTGTCGCTTGCATAAACAAGCGCTTCGTAGGGCGAAACTTCACGCCCAGATCAGTACCATAGCCACGAGGGACCACTTCTTCGTTTTGGCGAGAGATGATGGCGCGGCTGTCATTGGAGTGAAAGCCAGTTCCTGCCTTGGCAAATAGTTGCCATTGCTTACTGGGCTGAAAGCTGAGGTTCAGTTTGGGGCTGACCAGTGTCCGCTGAAGGCGTTTATTCTGCGGATTGGGCTCTAGCTGGTCGAGGTAACCAAACTGGAAATGGTCCACACGGAAGCCTGCCGTAAGGTTCCAGCGATTGCCCAGTTCTAGGGCTTCTTGCGCAAAGGCGCCGATATGTGTTTCATTGACGTCGCCGAGCATGAGGCGTTCCAATACCTCCGTGCGCTTCAGGGTATGGGACAATTCATTGTCTTGCACGGCATCGTGACGAAGTCGAAGGCCTGTAGTGGTAACGGCATTTAGGTTCAGCAGCTTATGCGGCTGGGTGTAGGTCACTGCTGCGCCCAATATATCTCGCATTTCCTTTTGACGAATCTGGTCGCTATTGACGCTATCTTCGAGGAAGAAGGTAAAATTGGAATACAATTCGAATCCCGCGCGGATGTAGTACAATTGGCTGCGAATCGTGCCTTTATTGGGGAGGGTTTGGGTCAATTGCAGATTGACTTGTGAGCGAGATACTTCGCCGCCTTCGGTGTCGTCGATGGCTCCCCATCGGGTGATCAGGCCCGACTCAATGGCGCGGACAGGAATCTGTCCAGAAGCATTCCATCGGCTCCAAAAGGTTGAAGCTGTAGCCGTAAGCAACATTTTTTCGCCAATAAACCCATTGTATTTCCCCAACACATTCATCCGCTGAAAATCCTGAGGACTTTCGAAATAGCCTTCTGTCCCAACATATTCTGTGGCGATATAGGCGCTATTGCGTTTATTTTTAGAAAGAGGAATATCAAAAAGCCCAACTCCGCGGAAGGTACCAAACTGGCCGCCTTCCAGCTTCACCAGGCTTTTATCCAACCTCACCTTTGTTTTGAAGTCTACGGCTCCTGCCGTCGCAAAATTTCCTTTTTCCGCCTGATGCGGCCCTTTTTCAAAGACCACTTGCTCTATCAATTCGGGAATCAGAAAATGTAAATCTGAATAACCTTGTCCGTGGGCATGAGACACCATATTCACAGGCGTTCCGTCCACTGCAATCTGCAAATCTGTCCCGTGGTCCAGGTCAAATCCCCGCAGAAAGATCTGCTCAGCTTTTCCTCCTCCCGCATGCTGCGCGATGAATAGCCCTGGCACTACTTGCAGGGCGTCCTGAGAAGAGCTCATGTTGCGGAGCTGTAAGTCCAGCCCACTGACACGGGTCAGTTCTTGCGGTTTGTTGGCAGTGATGGTCAATTCTGGCAGCTCCAAAGGGCTGATGAGCAAACGGTTGACTACCTTTTCGGTCTTATTTTCTGCCAAGTCAACAATGATCGTATCTTGTTGATAACCAGGTGTTTTGAAGCAAAGTTGATAGGTACCTCTGTCCAATTGATCAAACTGGTACCTGCCGAGGGCATCACTGAAGGTCATCTTTTGCAAAGTCATCAAGACGACTTGTACCCCTTCCAAGGGTCTTCCTTCATCTTGGTCTACTAGTTGACCTTGGATGGCGTATTCATGTGCATGAGCAACGGTGAACAATAGGCAAATGGCGATTGTGAGAATATAGCGGAGCATGAGAGATTCGAGTTAATGTTGAATGTTGAATGAGTGAATTTTGAATGGGGAATGGGTGAATTTTGAATGAGTGAATTTTGAATGTTGAATAAAGTTCAAGCTATGTCAATACGCTTTTATTCAAAATTAATCATTCAATCATTCAAAATTATTTCCTTGTTAAAACAAGCTATCCATCCGAGCAAGTTCTGGGTCTTGGGATTGTGTGACTTTGGCACGCTTTAGGTAGGCCTGAGCCTCTTCTGGTTGGTTGAGTTTCAGGTATACATTAGCCAACACTTTATTGACATCAATGTTTTCTGGACGTGCCTGATATTCTGCCTGGGCATATTCGAGCGCCTTATTGTAATCATTCGTCAATTCAATATGAAGGCTTGCATATTCGAGGCCCATCTTATGGCCACTGGCTTCGTCATCTGCCAGCATGACCAGCATTTCAGCGACCAAGGCATCTTTTTCTTTCGTCCGTTCCATTTTCCCATACAATTCCGCTAACTGGTGATAAAACCCAACTTCGGGAATCAAAGCAATCGCTTCTTTGAGTAATTTCTCGGCTTTGGCGTGTTCACCAGCATCAGCGGCAAGGTCAGCCATCGCAGCGATCGCGAAAGGATAGCCTGGGCGCTCAGCGAGGATGCGCTGGTATTGTTCCAACGCTTTATCTGGTTGGTCATATCGGGCAAAAAGTTCTCCTAGGGTAAGGCGCGCCCAAGCCGCCTCTTCCGTGCCTGGAAGGCCAGCTTTTACGGCCATTTCCATGGCTTCAATGGCGCCATCTACCTGCCCGTGAATCTCACGGAGATAGGAAATGCGTGAATAGCTGCGTAAGTCAGGGCGGATTGAGACCATCTTGTCGGCCATTTCGACGGCCTTCGTGTACTGCCCTAGTTCAACATGGGCATCAACCAAAGCGCCATATATCTGGGCGTTGTAAGGGTTTAAGGCTACTGCCTTTTCGGCTACTTTGAGCGCTTGCCCAAATTCGTGAAGGGAAAGTAGAACGGATGCTTTGTAAGAAAGAGCCTGGAAGGTCTCATCTGGCGTGGGGTTCTGTGTCAAGACACTTTCAATCATTTCCAGCGCTGCTGGGTAGTAATGTCCGTGTTCGCCGGTGATCCGCGCTTCCCACATGAAAAGCTCCGCTAACTGTAAGCGTGGCTTGGCAGCCTTCGGATCTTTGCTGATTTCTGTGGTGATTTCTCCATAACGAGAGGTCGCAAGGGCTTGCTCTTCAGCGGTGCCTACTCCTTTGGTACGCTTGAGCAAATCGGGCAATTCTACGGTGGTTTCTGCTTGTGTAGCAGCAGTATTGTTGTCTGAGTGACGCATGCAAGCCTGAGAGAGGAGCATGACGAAAATGAGGGTTAGAAAGATTGGCAATTTCATAATAGGAAAAGTTGTGAGTAGAAATTATGAAGTATGAATGATGAAGGCTGAAAAATTTGTTAGAACCTTATATGAACTTAAATGCCTTATATGATTCAATTTTAGTGGCAATGGTTGTGGGCAAAAAATGCGGGGACAGGAGGAAAATTATTGATCAATAATCTATCAATCTCTAATCAATAATCTCCCCCCATCCCCAGCAACTCACAACTCGCCTTTGAGTTAGTTAAAGAACGATAAGTCTTCGTGTTTCAAGTCTGCCTTCGCAAGCAAACTGAACGATATATGTACCTGTGGCTAAGCCACTTAGGGGGATATCAAAAGTCTGTGAGGCATCTGCTGCAATGGCTAATCGGCCTGCCTGAAGGACATGTCCTAAGCCATTGTAAAGCCGCCATTCGACCTTGCAATTCGTAGCCGTTGCCAACTTCACTTGACTGTAGCCAGGGGCGGGGTTGGGAAAACAGTTGCTGATAAATAAGTTTTGTCCAGTTGATAGGTGTGCTTCCATCGTATTTGAATAAGTGTATTGTCCATCTGTGTCTACCTGACGGAGGCGGTAGTAATAGGTCCTGCCAGGGATCAAGTTTCTGTCGATATAGCGATAGGAATGGCCTTGGGTGTTTGTCCCAGCACCTTCTACCCATCCGATAGAGGAGAATGCAAAGGCATCCAAACTGCGCTCGACCTCAAAACCTGCATTGTTTACCTCCACTGCTGTAGTCCAATCCAATTCCACGGTTTGATCCACTACATTCGCTTCGAAATTCAGGAGTTCTACAGGGAGTTGGCCACCTGGTGAGGTAATTTGGTACGAAACCGCCGCCACGTCATTTCCACCTGTGAGTTCATTCATCTCGGCACTTTCTACAAAGTCCTCTAAGTAGAAGTCAGAACCATTGGTCACGTCAAACCATACTTTGAAGAGCAAGCGGCTAGGGTCAGAACTAGGAGGTAGCTGGATACTGGTATTGGCAAGAGCAGCAATCCCGTAGTTCCAGGCTTTGGAAAAAGTGTGACCGTTGTAGGTCTTAGAGATGGCTTGATCAGCTTGCTGATTTTCGCCCGTAGTTCCCCAAGCAGCAGTCAACGTAGACTGGTAGCCTTCAAAAACGGCGTCTTGGTCATAGAGAATGCTGGTAGTAAGGGAATTGATCTCGACCGAACTGGTCGTATGGCTTTGGCCATAGACCAAAATGGTGTCCTTGGCTCCCTTCACGACCTGATAGGTCAGTTTGGCCGCTGTTTGGGCCTGTAGGCTCAAGGCAAAGCCAAGGCAGAGGAGGGTGATATATATATTTTTCATGAGTTCTTTAATTGATTAATTAATAATTGAGTGATTATTGATTGGGCGATTATTATTTACCTGACTGATAATCAATAATTTATCAATCAATAATCACTAATTCTCCTACTTAGGCAAATGGCTACTCGCCGACTGATTCGGTTGCGTTTTCTGCGCATCAGATGCATTCGTGAGACCGTTGAGGTCCACGTCTGTGCTTTGGTTTCCGCGAGAGAAATAGGCACTGACTACTCGGCTGACATCTTGCTGGTTGATTTGCCCATTTTCATCCGAATCTCCTTTCATCAACCCATACACGCCATTCTGATCAATCTGCACCGCAGGTGGATTCGTAATGGTCGCATCTACATAGAGGTTGTTCACGTCCGTGAAATCGAAAGTGATATGTTGGGCCGTATTCACGCTTGTTGCACTCATGACATCGAGGTGATTGCGGTGGCATATCGCGAGGTAAAAGCTTGTAGCTGTTCCTGGATCTATCGCCACACCTAACTGTCCATTGAGGTCCATAAGGTCGCCATCACGGGTGACAAAGGCTGCTTTTTCAGCCAAGACCGTCGTAGGCGTCTGTGGATCACGAAGCTGAACTAGTACCCAGTCGACCACTTCAGGAGAAGGAATACTACCTACAGGCTCAAAGCCATTGTATTGGTAGCCACCTTGGCCGTAAGGCTGTAGCAGTGGTAAAGCACCTTGTGCATTGAGCTGATTGCGCATCTGATGCGTAGCAGGGTCATAAGCGCCTTGGAGCATAACTTTGCCTTGTACAATTGGCGTAACGCCTCCACAGGATGCATTGACGTTGAAGTCACCTTGGCCTACATAAGATCCATTGAAGTAGAACCATGCAGATGCACCAAAGGCTGCATTCTTATCATTGGCCCCAAATCCTACCTGAAAACCATAATTATAATTGAGGGGACTATGTGCCAGGATCAATGATTGTCCTGCAAACCCACCTGCCCCTGTCATCGTCGCACGCGTATTGTCAATTTCATAATAATCCCAATTCATGTGGTTGTTGACTGCGGCTGGTTTGCCTCCTTTATAGGTTCTGCCAAGCGCACTCCAGGCAGCCCAGTCACGCTTATTGATGAGCCACACATCCACATCCCACTGGAACGTTGGGTTGGCATTCATCTCTATACGTCCAGTCAGATGCGCGGTACCATTGTCAAACGTCTTCAATTCACCTCCATTTGCATCAAAGGTGTATTTAGGTCCTGCTGCGCCGGGAATATTATTCAGGAACACAGCAAACTCTCCTGGTGCAAAATTATCAAGGGTACAAATTTGCTCTACAAATGGGGTTGGTGCCAAAACGGCTGGCTGAATATAGGTGACAGGTGCGCCACTACATTTGCCATTATCACCCGCCCATGGAAGCTGTACATAAGGGAAACTGCTGCGGAAGGTTGTATCATTGGCTTCTACGCCAGTGGTATAGGTCAATACATCCACGAGGTCTTGCGTCACTGGATTGGCACCACCAGCGGTATAGTCGTCATACCAAAGGCCAATCGCCGCGAGCACTACTCCACTTACCGCTTGCAGCTCTATGCGCGTTACATCATCTTCCAAACGCCTGCCGTTGGGAAAGCCATCCATATTGGGAATCCACTGAAGGGCAGTACTGCCATTGTAGGTAGGGTCTGTAAGGCCTAATACAGCGGCGTTGATAAGGCCCATCGTACTGAATTGCGCGTGGTTTCTGGGCGTGACGGGCACGGCCATGTTGAGGCGGAGCATGTCGCCGCCGTTGGGGAGAAAATTGTTGACGAAGGGTTTTCCAGCGGCCAAAGGATTGCCACCTTTGCCAGTAGCCAATTGGTAAGGGACCACATTCGGGACGCCTGTATGGAAAGCAGGCCAGAGGTCTACAGAGCGAGGCTTACCTGCTGCTGGAAGCAAGAGCGTACCAAAAACAGCGTCATCCAAAGCCGTACCAGCTACCGCAGGGCTTCCTTTCAGCCCAAAGAGGCCATCCTGGCCATTGCCAAAGTCAAAAGCCTGGAGCGAATTGCGCTGGATGCGTAGCGGAGCAAATGCAGGAACTGCACCGCCAAATAGGCTATCGTCCATATAAAGTCCTAGTTCAGGATTGTAGAAATATTCAAAGTGTGCGGGGTTCTCGTTATAAGGCGTGCGCGCATTCCAGTCATCCTTAGCGCCGATAGGAATGACGGCTTCATTGGTCAATGGCATGCCGAGGCGGGATACTTGCACCCAGTTGCCAGAATAGGCAGGCGCAGCTGTACTACTCAGCGTCTTGATTTGCTGACGTGAGGCAGATGCCCACACGCCAATCACAAAGTCAGAATCGAGGATATTGGCCGCTTGAGAAACACTTTTCCCATCTTTCTGCAAAGTAGAAATGGGCACTTTGATCGCGATCACGCTTACATTGTGACAGGCGACGCCGTCACGGGGAGCACCATTCTGGCGAGGCATATCGCCGAGGTCAAATACGCCCCCAAGGTCCACGAAGAAGGGATCATCAGCAGGCCCACAAAAGACACTTTCACCAGAAGTAGCGGTGGTAATCGCGGAGGTAAAAAGGGTTTCGTATGTAGTTCCTAATCCTACCACAGGGATGCCAATAGAGCGAGCACCAATATTCGGAGGAGGCACAGTGCCATTAGAAACCACCGTTTGCCACGTGCTGCCGCCATTGACAGAACGTTCTAGGGTATAGGTCGTCTTCAGGTTTTCTTGACCTAGGCGAATGTTGAAAAAAGTAGTAGGGTCGCCATTGGTCTGCTGGAAGGTAAAACGATAGATGATATCGTCGCCAGTAGTTGACACATCATTGTCAATGTGTATTTCGTAGCGGATGTTTTCACCAAATTGATAATAGTTAGGCCCGCCATGTGGGAGCTGTAAAGGCACGTAGTTAGCGATGATGGTGATCGTATTGGGATCATCTGGTGAACGGAATGCATACAAGTCTGTATTGTCTGCCAGCGGATCATCCGCGATGAGGGGCGCTTCTCGGTGGCTGGAGGCCTGTAAGGCCGTCATCCCCAGCATCAGGCCGAGCAGGCAACCTAAGAAGCATTTGAGGTATATGTTAAAAGTAGACATGAGTTCTATTTTGTAAAGATTTATATTCAAAAAGGTGTAGGATTCCCTGGGAGGGAAATGATAGAATGAGAGTATGAGAGAATGGGAAGGAAAGAGCGAGTAATGGAATGTAAGAAGGAAAGAATGTATTAAGACACGTTTCTATTCTATCATTCTATCATACATTCATTCACTCATTTCTTATTCTACTTCCGTCCCTCTCCAAGGAGCCTGAACGTAAGGGAAATTGCCACGGAAAGTCGTATCGTTCTTTTCTACGCCTGTAGAATACTGAACGACATTGAGGAGTTGATTCGTGACGGGAGAAGCCATGGGATTGCTGGCATCGTAGTCGTCGTACCAAAGGCCGATGGCCGCGAGCACTGCACCACTAACCGCTTGCAATTCGATGCGGGTTACATCATCTTCCAGTCTTCTGCCGTTGGGGAATCCATCCATATTCGGGATAAACTGCAAGGCAGTAGAGCCATTATACGCTGGGTCCAGCAATCCGAGCACGGCTGCTTGGATCAAGCCATTGCTACTGAAATTGGGGTCATTTCTGGGGGTAACGGGCACGGCCATATTGAGGCGAAGCATGTCACCGCCATTGGGCAAGAAGTTGTGGACAAAAGGCTTGCCGTTGGCCAAGGGGTTACCGGCTTTGCCAGTAGCGAGGTGGTAAGGTGCCAAATTGGGAACCCCAGTATGAAACGCAGGCCATAGGTCTACGGAACGTGGTTTTCCAGCTGCTGGCAACAGAAGTGTACCAAAAATCGCATCGTCAAGCGCAGTGCCTGCCAACGCAGGATTTCCTTTTAGGGGAAATAGGCCATCATTGCCATTTCCAAAATCGAAAGCCTGGAGGGAATTGCGCTGAATTCGAAGTCCTGCAAAGGCAGGCACAGCTCCACCAAACAAAGCATCGTCCATATACAGACCCAATTCTGGGTTATAGAAATATTCGTAGTGGGCGGGGTTCTCATTATAAGGCGTCCGCGAATTCCACTCATCTTTGGCACCAATTGGAATCACCGCTTCATTGGTCAAAGGCATACCGAGGCGGGATACCTGTACCCAAGCACCCGAAGTACTGACCGTACCGTTGCCCAAAGTCGTCATCGTTTGACGGCTGGCAGAGGCCCATACGCCGATCACAAAATCAGGATCGAGGATGTTAGCGGCTTGACTGACAGCCTTATTGTCTTTCTGCAAGGTAGCAATAGGCACCTTGATCACGATAGCGTGGACATTACGGCGCGCAAGGCCGTCACGCATAGTGGTGGTATTTTGTCTAGGAGAATTTCCCAAATCAAATACGCCGCCCAAATCCACAAAAAATGGATCATCTGCGGGGCCGCAATAAACTGTTTCGCCCGTGGAGGCTGTTTCAATGGCATTGGAAATCAACGCATTATAGGTCGTATTGAGACCCACAGGGCTTTCTATGGAACGGGGTCCAATATTGGCGGGTGGTACAGCGCCATTCATGACAATGGTCTGCCAAGTGGTGCCGCCGTCTACGCTGCGTTCTAGGGTATAGGTGTTTTTCTGGTTCTGTTGGCCGAGTCGAATGTTGAAAAAGGTGCTTGGGTCTTCGTTGACTTTCGTAAAAGTAGCGCGATAGATCACGTCATCTCCCATCGTGGCAACATCATTGTCCACATGGATTTCGTAGCGAATGTTTTCGCCAAAAGAATTATAGTTGGGGCCACCATAGGCAAGCTCCGCTGGAATATAACAAGCAACCAAGGTCACGGTATTCGGATCATCTGGAGACCGAAACGCATAGACATCAGTATTATCAGCAAGGGGATCGCTAGCTATCAAGGGAGCTTCTCGGTGGCTGGAGCCATATAGCTGCAGAGCCAAACTCCCCATCACTAACATAGTTAGACACAAAACGTGTCTAAGCAGCAAGTTGGGTTTGAGTAAATTAATGGTCATCGCGAAAAAATATTAAAGGTTTTTCATTCAATTCGCGATACCTACGGGTGGGACCTAGTTTTGGATCTCGTGATGTGAAAAAAAATTATTTTTTTTCTATCGACAATTCCCCAGTCATTAAAAAATCTGATTTGATGAAATATGACAAAAAGGGTATCTTTATTTCATTTTTGACCCTACACACTCAATCTCCCCAAAATTATGATCGATTATATAACCAACTTATTCACACCAGAACATATAGACTACCTTGTCTCTTGGGGAATGAATATTCTTTATGCCATCATTGCCTTGATATTAGGTCTATGGGCAATTAAGATTTTTGGTAAAGTTTTGAAAGGAACCGTTTTCAAGGCAATAGAAGACGAAGCCTTGGCAGGTTTTCTGGTGAAAACCATCAACCTAATTCTCAAGTTCATTTTGTTGATTTCTATTGGCTCTATGTTGGGGATCAAAACGGCTTCTTTCCTGGCCGTTCTTGGGTCACTGGGATTGGCCATAGGGCTGGCGTTACAGGGAAGCCTTTCCAATTTTGCAGGGGGGATCCTTCTGTTGATATTTAAACCCTTCAAAAAAGGAGACTTCGTGACCATCGATGGAGAAGATGGATTTGTACACCAAATAGACATCCTTTATACCACGCTTCTCACACGCCTTCATCGGCTAGTCATTATTCCCAATAAACAGATCACCTCTGACAAGATTATCAATCATACCCATGATGAAATTGTCAGAAGGCGCTGGTACCTCAGTATTGCCTACAATTCTGATATAAAAAAAGCCATGGATGCCTTTTATGAAGCGGTAGATGCGACGCCCTATATCCTCAAAGACCCCAAACCATTTATTGAGGTCAGTGACATCAATAACAATACCGTCACGTTTAGGATTTTTATTTGGGTAAAACCTGCAGATTATTTCCGTACCAAAGAACCTGCGATTGAAAATATCAAGTACGCTTGGGACAAATACGGCATCCGACCTGCGGCACCGCAGCATATCGTGCATTTACATGCACAGCAGGATCAGATTTCTTATGGGGAAAGTCGGGTGGAAAGATGAGAAATACTAAACAGAAAAGTAAAAATAATGAACAAGGCATGTCCTGAGCCTGCCGAAGGAAAGTTAAAAGTATTTCTCGTCGTAATTTTTGCAAACACTTCTTCCCTTTTACCTTATTTATTTCTTGTTAATTATTATTACTTTTAAACATTCCCCACCATCCATACATCAGTCGGCTGTTCACTGCCGCCTTTGGGCTCTAGGCTCACAGCAAAAGCTGCAACATCTCCGCCTATCTTGGCGGCAACATCTTGCAAGCTGTCCAAGGTATCAAATACCCCCAAACTAATAGGGTCTTGGCCAGCTTTAATGGCCCAAAGCTGATAGGTCTTATCTGCATCAGGCGCATCCATAAAGCTGGCGTCCAGGTAGATAGCCTGATTAATGGGATTCCAGTACACTGTCGCGAATGCATTTTCATGACTTGGGAGGCCATGGATATGTACGGGTTTATAAGCCGTATCGGTAACGATATTGTAATTGGTGCGCAGGGCTTCAAATTCCTTCACATTGGTATCCTGCTGATCTTGGAGTGAAGCGAGTGCTTGTTCAGTCTCTGACAGTTGCTGATATAGCACGACATTGCTGATCACACTGATCAACAGAAGCAAGGTAGCTGCAACGGCCATCAGACTCAGCAAATTAAATTTGCGGACTTTAGGCTCTTTTTTGCCTTGAAAATCCCCAATAGTAGTACTTTCTTCAGCTTGAGTTTGAGTTTGATCTTGAACTTGAGTTTGATCTTGAACTTCAACTTGCTCTTTTTCCTCCTCCTCTTCAATCCGCGCCATAATGGAATCAAGTAGCGCTGGTTTAGGCGCTTTATAGAACTGAGAGGCATGGACAGCCAATGACTCTTCAATAGCCATGAGTTCGTCCTTGACCTCAGGATACTTCGCTACCATCTCCTCTACTTCCCCGATTTCTTCGGGAGAGAGCAGTCCACTGGCATATAATTCCAGCACGCCTGATGATATGTAGTTATGTATGTCCAATTCCTAAAAGTTGACGTAGTTCACGAAGAGCGATTCTGAGGCGTGTTTTCACGGTACCCAGCGGTATTTCCAACGCCTCAGCAGCTTCCTTCTGGGTATGGCCTTTATAATAAATAATCTCAATGATAGCGATGTGTTCTGGTTTCAGTTTGCCCACCAGTTCAACTAAGCCGATCTGGTCTGGGTTGAAACTGTAACTAGGCGCATTTTCGCTACTTACGAGCTGATCGGCATTTTGGATCTTAAGGGTAGCCTGAAATTTCTTCGAGCGCAAGACATCGATAGCCAAATTTCGGCAGATATTGATCATCCAAGTGAAAAGGCGCCCACGGCTTTTGTCATAGCTTGCCGCATTCTTCCAGATCTTCACCATCGCATCTTGAAAAATATCTTCTGCAAGCTCCTCACTTTTTAATATCCGAGATATGACCCCCAGCAATGTACCCCCGTAGTGGGTATATATCAACTCCACAGCCCGCTTGTCGCGCTGATGCAATAAAGAAATGATCTTATCCTCTATGGGACGTATGTGAGAAGTCTCTGCCACAGATCCAAAGGTCTTAATAAATTGTGAGTAAGCAAAACACATACGGGCATTAATCCAATCTGGATTTTATTTTCGAAAAAAAAGTTTCTCTATCTTCGAGGTCAAAGATTAATTTTGAATGAAGGAATGTTGAATTTTGAATAAATGTGTTGAAAATCATGCAGTTGCACCTGTAAATGATTTCATCAATTGTTAGGCATCTTTTATGATTCGGACTGATCGATTTCTCTACTACCTTTTGTTACTCATGCTCTTTATGTGCATCGTAGCATTTCTCCCCACAAGTAGCCTGGATGGCGGGTATTGGAAGGTATGGGGAAGTTTTTTGGTAAATAATGGATTATCAGCGGCGTATGATTCTGATATCAATTACCCGCCATTGGTACTTTATTTCCTTTATTTTTGGGGAAAACTAATGGGCGGAGCAGAGCAATTGACAGCCCATGTACATTTATTCAAAATCCCAATTCTGATATTTGACTTTATAGGCGCATGGGCAGCAAGCAAAGTGGTTAGCCATAAATCCCAACAAGCTTTTTTCAGCTTTCTCCTCCTCTTCAACCTTGGCTACCTTTACAATACTGTCATCTGGGGCCAGACAGATGCCATGTTCACGACATTTGTTCTGGTGTCTCTCCTGACAGCAGGAAGGAAAAGATTGATACTCAGCACCTTATTTTTTGTCCTAGCTTTAAATGCCAAGCCGCAAGCGATGATCTTCTTGCCCCTTTGGGGCTTGTGGGTGCTACCGCTGGCGCGGCAGTCTATGCGAAAGGCGGGCATCGCCTTGATGGTTGGTGTTGCGGTGCAAGTGCTGCTATTACTGCCGTTTTTGGCAGGGGGAAATGGGGCCAAGTTCTTCAGCTTCTTTAGCCGTGGATACTCCAATCCCGTGCTTTCCATGGGTGCATTTAATCTGTGGCAATTACTGTTTGGAGAGGAAGTAAGGCAAATTTCAGATGCGGGTAAATGGGGGACCCTTTCCTACCGCCAGTGGGGCCTTGCACTATTTTTTCTGAGCAGCTTTGCTGCCCTTTGGCCAGCCGCCAAGGCCGCTTGGCGACACCTCAAAAAGAGAACAGCCTTTAGCACGAGCAGCTATCAGCAACTCTTCCTTACAGCAGGCCTCATCAGCCTGATATTCTATTTTTTTAATACCCAAATGCACGAACGGTATGTTCATCCAGCCCTCCTCATGCTAGCAGCTTATGCCTTTTGTGCGAGAGACTTTTTCCCCTTTATCCTCATCTCCATCACCTACTTCCTCAACCTGGAGCGCGTCATGGTGCATTTTAAACTATCCTATCATACTTTGATTTTCGACAAAAACTTCATCGCCATCCTCTATCTTATCATCATAGGCTGGTGCTTCTGGCGGCTATACAGAAAGGTTAATTGAGACATTTTGTGGAATGGGTATTTTACCGCTAAAATTCACCACAGATAACACAGATTTACACGGATGAAAGAAGAAAATCTGTGGGAATCTGTCCAATCTGCGGTTTTTTCTTCTTCTCTGCCATATAATCATTTCCTCCCTTCGATATACTCAGGGCAAGCATATTATCATTTTCTCATTCCATTCTCTCCTTCCCTCATCCTATCATTCTATCATTTCTTCTTCCCTACTCATACCTCAACGCCTCCGAAGGATTGGACCTTGCTGTCTTCACAATCTGATAACTAACTGTAAGCAACGCAATAACAATCACAACCAGCATTGGCACCAAAAACAGCCAAGCGGCCATCGACATCTTATAAGGATATTGTTCCAACCATTGGGTGATTCCCCACCAGCTGAGCGGAATGGCCACAGCGTTGGCAATGAGAATCAGCATGACAAATTCGCGGTTGAGCAATAGCAAAATATTGCCAACGGAAGCGCCGAGAATTTTGCGAATACCTATCTCTCGCGTGCGACTGACCACGGTAAAGGAGGCCAGGCCAAACAGTCCCATACAGGCAACCAAGATAGCCAGTACAGAAAAAATGCCGAATACCTGCCCAAATCGGCGGTCAGCTTTATATTGCTTGTCGAAATGGTCATCTACAAAAAAGTATTCAAATGGATTGCCGGGAAACTGAGTCTGATAGGCATTTTCAATTTCTTTAAGGGTTTGAGGCAGGTCGGTAGTGGACAATTTAATATTTTGATTGCTCCGAATGAATGGCCAATACCTAAAGATAAAGGGCCTCTTCTCATGCGTCAGCGCTCGGTGGTGAAAATTTTTCACTACCCCAATGATCTTTACTCGATCTCCCCAAAAGTCGACCTCCTTGCCGATCGCATCTTCAGGAGAAGCAAAGCCCATATGTTGTACAGCTACTTCATTGAAGATAACCGTCATGGTATCTCGCCACCGATTGGTATCAAATGCGCGACCAGCTGCGACACCGATCTCATACAGGTCTATGAACCCCGCGTCCACCCACATAAACTCATATTGCTTTCCCTCTGAGTCATCCGCTCCCCATAGCCTAATCCCACCCGCATTGGAATACCCTGTAGCACCAGGAACAGAACCCGATCCACTCACTTTTTGCACACGAGGGAGTTGGTGTAAGGATTCATGGAATAAATGGATCTTATCTCTAAGCGTAGAATCAGTGACCGAAGGCCCTTTTACGACTAATGTTTGGTCATAATTAAGGCCCAAATCCTGATTCTTCATGAAGTTGAGCTGTTGGGATACACTCAAGGTGCCAGCAATCAAAACAGTAGAAGCAGCAAATTGAAAAACAACTAATGCTCTTCTCAGATTAAAAACACCTACCCCTTTTTGGCCTCTTCCTTTTCCTAAGCCCGCTACCCTACCCTTCATTACATCCACTGGTTTGAATGAAGACAATACAAAGGCTGGATACAATCCTGAAAAGATCGCTCCAAGTACAAACATCCCAGCAAACGCCAGCCAGAACCATTGTTCACCTAAAATACTATAATCAGAAGGCAAGGAAGTCAAGGAGACCAAGAACGGCCTTCCCAGTTGGGTGAGGGTCAAGGAAATAATCCCTGCGATACTATTGACCAGCATGGCTTCTAAGAGAAATTGACGGATCAGTTGTCCTCGACTGGCACCGATGACCTTGCGCATCCCCACTTCCCGAGCGCGATCTACGGCTCTGGCGGTAGAGAGATTGATATAATTGATCCAGGCAATTATCAGGATAAAAAAGGCAATAATGCCCAAGAAATACACGGACTGGCCATTGCCAGTGGGGCCTGCTTCTGCCAGAAAATGAGAATAGAGGTAAATGTCTTTGAGCGGCTGAAGGCTAAAGTCCATTCGGTGATTGGCAGACTCAAGGTATTCTGCATCTCCATTCAAAGGCAGTTCATCTAACTTGTCCGCTAAAAATAGCGGATCTGTACCAGGGCGCACTTTGAGGTAGGTAAGAAAGCCATCCCATTGCCAAGCCAGGTCATTTTCTTCCCCAACAAAGGTCAAATATGTCTTAAAAGAAAACAGGAAGGAAAACTTGATATGTGAATTGGCTGGTGGATCTGCCACCACACCCGTAATGCGGTAATCATCATTGCCGTTTTTTGTAATGACTTTTCCCATAGCCTCCTCCTCGCCAAAGTACTTTTTGGCTGTAGAGGCGGTGATGACCGCCGTAAAAGGCTCGCTAAGTGCCGTGAAAGGGTTCCCTTCAAGCAAGTCAAATGAAAATATCCGAAGGGTAGAATCGGAAGCGTAAAACATCTCCTGCTCACGGAAATCTTTTCCTTCATAGGACATGACCCCTTCTGTATCTGTTAGCTTGGCATAGGCCTCAATCTCCTCGTAGGCGGCCTTGGCCGCAGGTCCTATCGCTCCACATCCGCCAGCCCATTCAGTTCCCAATTCCCCCTTATTATATCTGTCCAGCTTCACCCGATAGATCTGGTCCTTATGTTCATGAAAGTCATCATAACTCAGTTCGAAGCTCACAAACTGCCAAATCAACAGACATGCTGCCATGCCTATCGCTAGGCCCATGGTATTGATCAGAGAAAAACCTTTGTGTCGAAGGAGGTTACGAACGGCAATGGTCAAATAATTTCTAAGCATAGGAAAATCGGTTATTCAAGCATGAATGTACCATTTCTTATCCAAAGGTCATTCCATTAGCTTAATACATTCATTTTCAATCATTTATACTCAAGCTTCTTGCAATACCCCACAAGGAAATGTCCCAAAATGAGACGAAATATTGACTCATTTTGGGACATCGTTGACACAAGTTCTCAAGAAGCAAGGCTGCTCCTTCTTACAGCGAGGCTTATCGTGTTACCAAGCCAAGCGTTCGCTCTATTTCAGAAAACCGGGTCTCTGGGATTTTTTTTGACCGATAATTGACCCGATAAATTTCTTCCAGACGTACATAGACCTTAGTTCCTGGTCTGGCTTTCCTTACTGGGCTAGGCATACTTACCTTGATGCCTTTCTCTGCTCTGCCTCCTTCGATCAGCCCTACATTTTTGGGAGGCCCTAAAGACAATTGACCTAAAACCGAAATTTTTGTAATCCCATAGCGAGCGTCATTAGGCATAAACTGACGGAACTCTGGATCAGGGACAATTCGGACAAGGAGGCGGCTGGTTTTAGGAATTGGAGAACTTCCATTGTAGACCTTCCCGTTGACCAGCATCTCTATTTTGGGTTTAGGAGGCGAAACCACTCTATATTTGGCCTGCCCTATTTTCATCAACTCCTTCCCTACCTGGGCATTCACAGTTATTTCACATTTCTTTCCCTTCGGAACTACCAGAAAACTCCGCGGATTGGCCTTCCCTTGCCGCACTGAGCTATTTTTATCTACTTCCACTATCGGGGAATAATTCTCTTCCCATGCAGGAACGTTGATCTCGACGTCATTTCCACAATCCCTATACATTACCAAAGAATTCTTAGAAGTGATTTCCATCCCATAGTGATACAGGCGCTGCAAGGGGGAAAGCCAAATAGCTGCTGGAAGCTCTTGCTGTTCCTGGAGTTTCATTAAATAATAATTTTCAGCGTTGATTAATGCTGATTTCAGGCCCTCCATTTGGCATAGGTGACTCACAATTGGGCCTTCTTGTGCTAAATAATCCCAGAACTCTTCTCTTTTCCACATGACTTCCAGCGGCTCTACCTCCATTGCCGCTGCGATTTCGGCGAGGTCTTTTTCATAGAGCAAAAAAGCAGCCCTGAGGGCATCCAATTCATCATTTTTCCAAAAGGATGCGACAGCTGAAGAAGCATCTTTCTCCCGAATGGAATGACCAGGAATATCCAATCCTGCCAGCTTTTCTAGTTTATTAGTGGTGTAGTTTAGCACATCTTCTATGAATTCTCTCGCATCAAACAATTCACGAAGCCGAATTTGGGCGGCTGAATCAGAATCAGCTTCAGAGGCATTGTTGAGGCGCTTATCAAGGCCTTGTCTAATAGAAGCATTCAGTCCTTCAAGCACCTCATTGCCCTGCCGCATTTGCCAATAATTATTCACAAATCCGTCCAATACGGTACCACCACCCCCTAAGCCACAACTGGCAAGAAATAGCAGAGCCCCAATCAAAAACAGGCTTTTTTTCATAAGATTATAGAAGTATTAAGGTCAGATAAAAGGGTTACTTACGTTGGTTCCAGACGTCCTTCAAAACGGAAATCAGCACATATCCCAGGGTGCCGATACACAATGCAAGGATGGATACCCACATAGCAGGATTTGACAACAAACTTAAAAGCGGATTCATAAGATTACAATGCTAAGGGGTTAAGTTGATTTCAGAACAAAGATTAGAGAACAAGGATTTTTGAAGGGTTAAGCTTGTTTTTGCTTTTTGATTCTTAGTAGACAAATGAGAAATGCCCCACTTGCATAGCAAATGAGGCATCTCTTGGGGTCAGGGTGTATGAGAATAATATCGTTTATAAAAAAAATGAAAGCAATTCATCATTGGGCAATTAGTGCCCCTAATTTACGGGAGCAATAAGAGGAAAGTTCTAGGTTCTACGTTCTAGGTGTACAACTAACCTAACTTGGGGGCAATTTAATTAGCTGACAATTCACTTGGCATCCTGAGCCCTACGAAGGATCTTACTATTTGATTATGAGGGAGTTGTAAGATTTTTCACTTCGTTCAAAATGACAGCTAAGCTGTCTAAGGCCTGATAATATTTTGCCCCAAGTTAATATTTCAGTACATCTAGGTTTTAGGTGAGAGAACGACTTAAAACCTAGAACATAAAACCCAGAACTTAATCCCCTCCCCTCATCCTTGGCTCAAATACCAGCGAAAAGAAAAATGAATGTAATTATGAAAGGGGCCACGAGCGATTCCGATAATAGTTCCTTTGGCAAAAGGGGCAAGAGAATAGCCATATCGCAGACACAAGGCCATTCTTCGACTAACATCAAAAGTAGCCCCTGCCACGCCACGGACATCATACCCACGATAATTATCGGAAATATCGACCTTGGTGATGAGGTCTCGCGCATTGATCATGACGCCAACCACAGGTCCCAGATGGAGCTGCAAATCATGCTCCTTAGGTCCTATTTGAATGGGAATAGCAAATTTTAGCAACAGGGGAACTGAGATATAATTGAAACGATTGGAAAAGGCGACATTTTTGCCTGCGCTTCCTAGTTGATCCCAGAGGATTTCGGGCTGAAGGACCAAAGTTCTGTTCAGTCGATAAGAGACAAATCCTCCTAAGCTGGCTCCAGCTTTATGATACCCTGCAAAGGCATCTCCATCGATCTGGCTGATATTGTAGCCTATTACAAGCCCGCCATCAAAGTTTTGGGCATTGAGGAAAGAAAAACTAGCTATGAAAAGTAATACAAGTATAATGTGTTTCATTGGGGAAATGTGATTAGTTGTTGGCTATAAGCCCACTGCCAAAATGCCAAAAAATCCCCATTGTACCAAGTAGAAAGCCAAGGCAAGTTTATTTTGCGGAAAGGGCTTCAGTCGTAGGAAAAAGAAAAGGAATCCCCAGGAAATCGCAAACCAAGCCAAATAGTTTTGCAAAGGAATCTGGTCCGCCTCCCATACCCAAAAGTCGTAGCGAATTGCGACGGGTTCCATCACCAGGTCCAGCAGGACCATGAGACAAGCCCCAAGGGTTATTTTCATCCAGACACTTCCCTTTAACTTACTCACTATCAGCCCTGTAACATAAATCAGCACCACCCAATTCAAGCCAATTAAGGGGGGAGTGCCCAGCCATTTTATCCCTAGGGTATCTCCATAGGTGTAGGTACCAAAGATTAACCCTGTGTTTACACCAACTATCTCTACCCCATAACTGAGTACAAATACGTTTGCAATCAATAGCCAGAATTGCTTGGTCCACTTCGTATGAAAAGAGGCCAGAAGTCCAGCTGACAGAATGAGGGTAAAAGGGGAAAGTTGCTGAAAAATGGGACGCCATTCTTCAGACATGAATCCCCAAATGCCAACTCCATGGATGATAACCAAAAATGCGATGGCAGCCTTTTGGTAATTAGTCATTATGGGAGCTTTCTTCCTTTCCATTCCAAGGTACCTGTTATTGTTTTAAACATAGATAAGCCCGAAATGACCAAAAGTGTTATAATTTGAAAAGGATGCAATAAAATATTTCTCCAAATAGCTTGTCGTGCCAATATACTGATCCCTATCCGAAGGGCGATAACCCCCACACACCAAGCCACCACCAAGGCCATGCTGCGCATTTCCAGTGAAGTGAAGGCTATCTGCGATAGCCCCGAAAGTGGCAAAAACACTGTCAAAGACAGGTACCCTAAAAGCCCTACTATGCTATTCCCAAACCCTGCCAACAAATTTTTGCTGAATCCCGACAAGCCCTCCCGATAACTCTGATACATACGCGTGGAAATGAATCCGCCTCCAGTAAAGGTCATCCCTTTTAGCCCTTGTTGCTTGACAGCTTGCATGATAGCAATGTCTTCGACTATTGAATTGCGCATCTGCTGGTGCCATTGTTGTGTTCGATAGGATTCTCCTTCAAAAAACATCAATTGTCCATTGGCCGCAGCCATGGAAGGAAACCGGAGCCGATAGATCCACCATAAGGGCAACATGGAGAGCAATAAGTAGTGCATGATCGGGACTACCAATCGTTCTCCTAGATTTAGCATGAGCTGGTCTGGAAATACTGAAATTAACTGAGTGTCAAGGGCCTCTCGACTACTGAGCAGTACATCGATGAGATGAGGATTCAAGAAAGCAACGTCTGCATCCAGAAAGAGGAAATAGTCGCCTTCTGCCACTTCTGCTAGCTGGTGGCAAGCCCAGTTCTTTCCTAACCATCCCTCGGGAAGTTCCTTCCCATTTATATATTGGAAGCGATCATTTTCCCCACACAGCTCCTTGAGCAAATCTTCTGTGCCATCTTCAGAATGGTCATTCAATACAATCAGCTCAACATTTGAATATCGAAGTCTGCTAATGGCTTGGAATAAACCGGGAAGGTTTTTTTCCTCATTTCTGGCTGGCACCAGGATAGAAACAAAGGGTGATTGGCGCATTTCCCCTCTGCTCCGCAAAACAGGCCGTGTCAGGACATTGCCCCAAGCAATCCCTAATCGGATCAATAAAAAGCAAAAGGCAAGGAATAGCAAGGTCATGAATCTGCTCCACGTAGGTGGACTCGTTTGCGAATTTCATCTATCGATCCATGAGGTACCGCATCTATGAGTTGCCTGGTATAAGGCGATGCTGGCTGTTCGTAGACATCATCCGCTTGTCCCAGTTCCACAATTTTCCCTTCACGCATCACCATGATCCTGTCGCTCATGAACCGAACAACGCTCAGGTCATGAGAAATAAAGATATAGGTAAACCCAAACTCCATCTGAAGATCTTTGAGCAAATTGAGCACTTGTGCTTGAATGGAGACATCCAATGCGGAGACGGACTCATCACAGATGATGAACCGAGGTTCTACAGCTAAGGCTCTTGCAATACAGATTCGCTGTCGTTGTCCCCCTGAAAACTCATGAGGATACCTATTAAAATGTTCTGGAGAAAGGCCTACCTTTTCCAGAAGGTGCATGACTTTTTCACGTTGTTCCCCTAGATGCTTCCCCAGCTTATGCACCTTCATCGGTTCCATAAGCGCTTTTCCAATGGGTATCCGCGGATTTAACGAACTATAAGGATCCTGGAAAATAATTTGAATTTGCTTGCGCAATGCCCTCAGCACAATAGGGGCCATGTCCGTCAGAGATTGCCCATCGAAATATACCTTTCCACTCGCTGGCTCTATCAGGCGCAGGATAGAACGCCCAAGCGTTGTTTTCCCACACCCAGACTCTCCGACAAGTCCCAATGTTTCCCCTGGGTATACATTGAATGTCACATTGTCAACAGCCTTGATAAACCGCTTTTTTGCACCAAACCAGGTAGATGGCATTTGAAAGGTAGTGGTAAGGTTTTCCACTTTGAGCAACGGTGCTGCTCCTATCACACGGCCGTCATCTACCCCCTCAGACGTTTCAGCGAGTTTCGCATCTTTCTTATCTTGTTGATCCCAAAAATCTGCGATGGTCGGCAGTCTATGTAATTTCCGATCCAGCGGTGGCCTACAAGCCAAAAGACCTTTCGTATAGGGATGAGAAGGGTTTTCGAAAATGGTGAGGACGTCCCCGCGCTCTACAATTTCGCCCTTGTACATCACCAAGACTTCATCCGCAATCTCCGCTATTACTCCCAAATCATGAGAGATAAAAATAGTGGACATCTCAGTTTCTTCCTGCAATTCTCGCATCAAGGAAAGAATCCGTTTTTGAACCGTCACATCCAGCGCGGTTGTCGGCTCATCTGCAATCAATATAGATGGATTACAACTCATGGCCATTGCAATCATCACGCGTTGCTTTTGACCACCTGATATTTGATGCGGAAAGCTCTTGAGAAGTTTTTCGGGGCGCGGAAGTTCAACGCGGTTGAAAAGTTCAAGTGTCTTCTCACGTGCAGCTTCTTTGGACAAATTCAGATGAAGCTTGAGACTTTCCATCACCTGTGCCCCACATGTGAAGACGGGATTAAGGGAGGTCATTGGCTCTTGAAAGATCATGGAAATCTCATTTCCGCGATATTTCCTAAGCGACTTTCCCGACAATTTCAGCAAATCGACCACCTCATCTTCTTTGTTTCTATACAGAATTTCCCCCTGAGTGACCTTCCCTGGCGCTGCGACTAACTGCATGATAGACAAGGCAGTAACAGACTTTCCACTTCCCGACTCCCCTACTATCCCTAACGTTTTCCCTTTTTCCAGGTAAAATGACGTCCCTTTCACAGCTTGCACATCGCGAAAGCTAGTGATGAGATTTTTCACTTCAAGTATTTGGGAATTCTGCATACGGGTCCGAAGATATTTCTTTTTTATAAGAATTGAAATTCACGCCGTACATTGGAACAAGGAATATATGACAAGGAATGTGCCGAAATAAAAATTGCGTGTACCTGAAAATCAGGTACACGCAATTTTTATGTGCGAGAATTAGGTGGATTCTTCCGCTAAAAACGCACCACTTTAGCTTCCTTGTTTTTATAGGCAGGAAGGACCATCCCTAGTTCTGCATTGATATAGGTAGGGTCACAAATGATGTATTTTTTTCCTCGGTAGCGGATATGATCTCCTTTGACATCCTCCCCAAAACTCACAGCCGTAGCTGCATGACCGGGGAACACTAAGCCAATCGCTTCTAAGCCTATTACTTCACGTACGAGGTAGGCAAATAGAACAGAGCGATCCTCACAATCACTGTATCGATAGAAAAGGGTTTCTTCAGCAAAAAGGTACCTTTCCTTTCCAAACTGTTCTCTATCTGTTTTGTATTCAAAGGCAGTTTGTACAAAGCGCAACAGGAAATTGGCAGCTTCTTGTTCAGACATATTTTTCGTCGCTGCACGAAGTGATGGAATCAGAGAATTCCTTGCAGCTTGAGAAAGCGGTGCACCCATATAAACATTTAAATCCATAAACGGATAGGAAGAATAAAATCCCATCAAATACTTGTTAATCTTCACAGGGAAGGAATAGTCATTCCCTTTGTATGAAAACTTGAGGTTTCTGGTTTCTATCCGCTCTGCTAAAGCAGGTGCTCTGCTGATCGCGAAATCGAGTTTACGGGATGCTTCGGGGTATTTATTATCATACACACGAACCCTAGCCAAATCGGGGTCGGTCCCGTCCAAGTCGAAGACATAATATTTTAATCCATTTTCTCCTTTGAGGTAGGTTTTTCCATAAAGCACATGCTCAGACGGCATCATGAGATACAGTCGATCACGGCTATAAGCTACTGTAGCGATATAGCCTGATTTTGATAAATGGAACCAGTTGAAGATCACGCGCGAGTTTTTGCTATGTGGGTAAATATGCTTCGCAGCCCTATTGACCAATTGGCAATACCCCCAATCATTGAGTTGCATATGCTCAGCGTAGCGCTGCAACTGATAGAGAAGCATCTCATGGCTTGACTGATCCATTTTCAGCCAAAGGTCTGCAATATGATTTTCATTGACATAGTCCATGGGTTCAAATAGCGCACGAGAATCATAGCGCAAAATGAGGTCCCTGCCAAAGAAGTTGGCAGAGAGTTTTTTATCCAGGCGAGCGATCCCATCAGCCATGTCACTAGAGGCTGGCCGCAAATTGGGAGCCTTGGCTCTAGGGGCAGGATCAGGGGCCACTTCTACTGGCTCCTCCTCCCTTGGTGGGAGTGGTTTTTCATCTGGCACAGGCGCCAAAATGATTTCAGCCTGAGCAGGCATTCCTTTGGCAGGATCAAAAAAGCTCGGATCGACAGGCTTTGGCTCTGGTGGTGGGGCCATTCCCTCCAGCAAGCTTGCCTCCATCCATACGCGACGCATTTGCTCCGCGTATTGACGCTCTACGCGTAGTCTTTGCTCGTCAAGTTTATTCTTGACCCGCTTTTCCATCATCTCTAGCTTTTCTTGCCAAGTTTGGGCAGGGGATAGCGAGACGACCATTAATAGGGCCGAAAAAATAATGATATGCTTTTTCATGCTAGATGTAGGTTAGTCCTTTGAAATTGTGATATCTACTCGCTCCACCTGTACCCCATTGTCGTACTGGCGATTTTGGGCGAGCCAACGCTGAAAATCTTCAGCGGATAATTGCATAGGCATCTGAGAATCAGATGCAGAAGATGCCTCGTACAGCGCCGGCTTCACCAAAGGCTTTTCGCTGTAGATCACATAAATGCGGTTGTGGTCTTGTTCACTTTCGGCATAGAGCTCATACTCGTCGACATAGCTTCGGAGGTCTAGCACATCCATAATCCTAGAAAATAAGATGTACTCCCGATCTGCTTTTACTTTTACCCCATTGACCTGCTCTTCGGGCATATTTCTGTAGGGGAAAACGCGTTGAGCGACATGTTCATCTGCCAAATATACTGACACGTATCCGGCAACAGGGCTTTTGAGATAGAGATAAAAAGATTCGCCATCCTTAAACGCTGTACTCTCACATTTCTTATCCTCACAGTCGAGAGGAGCCACTTTCAAGTCAAGTTGAGGACGTGTCCATTCTTGCACGACGCCTTTGACTTTACATCGAATCCAGAATTCGTCGTTTTCAACAAAATTGCTACAATCTTCCTTGATTGTCTTGATCCAATCCCCATTCACATAGGTCTCCGCCATCATGTTAAAAACCTGCTTGGTTTCAACTTTCTCCCCAGTTTGGGTATTTCGGATATATGTCGTATTTCCCTGAACGACTACTGTTCCAAAAATCTTTTCAATGGCTTGAATACGCGCCATTTCTTTACAATAGTCACATGCCTCACTAGGGCTAAATTCACTCTTTGAGAGGTTGAGTTGGTATTCGCCAGTGGATTTCTTTTGTTTTTGCCCAAAAGCCACAAGGCTGCTAATAAGCAAGGTGATAAGTAAGATTTGTTTCATGGCTAAGACAGGGGTTAAGTTCAAGGTTC
This sequence comes from Bacteroidia bacterium, assembly GCA_030430575.1. Taxonomy (GTDB): domain Bacteria; phylum Bacteroidota; class Bacteroidia; order J057; family J057; genus JAUIGE01. Next base: position 32,411 of record JAUIKF010000007.1, on the reverse strand, counting down.
AATGTGGTTCAAGGGGTTCAACTGTATTTTGCCGGCCAAGTGGTTTTCCAATACCTAACAGCTTGGCTGTCATTTTGAACGAAGTGAAAGATCTTACTATTATCTAATTTTTAGTAATGTAGGATGTTTTCCTTCACTCAACATGACAGCTTAGCTGTTTAGGCCATCCTCAATAGGTTATTTTCACTAATTTTTTGCCTGCAAAAAATTATTTCTTGAACAACTTGTCGATCTGGTCGATCAATTCGTCTGCTTCACCTTCCAGATCTGCACGGGCTTTCGCTTCTAATGCTTTCTTTGTAGCTTCCATTGCTTCTTCTACACTGTAAAACAGTTTCAAAGTCACTTCTACATTGCTTCTACCTACTTCGCGCATTACTTTGAATGCAGGGCGTACATAAGAAAGGCTTTGGATGATATAGTTTTTGCCACCGGCGACAAACTTGGTCAGGGACTGAGCTTCCTCACGGCTAATTTGCTCATTGGCAATTTTGCTTTCTACAATTTGGTTGATCTCGTTAGAGATTTGGCCTGCAAGCTGGAGTTTAGCCGCTTCCATAGCCTGCATTTCAGCAGCTGTTTGGGTATTGGCTACGCCATTTCCGTCTGAGAAGATGTACTTCTGCGCCCCACGGTCATCCTGCTCCAACTGCTTCATCCAGCAGCTTTCCAACTGCTTTGCCATAGGCACACTACCTGGGAAAACAACATAGTCTTGTTTACGGAGCTTCTTGGCTTCTTTGCGTGCATTCTTGTCTGCTTTCTTCTTGAGCAGTTTTTTGGCGGCTTTGGTTTGCGATTTCGCTACATCCTTATTGTAGTCAGCTTCACGCTCTAATTGACGTTTTTCCTTAGGACTCATCTGAGCTTGAATAGGCGTACTAATGGCTACGATTAAGAATAGCGAAAAGGCGATGGTAATTAGGTTGTTGAGTTTCATGATTATCAGATTTAATTTTTGTTCAATAATTTTAGTATTTGATAAGAACGGTTTGATCCTTTCCATAAACTTCAGGCGTCTGAATGCGATTTTTTAAACGACGTGCCATATAAGGCACCTCTTCTGCGATATAGGCCCGAAGTTCGCCCAGGGTCAAAGTATAGTTGCGGTCATTATTGGCAGATTCTTGAATTCCTTTTAGGAAGTAATAGGTAAAAAGCGAGTGATACTGCTCAGGATACCAACTGGAGACCTGGTCGCCAGAAGCAGAAGTAAAGACAACTGCATTGGGATCATTGAGCACACCTGTTTCAGACTTGATCCGTGCCAAAGAAGTCGCAGGCATCAGGGTTCCTTTATCAGATGATCCACTGAAACATGCGTCGATAACAACGGTCAAGGTATTGTAAGAGATCTTGGAGAGATTTTCGTAGAAAGTCTTAATCGAGTATCCATTAAATTTCACGAGAGAAGGGTCACAGTCCACAGGCACAAAGTACCCTTCATTTTTTTCCAAATCAGGCGCGCCATGGCCACTGTAATAGACAAACACATCCGACTTGCCTGCTTTCACCAGGTTATAGAGTCGTGCTTTATGGCTTTCTTTGGTACCAAAAGTTCCGTTAAAGTCGGCCTGGGTTGCGTTATTTAACATGATGATATTGTTTTCATCGTAGCCAAATACTTCAATCAGGTAGCGCTTCATACTTTTAGCGTCATGCAAAGCAAAGTCCACTGCTGGCACATCTGGATTTAGGTAATCTCGGTTCCCGATGATGACAGCTACGGCGTCAGGATTATTCATAGAGGAGCGAGGCAAATTTGAATCAACATCAGAACGGAGACGGATTTGGTTAATATCTACCACCGGATCTTGTCCCCCAGCTTTGACGATCACACGAGAGTCCACTTCCAATTCCTGATTGATCCCTACAGTCATCACCTGACTGGCAACAAAACTGCTACGTCCATCTTTGAGTTCACCATATATGGATACACTTGCTTCATCATATCTTCTATTGGTAAAGAATTCGAAATCTATGACTTCACTTTCCCCTGGTTTGAGATTGCCTATCACAAATCGACTTTCTCCTGCTGAAAACACATTCTCTGGTAATTTCATCGATAGCACTACTCCTTCAGCTTCCCCTTGGCCCAAGTTCTGAACCGCAATCTTCAGATTGATAGGAATCCCCAAGCGCATCTTTCCGCCTACTTCAGTTGTAAAGTGATGATCGACAATCTCTACTTTGGGGGGCATATACTCACGGGTGGGGATGCTTATTCGAACTGGCTGGCTATCAAATCCATAGCGCTCACGCACCATGATTTTAAATTCTGCTTTACCCGATTTTATGTCCTGGCCACCATTTACTTGAATCTTGAAATCACGCTGTTCACCTGCGTTTAAGGTTCCCAGCGTCTGACGTTGGGTATATCCAAGCCCTGTCATCCCAGCCACTTCCTCAGTCACCAGTTCCATTTCGGTAGCTGCGCCACGGCCATTATTTACTAAAGTAAAGCTGATATAAGTCGTCTCACCTGCATCTATACTATTGTTACCATCAGTATCCGCAAACTCAAGTTTGGTGAGCGTCAAATAAGCGGGCGCAGAAGGCGATTGAGCGTTATTGGAATTATTCTGTTGATTCGGGGTATGGGTAATAACAGGGTCTGCATGATAAGAGCCCATGTTTTTCACCAACGTTTTGAATGCATGCGTATAGCGAATTTTATCAAAATTGATGTCGCGTTTCAGCCATTCAAACTCATTAAAGCCATTTTTTAATGCATACTCTAAATAATACACCGCACGGTCTTCCTGGCCCAGCAGTCCATAGAACCCGCCTACATTATAGCATACATTGGCATACTCTTCTCTATCATTTTGGGATTCGCTTAATAAGCGCTTTAATATATCTTTGGCCTCCTCCTCATCACCAAGGAAAAAGTATGCAAAGGCTGAAGAAATCGAATACTTATTCCCTACACGTACCACTTTTTCAAAATCTTTCCGCGCTTGCATATGACGGCTGAACACCATTTTCTGGATTTTTCCCCGGAAATAATAAGGGTCAGGGTCATTAGGGCGCATGGCAATGGCGCTCGTGAAATCATGGACCGCACTGTAATAGTCATTTAGGATATAGCTACACAAGCCTCGCTGATAATACAAACGAGCGACCGTCTGTGGGTCATTGCGGTAATAGCGAATCGCTTTTGAATAATCACTATTGGCACGCTGATAATCACCATTATTGAAAAAGGCATTGCCTCGGTTGAGATAATAAATTCCATTATAAGGATTGAGGCGAATAGCTTTATTGTAATACTCTATGGCTTTTTCATAATCTCCTTCACTTAGTACTTTGTTGCCGATCTCATTATAGGTCCGTGCATTTTGAGCAAAAGAAGGCATCGCCGATAGAAGGAAGAAAACAATACTGATTAGCGGGAGCGTGGAGTGGATATTTTTCATGAGGCAAAGAATTTGAGTATGCGGTATAAAATTCAAATCATATGGATAAAACGGTTTATTATTCGCTTGTTGTATCCATATACGACCGAGTGTTAGCCTAGGTGTCGCCAGTGTGTTTCTAAGCTTATTATCCGTGTGAGGCCGTTGATTTTCATTTGTAAATACACGTTGGAAGTGGCAATAGGAAGCTAAAAGTATTACCTTCGTAGCCTTGAAATAGGGGCAATTGCCCTTGGCTATCAATCCAAATGGAGTGAACCCTCCTAAGGATGGAATGAGTCGGCAAATAACAGGTTTAAAGAACTAATATTTAACATAACTAATGGCACGTATTCTCACAGGTATTCAGAGTACTGGAACACCTCACCTTGGCAATATGCTAGGAGCCATCCTCCCAGCCATAGATCTTTCTAAAGAAGCAACCAACGAATCATTTCTATTTATCGCAAACCTTCACAGTTTGACCACAATTTATGATCCTGAAGTGCTTCGCATGAATACTTATCGGACAGCGGCAGTTTGGCTAGCGTGTGGATTGGATCCAGATCGCGTGACCTTTTATCGCCAATCTGATGTACCAGAAGTCACTGAACTGAGTTGGTACTTAGGGTGCTTTATGCCTTTTAGCCGACTAGAACTGGCTCACTCTTTTAAGGACAAGGCTGACCGCCTAGAGGTTGTAAGCAGTGGCTTATTTACCTACCCCGTCCTCATGGCCGCAGACATTTTGCTCTACGATGCCCACTTTGTGCCTGTCGGCAAAGACCAATTACAGCATCTGGAATTTACACGGGTAATGGCCAAAAAAGTCAATCACCAATATGCTAAAGATGAGGAAAACCCGATATTAGTTGTACCAGAACCAAAAATTGATGAAAAATTAATGATCATCCCTGGGGTAGATGGGGAAAAAATGAGCAAATCGAGGGGAAATATCATCAACGTTTTTCAATCTAATAAAGGCCTCAAGAAGCAGGTCATGAGCATCGTCACGGACTCGACACCTTTAGAGGAACCAAAAGATCCTGACACATGCAATGTATATGCCTTGTATTCTGTGCTAGCAGATGAAGGCCAAATCGCAGAAATGCGGAAAAACTATCTCGCAGGCGGTTACGGCTACGGCCACGCCAAAAAGGCCCTTTTGGAACTGATCATGACCAGATTTGAAAAGGAAAGAGAGCTATTCAACTACTATATGGAGAATCTCGACAAAATTGACGAAGCCCTTGCCAAAGGCGAAGCCAAAGCGCGCAAAGTGGCACGGGTGACGCTTGACAGGGTGCGGAAGACGTTAGGATACTCATAAAAAAGTCTGATCGTCTGAGGGTCTGAGCGGCCGAATGTTAAAGGTATCCTCACTCACACTCAGACAATCAGACACTCAAACTTTGTTTTATGCATATCGCAGTAGCAGGAAATATCGGCGCAGGCAAGACGACATTGACCTATTTGTTGTCCAAATACTTTGGGTTTGAGGCCATGTATGTGGACAATGACCAAAATCCATATCTTTTGGATTTTTACGGAGATATGCCCCGCTGGGCATTTAACCTGCAAATGGCCTTCTTGCATGCCCGTCTTCGAGACATCCTCGAAGTGCGCAAGGAGAAGAAGAATGTCATTCAAGACAGGACCCTCTATGAGGATGCCCAGATATTTGCGCCCAACCTCCATTCTATGGGGCTGATGACAGCAAGGGACTTCGAGACCTACAAAAAGCTTTTTGAAACGATAGCAGAGTTGATCGAGCCGCCAGATTTGCTCATTTACCTCAAATGCGACATCCCTACCCTCGTCGAGCAAATTCAAAACCGCGGGCGCAATTATGAGGACAGCATCCGCCTAGATTACCTCAAGCGCCTCAATACGCGCTATGAGGAGTGGTTTGCCGATTATACCTTTGGCAAAAAAATCGAAATCCCCGTCAAAGACCTCAATTTCCGCGACAATCCTGAGCATTTGGGCATTATCATCAATAAGGTGAAAGCGGAGATTTATGGGTTGTTTTCGTGAGGAGTATCGAGTAGGCTATACTCATCCTATTTTCTAACTACCTAACATTATGCGATTTGAAGAGATGAGTCCAGCAATAATATCAAATACCATCGCGTATTCTGACAATTTTATCATGCTAATTGGCGGTATTGTCAATATCTATGACAATCTGACGCTTGAGGACTGCGAAGCAATAATTGCGACAAAGGCAATCAAACAAATCCAATTTGCTGGTGGGCCAGAAATTACGAAAAACACCTATCTGTTAATTAACGACCATTTATTGACCCAAAAGCCACAGCCAAGATTGAATTTTGGAGGCTATACAGACCTTGAATGTTTGGCATTTCTAAGGAATGCCAAAGCGCTTCGAGTAGACATATTCAAAGACAATCAACTAGCCCTGGTAAATAAATACCTCGCCCTTGATTCATTGGCAATTAGTGGGATAGGAATTTCTATTGCTCAAGTAGTACAACAGGTTAAATTGAAGGAATTATTTGTGGGTGAAAAATTGAAAGCGCTTGAGACAATCGGTAAATTAAAAAAACTAGAGCAATTAACTTTCTCCAAGGTGACGTTGAAAAACCTTAATTTCCTGACCTCCCTAAAAAATCTAAAAGCGCTCTCCTTTATGCTAGGAAGTGCCACTGATTATGGAAAATTAGGAGAGATTGGAAAAATTGAAAAATTATCCTTTATGCGTGTGAGATTGCTTAAGCATGAACACCTTTTGCCCATCAATCAGATGAAGCACCTCAAGGAGTTATCTTTTGAGTCACAACCTCATTTACTGGATTTAGATTGGCTTAAACTTAAGGATGTGAATGTCAAAACGATGGCTTGTACGAATTTTAATCTTTCAGAATAACCACATATATGCCTTCATGGCGCCAATCGCACCATTTTCCATTCTCCCATTGGTCCCTCGTTTTCAATTCTCAATTCTCCATTTTCAATTCTCTCATACACCAAGCGATCATGCAAACGGCTCTTCCGCCCTTGCCAAAACTCTACCCGATGTGGCCGCAACAAATACCCCCCCCAATGCGGCGGACGCGTGACTTCCTTCCCCTCAAACTGCGTTAGCAGTTCGGCGACTTTTCCTTCTAGCACGGATCGATCTGCGATCTCCTGGCTCTGGGGCGAAGCCCAAGCCCCAATGCGGCTGCCGCGGTCGCGACTCATAAAATAAGCATCAGAAGCCTCCGCAGGCAGTTTTTCCACCATCCCTTCTATTCGAATTTGTCGTTCTATTTCCTTCCAAAAGAAATTCAGCGAAGCCTTAGGGTTTACAGCAAGCGCCTTTCCTTTATCGCTGAGGTAATTGGTAAAGAAGGTGAAGCCTTGGGCGTCATAGCCTTTCAGCAAGACGATTCGAATGCTCGGCTGGCCGTTCATGCTCGTGGCTAACGACATTGCGTTTGGCTCATACACCTCCGCTTTTTCTGCCTCCACAAACCATTGATCAAACTGTAACATAGGATCAGCATGCGCTTCACTTTCCAACAAATACCCCTGTTGGTAGTCTTGGCGCATTTGAGCGATTGATTTTCCTTTTTCCATAGGGCAAAAATAGCAATGAAAAGTGAGGGATGTGGAGAGATCAGTAATGATTTTTGTCTCTTTATTCCTTTACCCTAAATTGCATCCAAACCATTAATCCTCCTCATGAACCTCACCATCCGCAAAGCCACTCCAAAAGACATGGCCGCCGTCCATGCCCTCACAATAGAACTCGCTGTTTTTGAAAAGGCCCCTGAACAGGTAGAGACCAGCCCCGAAATCTATATACAAGACGCTTTTGGGGACCGTCCCTATTTTGAATGTTTTGTAGCGGAAACGCCTGAAAACGGCATTGTAGGAGCTGCCATGTTCTACATGGGGTATTCCTCATGGAAAGGAAAGATGTTGTATCTTGATGACCTGATTATCACAGAATCCTTTAGGCGAAAAGGAATCGGTCGAAAGCTTCTGGATCGCCTAGTAGCATACGCCGTAGCGCAAAATGTCCAACAAATGCGATGGCATGTCCTCGAATGGAATACGCCAGCCATCAAAATGTACGAAAGCGTACAAGCCGAACTCGATCCCGAGTGGACTACCTGCCGCCTCACACGGGCACAGATGGAAGCTTGGCGGAGCGTCTGAGCGTCTGAGCGTCTGAGCGTCTGAGCGTCTGAGCGTCTGAGCGTAATCAAAGGATACTTTGAGTTTGAGTTTGAGTTTGAACTTGAGTTTGAACTTGAATTTCCTCTTTCCCAATCAGACGCTCAGGCTTTCGGACTTTCAGACTCCTTTCTTCATTCAACATTCATAATTCCCCCCAATGAACTCCTTGCTCTCTTTCCTAGCTATCATACTCATTATCAACCTTCTATCATGCACCTCTGCTGCCTCGGAAGCATCTGGAGCGCCGCCTATTCATCGACAAATTTTGCTGGTCACTACCCCTGATTGGGAGGCGGTAGATGGCAGTTTGCGCCGTTATGAGTGGGGAGATCAAAAGGACTGGGAAATGGTTGGGGAAGAGATTCCCGTGGTGGTTGGCAAGAATGGGATGCATTGGGGGATAGGCGAAAAGGACTACCGCTCCAATGACACGTCCCGTGTCAAACGCGAAGGCGACTTACGGTCACCAGCAGGTGTCTATGCGCTTTCAAGTGCCTTTGGCTACGCCGATCCCGACAGCCTGGAAGGGCTTCGCTTTCCCTATGTGCATGTCACAGCAGTCACCCAATGCATCGAGGACACTGGCTCTGCCTATTACAACCGCATCATCCAAGGAGACGAAACGCCAAGCGACTGGACAAGCACAGACTATATGCGCCGCCAGGACAATCTCTATGAATGGGGTGTATTTGTATCACACAATTATCGAAATGCCCTTCCCGGGGCGGGCTCCTGCATCTTCTTGCACGGCTGGCGAGGCACCAGCCAAGGGACCGCTGGCTGCACGGCCATGGACATCAACCTAATGAAGGACATTGTTTTTTGGCTGGATCAGGCCAAAAATCCACTTCTGGTGCAGGCACCAGAAGCGGAGATAGAAGCTTTGCTTGAAGCACATCAGCTGCCTGTATTGCCCTGATTTTGAAGGGATTGTGTAGCCAGCCAGCGGGCTGAATACCCAACAGATTGAAGAAAATCTGTTGGGTATTTTTTGAGTCCAGACATGTAACAGATTTTCTTCAATCTGTTACATGTCCAAGCTACGCGTCCTACCCATCACTCCACCACCAATTTCCCTGCCCCCACAAACTGCCCATCCAGCTCCAAGTGGTAGAAATAGAGGCCATTTGGCAGATGTTTTCTATCAAAAATCAATTCATCCCCCCTACCCCATTGCCTGCTGACCAAAGTCCCCTTTTGATCAAAAACTTCTAGCATCAGCTGCATTTGCAAAGGATTATCGACCTGAATCGTGGTTTGCTGACGAAACGGATTGGGGAAAACAATGGGTTCGGGAAGGGGTTCCATTCGGTTTTCAACGGGCAATAAGTTGCCCTCTTTATTGGAGAGAATGGTCGTTTGCCCAAAATATTCCACCAAAAATATCAGCCCATTTTCACAAAATAAATCTTGTGGCCCCCAAATGTGGGTGAAGACAAATTCACGGCTTGTACGATAATAGCCTGTCTGCGTTAAACTTGCTTTATCATAGGCAAACATACCCGCTTCAATGTCCACTATATAAAGGCCTAATGAGTCGGCGGCCATAAAAGAGGGCTTGCCGTAAGGCAAGGGAAAGGTTGCATCTTCTATTAAGCTATTCGACTGGTTATCAAAGAGATAACGAATCAGACCTTTATTAGACATATAAACAAATACTGTATCTTTGTATTTCGCTAGCGCATGAAAGTCCTGCAAGAAACCAGCTTTTACTGAGGTAACGAAGGCCCTATCCTTATCAAAATCTAACACTGTTAGGGAATCATTGTGTGATAGAAATAATTTACCTTGTTCATCTACCAAAATGTCATTGGCCTTGTATTGATAGGAGGTATCTAGAATTGGGTTAAAGGGGTCGGATACATCAGTAAAAAATATCTGTCGCGCCCCTACTGTGCGCCAGTAAAGGGAAATCGCTTGATCCTTCCAAAGCCAGGCATGGGAAGAGCCGTTTCGCCCTGGCAAGGAAGCCACCTTCTGTAAGGTATGCGCATCAAAGACTCGAAATCCATCCCTCGTGTAGTAATAGCCATAGATATAATCCCCGTTCTGTGAGTATTCCAGGGTCATACAGAAATTGGAGTCGCTGTTCACGCCCACCAGCTGCGGCGCAGCTGGATTGGAAATGTCGAAGACTTTGAACCCATAACCTTCGTTGGCGACGGCCATACGGTCGCCGTGTACAGCCGTCCCCGTATTCCATCCTCCCGTGAGGGTTCTCCCAACTTCAAATTCATTCATCAAGTCTGAAATGTCGAGCGTCAAGATGCCGTACCACTCGCTAGCTACATGGATCGTCCGTTCATGGATTGCCAAATCAAAATGCCATAAACCGGCATATAAGGTCGTAATCCGATGGATATTGGCTGGGTCGGTCGCGTCATAAACATAAATCTGGCCTGTGGCAGGCTGGAAGATCTGGTAATCAGGGTCCATTCCTGCCTGCGTAGCCACATAGATGGTGTCATTGATAATCACAGCACTCTGCGGGGCAGAAATCCCTAAGCCAATGATGGTATTCACCGTATCGATGTAAGCCCTAGTAGGGGCCGTAGGATCAGTGATATCGAGGGAATAAAAGCACCCTTTCGGGTCAAAGGGATTGGTAGTAGTTTGAGAACCACCGAGCACATGCAAAAGGGGCGTTTGTTGCCCAAATTCTACATCCTCTGGATCACAATAGGGTTGAGGATAATTCCCTAACAGCTGATAAGTATGAGCATGGTAGAGATAAACCCCATCTGAAGCGCCGCCATAACTTGCGACACAAGCATAGATGGAATCTTTGATAGCTCCTCCCCTCACCTTCCCGTTCCCTGTCTGGATGGCAAAGCGATCCAGCAAAGTGAAGGTATTCCCTTGGTCCAGAAACACAGCCACTTTTGCCTTATAGGCCACAAACAGGCTATCTCCCAAAAAAGAGATGTCATAAGCTGCCTCATCCAAATTTTCGGGCTGGTAAGCCGCCACCAAAGAAGGGCTAGCAGGGTCTGAGAGGTCCCATTTGGAGATGCCCGCATGGTTGGCAGCGAGGTAGAGGAAGCCATCTTTCTGCTGGATGTCAGCAATAGTAGAGCCGAGTCGACGCTCAGCGCGCAAGGTGTAAGGAGGGCCCGACGCTGTCACTTCGTAGACTTGGAGGGTATTGCCTGTCCCAGCGTAGAGGTATTGATTGTGGTACAATATGCGGTAACACGCGGCGCCCGTAGTGGATGACAAGGCCTTTAGCGAGTCTTGGGCAAAGGTCGAGTCTATAAAGGATAGTAGGGCCAATAAGGTGAGAAGTACATTTTTCATAGCAGTAAGATTAGTTTAGGTGTTTTCTTATTACTCAAAATACCCTATTTCCTTTTTTCCAATCCATTACACTTTTGGATGAATCCTAAATGGGGGAAGAAGGTTCTAAGTTCTATGGTCTAGGTTCTATGTTGACATTTAGGACCTAGAACGCAGAACTTAAAACCTAGAACTTTCTTCCTTTTCCCCCATATGAGGGATACCCATTTACCTCATTTCTCTGGACCTTTGGCACAAATTCACCTATTACCCTACCAATATGAACGCTTTGAAACACCTTCCAATCCTCCTCCTCATCATCCTGAGCACCCAATTAGTTGCTCAGACTGTTGATAAACCTTATTTCATTGAAAAAGGGAAAATTGTGATGAAAAAAACGGTCAAACATAGTATGGTGACGGTTGTGACTGAAGAAGAGATTTATTTTGATCAATGGGGAAAAAGAGTAGCCCGCTATACGACGACAACGACGACCAATTCATTTACCAAAACCCCCAAAATCGAGAAGACCTTTTCTCTCAAAGATGGAGCTACTATCATTACGGTGAACCTCGATGACCTGACAGGCAATGAAATGACCCTCGATTTAGTGAATGGTTTGGGGCAAATGAATGAAAACCAGACAGCCCAATTTGGGAATCAACTCAAAGATGCTTACAACATCACCACCAAAAAACTTCCCGATGAAACCATCGCAGGCAAACTATGTGAGGTGACCCAATCTACCATGGACATGATGGGTATAAAGACCATCAGTACCGAATGGCGGTGGCAAAATATCATCCTTAAACTTTTCTCCGAAGGTATGGGCACAGAGACCTTGGAGGAAGCAACTGAGGTGGTAGAAGGCTATGCCCCACCCGAAAAGTTTCTTCCACCTGCTGGTGCAAAGATCAAGAAAGTAGATAGTCGGTTTTGAGGAAAGAAGAGATTGACGAATATCGAACAAGGCATGTCCTGAGCTCAGCCGAAGGGATTGATGATTGTTGAATTGAAGGCAATTTCTTTACTTCTCCAATCCTTGTTCGTCAATTGATATTCTGCAATCAAGGGCTTTCACACAATGATGGGCCGCTCATTGCGCCAAGAACTGGAATTCTAAGCCCAGAATCCGTTCAAATAGGCGTAATTTGTGGCTATTTTTTGTGATCCCTTCCTTTCCCTTCATCCAAATGGCTTTCCCTGCAAAGTAGTCGGTAGTTTCTTTCAAATAATTCATTTTAGTGCTTCCTGGTTATTCAGGAACTATTTAACATTCACAAAATCTATTTGAATTATGAAAAAACTACTTTTTTCCACTGTTTTCATGATCGGCCTTTGCTGCCTGCTACAAACTAGTTTTGCGCAAGGAATTCAAGCACCTAAAGTCAGCCAAAAGGCCAAAGTGGTCCAGGAAATTGGGATGTCTTATATCGTCGTGTCTTACCATCGCCCAGCGGTGAAGGAGCGGGAAGTGTGGGGGAAAATGGTCCCTTATGGACAAGTTTGGCGTGCGGGTGCTAATGACAACACCGTCATTAAACTTTCTCATGAAGCCAAAGTAGGTGGCCAAACCTTGGCTGCTGGCACGTATGGCCTGCATATGATCCCTACCGAAAAAGATTGGACCATCATTTTCTCCACCAATTCTTCCTCTTGGGGTTCTTATTCTTATGATGAAAAGGAAGATGCCCTTCGCGTGACTGTTACCCCAAAAGAAGGTCCACACCATGAGTTTTTGACTTATTCCTTCGAAAACCCTACCGCCAACTCAGTCGACCTGACCTTGTCTTGGGAAAAACTCCAAGTGCCTATCAGCATCGCTTTTGATGCGCATGAAATCGCTTTGGCGAGCTTTAGCAATCAGCTACGCTCTACTGCTGGCTTCTCTTGGCAAGGCTTCCAACAAGCCGCCAACTACTGCCTCACCAATGAGGTAAACCTTGAGCAAGGCCTCAAATGGGCTGACAATGCGATTGCAGGCGGTTTTGGTTCTCAAGCCAATTTCACCACCCTCTCTACCAAGTCGCAAATCCTAGCCAAAATGGGCAATGCCGACGAGGCAAAAACCACCATGGACAAGGCACTGGCAATGGCGACTGATATGGAGCTATATGGCTACGGTTCTCAGTTTATCGGCCAAGGGCAAAATGAAAAGGCTTTTGAGATTTACAAACTGCTCGCCAAGCGTTTCCCAGATACGTGGATTGCACATGCAGGACTCGCCGCTGGCAACCGCGTCACAGGCAATCCCGCCGAAGCTTTAAAGCATTACAAGAAGGCCCACGAAGGCGCACCTGACCAGTGGAAGCCATCTCTCCAGACACGCATCGACAGCATGAAGAAAGAATTAGCGGGTAAAGGCGATAAATAATTGATGGGTTTACTGGCATCCTGCATAAGTAAATGACCGCTTTTTTGAATCTGAAGTATAAACTTCTTTGACAACTAATGAAGGATGCCGAATTTGCCACGGATTACACAGATTTGCACAGATTAGCTTGAGAAATCCGTGAATATCCGTGTAATCCGTGGCTTTATCTTCTTGCACCATTAACTCCATCCATTGCGTATCGTGGGAAATCTTTTAAACAAATGGCCGCTTTTTCTCCTCAGTTTTGGACTGTGGATAGTTCTAGGTGGGCTGGATGTCTTGCAATGGTACGCTTATGTCTCCAATAGTGGAGAGACATTTAAATGGCTGCAAAATCTTTCCCATACCGTTCCCTACTTTGTCCTATTATGGCTATTTAGCCCTGTTGTTTACCATTTATATTTGGGATCCAGCGCATTTTCATGGAAAAAGAAGATTTTACTCCACCTCCCCATGAGCATGCTCTTTGGGGTATTGATCATGATCTTGAACATGGCGGCGATGACTTTTATCCGCAGCCTTTATGGGACACCTGAACAACAAACCGCCGAATTTTGGGAGGCTTTCACCAGATCCGTGCAAATGGCTTATTCCTTCTCCCTCAATGGCTTCACCATGTATTGGGTGATTCTCCTGATATTATTGGCAATTGATTTTTACGGACAATACAGGAATCAGGAAGTCCGTGCCCTGGAATTAGAGAGTAAGCTCACCACTACTCAGCTCCGCACCCTGAAGTGGCAACTTCAGCCCCACTTCCTCTTCAATGCCCTCAATACCATCGCTATGATGGTTCGACGGAAGAAAGACGAAGAAGCGGTCGAGATGATCTCTGGGCTCAGTGATTTGCTACGCTCTACCCTCAATCGGCAAGAAGCCCAGCTCATTACGCTAGGTGAGGAGATCGAACTCCTCAAGAAATATCTGCACATCGAGCAAGTACGATTCAAGGACAAACTCACCATGAGTTTTCACCTACAACCTGAAACCCTCAGCATTCAGGTACCCAATCTGATTTTGCAGCCCATCGTCGAAAATGCCTTCAAATACGGCATTTCCCGAAGCCTTGATGAAGCGGGTCTTAGTATTCTCTCTACCCTCAGTGACGACTTTCTACACGTCTCGGTTGTCAACCTCGGCCCTACCCTACCCGAAGGATGGGTATTGGAAGATCAGCAAGGCATCGGCCTTTCCAATACCATCGCTCGACTTCGACAACTTTATGGCGATTCATTTGATTTTCAGATCAAAAATGTGGATGATTCGGGGGTTGCTGTGGAAATTAAGATTCCAAGGAAAGTCTGAACGTCTGAGCGGCCGAGCGTCTGATTGTTGAGGCAATCACTGGCAATTTCAGTTGTGGAGTTTGATTTTTACCTTTGAGTTTCTGTCCTGCTATACGCTCAGACATTGTATTTCTATGATAAAAACCATCATCATCGATGACGAAGAGGAAGCGCGCGAAGGCGTGCGGGTGCTCTTGGAGCGAGACCCTGAGGTTGAGTTATTGGCTATGTGTAAACATGGCTTGGAAGCCATCAATGCTATTTACGAGCATCAGCCGCACCTCGTATTTCTAGACATTCAGATGCCTGAAATCAATGGATTTGAGGTCCTCAATAGCATACGGCCGGAGGCGATGCCAGCCGTGATTTTTGTGACGGCTTATGATCAATATGCCATACGTGCCTTTGAGGTTCATGCCATTGACTATTTGCTAAAACCCTTTACAGACGAACGATTCTACCGCGCTTTAACTTTTGCCAAACAGCACATTCACCAGAAGCACTTAAATCCCAAACTGAATGCGCTGTTGCAGCAGTATCAAAAGGAAAACACACAGGCTCAGGGTGACTATCTGATCCAAGAAAGAGCTAGCAATCGGCCTAGCTCTAATCGACTGGTTATCAAGTCTTCAGGCAAGATTTATTTTATCCAATTGGAAGACATTCGCTGGATAGAAGCCTATGATTATTACATCAAAATCCACATAGAAGGGCGATTCTATTTAGTACGTGAAAGCATGAAACGCATGGTCCAAAAGCTACCTGAGAATCAGTTTGCAAGAATCCATAAATCCAGTATTGTCAACCTCAACCAAATCGTGGAATTAGAGCCTTATTTTAATGGAGAATATATCGTTCATCTACAGTCAGGGGAGAAGCTGAAACTCAGTCGAAATTTTAAGAAGAATTTGCTTGGGCGGTGGGAAGAGCTTTGAGAGCAATGGTTAATGGTTAATGGTTAATGTGGGATTCGCTTATACTCCCTTTTTAATTTTGATTTTAATTTTCATTTTCATTTCAATTCCTCTTTTATTAGCATTATGCCCATATTTCTTACATTTTATCCTAAAAATTATCCCAATTCTTGGTTTTCATTCTTCATAATACTAATTTTATTAGCGAAATGAAGTATAAACCTTATGAGAACGCAGGAATTAATTAGAACATTAGAAGATTTGATTGCGCGGAATCAGGTGGAGTTGGCGATCTCACTGATGCGCAAGATGCTCAAGGTCATCAATAAAGACCTTTACCACCAGATACTACAAGTATCGGCTTCCCATATTTATCAGAAGAGCCTGCGATTAGGGGGTTCCCTGAGCATCGGAGATGAAATGCGGTCACGTGGTTTCACGACCCATTCTCTTTTGGAGGTATTGGAAAATATGGAGAAAACCTTGCCTGAAGAATTATCTGAAGATCAAGCCATGATGGCTGCGCAGTTGCTTGCAGTCATTGAACCAGAACCCGACCCCATAGATGCCATCGGCCATCCCTCCCCCCCTGTTCATAAACGCAAGCAGCATAGGCTAAACGCTCGCCTCAGCGCCAAACTTACCTATGGTATGGTACTCATCCTAGCAGTTGGATTGGTTCCTTCTTTTTTTCTTTTTCAACATAAATTTCTGCCTCCTAACCCAAATTATGAAAGGTTTATTCGTCACCAGATTCTCCACTTAGCGGACAATTATGGCCTGACAGCTATTGACGGCCTGAATGCCCACTTGGCCTTTGGCATCACTGATTTGAACTACTGGCATGAGCGCGTGCGCCGCAATAGCCTGGGGCCACAAGACCTAGAGTCGGAATTCGCAACCCTGCGAATTGTGATCAGAGATGCAGAGAATGAAGGGCGTGAGATCTTTACCCGAGATGATCTGAATATGCTTGCTAGGCAATATGTGCGGGGGCCGTAATTTCTAGACTAAAACCAAACAGCAAAGCTGTCATTTCGACCATCGGGAGAAATCTAACAACCCCTTTTGTGCGGGCTCCAATTTGTGTTTTTCGCCTGTTTGAATAAGTTTCTAGACCATAGCGTTAGATTTCTCCTCCGCCTTTCGCAAAGCCTACAGGCGAAGTCGAAATGACAACTTTCTTTTTAATTGATTGATAATCATAAAAGCCGCCTTTAAACTGGGTGGCTTTTTTTGTGAATCAAACAAAAACTTGCAATTTGATCCATCACCTGATAACCGCCTTTTATTTCGACTCCAGATGGCCAAACGTGGACTAACATGGCAAAAGCCCAATCAATCGCCCCAATATCGTGGCAAAAAGTATTTGTTATTTATTGGCATCGATGCCTACCAGGATAGCCAAATCGACAATTTGGCGAATGCCGTCAAAGACGTGGAAAGTGTAAGCCAACTGCTCATTGAGCAATATTCCTTTCATCCTGATCAGCAGACACTTTTGCTCAACCAGGATGCGACGAAGCATCGCATCATTGATGCATTAGACCACCTGACTACAATAGTAACCCAAGATGACAGCGTCATCATTTATTATGCAGGCCACGGAACGCTTGACAACCGCAAGCGAGGGTATTGGCTACCAAGCGACGCGAAGTTGGGGCAAAAGGCAGGGTATATTTTCAATTCTACTATCAAGGACTATATCGAGGACATTGGGAGTCTTCATACCTTGCTCATCGTAGATGCGTGTTTTTCAGGGAGTATGGCACGTCAGGCTTCCCCTGATTACGCCTCCAGAGTGGAAGGCCTTCCCTCCAGGTGGCTCCTGACTTCAGGCAGGAATGAGTTGGTAGCAGATGGAAGGGCGGGCAAAAACAGCCCTTTTGCTGCTGCTATCTTGCATTTTTTAGCCGCCAATCAACATCCCAAATTGGCTGTCTCTGAATTGGTACAGCACGTCAAGCAAGCGACGATCCGCAATACTTCCCAGACGCCTTATGGCGGCTATATGCATGGCGTTGGCGATCAAAATGGGGAGTTTGTTTTTTACTTAAAAAATCCGCTTTCCCCTACTGCCACACAAGATCCTTTCCCCACAGAAAACCGTTCTTCTGCTTCTCGAACTTCTCCTTTAGCTTCTCAACCGTCTGATCAATCCGATTTTTTTCCTGATATGATCAAGATTCCGTATGGCACTTTTTATCCAGAGCAGGGAGAACGCCAATCGAATCGTATCATCGATTGGAAGGAAAAAAACAATGCTTCGCCTATTAAGATTAAAGATTTTCACCTAGGCAAATTCCCTGTCACAGGCAAAGAATACATCGATTTTCTGCAAAAAAGTCGATATAAATCTAAGAATCCTTTGCTCCACAAATTCATTTTTTCTGGCCAGAAATGGATACTTAATGATAGGCGAAATCTGATGAAACAAAAAGAGAACAGGTTTCCCGCTCATTTTGTCAGTGCACATGATGCCGTTGCCTATTGCGAATGGCTTTCTGCTCAAACTGGAAATCGGTATCGACTTCCAACCAAATTTGAATGGGAATATGCGTCAAGAGGTGCCCAGGCATTACAAACGACTCCATATGCGGGAAGTGATCATCCTGAAAAGGTAGCCTGGTTTGAGGAAAATACAGCGGCAAGGTCTATCCATGTCAAATTGCTCAATTGGCTGGGCCTGTCTTTTAACCTAAAACATGACGTAGATCTGTTCAGTGACGACCTGGCCTTGATCCGGTTGGATGCAGCCATCCAGAAGGCCTTGATCGCCTTAGGGCAATCCAATACCCACATTGTCAATTTGCCATACCTCGCAGTAAGTGAGGATAGTAGGCCGCTTCACCTGGAAGCAGAGCTTTCACATCAATCCATGCAGGAACTGCTTGGAACATACCTAATTGTGGAATACATTACGGACACCTTCAAGGCAGATACAGACGTCGACCTTCATCATGATTGGCGGGCCATGGCTAGGGTAAAAGATGCTGCAACGAAAGGCTATAGGGAACTTCAACAGGGAAGGAATTCAATTATTAATCTCCCATTTATGGCTGTGGCTGATCAAAAGCCTATACATATGGACTACGCAATGAATAAAAAGCTTTATGAGCAGCTTTTGAAACAAGCCTCGGGCTTATCTGCACGTCCACAACCAGTAGGAACGCTACAGCCCAATGTCTTGGGCCTGTATGACATGACAGGAAATGTCTTTGAGTGGTGCCAGGATTCAGGGTACTCAGATCAGTCCCAAAAATTTGTCGCCAAAGGCGGCAGTTGGATGACCAGTCGGTATTTTCTACATGCAAGTTTCAATCTTGAAATTGATGCTCACCACCAAAGCAATTTTGTGGGATTTCGGGTGGTGAGGGAAGCCTAGTTCTTCAAGCATGGTATTAAGCCTTCCAACACGTGTTAGGTCTACCCACCACAATGCTGATAGACCTAACACGTGTTCAAGGGAAATCCCTTTAGGTACCACTAACTACTTTGTGCCGAAAGTACTAGTCCCCCAACTTCACCTTTACCCGCAACGCTCTCAATCCATTGATTCCCTGTAAAGCTTCCAGCTCATGGTATTCAATCCCCTCTTCTATCAAGCCTTCGGCTTGTAGAAAACGGATATACTCTTCGTACTCACGGGCGTCGCGATCTGTGGAATAGACGATGGCGATCTGGTGGGGCTGGGTCAGACGTTCGTTGGTGTTTTTGATCTTGGCCTTGTCAATGCGTTTTTTGACGATTTCGTAGCGGATATTATAGGCGCCGTCTACGTCAAACTGCTTTTCTTCCACCCGGAAACGGATGGACAGGGGATTACTTTGAACGAGGATCAAATGTGTAGTCTCCAAAGGCACAACGAGGTTGTCACGCATTGCTGCTGTGATACGACCTATTTCGCAGGTTGTCTGTAGTTGCCAGAGCCGAAGGTTGCGAAGGTAGACGGGATTAAAATCTTTTTCAGCCCGCATAGAATTGCCCACATAGATATTATATTCTATTCCGTCTGTTTTGAACTTTTCAAAATAGTGGGGGTACATCGCTTGCGCTTCTGCCTCTCTCCGATCGAGGTAGGAAGAGATCACTTCGTTGACATGTGTCAGACTTTCCTCAAACTCCTTTCTTTTGTGATATACCAACCCTAAGTGTGGGTCCAGGCTATCGCAATATGCATCGATAACTCCCTTCAATTCGGGGTCTCGATTTTGAAAATGCTTAAAGAGAGGCTTTACATGTCTATCGATAAAATCAACCACGGTGACTTCATCGCCAGAACTCAACCCATCACGAATCTCTTCGACCATGTTGTCAAGTCGATAGATCAAATTGCGCAGAATGGGCATAGGGTGTACTTCTGCTAGTTTTTGCAGCACATTTTTGGCCCCCTGCAACGTAGCCGTCAAGTCAGTCTGTATGGCCTGATTGCGCTTGGTGGAAGAAGAACGGACATCTGAAGCAGCATACAAAGGATATACATCTTCAAACACGATAGATTCTGGTTCTACATTCTCTCCTTCATCCATCCGATCTATCATAGAAATGGCTACTTCATTGAAGCGCCATTCTACGGAAGGATGAATGGCCGTATAGCCATCTCGAATCACCGCATTGATACGGTTATCAAGGGTCTCTGACTCCTTTCGAATGGCAAGCGCAAAGTGTGGTAGAAGATCCTCTAATTGATGGACAGTTGCTTGGCTTATGACGTACTTTTTGGGAGAACCTAATTCCAATATTCCCAATGGCTTCCCATTGTACTTCAAAGGGATTAAGACAATGTTTTCATACCCACGCCTCAACAGGTTTTGTTCAAAAAGATTGGGAGATTCGATTTCGGACAGTGCGCCGATGACTAATGGTTTAAAAGACGTGGCCATTTCTTTATAGCCTCCCCCTAGTTCATCCGGGCACATTTCCATTTTTTCCATTCCCTCAAACACAAAACTGACAAAATTGCTATATCGCGATTTATTCAGTTTGCGTTGGTCCCGCTCAAATGCTGTCACTCCCACCTCCAGTTTGGGAAAATCTATCAAAGACCTCAACCCCTCCCGCAAAGCCCCAAACTTATTTTCATCTGTCAAGGCATCCTTTTCCAATAACCCATATTTGAGGTGGGAAATGGTCTCCTGGCGGGTCACATCTGTCATGCGAATAATAGCAACACCCGAAAACTCAAAATTCTCTGGTGGCAGCAGGGCCTTCCACAGATCGAGGTCATATAGGTTGTTTTTCAGATCACTTATTTGAGCCTTCGTCAATTTGGGCAACTCTCCATTTACATGGACATTAACAAACTTATTGTTGATTGTAGCTTGATAATAATTCACGATCCCTGTATCAGGGTCTACAAACCGAAAGACAAAGACATCCTCTAAAGGAATGGTCGAATCATACAACTGCTGCATGATGGTCCCATATCCATGGATCATTTGCATGCGAATCATATCCTTGAATTCCTCTTCATCAAAGGCGCGATGCTTCTTAGCGGGATTAAAGATTTCCTTAAATCGATCTGTCGCATACACATGGACCTCATTATAGGGCATGGATCCACATGCCAGTTCTGTTTCCATCGTCCCAATTGGGAATAAAATAGACAGCAAGGCTTCTATGAGTTCTTTATGGTCCTGAAGCAAAGAATGGTCTTCTATAGGGACGAGGAGTTCAGGGACCTTTTCGACCTGCTTGATCATGGCCTTAGCCATTGCTGATTTTATGTGATTTCCATCCTGAGCCAACTCGTACCAGTAATCGAGAATTGGGACCAAACTCAAGCTGGTCTTAAAACCAAACATTTGGCTCAGTGGCGGCATTTCTTGCTTATCTGCGGACGGATTGGGTAGGGTAGCTTCTGCGGTTAGTTTACTCATCTTTGCAACTATTTATACCAATATACATAAATCTCTAAACATAAATTCACCTCAAAAGTAAGTCATGTCTAGCCTTTTTTGGACTTTCATGTGTTGACTGGGAACTTGCGCTGATTGTTTAAAAAAATCCCTAACTTCACTTTTCAATCCAATAAATCTATGAGGAATTTTTTACCCATTCTTTTTTACTTTTTGCTGGGGGGACTATTGGTTGGGTGTGATTCGCCGCCTAGCGATGGTAATGTAGCATCAGCGCAGCTCCCAACAGCCAGTGACCGCCATATACTCGGAGCTTCTGATACCAATAGCCGGTCGATCAACCAACCCACAGATACTGCTAAGTCATTTGTATTTCCATACAATTTCAAAGAGCCTGTAAAGCGGATTGAAATGCCGCACGAATTGCGGGAGATTTCGGCCTTGAGTTTTTACAAAGACGATTTACTGGCTGTTGTTCAAGATGAAAAAGGGAAGATTTTCATCATTAATACCACAACGGGTGAAGTGGAACAGGAGAATAAATTTGCCCAGAAAGGAGATTATGAAGGGATAGAAATTGTAGGGGATCTCGCTTACGTGTTGCGGAGTGATGGGGATGTATACAAAGTAGAAGACTTTTTGTCAGAAGATACTAAGGTCACAAAATACGAGAATGCCCTTCGTACCAAAAATGACGCTGAGGGCTTAGGTTATGACCCTAAAAAAAATTGGCTACTCATCAGTTGTAAGTCCTCTCCCCATCTGGGCGATGAGCGTGGCTATCGCGGACATAGAGCCGTCTATGCTTTTGATCTCGCTAATCAGTCCTTGATCCGAAAGCCTTATTTATTGATCAATATTGCACATCTCGAAGCCGGCCTGAAAGAGGGAAATCTCACCCATATTTCTAAAAACATCATCAAAGCCATTGGAAGCGATGTCACCTTCCAGCCTTCTGCGATTGCCACTCACCCTATAACTGGGCATATTTATGTACTGGCTTCTGTCGGCAAACTCCTAGTCGTTGTTGATCAAAAAGGTGAGATCATCCACCTTGAAAAACTTAAGAAAAAGCGATTTAACCACCCCGAAGGAATTTGTTTTATGCCCGATGGCACTTTATTCATCTCAAATGAAGGAGATAATAAAGATGGCAGCATTCTGCAATTTGAAATGAGTGAAGGAGTGAATGAGTGAATGTTGAATGATTGAATGTTGAATTTTGAATGGAAATCCTTTTTTGGCTACCCTGAACTCTGAACGATTAAACCCCTTGAACGTCTTGAACGACTTCCCCTCTAGAACTTCTTAACCCCTGAACTTTGAACTTCTCATCCCATCTTTCTTATCGTATAGTGACTTCTGTTTTTGTAGCACTTGCCATTTTTCTGGCTGGCTGCGCTTCTTTTAAGCCTTATTACAAAAAGTCAAAACAAAACTGGGAAACCTCTCAGCCGACTGGGACTCCGTCTTATAGCCTATTCCTTCTCGGCGATGCAGGCGAACCAATGACCAATGGCGAAGACCCTGTCTTGAACCTGCTTCAAACCCACCTCCTGGCAGCAGACCAGCAAAGCAGTGTCGCGCTTCTGGGAGATAATATTTACCCTATAGGAATGGTCGGAAAAAGCCATCCTAAACGCGCTGAAGCAGAGGCCAAAATCAAGGCACAGTTGGATATCATGAAGGATTATAAGGGAAAGGTCTATGTGATCCCTGGCAATCATGATTGGGAACAGGGAGGAAAAAACGGTTACAAATATGTGCGGAATCAGGAGAAATTTGTGGAAAAATACCTCGATCGAGGCAATGTTTTCATGCCTGATGATGGGTGCCCAGGCCCTGTCGAAATATCAGTCAATGAGGATATTACCATGGTCATCATCGATACCCAATGGTGGCTCCATAAAAAAGAAAAACCCGAAGGAGAGGAGTCTTCATGCGAAGCACAGACTGACGCAGACTTTCTCCTACAGGTTCACGATATTCTCAAAAACAATGCGCACAAACAACTTATCGTCTTGGGCCACCATCCCATGTACACACATGGATCACACGGCGGGCAATATGCCGTTAAAGATCACCTGTTCCCATTGGTATATGTGAGTAAAGACCTGTATATCCCTTTGCCCGTTTTAGGCTCCCTCATGCCTATGTACCGCTCAGTGTTGGGCAATATCCAGGATATCCCTCATCCACGATACCGTGAATTGCGCGAAGGGCTTCTGGAGATATTTGAGGAGCACCCCAATCTCATTTATGCCAATGGGCACGAACACGCTTTAGAGCATATGCACACCGACTCTCTCCACTTCATCACCAGTGGATCAGGGAGTAAAAGGACCGCAGTAGGTCATTCCAAAAAGGCTCACTATACAGACCCTACTCAAGGTTTTGCTATCCTCAATTTCTACCCCAATGGAGATGTTTGGGCTGAGTATTGGGTTCCTGGAGAAGATGGCAAAGGCGAGATGCGGTATCGAGAAAAATTATTCAACAAAAAGGTCATTCCCCAAGAGACACAAGAAGAACTTTTCGCCAAACACAAAGACTTAGACTATACAGATAGTGTTGCCGTCGTTCGTGGCAGTTTGCAGTATGAGGCAGGTGGATTTAAAAAGTTTGTCCTAGGGGATAATTACCGCGATGTATGGGCAGAAAAGATTGAAGTCCCTGTCTTTGATATAGGCAGAGAAAAGGGCGGCTTAAGAATTGTCCAGCGCGGCGGTGGGCAGCAGACGAAGTCGCTGAGGTTGGAGGCAGCAGATGGCCGTCAGTATGTCTTACGCTCTATAGAGAAATTTGCCAGTGGTGCTGTCCCAGAGATCATCAGGGGCACCTTTGCCGAGGATTTGGTCCAAGACCAGATCTCCTCCTCCCACCCCTATGGCGCCTTTGCCGTGCCCAAAATGGCAGAAGCCGCTGGCATTTACCACACCAATCCCGTCATCGTCTATATACCAGATGATCCCCGACTCGGCAAGTACCGCGAAGACTTCGCCAATACCCTTGCCCTACATGAAGAGCGCCCTGCGGGGGACCGCAGTAGTGAGGCCAACTTTGGGAACTCCAAAAAAGTGGTTAGCACGACCAAGGTGTTAGAAAAACTGCAAGAGGACAATGATAACTATGTAGATCAGCAGTTTGTCCTCCGTTCACGCTTATTTGACCTGGTGATAGGCGACTGGGATCGTCACGATGATCAGTGGAGATGGGCTTCCTTTGAAAAAGATAAAGGGAAAATGTATCGCCCTATCCCAAGGGACCGTGATCAGGCCTTTTTTCAAGGAGATGGCCCAGTCATGTGGCTCGTAGGCCGCAAATGGGCCTTGCCTAAGTTTCAAGGCTTTCATGAATCCATTCGTGATGTCCCAGGACTCGCATTCAATGCTCGTTTTTTTGACAGATCGTTTTTGACAGGATTGGCATGGGAAGATTGGGCAGCTATGGTAGACTCCATCCAGCAATCCTTAGGAGACGATATAATCGATGCTTCTCTGAAGGATTGGCCTGCACCTATCCATCGCCATTCTGCTGAAGAGACGGCCAGAAAACTCAAAGCAAGACGCGATAGTTTGGAAAATTTTGCCCGAGATCTATACTTATTCCTTGCTGAAGAGGTAGATATTGTAGGCTCGGATAAAGATGAATTATTTGAAATCACCCGAATATCTGCTGCCAGCCTGCGCATAAATGTCTACAAACTTTCAAAATCTGACCAAACACGTCAGGTCATGTACAGCAGAGAATTTAAGGTCTCTGAGACAAAAGAAATTCGCCTATATGGCCACGATGGAGATGATGTCTTCCAATTCATGCAGCAAGCGCCTACAGCGATCAAAGTGCGCATCATTGGAGGGGATGGACACGATCAGGTTTCAGATCTCCCTGATCGCAATACAGGCATCCCTGCTCATGTATATGATCTCAAAGAAGAAAAGGATGGCATTACTTTTCCCATCAATGGAAACTTTATTGACCATACTTCCAACAAGGAATCTGTCAATGACTACGATAGGAAAGCGTTTAAATACGACATCCTTTCCCCTGCGGCATTCTTTGGGTTTAATATTGATGATGGCTTATTTGTAGGAGGAGGAATAAACTATACCAAACACGCTTGGCGAAAAGAGCCAGCAGCCTCTACACATCTGTTGGTCGCCAATTTCGCCCCCTTCTCTTCTTCCTATAACTTGAAGTATAATGGCAATTTCTACCAATTATTTGGGCATTGGGGCCTGAATTTGGGGTTGGATGCCAATGTCCCTCAATTCAACAATACTTTTTTTGGGTTGGGAAACGAAACGGAAATTCTGCCCGAAAAAAGACTTTCCTTTTACTGGATCAATGCAGTCTCGCTCTCTGGCAAAATGGGGCTTTTCTGCGAATTAGGAGACTTTTCCCTCCACCTGACGCCTTCTTTTCAGTTCTTTCAACTTGATCGAGATCGCAATCAAGACCGCTTCATCGCTGATGCTTCCCTGAATCAGTTGGACTCCCTCCTGGGAAGGAGTATCGCCGACAATCTCTATGAGGAGCGTGTCATCGGCGGCGGAAATGCCACTTTCCAATTTGAAGACCTAGACAATCAAGTCATCCCTACCCGAGGCATCCACCTCTCTGGAGGGGCTACTTTGATGCGAGGACTCAACGAAGTCTCTACCGACTTCACTCGTTTCCATGGGGTTGGGCGAATATTTTTCACGTTTCACCCCATCCGAACAACTGTAGCGGCTCAGATAGGCGGCGCTGTGAATTATGGCGAATGGGACTTCTGGCAAGCCAACACCATCGGCCTCAATAGAGGGCTGCGTGGATACCGTAACAACCGCTTTGCGGGCCGTAGCGCTGCCTACGCCAATGTGGAATTGCGTACACGCTTTGGCACGGTGAGAGGGCTTGCCCTTCCATTTACCTTGGGAAGCTTATTCTTTATGGATAATGGTCGTGTGTGGATGGATGGAGAGGACTCAGACAACTGGCATCAAGGATATGGGGGCGGGCTGTGGATTGCGCCATTGGATGCCGTGGTGCTGAGTGTCGCTTATGCTGTTTCGGAGGAAAATCCGTTGAACAATGGATTGATTGTGGTGAAGGCAGGGTTTGGGTTTTAGTAAAGGAAAGTAAAAATATTTAACAAGAAACAAGGAAGTATAAAGGGAAGATTTGAGATAGACAATAAATCAGACCTTATCACTTCCTTGTTTGTTATTTTTACTTTTTACTTTCTATAAATATTTCTTCGCCACTTCGTGCATGTACTGGATCGCCGCTTCCTGATCATTGGGAATGATGCCATCGAGGATCGCTTCGCGAATAGCGTTTTTGATCAGCCCCACCTTTCGGCTAGGGCGAATCTGAAAAGTCTCCATGATCATATCACCGGTAACCGGTGGCTGCCAGTTGCGCAGTTGGTCGCGTTCTTCGACTTCGTGGATGCGCTTCTCTAGTACTTCATAGTTTTTGCGGAAACGCCTTACTTTCGCCTCATTTTTTGAGGTGATATCACTTCTACAAAAGTCCAAAAGGTCGTTGAGGTCATCGCCCGCCTCTACTACAATCCTTCGAATAGCACTATCTGTAACTTCTTCTGTCACCAAGGCGATAGGTCGCTGGTGCAGCCGCACCAATTTCTCCACATATTTCATCTTCTCATTCATCGGCAATTTCATCCGCCGAAAAATCTTGGGCACCATGCGCGCACCTCGGTCTTCATGGCCATGGAAGGTCCAGCCCGCCTGCGGCTCATAGCGCTTGCACAGCGGCTTGGCAATATCATGGAGGATGGCCACCCATCGCAACCACAGGTCATTGGAGATTTCAGCTACCTGATCCAGGACCTGGATCGTGTGGTAGAAATTGTCCTTGTGGCCACGGCCATCGCGGTATTCGACACCTTTCATCGCTGCCAATTCGGGGAAAATCACAGGCAATAATCCCGTTTTTAACAACAAGTCAAAACCTATAGAAGGTTTCTGAGCTAAGACGATTTTGTTGAGTTCATCGGTGATCCGTTCCTGGGAGACGATCTTGATGCGTTCCTTATTTTTGCCTATCGCACCATAGGTTTCATCTGCTATTCTGAAGCCTAATTGTGTGGCAAATCGGATAGCCCGCATCATTCTCAAAGGGTCATCTGAGAAGGTTATGTTTGGATCAGTAGGTGTACGGAGCATACCACTTTCCAAATCCTTTATTCCATCAAACGGGTCAAAAAGATGTCCGAAGTCTTCTTTATTTAGGGAAATGGACAAGGCATTGATGGTAAAATCTCGGCGGAGTTGATCGTCTTTGAGCGTTCCCTCCTCGACGATAGGTTTTCGAGAGTCTCTGCGGTAGCTCTCTTTTCTGGCTCCCACAAATTCCACCTCATAATCATCTAACTTGACCATCGCTGTACCAAAGTTCTCATACACCACAATATCGCCCGCACCTACAGCTTTCGCAAAAGCTTTCGCTAGTTCTACCCCTCTCCCTTCCACGACAATATCTATGTCTTTGCTAGGTCTGTCAAGCAATAAGTCTCTGACATATCCACCAATGACATAACTCCGCACCTCCAGCTTTTTGCTGACGGCTCGCAAGTGCGTAAATATTTCGTGCTTAAGGTGATTTTGGTAATTCATCTGTGGAAAAAAAGGAGTGCAAAGTGACAAAAAAGGAAGAATAAATGCAAAATTTTCAACAAAGCACACCATTTCTCCTCTTTCCTCGTATATGGCCCCGTACGGTTATTTTCTAATTCAGAAATTAATCATACTTTCGCCGGGCATTTTAACAACTAACTATTTTTAACCTATTTCAACCTTTTCAACGCATTATGAAAAATCTATTCAGATTAGCCCTCCTAGCCATGTTGGCTTTCGCTATGACAAGCTGTGCTGACACAGAAAAATTCCTCATCAAAGCTGATGGAGAGTGGAGTATCGAGACATTTGACTACACCCATATTGTCATCAACAACTCGCCTACCTCTAATGACACAACAGAGACCGAAATTGACGTGCCTGCCAATAGCGGAAGCACCATGACCTTTACAAAAGACGGAACAGGCGTTTTCACCATGAGTGATGGTACTGATACCTTTCCATTTCCATTCACCTATACGATAGATGAAGATGCGGAAACTATTACCATCATATTCACAGGTGGTTTGCTAGATTCGACTATCGTATTTGACATCACTGAGTCTACTAAAGATGTACAACGTTACAGTGTATCCAACTCTTCAGAAACAACTACAGGGGACGTGACAACCAAAATCAGTGAGAATGGTACCGTAGTCTTGAACAAAAATTAAATAATTGAAATATATTATTTCAAAAGCCTTCGCTAATGCGAGGGCTTTTTGCTATCTTAGAAAAATTACACCGTTGATGACGTTTACTTAATTCTCCATCCTTAATATTTACATATCATGAAAAACCTATTTATCAGCTCCCTAATTGCCATTTTAACATTGTCTATGATCAGTTGTGACAATTCCTCGGATGATTTTCTTATCAGTTCAAATGGAAAATGGAACGTAACCACTCATGAGTATCAAAATCGAAGTGTTGTTGTTAATACAGTCATAGGAGATTCTGCTATTTATACATTTGATGGCACCTTTGATCCCAATACAGGCACCATGACTTTTGAAGATGATGGAGATGGTGTTCTTAACACTACCTTTAGTGGCATTCCATTAGCTGTTAATTTTAGCTATACAATGGATGAGGATGCTCAGACGATTACCATCATTTACCAAAGTCCCTTCCCATACATTAACCCAATTACCTATACGATTGATGAGTCATCAAAAGACGCCCAAAGATTCAGTGTGTCAGATTATAGAATAGAGACTGAAGGGAATGAACTCACAAGAATTACAGAAACAGGGAACATCGTTCTGAGTAAATAAAATTACGGTATTAAAACTTCTTTCTAAAAAGCCTTCGATGCATCGAAGGCTTTTTTTATTAATTTCGGCGCAAGCCAACATTTTGGCTGATAATGAATTTATGGATGTATGGAATTAATTGCTTATCTCGGGCACGAAAATGCCCTCACAACGTCTCAAAACACCATCACCCAGAAAGTACTCTCTGGCGTTCGCATCACGGATGAAGAATGCCTTTGGCTGTATGAGAATGGCTCCCTTGGCTACCTGGGTATGCTGGCCCATCATATCCGAACGGCTCGCCACGGCAAGCGCACCTATTTCAATCGCAATTTTCACCTCGAACCGACCAACGTCTGCATTTATGACTGCGCTTTCTGCTCCTATTCCCGCAAAATCAAGAAGCGGAGCGACG
The DNA here is from genome assembly GCA_030430575.1 of Bacteroidia bacterium. Lineage (GTDB taxonomy): Bacteria > Bacteroidota > Bacteroidia > J057 > J057 > JAUIGE01. The sequence continues at coordinate 2,817 of JAUIKF010000007.1, read as the reverse complement.
GCTGGGAGTATGAATTTGACGAAATCATGGACATGGTCAAAGCGTACGACGATCAGCCTGTGACAGAAGTCCATATCGTGGGAGGGGTATTGCCGCAATATGACCTCGAATTCTATGAGCGGCTTTTTAGTGCGATAAAAGCGCATAGGCCTGATTTGCATGTCAAGGCCCTGACCCCCGTAGAGTTTCATTATATCTTTAAAAAGGCGAAAGTGAGCTACCAAGAAGGCATGGAACGTTTGATTGCCGCAGGGCTGAACTCGATTCCTGGCGGTGGGGCAGAGATATTTGATGAAGAAGTACGGGACAAAATAGCAGGCGGAAAAGTATCTTCCAAAGGATGGCTTGACCTACATCAGGTGGCCCATGAACTAGGGCTCCGCACCAATGCAACCATGCTATATGGCCATATCGAAACCTTTGCCCATCGAGTGGACCACATGCGCCGCCTACGCGAATTACAAGACCTCACAGGTGGTTTTCAGACCTTTATTCCCCTCAAATTTCGCAACCAAAATAACGAGTTATCCCACTTGCCCGAAGTCTCCGTGATCGAAGACTTGCGCAACTACGCCATTGGCCGAATTTATCTGGATAATTTTGATCATATAAAGGCCTATTGGCCGATGATCGGACGGCATACGGCCCAGATTGCTCTTTCTTATGGTGTAGATGATGTAGATGGGACCATCGATGACACGACTAAGATCTATACCATGGCCGGCTCTGAAGAGCAAAATCCCGCCCTTTCAACAGATCAATTAGTTGACCTCATAGAAAGTGCTGGCTATCAGGCGATTGAGCGAGGAACGCTGTACGAAGAAATCAAAGTATTTGCGTAAGGAAATAGGATCGCAGCGCTGTGGGAACAGGGAAAAGATTTCTGCTCTCTGTTCCCTTCTCCATTTTTAATTCTTCATTCTTAATTCTCTCCATGCTTTTATACCTCATCAGACACGGCCAGACAGATTACAATATTCAAGGCATCGTCCAAGGCGGTGGCATAGACTCAGACCTCAATGCCAAAGGCAGAGCACAGGCTGAGGCTTTTTATGCGCATTATCATCAGACGCGTTTTGACGCAGTCTACGTCAGTAGCCTCAAGCGGACTTACCAGACCCTCGCACCTTGGGAAGAATCAGGATATCAACTCCAGGCAGATCCAGCGATAGATGAATTTCGGTGGGGATGGATGGAAGGGAAAAAGCCTACGCCTGAGATGAATGAAGAATTTACGCAGTTAAAAGCTGATTGGGCGGCAGGACAATTTCACAGAAAAATAAGGGGGGGAGAATCCCCTGAGGAGGCATGGAATAGAATTCAACCGTTTTTTGAGCGGGTAGCCAAAGCGCACCAAGGGCAGCGCATACTGGTTTGCTCTCATGGTCGCACGAGCCGTATTGTCCTGAGTCAATTGCTAGGGTATGGGATGGATCAAATGAGTAAATTTAGCCATAGTAATACAGGTCTTAATGTGCTGCGATTTTATCCCAATGGAAAGGTTCAGGCCGAAAAGATCAATGATGTGACGCATTTGGAAAAGCTTTGATTGTTCGGGAGTTTGATGGGTTCGAGAGTTGTTTTTTGGAGGATTAGAGGTTAAATTAGAACCTAAATTTTGCACTAATTTTTCACCAATCCCATTAGCATGAAACTTCTTCTACAAGTCCTTTTCTTTCTGTTTCTTTCTACTAGTGTTTTTGCCCAGGTGCCTATCCTGACATCGAGCAATTCCAATCCCCAAGTGGGTGACCGTTTCCTTTTGTATGCACCAAATCTTCCAGATACATTCATTGCTGGTCCAGCTGGCCCAAATGCTATTTGGGATTTTTCCATTATGGTGATTGACACTGCAGATACCTTGACGATTGCTTTGGAAGCACCTAGTACACTCCCCAATTCAAATTTATATCCTAGTGCAAATATTGGATATGAATTCGGCTTTTTCGAATATTATTATCTTGTTAATGCCGATTCATTTACTTTCATAGGTGGAGGAGTCTTCGAAGATAATTTTTCCGAAAACCCTAGACGTATTTTAACATATCCTTTTACCTATGGCGATACTTTAATTGATCAGTTTAGCGGTCCAGTTCCATCCGCAGGGAATGACAGTGTTAGATATGGATCTACTTTAGTACATGCAGATGCTTATGGAACACTTGTATTACCATATGGCTCTTTAACTAATATTCTACGGGTAAAAACCGAAGCTACATTTATAGACTCCTCAGACATGGGGGTATTTCGTCGCCACACAGAAATTCGGTATCAATGGTTTAAACCCGGTATTCACTACCCCATATTAAACTATCACTTCATAGAGACAGATGGAACGACCATCACCTTTTATTCCTTAATAGACCAATCAATAGCCCTCAACCTGGACCTCCTAGCAGAAGACTTAGTCCTTTCTATTTTCCCAAATCCTACCTCAGATCTACTAAACATCACTTATTCCCTCCATGAAATAGGAGAAACGAGTATTAGCCTTTTTGACATAATAGGGAGGGAATTGATCAAAAAAGAATCTAAAGGCATTCCAGGCTTAGTCAAAGAATCTTTAGAAATATCTCATCTTGAAGCAGGCACCTATTTCCTCTCCTTAACTACAGGGAATAGACAACTCACAAGAAAAGTCATCATTCAATAAACAGCCATATACTATTCACTCCTTTTTACCTTAATTCTAACGTGAGTTCTTTATCTAAGGTCTTGATACTCAGGGAGTATAGTGGGATTTTAAAGGAAAAAGCATGACATTTGGGGTAACACTTCGATTGTTAAAACAAAAGAAACCCAAGGTCATGCTTATAC